>NZ_JBIWAM010000004.1:0-348230 GCF_044760065.1 Pseudomonas sp. NPDC098740 | reverse complement strand
ACTATGAAGCATTGCTGCCGTGGAACTGCTCGCCGGAAATGCCACGGTAAACGGGAAGCGCATCTGACGGAAGGTGTGCTTCATGGATCGCATACCTAGCAACGGAGCTGCAAAGCGGCATTTGCATGCCTTGATCGTGTTCGGTCTGTCAAAACCGGTCGCTGAGGTTGCAGCGGCTGGGGGAGGCTATCGACATTTTTTGTTCTTGCTGTTGTAGTTTTTTATATAGTCCACTTCACTAAAGGCAATATATTCATATTTTTCACGAATATTTCTTTCGCCTCTCCGAGTGTCATATGAATTGGGCCGCTGTATTGTTCAGGATCGACCACGCCATTATCTTCCCATTTGCATAAGTCGCAAATTTCGTAGTTTGCTCTTGAAAAGAGTGTGCGATAACCACAGCAAGGACAGGCCTCCAATGGTTCGATGATTCCGAATACTTCATACTCTCCAAGCCCCATTTTTATCATGGACTTTGATATGTGTGAATTTGTCACTCCTTTGTACGTCGAGGCAAAGGCAATCAATAACAACTCGTCATGCAGAATGTTCTGCACATCGCTCGGAGGTTCATCATTAGATAGTAGTAGATGTTGCATTTCTTTTGATAGTAAAGAAAACTCTTCGTCGCTCTCGTCAATTCCCCACCAGTTCAATAGCTGCGATTCGCGCGCTTCGTTATCGAGTGAATCTAAAGTTTTTTGCTCAGTTTGTAAATTGCGTTGACTCGTGAGATTTTTTGCATGTTAGGATCCCAAAAGGTCAAATTTATTTTGTGAATGCTCAGAATATACGTTTCCCCTTTGTATTTGCTTTCTTGTTTTTTGGGGAGGGAGATATCGCTGGATCTAAAAATAAAAAAACAAACCAGTCTTATTGTGTAGAGCCAACCTGTTTAGGTAGATTATTTTTTCTATGCTGTCGAGCTTTGTGTGTTCGGCTGCATCGCTCAATATATTAAGCAAGGTACTTAGTTCTGCTTGCCCTTGAATGCTTTCGTCTTCGTACTCGTCTATTAATTTTCCTAAAGATGGATTTATCTTTTCAATCACTCCTGATTGCGATAGTTGAACGTATTGCTCCTCTGATAGTTGAAACTCCTCAAGATCCCCTGGCAGACACTCATCTAGATCTAAACGTTTCATCGCTTCGGGGTTCAATGGTGCCGAGATTATTTTCATTTTTCTGACTCCTTGTTGAATTGCCTTACTCCGTTATGCAGTTTTGTATTCGGCTTGTTGTTTTTGTTTGGTGGTGCTTTATAAACTTTTAGGGGGGATGCTGGTTTTGTTGTTTTTTTATGTTGTGAAGGATGTGTTTTTTTGTTGGATGTTATATTTCTAATTCGTTTAAAACGTTGAGAATTGCTTTGTTTAGCTCTGTCCAGCTTCTGGCTTTGTCGCTGAAAGTCGGATGCTCCCAGTCGTAGGCTTTTATTAAAGAAACTCTAAATGTACCGTTTTCACAGAACTCAGGGTACCAGCCTATATCAATGATCTGATCATGAGGGAAGACGGCTTGGAATAGGTCCTCCTTTAAATCATCAATGATCATGGAAGTGTCAGCAAGCTGATCCAGGCGGGATATATCATCAAATGTGATTGTTCCGCCGCGCTCAATGATTTTTCTAGTATCCATACAGTTCCATTTTTCAGTCCCCGTTGTGGATCCTGTCTTGTTGGGCAAACATGGATTTGTAATCTGATAAAGCAGCTCTCCAGTTTTCAAATAATAGCTCTTCAGATCCTTCTACTCCTTCGGGTGAAGGCATGTATCTGACAAAGGGTGCAATTTCTTCTGGATAGTCAAAGTCTGCATACAACTCTTCTACCTTTCCAAGGGGGTCGTTATAGTTTTCTTTGTTCTCCAGTAAAAATGAAAGCAATAAAAAGATCCAGGGCTTCGTGAGGTTTGATTCTGTTGGTGAGTATTTGTCAGTCAGTAATTTTAGTATGTCGCGTACTAAGTAGTTTTCTTGTGGCTCTAGTGAGGCAAGTTCAACTGCTTCTGCTGGAGATGTGCTTGTTAACGCATCACAAGCATACTCCGATACTCCTTTTTCATCTATATAGCCGTTTTCAAGTCCAAAAAAGAGTTCCCTCCAACTAAGCCATGGTGTTTTTGAATATATGTAGTGGCCATCAAGTAGTAGTGGTTTCATTTTTTTCTACTTAGGTAATTTGGATGGGATCTGATTTGGTGTGCCGGTTATTCTTCCTTCAGGGATAAATCTTTGATGGGTAAGTTGCATTTTTGAATTTACGATCCATTCAAAAATTCCCTGTCTATCGTTCATCGTCCCCGGCATTTGTGTAAGCGTATTGTTTGTGCCATCTCCGCCCCTCAGTGGGAATACTCTCCCTTTATCATGTATCTGGTCAACGACATAGCTTGGTGCCCTATGCATCGGATCCTCTTTCAAAGCGCTATCTATTGGCTGAGCAGCTTTTATTTCTTGTGCAGCATAACCTGCACGTTGTCTTTCAAAGAGAGCCACATTGTGGGCGGAGTTATCGCGTGCCTCGGGGGCGTTAGGGGCTCCTTCATTCACTGTCGTATTGGTAGCCGGATTTTTTACCGTGCTTGATGGAGTGGAGCCATTATCCAGACACCCACTCAACCCCAACGGATCCACCCACCCCGTAGGGTTAGGCACGTACTGGTAGTTATTCAATCCACCCGCAAGCTTAATCGGATCCGGCGTCAGAAACCGTCCAGTCCCTGGATTGTAGTAGCGATGCCGGTTGTAGTGTAAGCCCGTCTCGGCATCGAAGTACTGCCCCTGAAAGCGCAGCGGATTGTCGATTTCGGCGACGTCCAAAGAGGCGAGGTTGCCATAGGCGCGATATTTCGCGGACCACATGATGTCACCGCTGTAGTCGGTGAGTTCTTGCGGGGTGCCGAGGTGATCGAGTTGGTAGTAGAAGGGTGTCGCTTTCAGCGGGCCTTCGCCGTCGAGCATCGCCAGAGGTCGAAAGCTGCCCGGTTCGTAGATGTAGCTGCGATAGCGGTTGTCAGCGCTTTCGGCAATCAGGCGTTCGCCTTGCCACAGGAACTCGGTGGCGTGGCCGTCGACGGATTTTTCGATACGGCGGCCGAAGGCGTCGTATTTATAGGACGCGATACTGCCGCCCGGCAGGCTGGCGCCGATCAAGCGGTGCTGGCAGTCGTAACGGTATTCTGTGACGAGTTTTTGCCCGGTGCCGCGACGTTCGCGGATCAGGTTGCCGTAGGCGTCGTAGTCATAATGGCGGTCGCCCTGCATCAGCAGGCGGTTGCCTTTGACGTTCGCCAGGTTCGCGCTGGGTTGATCGCCTTGGCCCAGCAAGTTGCCGGCCGGGTCATGGGCGAAACTTTCCGGGGTGCTGCCACGGACATTGATCAGGCGGTCGAGCGGGTCATAGTGGTAGCTGCGATTGCCTTTGCGGCTGTCGTCGATGCCGACGAGGTTGCCATTGGCGTCATAGGCGTAGCGACGATGGAACAGGTTGCCATCCTGTTGGCTGACACTGTGGGCTTGCAGGCGATCTTGTTCGTCGTACTGGTATTGGCTGAGCAACAGCCCTTGTTGGCGCTGCTGTTCGCGACCGGCGTTGAACTGGTGAGTGGTCAGACGCGAACCGTTGAGGTCGATGCTGCTGAGCTGACCGCCGCGTTGGTGGCGGTAATCAAGCTTGCTGCCATCGGGGAGGCGGCAGTGGCTCAGTTGACCGAGCTTGTCATATTCATAGCGCAGGGTGCCCCAACCCTGATGTTCGGTGATGAGGCGGTCTTGAAGATCGTATTCATACGCCAGCGGCCAGTTGCCGTCATCGACGTTAACGAGTCGACCGAGGGCGTCGTAGCTGTAGTGAGTTTCCTCACCGTCAGCCAAGGTTTTCACTAGTAAGCGGCCCGCAGCGTCGCGCTGGTATTCAGTGGCCAGTTCACTGCCGTCGTCGCCGAATTCGGTTTTCTTCAGCAGCTGGCCGTTGAGGTCGTATTCATAGGCGGTGCGGCGGCCATCAAAACCGGTTTCCTGCTGGATCAGGCCGTTTGCGTGGTAATCGAGGTGGTAGTGTTCGCCACGTTCGTTTTCGATCTCGGTCAGCAGCAGTCGAGAATTGTCATAGCGATAACGCAGCTGACTGCCGTCCGGATTGATGCGGCGACTGACCAGGTGCAGACCATCGGCGTATTCGTAACGGGTCACGCGACCGAGTTCATCACGTTCGGCGGTAACGCGACCGTACGGGTTGTAGGTGAACGCACGGGTGGCGCCGCCGGGCAGGGTAACTTGCGTCAGACGATCAACAGCATCCCATTGGTAGTGGGTGATGGCGCCGGTTTCTTCCTGTCGTGTGATTTGTCGGCCCAACGCGTCGTAGCGGTATTTGCGCTGGCCGCCATCGGGCAGGCGTTCTTCCAGTAGTTGGCCGAGATTGTTCCAGCCCAGTTGGTGACGGCTGCCATCGGGGTGACGAATCTCCAACAGGCGACCCTGACGGTCGTAGCTGTAGTGGGTTTCGTTGCCATGGGGATCCGTTTGTTGGGTGATATCACCCTGGCGGTTGCGCTCGTACTGCCAGCGAGCTCTGCCGCGTTGCACATCGATGAGTTGACCATCGTAGTAGTTGTAACGGGTTGGTTCATCTTCTGGAGGAACAACTGCAATCAAACGCCCGGCGTCGTTGTACTGATACTCGGTGACGGCGCCAAGTGCGTCTTTTTCAGCGATCAGACGACCTTCGTCGTCATAAGCTTTTTGCGTTTGCGCACCATCGGGAGCAGTTTCGCTGATCAGTCGTGCATTCTCGTCATGCACGTACACCTGCTCGCTACCGTCGGCATTGAGGACGGTAACCGTGCCTTTGTCGTCCCATACGTAACGGGCTTCCAGCTGCGAGTAGCTTGCCCAGTGACGGACGCAACGCGCGAACTTGCCTCCACGTTCCCATTCCCAGAAGAAACTGGCGCCACCCGCCAGTTGACGCTCGAGAATGACGTGCTGGTCGTTGTATCGATAATGCTCGCTTTCACCGGCGGCATTGGTGGAACACACGAGCTGATTGCGCTCGTTGTAGTGGTACGTGACTAGGGTCTGCACCGTCTGCCATGGATCCTGTCGCTCGCCGCGTTCGTTGTACTCGGGACGCTGCTGCTGATAGTCCACTGCAGAGATATGGCGGTCGTCATAACGCAGAAACAAGGCGCGGCCCGCGCCATTATCGATACGCTGGATGCGGCCGACCATGTCATAGCTGATGTGCAACTGGTTGTCGTAAGCATCGCTGATGGTGATCAGGCGACCGGCGCGGAAGAGGTAGAAACGTGCTTTTGAACCGGCCTGGGTCAGGATCAATTCGCCCGGTGCGTCGCCGAGATAAATAGCCGCTTCAGCCAGGCTGTTAGTGATAGCCGGACGTTGCTCAGTCGGCATCGGGAAACGGGTCTGACGGTTTTCATTGTCAGTCCACAGCACACCTTCGTCGTCCAGTTGCAGACGATGGGACAGCGAATGGCTCCAGCCAAAACCGAGGCGACTGTCGATTTCGACTGCACTGCTGCGGTACAGGCGCGTCCATTCCAGCGGCAAGAGGCCGTCAAGTTGGCCATCGGTGAGCGTCAGCAATTCCTCGCCAGTAACCATCGACACGGGTTCGCCGTCGGTACAGGTTTTATCAGCGCATTGTGCTGGTTTGTCGGCGAGGGTTTTCGATTGATCGGGGGCGTTGTCGACCGGTTCTTTTTGTTCGATGCGCGTGGTGTTGTTTTTTTTGCCGCGCGCATGGATCTGCGCATCGGTTTCCACCTTTCCACCGGTAACCTTTGGCTTTTTCTTTGGTGCTGTTGCGGTCACAGCCGGCTTGGGGGCGGCGATTTCGATGCTAGCCTTGCGTGCCTGATTGACCGCTGAATTGCCGTTGAGCAGCAATGGTCTGGCGGCTTCGGTGTGGGCTGTGGCGTTTTTCCTGCTGATCTTCATCAGCATTCCGGTGAAGTCTTCGATCAGCTTCAGCACCTTGCCACCGGTTTGCGTGGCATTGAGTGCCTTTGTCCCTACTCGTACCGCGAGCCCCAGACCACCGGTCAGAACTATGCCGACCAGAATGTTCAGCAGGACTTCAGTGGTCAGTTCGGACAGCACTTCGGTGCAGGTTTGTGGCGGCAACATCTTGACCCACGCCATGATCGCGGCCACGTAGACCCACATCAATGGCTCGTCACTGGCGATCAACAGGGCGGTGTGAATCGCTTCGGCCGAGGCGTTGTAGATGCGCTTGATTTCTTCCTCGGTGAAGAACTTCTTCAGTTTTTCGTAATTCTCGCGAGGATGCGCGACCAGGTTGTAGAGGTTTTTGATATCCCCCCATAAACTCATGATCGCTTTCAGGAAACCTTTCCAGGCCGCTTCCAGATCTTGCATGAGACGGCCAGCCATGGAAGCGCTGTTATGCGCCTGCCAGAGCGGCAGAAAATCGGTGCTCCACTGGGTTTGCAGCCAACCACTTAGGTCACCGATCACGCCCTGATAAGAGTTGAACAAGGTGTCGATTTGCGCGGGAGTCGGGTTTGGAAAAAAAGTGATTTTGTATTGCTGGTTTGGCGTAAGACCTTCGACTTCCAGAATCCCGCTGGCGGGGATCGTCTTGGTGATCGCCTGACCTATTTCATTTTTGCCAAACAGCTTGCCGTCAGCCACAGGCGCCAACCGAACCGGTGTATTACCGATAGGGACAAAACGCGCAGACTCGAAACTGTGAACCAGTTTGAGCTTGCCATTGGCTGGGCAGTTTGCGTAAAGGTCGACTTTGTCTTTGCTGTCTTTGTCCTGAGTGCCGACTTCGTCACCGACCTGAAATTGTTGTTCCGCATCCAGCACGCTGCCGTACCAGGCTTCGGCATTGGCACGGTAGTCAACAATACACTTCTTGAAATCACTGATGATGACCTGAGCGTCTGGTTGTTTTGCTGTGAGGTTCCCAACGATCGAACCCATCAAAATGCTCATGCGGCCACCTCATTTTCCAAGTGGGCTTTCAGCAGCCCTGTGTAGTTTTCTTCCGTGAGTGGGGTGCGTTTCACGAAGCGCGTCACTTTTTTTCGCAGGTTGGATTCAGGGAACGAGAAGTACAAATCGGCATGATCCTCCTTCAGCCACTGCATCATGTTGCCGACCACAGTGGATGGATTTTGCTTTGTCAGCCCATCCAGCAATACCTTTGGCACCTCCCACCACGGCCAATCCTTCGCCGGCGGCACCACCCTCGGCCCAACCTCCAGGCTTCGCCCATTAATCAAATACCGATCAAACACCGGCAGCACTTCTCCCGCCGTATCACCCAATCCCTCAAGAATCGGACAAATATGCCGCCCATCCCAAAACCGAAAAAACACCTCGGTCCCATCCGGCATCCGCACTTGAGTCAGGCTGCGCAGATGCTCAAACACAACGTCCGGCGCACTGGTGGACACCGCCAGCCAGCCCCAGTCCTGCGCATCGGTTTCGGCGATCCACGGTAGGAAGTTTGAGTTGGGTTTCACCTCGGTGAGGTAGGGCATCACCGGTTGCCAGGCTGCGTAGGGTGTACCGCCCCAGATCGGGGTGACCTGGGTGGTGGGCTCAACCTGATAAAGCGTCTTCAGCGCTTCGGCATCAGTGGCCGCACTGACAATCAAATAGAGACGTTCATTAGCCTGCAACGGCCGTTCCGCCAGCCAATCCTGCGGGGTCAAAAGATCAGATCGCACAAGCACCTGCCTTACATTTCTCACACTCTTCACAGAACGGCGCATTACGTTTGAGCGTATTGATCTGCGCCGGGGTCAGGACCGCGCCGGCCTTGTCGGCATCCGCCTGTTTCAGCACGCCGGGCATCAGTGGTGCGGCGCCGGTGCCGTTGCCGGGACTTCCACCCGAGTTCATGTTGATCACCGGCCCGCTCAGGGTGACGCCACTGCCGTCGATCTTGATGAAGCTGCCGCCGCCCTTGAGGGTCAGTTCGCTGCCGGCTTCGAGCACGACTTTCATGCCGCTGCTCAGGTGGATTTCCTGGCCGGCTTCAATGAATTGCCCGGTGCCGACTTTGATGTGCTGGTTAACGCCCACGGTGAGGTGGTCGTTGGCGCGGGTTTCGACTTTGCGGTCGGCGTAGACGGTGTGGTGTTCTTCGGCCTTGAATTCGCTGTAGCTGTTTTGCTCGACGGTGTCGTGGCGTTCGTTGCCGACGCGGATTTTCTGGTCGTGCTCGACGTTTTCGTCCCAGTCGCGCTGGGCGTGCAGGAAGATTTGTTCCTGGCCCTTTTTGTCTTCGATGCGCAGTTCGTTGTAACCGCCGCCACCGGGGGAGCTCAGGGTTTTGAAGGTGCTGCGGGTCTTGTTCGCCGGCAGGGCGTACGGGACGACGTTTTCCTTGTGGTACAGGCAGCCGCTGATCAGCGGTTGATCGGGGTCGCCTTCGAGGAAGGTGACGAGCACTTCCATGCCGATGCGCGGGATGGCAATGCCGCCGTAGTGGGCGCCGGCCCAGGCGGAGGAGACGCGCAGCCAGCAGCTGGTCTTGTCGTCGGCCTGACCTTCGCGGTCCCAGTGGAATTGCACTTTGACGCGACCGTATTGGTCGCAGTGGATTTCTTCACCTTTTGGCCCGGTGACCACGGCGCTTTGGCTGCCGAGGATGCGCGGCTTTTTCTGGGTCAGCGGTGGCCGGTTCGGCACGTCCCACGGGGTGGCCTGGAAGCGGTTGCGGTAGCCCTGGTGGAAATCGTCTTTCAGGTTAGTTGTGCTGCTGGTGACCGACTCTTCCAGCACTTGCGGCTGTTTGCCTTCGTGGAGGACTTCGGTCAGCAGCCACAGGTCGTTCCATTTGGCTTTCGGGTGTTGGGTCAGGGCCAGGAAATGGCCGCTGACCAGCAACGGCTGATCGCTTTTGCCTTCGGCGAGCTGGAAGTCGCTACGGTGACGTTCGAGGGCGCGTTTGGCCAGGTGCTTGCCGCGTTCTCGGTCGATAAAGCGACCGGGATAGTCGTAGTCTTCGAGGTCGGGCAGGGCGTCGCCACGGTTCTCGCTTTCCAGCGTCAGGCGCGGTTTTTCGAAGTCGTAGTCGCGGCGGGTGGTGCGGCTGGTGCGGGTTTCCAGGCGCAGGTCGAAGCGCTTGATCACCGGGTCGTTGGCGACCATGCCGGAGTCTTGCTGATAGGCCACTGGCGCGAGTTTCGGGAACACCGTCTGGTCATCGCCGAACACCAGCTTGTGGGCCGTGGCGCTGTGCTGAAAGTGGTAGTGGATACCTTCTTCCTCGCACAGACGCTGAACGAACTGCAGGTCTGATTCATCGTACTGAACGCAGTAAATGCGCTCCGGATAAATCGCCCCGACTTTGAATTCGTAGGCATTGCTTTGAATGCCGTGCTCTTCGAGGACGCTGCCGATGATTTTCGGCACGGTGAGGTTCTGGAAGATGCGTTGGTTGATGCGGTGCGCCAGGTAGGACAGGTGCGGGCGCAGGGTCACCGCGTAGCGGGTCAGGCGTTTGCCGGAATCACCCTGGGCGGCGCGATAGATCTGGCCATGAATGCCGCTGCCGTCAGGCGAGAGCTGCAAAAAGGCTGGTTTGTGCAACAGGGTCTCGAGGTCCAGGGACGGCTGTTCACTGACCAGCTCCACCTCAAACACAAAAGGCTGGCTGATGGCTTCCCGGCCTTGCAGGGCAAGCACCTGGAGATCGTTATCCAGACCTTCGATAGTCAGGGCAAAGTGAGTTTGATTGGCCGGCGCGAACATCCCTTGTTCCTCGTGCAGTGCTGCGGCGTTCGCCAAGACCGGAAAAAGGAATCAGCAGACGCAAAATTCTGGAAGGGCGAAAACAACATCGACCAGCAGAGCTGGCCGATGCTTGAGACGGTCGGCCTGAGTTAGGCGACCGGCTGACGCCAGTCATCGGAACCCGAAGTACCGGATACTTCGTGGGTCCAGGTGATTTTGCGGTAGGTGAATTGCACTTCTTCCAGGTGCGTGAAGTGCGAGTTCGACGGATCCTGGCAGTTGTGCATTTTGTTGTTGATGGCGACGATGATCGCGTCTTCCAGTTTGGTGGTGTAGTAGTGCTCTTGGGTACCTTGAGCCGAAGTGCGGTACCACTGGATAACGATTTCGCTCATGCGCTCGCCGGAGGTCAGAGCCGCCTGCAGCAGTGGCGAAGCCTTGTCGTAGACCTTGGTGATCACGACTGGCTTGTGAACGCGCTGACCGGTCGGTTGGCCGGACTGTGGGTCACGCGGGATGATCACGTCGTGGCTGAAAGCCTGAACCATGACCTGGTCTTCGTGACCTTCCTGGTAGGTGTTGCCAACCGAGTCGGCGGTGAATGCGCCGGCAGTGATCAGACCTTGTTTCTCGCCAGTGACGGACATGTACGCTGGTGTAGCCATGGATGTGCTCCTTGCTAAAAGTTAGGGTGCCCGGGAGGCGGTATCGCCCGGTGGGTGCCTGACTGTTATCAAGGTCCGTGCCATAAACGGGTAACACTATATAAATCAGGTGGTTGAGAGGTTTTTTAGATCGTCTGGATAATGTTCGGCCGCGATTGCCTGTGAATGTGCGCAAGAAATTGCGCAGTGCTGCGCAACTTCTTGCGCACTTGGCTGAGGCGCCTGACAGGCTGGGCGATCAGCCACCCGGGAAGAGCTTTTGCAGCCGTGAGTGCGCAACTTCTTGCGCATCAAGGCGGTTGGCCATCATTCGGGTGACCAATCGTCTCATTGGCCGAAAACCGGCAGTAAAACCGCTAGGGTGACAGGTGCAACGAATGCTGCAGCCTGGAGGTCAAACTCAGCGCCGAGATGAATGAACATCTGCGAACTCAAGGAGAACGACATGAAAATCCTGATGGTTCTAACGTCACACGATCAATTGGGTAACACGGGTAAGAAAACCGGCTTCTGGCTGGAGGAATTCGCCGCGCCGTATTTCGCCTTCAAGGACGCCGGCGCTCAGTTGACCCTGGCCTCACCCAAGGGTGGTCAACCACCGCTGGACCCGAAAAGTGACGAGCCCGACGCGCAAACCGCAGCCACCGAGCGCTTTCGCAAAGACCCCGCCGCCCAGTCCGCATTGGCGTCTACCGCTCTGCTGAGCAGCGCGAGAGCTGAAGATTACGACGCGATTTTCTACCCGGGCGGCCATGGCCCGCTGTGGGATTTGGTCGAAGACAAAATTTCGATCGCTCTGATCGAGGCGTTTTACCAGGCGGGCAAACCGGTCGCGGCCGTCTGCCACGCACCGGGTGTGTTGCGTCACGTCAAGGATGCGGACGGCCAGCCGCTGGTCAAAGGCAAGCGCGTGACGGGGTTTACCAATTCTGAGGAAGAGGCTGTGCAACTGACGAAGGTTGTGCCGTTTTTGGTGGAGGACATGCTTAAGGAGAAGGGTGGTGTCTATTCCAAAGGTGCTGACTGGGCGAGTTATGTGCTCACTGATGGTTTGCTGATTACTGGTCAGAATCCGGCTTCCTCTGAAGCAGCGGCACAAGAACTATTGGCGAAGCTCCGCTAAATCTGACATGTAGCAGCTGGCGCAGCCTGCGTCCGACTGCGCAGCAGTCGTAAAACCGGCAAACACGGTGTGTCTGAAAGACCGCGGCGGCGGATACAACGACTGCTGCGCAGCCGAACGCAGGCTGCGCCAGCTGCTACAGGTTCGAGCCACGCCTCAGACAGCGAGGCTCGACGCTGCGAAACATTCCTCGATCGAGCGCCGCTGCGTCTCGGCATACAACGCCAACTCATCAATCGTCGTTCGACCCAGCGCCTTCTCGAACACCTGCCGGTTCGACTGCACGCCATAGTGGGTTTGCGCCGCATCTCCCAGGTTCGACTGAAAAATCCCCGCTGCGCTAACCGGCAGGAAATCTTCGTACACCAACGGTTCAACCCGCAAATACCCGCCGCTGAGCAGATCCTCCAGCGACCACGATTTCAGCTCATCGGCCCCCAAACCTTTTTCCGTGACGAAGTAGCGAAAGTACGCCAGTTCCTGTTGGCGCATGCCCTCAACGGTGTCAGGGAATTCTGCAAAGTGCTGCGCCATCAGCGCGTTGTAACGTGCGGCATTGGCCTCATTGGGGAAGTCTTGCAGTTCATCCCGGGCAGCGTTGAGCAAACGGTCGTAAAGCGCCCGGCCTTTGGGGGTGAGCGCTGCGCCGCGTTGCTCGATCTCGCCGAAACGGGCGCTGTGGCTGCCGTGAGTCTGGGTTTGATCGGTGAAGGCGACAGGCTCGTCCAGGGCCTTGAAACTGGTCTGGCGCAGCAGGATCGGGCACTGACGGCGGGGTGGCCCTTCGATCACCGCTTTGGGGGTGATGCCGTGGGCAGGCATTTGCGCCTGGACGATGTCGATGTCCAGGGTGCGCGGCGTCAGGTGGTTGATATGCGGGCCGTTGAACGCCACCACGTCGGCGATCAGGCGATGCTGGGCGCTGAGTTTGCGGTACTGCTCGGCGGTCACGGTGGCGGTGTGATGCCAGCGGAACGTTTCCAGCGCCTGCTCGACGAAGTCCTGGGCCTCCTGTTCGGTGAGGCCGCCCTGTGTTTCGGCGCGCTCGATGAGAATCAGCGCAGTGGGCGTGAAGATCGAGCGTTTATCCAACACCGACTGGGCGAACGCTCGCAGTTCCAGGTCGTCGATCAGTTCCAGGCGCAGCAGGGAGGTGAAGACCCGGAACGGGCTGACCTGCAACGCCGCTTCATGCACCGCGCGAAAAGCCGTGGAGTGCACCGGCACGCCGGCCGGGGTCAGGTCGTAATAACCCACCGGCTGCATGCCCATCACCGCAAACAGCCGGGCGAGGGTGGCCAGTTCATCGGCGGTGCCGACACGGATCGCGCCATGCCGCTCCAGGTCCAGGCGCTGGATTTCACCGGTGCTGTTCAACTGTCGGGCGATCTGTGGATCGCTGTCCAGCACGTGGTGGTTGGTCTGTTCCACCAGTTCCATCAGCGCGCCGTACAGCGGCACTTCTTCGCGGTACATGTCGGACATCGCTTTGGAAAAGCGTTGGCGGATCAGGTCAGGGCTGACGAAGTTCGGGTGACTCATGAAAGAATTCCTGGCGCGGTGACGTAAAGGATGCGGGAAAAGATCGCAGCCTTGCGCGGCGCCGACAAACGAAGAATCTTACGGACTTCATTCTGCAAAGGACTGCTGGTTGTAGCAGCTGCCGAGCCTGCGAGGCTGCGTTCGGCTGCGGAGCAGTCGCAAGTCCTGCACACACGTTCCTTCTGACACACCGCAGTGGCTGATTTCACGACTGCTTCGCAGCCGAACGCAGCCTCGCAGGCTCGGCAGCTGCTACAGGGGCGCGGTGTTCGGCTGCTACACAGGAAGTTCCGAGCGCAGCGATGCCAAAAATTCCCGATACAGCCGGGCCGTGTTCGTCGGTTGTTCCACCATCGGCATATGCCCGGTGTGGTCCCAGACTTCCACTCGCAGATCGGCGATGCCTTTGCTCCAGATCGCCACGCTGCTGACATCGATCAAGCGGTCCTTGTGTCCCCACAGCAATAGCGCCTGGCACTTGATGTCGGGCAGTTTCGGCTCCATCGGCGGGCTGGCACGGAAGTCGTTGAAGATTTCTTCCAGCTCATCGCGACTCTGTTCATAGCGCTGCGCGATGGCGTCCAGCACCACCTTGGGTACCCACGGCGGTTCGGCCATGGTCATGGCGTAGAAGCGCTGGAATTCTTCCCGTGAATGAATCAGGAACGGGTTGTGGCCCTTGGCCAAATGCCGCTCCAGGTCGCTCACTTCGGGGGCGGTGACACCCGCGGGGTCGATCAGGGCCACCGAAACAATGCGATCCGGGTACGTGGCCGCCAGCCACGCTGCCATGTAACCGCCCATCGAGTTGCCAATCACATGGACTTTCTCGACGCCGCAGACATCGAGCAACTGGATCATCCGCTTGGCCTGCAACGGAATGTCGTAGCCGCCGCCCGCCTTGAAGCCGGTTTCGCCATGGCCGGCGATGTCGGGGATGATCACCCGATAGTTGCCGACAAAGTGCCGGGCAAAGCGCAGCCAGATATTTTTGTCGGCGCTGTAGCCGTGGAGCATCAGCACGCTGCTGGACGCTTCATACGGCCCGCCTTGCCAGGTCGAGACGGTCATTTCGGCGATCGGCACGACAATTTTGTGCAGTCCATACAGCTTGGCCTCTATCGACATGTTCAAGTCATAGAGCCAATGACCGATGGCCGGGTAGCTCAACCAGCTCCAGGCCACGAAAACTGCGATTGCGACAACCAACAAAAGCATCAGGCATCTTCCTTTTATGTGATCAGGACAGAATGTGATCGGCGGGTTTCAGCGCTCTGGTCAACCGGTGATAGCTGAAACTGAACCCCGGAAACATCGCAATCACATGACCGCTCTTGCTTTGATACCAACTGTGGCAGCCCCCGGACTTCCATACCGTGCGTTCCATCTCCCGGTGGATCATTTCAGTGTAGGTACGTTCTGCTTCGGGGCGTACCTCGATGCTGCGCAAACCGTGTTCTTTTAACGTACGGATGCAATCGAGAATGTAATTCATCTGGGACTCGATGATGAACAGCGCCGAGGTATGGCCGATGCGCGTGTTGGGGCCGGTGACGATGAACAGATTGGGAAAGTCCGGCAGGCTGGTGCCGAGATAGGCCCGCGGATACTGGGCCCAGAACGCTTTGAGCTGTGTGCCGTTTTTGCCGGTGACCGGGTAGGAAATCACCCCGTCGGTGGCGTCGTAGCCGGTGGACCAGACGATCAGGTCCAGATCGATGTGTTGGCCGTCCTGGGTGACGATGCCGGTTTCATCGATGGCGGCGATGCCTTGTTCGCGACTGTGTAGTGTCACATTACTGCGACCGAGTGCCGGGTACAGGGTGCTTGAGATGATTATCCGTTTGCAGCCGATTGCGTAATCCGGCGTCAGTTTTCGCCTTAGTTCCGGATCGGGCACTTGCCGTTTGAGGAAGCGCAGGGCGTGTTGCTGAACCAGACGGATTGCCGGCCGTGAGTATTTGAAGGCAATCACCCGGGTTTCGAACTGCCAGTAGATCATCCAGCGCAACAGCTTGTAGGCCGGTTTGAGCCCCAGCAACCATCGCTGAAATGGCCCAAAGGCACGGTCGGCCCGAGGCAATACCCAGTGCGGCGTGCGCTGGAACACATGCAGATGCTCGACGTCCGGGGCAATCGTCGGAATCACCTGGGCCGCGCTGGCGCCGCTGCCAACGATGGCCACGCGTTTTTGCCGGTAATCGTAGGTGTGATCCCAATTATTGGTGTGAAAAGTCTTGCCCTGAAACCGCTCCTGGCCCTCGAAGTGCGGAACGACGGGTTGGCTCAGCGGCCCGGTGGCGTTGATCAGGAACTGCGCATGGAATGTACCTTTGCTGGCGGTGTGCACCGCCCAGCGTTTGCCGTCGTCGTCCCATTCGATGCGTTCGACATTGGCCTGCAGTTCCACCTTGTCTCGCAGGCCGAAGTGCTCCACCACGTACTGGGTGTAGTGGTGCAGTTCGGCCTGCTCGGCGAACATTTGCGTCCAGCGGTAGGGCGCGAAGGACAGCGAATAGAGTGGCGAGGGCACGTCGACCGCGGCACCGGGGTAGGTGTTTTGGCACCAGGTGCCGCCGAAAAAGTCCCGCCGTTCCAGCAGGCGGAAATCGCCGATGCCTGCCTTGAGCAAATTGATCGCGGCGCACTGGCCGCCAAAACCGCTGCCGATGATCAACACTTGAAAGGTCTGCATGGGCCTCCTTTTTTATCGTTATTGATCGAACCCTCCTTTCATGTATAGCCAAACATTGGGCGCCCGCCTCATGGCTATGCCTTGGTTTTCAGACCGCCAGCCGGTGATGGCTATTTGCTGTTGCCCTGATAGACTCTCACCACACTTGAAACCCTGTGTTTTCAGGTTCCGTTCTGTGGCGCAGAGGCTCCTATGGGAAAAACGGGAGGAAAAGGACTTTCACTGGCCAGGAGGCTTTATACATCGCGAATCCTGGGATTAGCTTTGGGGCTGTTGCTCGTGAGCGCGGCGATGTATCCACTCAACCCGGCACCGTGGGTCTGGGTGGCGATGCTGCTCAACGCCATACTCTGGCCGCACCTGGCTTATCAATGGGCGCGCCGCGCGCAAGTGCCTTATCACGCCGAACACCGCAACCTGCTGGTGGACGCCTTTCTCGGCGGCTTTTGGGTCGCCGCCATGCACTTCAATCCGCTGCCTGGCGCGACGACCCTGGCCATGATGGCGATGAACAATGTGGCCATTGGCGGTTTGCGTTTCCTGTTGGCGGGAACCGTGGCGCAGATTCTCGGGATAGGTGTCGGACTGCTGATTTTCACCCCCGCATTCATCCCGCAAACCAGCCAAATGCAGCTGTATGCCTGCCTACCCTTAATGTGTTTGTATCCGCTGGCATTGGGCTGGATCTGCTTCCGCCAGGCCTACACCCTCGGTCGACAAAAGCGTGAATTGTTGGCCCTGAGCCGCACCGACAGCCTCACCGGCCTGCTGAACCATGGCGCCTGGAAGGATCAACTGGACGTCGAATTCCAGCGTTGCAAACGTCAGCAGCAGGGCGGGGCGATTGCGCTGATCGACATCGACCATTTCAAATCCATCAACGACACGTACGGCCACGTCGCCGGGGACATTGTCCTGCGCCAGCTGAGCAAAATGCTCAAGCAGAACTTGCGCGCGGCGGATGTTGCCGGGCGCTACGGTGGCGACGAGTTCTGCGTGATCCTCCCGGACCTTCCGCTCACGAGTGCTGCGGCGGTCATGGATGCCCTGCGTGATCGCTTCGCCACCTTGGGTTATGAGCAGAGCCCGGCGCTGAAAGTCAGCCTGAGCATCGGCCTGGCCGCCTTCAACCCGGCCCACACCGACGCGACCCTGTGGCTCAACGATGCCGACCAGGCGCTCTACGAAGCCAAAGCCACCGGTCGTAACCGCGTCATCTGTTGCGGCGATGGCGAACTGCATCACCCATTACTTGATTCGGTGTGAATCGTGATCGTTCCCACGCTCTGGAACGATCAACTTGTGGCGCACAACTTTCCAAGACGTTTCCTACGACGTACCCTGTTGCCGCGTTTCGGCATCGACCCCTATAGTTCGGGCTCGCGGAAAACACCGCGAACGACCTTGGCCGGTCGGTCACCCAAACGCATCAGTGTCATTGTTTGGACCTTTTTACGTCTGAACATCGTGTTATGGCAGCTGTGCGCGGGACACCCTCGGGTGTGCCGGATTTATGGGTTGCCGGTCGGCCAACCCGCACACAGCTGCCACCTAATTCGCTTGGCCGCGAACGGTGGTTGCTCTATTTGGAGTTACACCCATGTTCGACCAAGTCATGCCCCGTTACCTCCCCATCGACACCTACGACGCCGAAACCCCGGTGCTCTTCATCAACACTCACAAAGAACTCAGCGACATCACCGCTTGCGCTGCGCATCGCTTCACCGTGGTTCGCGATCTGGCGGACACCTTGTCCAGCCTGAACCTTAAAGACATTTCCGATTGCGATCTGACGCGCGTTACCCGGGCGGTTCATCTGCTGATGCGCGAGGTGTGCGCAATGCTGGATGTGGTTCAGGTGCGGGCGTTGCAGCGGGAGGTGGAGTTCAATACCGCGATGTAGGCAAGATCAAAAGATCGCAGCCTGCGGCAGCTCCTACAGGGCGTACGCCATCTCAATGTAGGAGCAGCTGCAGGCTGCGATCTTTTCGGTGGTATCCGTTATTCCTTGACGCTCATAAACTCTTCCGCCCAACGGATGTATTCCTCAGGCTGCGTATAGGTATGGGTCAACTCGGTCGCATTCAGGTCCGACGCCTGAGTAAAGATCTGCCGTTGTTCCCGCAGGCTGTCATACGTGGCCTTGATCGCGGCGAAGTAGGCGCCGTGACCATCGATGGTGACCCGCACGCCCAGTTCGGCCAGGCGTTTATCGTCGCGCAGCAATGGGTTGCCGTAGGTGACCAGCATCAGCGGTACGCTCAGGTGCTCGGCGATTTGTTCGAGGTGGTCGAAGTCCCGCACGCCCACCATGCAAATCCCGTCTGCACCGGCCTGCTGGTAATGACAGGTACGGCTGATGACTTCCTGCACCGGCAGGATCCCAGCGTTGGTGCGGGCGATGATTGCCATCTCCGAGTCGCCCCGGGCTTCCAGTGCCGCACGAATCTTGCCGACGCCTTCCGCCACCCCGATCAGGTCGGTGGACTTGCGGCCGAACTGGGCGGGCAGCAACGTGTCTTCGATGGTCAGGGCGGCCACACCGGCACGTTCGAGTTCGACGATGGTGCGCATGACGTTGAGCGCGTTGCCGTAGCCGTGGTCGGCGTCGGCGATGACCGGCAGTTGGGCAACGCGGCCAATGCGAGTGGCCTGCTCGGCAAACTCGCTGAGGGTGATCAAGGCAAAGTCGGGGGCGCCCAGTACCTGCAACGATGCGACCGAACCGCCCAGGATCCCCACTTCAAAACCCAGGTCAGCGGCAATGCGGGCCGACATCGGGTCGAAGACCGACGCCGTGTGATAGCAGGCGTTGGAGGCGAACAGCTCGCGAAAGTTACGGCGCAAATCTTGATGAGAAAGCCTGGACATATGAGTTCCACCACTGCAATGGGAATGGAAGGGCTTGAGCAAAAGTGTCAACGCCGAAGGAACAAAAGGCTATCACGCGAGCGGGGGAAGGATGATGACGAATTTGCAGAGGCGGACGGACCACCGTCGGTCACGCCGCCACCGACTGCTGTTGTTGATTGAGCAGCGGCACAGCGCGTACCGAGTTGCCGGGTTGCAGTTGCAGGCGTTTGGCGGTGAGGCGGTCGACGATCAGGCTGTTGCCCACCTGCCTGGCCTGGGCGGCGGTGATGCGGCAGCTTTCCAGGCGACGGTTGTGGATCAGCCACACCGGGGCCTGCTCGTCGGGTGTACCGATGGCCAGCACCAGCGGTTGGCTGTCGCGCACGGTGCGGATAGTCGAGACCGGGGCTTCGATCACCGGACCGGCGTCAAAGATGTCGATGTAACCCTTATGGGCAAAACCTTCGGCGGTGAGGATTTTCAGGGCCGGTTCGGTGTTCGGGTGCGCCTTGCCGATCACGGCCTGGGCCTGTTCGGTGAGCAGGCAGGTGTAGAGCGGTTGGCGTGGCATCAGTTCAGCGATGAACGACTTGCTGCCCAGGCCCGACAAGTGATCGGCGTGGCTGAAATCCATCTTGAAGAAGTGCCGGCCCAGGCTGTCCCAGAACGGTGAACAGCCTTGTTCGTCGGCGCTGCCACGCAGTTCGGCGATGAGTTTGTCGCCGAACAGGTGCGGAAACTCGGCCACAAACAACAAGCGCCCCAACGACAGCAATCGACCGTTATTGCCCTGGCGTTGATCGGGTCGCAGAAACAGCGAGCAAATCTCCGATTGGCCGGTCATTTCATTGTTCAGGAACAACGTCGGAATCTGTCGCCGGATACCCAGGTCCGGTGACGAACTGACCGTGAGCCCGACCCGGTAGTTGTACCAGGGCTCGCGCAGGCCCACGGCGCCCACCAGGCCACTGACGCCCACCAGTTGCTGATCGTCGTCTTCGAGCACGAAGAGGTAATCGGCATCGGCGCGTTCGACCTGTTCGGCGAAGGTTCGTTGGGCCCAGCGTACCCGGTGAGTCAGGCGTTCCTCGTTGGCCGGCAGGGTGGTGAAGCCGGGGCCGGCCTGGTGCACCAGATTCAGCAAGGCGGGCAGGTCGGTGACGTGAACCGGGCGGACAATCATGATGCAACTCCTTCTGCACGCCCGCTCGGGCGCTGTCGTTGGGCGCGGGGCCGGGTGATGCTCACAGGGCGATCAGCCGGATCGGGCTGCCTTCGGTCACGTTCAGGGCGGCGCTCATCTCGGCGCTCAACCCCACAGGTTGCCCGGCCTGGTAATCCAGATCGGCGACGATGGCGCGATAGTCCTTCAGCGAATCGTTGCTCACCAGATAACTGCCAAGGGCATCGATGGACGCACCCGGTTTCGCCGTGCCGGTCTGGCTCTGGGCGATGGAGCGGATGCCGGGAGTGCGCGCATACAACGTCGGACCGCCGTCGAACAGGTCAATGTAGCTGTTGGTTTCAAAGCCTTCGCGCTCGAGGATATCGAAGGCCTCCTGGCCATCGGGGTGGATGCGGCCGATGCAGTCCTGCGCCGCCTTGGGCAGCATCGGCACGTAGATCGGGTATTGCGGCATCAGTTCGGCGAGGAAGGTTCGGCTTTCCAGGCCGCAAAGTCGCTCGGCCTCGGCGTAGGGCAGGTCGAAAAAGTGCTTGCCCACCGCATCCCAGAACGGCGAGTGCCCTTCATCGCTGCTGAAGCCGACGATCTCGGTGATGACGGCTTCGGAAAATCGCTGCGAGTGGGCGGCGATGAACAATAGCCGTGCCCGGGACAGCAGTTCAGAGAACCGTGTGCGTACCAGCGCTGCGTCAATATGAAAACCTCGCAGCAAGGTATGGCCGCTGAGGTCGTGGCACAACGACAACGCGGGCACGCCGTGCTCGATGTTCAGCTCCCGCGAGGCGCTGGTGAAATGCCGGTTGCGCAGGCTGTAGAACGGCTCGCTGAAACCGGCGGTGGCAAGAATCTCCGAGCAGCCCACCAAACGCTCCCGGGTCAGATCTTCCAGCACGAAGAAATAGTTCTCCGGGCCATGACCCTCAACGTCTTTTTCGAATGAGGCGCAGGAGTCGAGAATCTTCTCGCGCAGGCATTCGGTGTCGTCCGGCAAAGACGTGACGCCTACCAGACTGTCGCGCGCCAGTTGCTGCAACTGGGGCAGGTCGGTTAACTCGACTGGGCGTAAGACCAGCATGGATGCACTCCTGTATCAAAGGGTTCGGCGGTTGGCACCGAACCTGACTATCACTGTCGGTTTCCACGCGTTAAATCAGCGGTCGCCTGATTTTTTGTCAGACGCCGCTCTTTTTCTTGTCAGCCGTTGCTTGGGTCGGGCAGTACCGTGCTGGTGCCCAGTTTGTTGAGTACAAACAGGTAGACCAGGCCCAGGGCAATCCAGATCAGGCCGAGTTTCTGTGCATCGACGCCCATGTTGTACATGATGGCCGCGACGATGATGAAACCGATCACCGGGCAGATCAGGTGACGGATCACCTGTCCGGATTTCTGCCGCCGCCAGTAGTAGTTGATGACCGTCAGGTGCAGCAACATGAAACCGCTCAGTGCGCCGAAGTTCACCAGTGAGGTGAGGGTGTCCACCGAGTTGATGAACAGGTAGCAGATCACCAGCGACAGCACGGCCACCAGGTAGATGCTCACATACGGCGTGTTGTGTTTGGGATGAACCTTGGCCAGTACCTTTGGCAGCTTGCCGTCTCGGGCCATGCCGAACAGCAGACGGGACACCGCTGCTTGAGAGGTGATTGCCACCGCAACGCCCCAGGCCAGCGCCGTCGCCACGGCGGTCAGGGTTGCCAGCCAGCTGCCGGCCGCGAGTTCAGCGATTTCATAAAACGCCGTGTCAGCCGATTTGAAACCCATGCCGGCCGCCAGATCTGTCGCAATCCAGGTCTGTACGACGAAGATCACGCCCATGACCACCAGCGTGATCAGCGCGGCCTTGCCGACGCTTCGGCCCGGGTCACCCTTGATCTCTTCGGCGAGGGTGGAAATCGCATCGAACCCGAGGAACGACAGCACCGCAATCGACACCGCTTGCATCAGCAGGGCGAAGTTGAATGTCTCGGGGTTGTACAACGGCGCCAGTGTCAGCTGACCGTTACCGCCGCCACTGTGCAGCGCGTTCCAGGCGTAAAACAGGAAAATCCCCAGCACCACCAATTGCGCCAGCAGAAAGAGGATGTTCATCCGCGCGGTGAAGGTGATGCCCCGCAAATTGACGAAGGTCGCGCTGACCAGGAAGGCCAGGATGAAACCGACCTTCGGAATGTCCGGGTACAAATGATTCAGGGCCATGGCCGCGTACACATACAGCAGCGGCGGAATCAGCAGGTAATCGAGGAGCATCAGCCAACCGGCGATAAACCCTACGTGCTGGTTCAGGCCCCGTTGCGCGTAGGAATAAACCGAACCGGCAATCGGAAAGGCCCGAGCCATGCTGCCGTAACTCAGGGCAGTGAAGAGCATCGCCACCATGCCGATGATGTAGGCCAGCGGTACCAGCCCCGGTGCCTCGGCATTGACGTAGCCATAAACACCGAACGGTGCGATGGGGATCATGAAGATCATCCCGTACACCACCAGATCGGTCAGCGACAGGCTGCGTTTCAACTCTTGCTTGTAGCCGAATTCTTCTATTTCCATGAAGCCTTTCTCCTTGGGATGAAAGCAGCTGCAAGCTGCGAATTTGAAGCGATTCCTTTACAACAGCGGTGCCAGGTATTCGGTAAAGCGACTGACGTCTTCAGGCGTGCGCAGCAGGTCGTTGCGCACCTCGATCAACACCGATTCCAGGCCTCGTGCATCGCCGTGGACCGGCACGGTCATGTCGCCCAGCGGGTTGATTTTGTACGGCTCATTACCGGCAACCTTCAAAGGGTGCTGGCTCAAACCGTCAATCAAACGCTGGGCATAGGTCGTGGCTTGCCCATACAACACGCCGATTTCCAGCATGCGTGGCTGGCCGTGATAGACCGGCGTGAAACTGTGAATGCCCACCACCCGTACCGGCCGCCCTTGAACGACACGTTCGTCGATCAAGTCTGTCAGACGCGAGTGAAACGGCTCGAACAGGGATTGCCGACGGTACTCTCGGGTGGCTTCGTCCAGATCCCGGTTGCCCGGCACCTGATAAATCTCGCTCTGCGCCGGAATGCTGTCCGGGGCTTGGCGCGGTCGGTTGAGGTCGACCAACAGTCGCGAATAGTTGGCTGCCAACAGGGTTGCGCCCAATGCTCGGGACAAGCCCTCGGCCAGCGCCAGGGCGCCGATGTCCCAGGCGATGTGCTCGCGGGCCGCCTCGTGACTCAGGCCCAGGTCATTTAACCCGGCCGGAATAAAACGGCTGGCGTGTTCGCACACCAGAATCAACGGGTGATCGGAGTCTTCCCGACTCAGGGTGTACGCGGGCCCGATGTAAAGACCGAGCTCAGCAGATTCAGTACAGGCGCGCATAGTGCTCACAGCGTTCGGCGGGCGACAGCTGTTCCGTCAGCGTCAGCTCCTCGGTTTTAAGGGCGAGGTAAGTGTCCAGCAACGCGCTCGGCAGGGCTTCAATCAGGGCCTCGCTGTTGCGCAGGCAGTCCAGGGCCTGGGCAAGGGAAGCGGGCAGGGCGACGATGCCGCGCGCCTGGCGTTGTTCTTCGTTCAGGGAGTCGGGGACTTCATCGGTGATCGCATTCAAGGCCAGGCGTTGCTCGATGCCCAGCCGACCGGCAATCAGCAGCGCGGCCATGGCCAGATGCGGTGAGGACGTGGCGTCCATGGCGCGAAATTCCAGGTTGTATTGCGATGCCACCGATTTGCCGCCCAGGCTTGTCGTCGGGCAGATTCGCAGCGCCGCTTCGCGGTTGCGTTGCCCGAGGCAAGCGTAGGACGCGCTCCAGTGATGAGGTTGCAAACGTTCGTAGGACACCGGCGTCGGCGCGGTAAACGCACAGAGCGCGGGCAGGTGATGCAAGATGCCGGCGGCCCAGTGCTGGCCGAGGGTCGACAAGCCATTGGTGGTGCCGGCGTCGTACATCACCGGTTGGCCAGCCAGGTCCAGCAGGCTGACGTGCAGGTGCACGCCGTTGCACACCGCGTGCTCCGAGGTCTTGGGCGCGAAGCTCAACTCCAGGCCCATTTGCCGGGCGATCTCGCGGGTGATTTCACGAACGTTCACCGCGCGGTCGGCAGCGGCCACCCCAAGGGTCGGGCGACAGGTGATTTCGTATTGATGCTTGCCGTACTCGGGCAGGAACATTTCCGGCTCGACGCCACCGGCACGCAGGGCGCTGAGCAGCCAACCGCCAAACTCGGCACCCTGACGCTGGGCTTGCAGAGAAAACGCCAGGTGTTCAACGTCGCCGGTGTTCAAGTTGAATTCATGCTCGAACGCCGCATTGATCTGCAAGCCCAACTCGGCGCGATAACGCTCTACCTCGTTGCGCAACACCGTACGCGGGCAGGCACCCCATGGGCGGCCATCGGTTTCGCGGATGTCGCTGTGAATAAAATCCAGCGCCGGAGCGTGGGCATCCGGGCCGTTACTGACCGTCACTCGGCTGAGCAGATCGGGCATCAGCCGCAAATCTCCATAAGCACCCCACGGGTTGGCGTAGGCGATGATGTCTTGCGGGGTCAGCGCGCTGTTGGCCGGCACCCAGCCACAACCCGTCCTTTGATAGTGCTCGAGTTCGTCCGTGGGAAAGGAGCGTCCGCGTGTCACGCCGATCAGGTCGGTGGTGACGAGGGTGGTCATGGGCAGTGGCAGCAGGCGCTCGCTCATGGCTGCATCTCCTGCAACCGGCCGAGCACAGTCTGGGTGTCGGTGATCCAGCAGTAACCCTTGATTGCATTCAGGCAGGCCTGATGCCGCGCGGCTGTGTAAGTCGCGCAGGCATCTTCCACCAGCGTCACCAGATAACCGCGGTCCGCGGCGTCACGCACGGCCATGTCCACGCACTGGTCGGTGACGATGCCGGCGATGATCAGGTGCCGCGTCCCGAGGTTGCGCAGCACGTAGTCGATGTGGGTGGAGTTGAAGACTCCGGACGAGGTCTTGGGCAGCACGATTTCGTTTTCTGCCGGGGTCAGGTCGTCGATGATCCGTGCTTGCGGGCTGCCCTTGGGCAAGTGCATGTCCGAGAGCTTGTGGTCCAGCGAGCGGTCGCGGCCATCGGCGGTGAGGCTTTCGATGATCGTGTGCAGCACGTTTTGCCTGGCGCTGCGAAAGGCGCTGAGCAACCGGCGTTGATTGGGCACCACCTGCATGTGGGTGCGGGTCAGGAAGTACTCGGCGTCCGGCCCGTTGAGGTGCGGGTCGAACTGCGGCTCAAGCCAGGCGCGTTGCATGTCCACCAGCAACAGCGCGGTGTGATCGGTGACGAATGGCAAATCCCGGGGCGAGTGGTGGGGGAGCGTGAACATCCTTATTTATCCTCCAGCAGGTGGGTGTCGAAGTCGGTCCGCAGGGCGTCGATGCCTTCCAGGCGATCGGCCAGACCCGGACTGCGCAGGGTCAGGCAGGCAATCAGCGCCTCGACCTGGGCCAGCGCCGGAACCAGGGAGTCGAAGGCCGACACCGATTCCACCGGCGCACTGATAATCAGGTCGGCCATTTCCCGCAACGGTGAAGCATAGATGTCGGTGAACAACACCACGCGTGCATATCGACTTTTCGCCGCATTGGCCACGCGCAGGGCCTGTGACTGATAGCGGCGATAGTCGAACACCAGCACCACGTCCTGACGCTGCACGTCGAACAATCGGTCGGGCAGTTGCGCGTTGTCTTCCAGGGCGAAACAGCCCGGACGCAGCAGGCGCAGGTGGTTGAGCAAGTAATTGGCGAGGAAACTGCTGAAGCGCCCCCCGAAGCAATGCACCTGATGGCGGGTGTCGAGCAGCCATTCCACCAGAATCCGCACATCTTCGGGTTGGGTCAGCGCATGGGTGTCCACCAGCGCTCGATGGCTGTGCGCCAGATATTGGCTCCAGGCGTCGCCTTTCTGAAGATGAGCACGAGGCTGCAACAGGGCACTGGGGGAGCGGAGGCGGTGGTCCATGTCGCTGAGCAGGGCATCCTGGAAATCGGCATAACCGCTGAAACCCAGTTTTTTCACCAGTCGCACGATGGTGGGATCGCTGACACCGGCATGTTCGGCCAAACGTGACATCGGGCCCAGTCCGTTACGCGGGTACTGGTCCAGCAAGGCACGGATGACTTTACGTTCCGACGGCGTAAGGTCCAGGCCGGGATCGGTGATCAGGTCTCTGAGAGAAGGCATCCGGGCTCCTGCTGGATGGATATGTCGGTTTTATTTCATAAATTGCTAAAACAGTATTTATGTAGCGGACTCAACATGTCTAGTGAATTTTTCAATGGTTTTTTAAAGCCCCAAAATAGGGCGAGAACCCCGTGGACCATGGGCTACATGGAGGTCGACTGAGCTTGTAGGCCATCGCCCATAGTGGTGTCGGATATCGCCGATTTTTTCAGGTGTATTAAGTTGTCGAACCTGTATGGCCGGATCAAACGAAACGCCCTGGATCGCGCTTCTTGCGGCACAATTGGGCCATTATTCGCGGCGTGACGCCGTTTTCAATTTCCTCGACAGAGTGATCCTTCGTGCAGGCAACCCGTTTGACTCTGATGTGCCACGCTCGAACCGTCGCACAAAAATTGGCGTGTTTTCCTACGAATGAGCCAATAGAGATGGATTGGCAATCGGCAAAGGGATCGCGTCATGCTCAGTTCAAGGGGACGCCGCGGCTGGTGTGTGGACCTGAACTGCGAACCCGGCAAACCGCCGAGCTGTTCGGCAGCGACGTGGAGATTGTCGAGGCATTGAGGGATTGCGATTTCGGGCACTGGCACGGCGCGCGGATTGACGATCTGCAAAAATCCTCAGCCCAAGCGCTACAGATCTGGCTCGATGACCCGAATTCGGCGCCCCATGGCGGCGAGTCGGTGGTGCAACTCGGTGAGCGGGTGGCCGCTTGGCTGAAAACGCTGGAGGCAACACCGGGACACATCGTTGCTATCACCCATCCGTTTGTCATTCGCGCCGCGCTGACGCAGGTGCTGCGAGGCGCGGCGTTCAACCTGATCGACGTTGAACCGCTGTCGGCCATCGAGTTGCGGTTCAACGGCCGCTGGCGCTTACGCTTGCTGGGCACTGACCCTGAAGGAGCCTATTGATGAAAAAACTTCTGGTCATCGGCATCGGCGCCGGCAACCCCGACTACATCACGATGCAAGCCCTGAAAGCGCTGAACCTCGTCGACGTGTTTTTCCTCATGGACAAGGGTCAGAGCAAAGACAAACTGATCGACCTGCGCCGCGAGATCTGCGAGCGCTACATCACCGATCGCGACTACCGCTTCGTCGAAGCCCACAGCCCGGAGCGCGAACGCGGTGATGTGGATTACAAGGCCAGCGTGGAAGACCTGAACCTGGCCAAGCAGAAGACCTTCGAACGGTTGATCAGCGAGGAAATGACCGACGACCAGTGCGCCGGTTTTCTGGTGTGGGGCGACCCGGCGTTGTACGACAGCACCATTCGGATCTTGCAGGCGATTCTGGCCTCGGGCCGGTGCGTCTTTGAATTTGAAGTGATCCCCGGCATCACCAGCGTCCAGGCGCTGGCTGCGCAGCATAAGGTGCCGCTGAACCGCATTGGCCGCTCGATTGAAATCACCACTGGCCGACGGCTGGCGGCGGGGCAGGTGAGCGATGCCGACAGCCTGGTGGTGATGCTCGATGCAGAAGATTCCTACCATCGGGTGGCGGACCAGGAGACTGAGATTTACTGGGGGGCCTACCTGGGGACGCCGGATGAAATCCTGATCAGCGGCAAGCTCAAGGAGGTGGCGGATGAGATCGAACGGGTGCGCAAGGCTGCCCGGTTGGCCAATGGGTGGATTATGGATACGTATCTGTTGCGTAAGCCTTGAGATTAGCAGTGTCTGGGCTGGCCTCATCGCGAGCAAGCTCGCTCCCACATAGAGCGACGTCCGTCCAGACAACTCGGTCAACTGTGGGAGCGAGCTTGCTCGCGATGAGGCTCTAAAGAACACCTCAAATTATTGCTTTAACCTCACGTCCAAACCGCTCCCGATACACCGACGGCGGCACGCCGACCGCACTACGAAACGCCACCCGAAAACTCTCCACCGAGCGATAACCGCAGCGCTGGGCAATCTGGTCGGTGTTCTGGCTCGTGCTCTCAAGCAGCTCGCGGGCCCGGCCCAGGCGCTCATGCTGCAACCACGCCTTGGGCGGCATGCCGGTGGCTTCAGTAAACCGGCGCAGAAACGTCCGTTCACTCATGGCCGCCTCACTCGCCAGCTCACGCACCTCCAGCGGTTCATGCAAACGCTCGCGTGCCCACTGCATGACGCGCGACAAATCGCTACGCGGCGTAGGACTGACCGGTGTCGGAATGAACTGCGCCTGGCCGCCGGTGCGTTGCGGTGACATCACCAGCCGTCGCGCCACCGAGTTGGCCACCTGCGTACCGAAGTCCCGCGCCACCAAATGCAGGCAGGCATCGATACCGGCAGCGCTGCCGGCCGAGGTGATCAGCTGACCTGAATCGACATAGAGCACGTCCGGGTCCACCAGAATGTTCGGAAAACGCTCGGCCAACTCAGCGGTGTAACGCCAGTGCGTGGTGGCGCCGCGACCGTCGAGCAAACCGGTGGCCGCCAGCACGAACACACCCGAGCAGATCGACAGCAGCCGCGCACCCCGCGCGTGGGCCTGGCGCAGGGCCGCGATCAATGCTTCAGGCACTGGGGCGCTGCGATCACGCCAGCCGGGAATGATGATGGTCCGCGCGGCCTTGAGCAGCTCCATGCCACCATCGGCCAGCACCTGAATACCGCCCATGGCGCGCATCGGACCCTGATCAACGGCGGCGATCCGGTGCTCGTACCAAGGGAAGTCAAACTCCGGACGTGCCAGGCCGAAGATCTCCACGGCGATGCCGAATTCGAACGTACAAAGGCCGTCGTAGGCCAGAATCGCGACCAATCCAGGGGTGGGCTGCATTTGGCGGAAAGTTCCCGGTGAGTGTCTTGTGCGCCACTGTAGCCGCAAGCGTCGGGCGGATAAAGTCTTCTCACACCCACTGAGACTTTGGAGTACAGCCCATGACCAGCCTGGTCCGCGAAATTCCCGCCGCCCCATCGGCCATCGCCCTGATGCATTTCAGCAACCGTCTGACCTTCGAAACCGACTGTTCCGACGTCCACGGCAGCCAACAGGCCGGCGAAGTGGATTTTGTCCTGGTAGACGTGCGCGGCCCGCTCGCGTTCGAGCGTGGCCATGTGCCGGGAGCGATCAACATTCCGGGGCGACTGCTGAGCGCTGAAGGTCTGGCGGCCTACCCGAAAACCAGCGTGTTCGTGGTGTATTGCGCCGGGCCCCACTGCAACGGTGCCAACAAGGCTGCCGTGAAACTGGCGGCGCTGGGTTACCCGGTCAAGGAAATGATCGGCGGGGTGACCGGGTGGCTGGATGAAGGGTTTGAGTTGAGTGTTGCGCTGCAACGGCCTGCCAGCACCGTGATCGGTTGCGAATGTTGATGTAGTCGAAAAGATCGCAGCCTCGTTTCACTCGACAGCTCCTACAGGTCTACGCGATCGCCTGTAGGAGCTGTCGAGTGAAACGAGGCTGCGATCTGTTGATCTTGCTTCTATACGGATGCCCACCACCCATCCAGCGTCGCCTGCAACCACTCGAACACGGCTGCATAGTCGGCGCTGTCCTGTTGACCTCGGGGCAGCGGTGACTCGTCGGCAAAGTGTTCATTGAGCGTTGCCACCGATTCAGCCGTCCACTCCGGATGAAACTGCAAACCCACCCGCGTCGGCCCGACGCAATACATCTGCTGCTCACACTGATCACTGCTGGCCAGCAACTGCGCGTTTGGCGGCAGGTCGATGGCGTCTTCGTGCCATTCCAGCACGTTCAGATGCTGACCATCGACGAACGTCACGCGGGTCCAACCGGTTTCGGTTCGATCCATCCGCCGCACCTTCCCGCCCAGGCTCAGCGCCAGTAACTGCGCCCCCAGACAAATGGCAAACACCACCGCGCCTTGATCCAGGCTGCCCGCCAACCACTGGCGTTCAGCTTCCAGCCAAGCCGGCCCACCGTTGGACTCATAAGGCCCGCCCAATAGAATCACGGGTGCTGCACTGACTGGCGGCAACTGACCGAGGTCGGCGCGAAACACGTTCAGGGTCAAACCTCGGGACGCAGCCCACGTGGCAATGGCTCCGGGACCTTCGGCGGGGTGGTGCTGGATCAGGTTCAACGTGGGCATAAGGGCTCTCTTGTAGTTTTTGCTTGTAGGTTTTGTCTGAAAAAAGGGCTTGTCCTATAGTCTTTGCACCGGCTTGGCGCACGCTTCAAGGGACTCAAATCCGTCGGCCACTTTTATATAAGTATTTGTCGCTTAAACACAATTGACCCTCCTTGAGCCGCTCTAGACTGCCGGGCACTTCGGTCTTCACCAACCGAAAGCCAATCGAACGCTGCCAATAAAAGCCTCCGCACACAGGAGTTATAAATGAAGAAGCTAGTGATGTTCGGTGCCCTGGCACTGTCGATGTTGTCCCTGACGGCTGTGGCCGAAGACGCCAAGCCGATCCGCCTCGGTATCGAAGCCGGTTATCCGCCATTCTCGATGAAAACCCCTGACGGCAAACTCACCGGCTTCGACGTGGACATCGGCGACGCGCTGTGCGAGCAGATGAAAGTGAAGTGCACCTGGGTCGAGCAAGAGTTCGACGGCCTGATCCCGGCGCTGAAGGTCAAGAAAATCGACGCGATCCTGTCGTCCATGACCATCACCGACGATCGCAAAAAGAACGTCGACTTCACCATCAAGTACTACCATACCCCGGCGCGCTTCGTGATGAAGGAAGGCAGCGACATCAAAGACCCACTGACCGAACTCAAAGGCAAGAAAGTCGGTGTGCTGCGCGCCAGTACCCACGACCGCTTCGCCACTGAAGTGCTGGTGCCGGCCGGTATCAACCTGGTTCGCTACGGTTCTCAGCAGGAAGCCAACCTGGACATGGTCGCTGGTCGTCTCGACGCGATGCTGGCCGACTCGGTCAACCTGAATGACGGTTTCCTGAAAACCGACGCCGGTAAAGGTTTCGCTTTCGTGGGCCCGACCTACGAAGACGCCAAGTACTTCGGCGGCGGCGCCGGTATTGCTGTGCGCAAGGGCGATACCGCCCTTGCAGAGAAATTCAACACCGCCATCACCGAAATCCGCGCCAATGGCAAGTACAAGCAAGTGCAAGACAAGTACTTCGACTTTGACGTTTACGGCCAGTAATCACGCCGTTCAAAAAAGTGGCAACCGTTGACGCGGTTGCCACTTTTTTTGTGCGCGCATGAATTAACCTGCGGCACACATCCCTTGTAGGAGCTGCCGAAGGCTCGGGCCGCGTTCGGACGATCTTTTGATGTTGCTTTTTAAGATCAAGATCAAAAGATCGTCCGAACGCGGCCCGAGCCTTCGGCAGCTCCTACAGAACAAGGAGTCCTCATGCAACGCATCGACCATTCACTGCCCTGGAGCCACCTGGGCACCGAGCGCACCCTCAGCGTGTTTCGTTATGGCGCGGGCACTCGCAAGGTTTACATCCAGGCCAGCCTGCACGCTGATGAACTGCCGGGCATGCGCACGGCGTGGGAACTGAAAAAGCGTCTGACCGAACTCGAAACCCAAGGTCAGTTGCAGGGCGTGATCGAACTGGTCCCGGTGGCCAATCCCATCGGCCTCGATCAGCACCTGCAAGGCAGCCACATGGGCCGCTTCGAGCTGGGCAGCGGCAAGAACTTCAACCGCTCCTTCGTCGAACTCAGCGCACCGGTCGCCGAGTTGATCGGTGATCGGTTGGGCAGTGACGCGGCTGCCAACATTGCGCTGATTCGCCAGACCATGGGCCAGGTACTCGACGGCTTGCCGGCACCGTCCTCGCAGCTGGAAGCCATGCACCGCTTGTTGCTGCGCCACGCCTGTGATGCCGATATCACCCTCGATCTGCATTGTGATTTCGACGCGGCGATTCATCTGTATGCCTTGCCACAACACTGGCCGCAGTGGCAATCCCTGGCGGCGCGTTTGAAGGCTGGGGTGGCGTTGCTCTGTGAAGATTCCGGAGGCAGCTCATTCGATGAGTCGTGTTCAACGCCGTGGTTGCGCCTGGCCAGGGCTTTCCCTGAGGCGGCGATCCCGCCGGCCAACCTGGCGACGACGCTGGAACTGGGCAGCATGGGTGATACGCGAGTCGATCAGGCTCAAGCCAATTGCGAGGCGATTCTCGGGTTCCTCGCCGAGCAGGGTTTCATCAAAGGCACTTGGCCAGCGGCCCCGAGCGAATGCTGTGAAGGCATGCCGTTCGAAGGCACCCAATACCTGTTTGCGCCGCATCACGGAGTCGTCAGTTTCCTACGCGATTCGGGTGAATGGGTGAAGAAGGGTGATGCGCTGTTTGAAGTGGTCGATCCGCTGAATGATCGAGTTACCACGGTTTGCGCCGGGACCAGTGGGGTGTTGTTTGCCATCGATCGCGGGCGCTACACCCAGCCGGGCACCTGGCAGGCGAAAGTGGCGGGGCGCGAGCCGATTCGGGCCGGGAAACTCATCAACGATTAACCGAGGAATCTTCACCGCTTTTTAGTCCGCCATCGCGAGCAAGCTCGCTCCCACAGGGATCGTGTGAACACTGGAGATCCAATGTGGGAGCGAGCTTGCTCGCGATGGCGGCATCAGCAACACCAAGAATCCCCCGGCAAGCTTCACAGTGTTAGGCTCTCCCCCGAATCCTGCGCTCTGTGAAGGAAGGTTTATGTTGAAGTTTCTCGCTCTGCTGACACTCCTGGCGTCCACTGCCGTCCACGCTCAAACCCCGCTGCAAACCGATCTGCCGCTCAAGTACCTGGAGCAGGCCAACCCCGAATCGCGTAATCAGCCCCTGGTGATTTTCCTCCACGGTTTTGGCAGTAACGAGGAGGACCTGTTCGACATCAAGGATGAATTGCCCGCGTCATACAACTACCTGTCGGTACGCGCACCGATGGTGATGGAGGAGGACAGTTACAAGTGGTTTCGCGAGAAGGGTAACGCTGCCTACAACGGTGAGACCGATGATCTGAAGTCCAGCGGCCAGGTGCTGCAGGATTTCGTCGCACAGGCGGCGAAGAAATATCACACCGAACCGAACAAGGTATTCCTGGTGGGTTTCAGCCAGGGCGCGATCATGTCCTATGAGGTGGCCCTGCGTCATCCCGAGGCGGTGGGCGGGATCGCGGCGTTGAGTGGACGGATTTTACCGGTGCTGAAGTCCGAACTGAAACCGGATGAAAAACGCCAGAAGCTGGCGATTTTCATCGGTCATGGCACTGCGGATAAACGCCTTCCGTACATTGACGGCACGGACGCCGACAGCCTGTTGCAGAGCCTGTCACTCAAGCCTGAATTTCATGCCTACCCTGGCGTCGGTCACAGCATCAGTGCTGCCGAAATGCAGGACTTGAGCGCCTGGTTGCAGCGTCTCAATCCCTGATGCTTACTTGCCGGTGACAATCTGTTTGACCAGCGTCTCGTGGCCAGCGTTGTCGCTGAGGCGGGAAATCACCTGAACGATCGCCATGCGCGTGTTGGAAGCGGCCATCAGCGTGGTGTCGAGGGTTTTGCCGCCGCCCTGGGTGGCGGTGCTGTCGATCTGCCGCAGCCCCAGGCCAGTGCCTTTCTGGGTCAGGCTTTTTTCACTGAGTTTGGTGAAGTCCGGCAGCGCCGTGGCTTGTTCGGTGGCGAAGTCAGACGCCACGGAGTCGAGGAACTGACCGTCGTTGTCTTTGACATTGAGGCCGCCGGGGATGGTGTTTTCAGCGGCGATCACTACGGTTTTAGTGGCCTTGTTGGTGTACATGGTGCCCGTTGCCCCGGCGGTGCCGGTGGCCGCGTCGCCGGCAGGCAACGGGTTGGCGACGAAACCTTTGGGCAGGGTGAACGTGAACTTGCCGCCGAGCATCGAGACTTTCTGTGCGGGCGCGGTATCGCTGGCAGTGGCCTTGGCGGCCTGCGCATTCAGCGCTCCCAGACTGGCAACCGCCGTCAACAACAGGACAACGGTTTTTTTACTCAACAATGACATTCAGAAACTCCAGGGATGATCGGTCTCGCGGTGGGGGGCGATCATCCCATGGAGGTTGCGGCGCATTCCAGCGCGGTCTAACGGACGGTCACGTTCTTATGGCCAGCGCAATTACCTATGGCTACTTATGGCCCAGCTCCAACCAACCACTGCTGGGCGTCATCGGCCTGGAACGGCCACTCACCGCACGCATCGACGACGCCACCAGCGAGGTCAACCTGCTCAACGAAAACGGCATCACCACCGTCTTCAACTCCTACGGCACCGGCCTGCGTCTATGGGGCAACCGCACCGCGGCCTGGCCCAGCGTCACCCACATGCGCAACTTCGAAAACGTGCGCCGCACTGATCTCCGATTCTTGCCGGTGCTCGCTGGTATTGGGTCGACTCCTGTCGGTCGCCACCGGCAGAAATCGGCCAAAAGCGGACATGCATGACCGAGCACTTCCGACGCAAAGGTTGGTGCATAACCCCAGTTTCGGCTCTGAAAGCGCAATCTAGAGCCGTCAGGGCCGTCTGCAATAGAATTTCATCCACCAATTGGGCGGTTCTTCGTCCATTAATTTCGTGTCTATTTATAGTTAGGCGTCTAAGGTTTCTTGCTAGATGTCATTTCGGGGGCAGTGACATTTGGCAAGCTTCGCAGCGCCCCAGTCAACTAGAGGACGTGAGCATGTCTATGGATAAAAAAAAGAAAACTCCTGACAGTAACCTCATAACCGTTACTGGCACACTCAGCGGAAGTATCAATGGAGTGACTATCAATGGAACAGTTACGGGCACAGCCGACAGAAGCACGGGGCATGTCACGAATGTCTATCACGGCATTGACCCTGCTATTGGCCCAGAGCTAAGTCGAATCGTTCTGGGGCTAACCATCGTATGCGCCAATATGGCTGTCGAAGTGGGGCCGGGGCGAAATCTCAACTCGATGGCCCCACTGCAATCGATGCAGCGCATCGCGACTTTCACACTACCGTCTCACTCCATGCAGTGCTTGCAGACGGTGGCGTGGCAGGAGCCAAACGTGGCTGTGGTCACTATGGCGTACTCGGGCACTCTTCCGTCGTTCTCGGGAGCATCGCTCCCGATACCCGATGTGCTATCTGAGTTTCGGCAGACCGGCCCTCAGACGATCCACCAAAGCGGCACGACCCAAGCTACGTTTGACGGCTCCCCACAGCCCCTATCCGTCGATATTCAGTATTCGATCAATGGGCCCAAGATCGCTTGGTCAACGCCGCTAGGGTCGCAGTTCCTAGAGAATGCGAACAACACATCGTCGTATGACGAAACGACGCAGGAGATTACTTATAACACCGATGTGCGCATGCTGAAGACCTAACTGTCGGCTCCACTCGGACGCCACACTGGCCATGCCTTCGGCATTTTCATGGCCAGTGTTGGTACCCTCCGCGCTTCGCGCTCCGCAACCAGTTAACCTGAGCGTTTCTGACCGTTTTTGGCCGCTTACTGCTTTCCGCGAAAGTCTGCAATGGGTCGTGAGCGGACGTAGTCGAACGTCCGTTTTTGGCCGATTACTGCCCGTCATGACAGGCAGTAGTCGACCCAAAGCAGTCAGTCATGAAGGGCAGAAAACAGCCGTTTTTGTTGATTCGACTGAGACATGGAACGGTTCTTTTCCGGTCAACGTCTGAGTCCAGGTGGCGTTGCGTGGTCTTCGTGTTGACGCTCACGCATTCGCCGAACACGGTAACGTCATGCGGCTTTAGCGACTAAGCCCCTTGCCAGTCGTTAGTCAACGGCAAGGGACTCGTTTCAAGCAACTTGAAATAGTCGGGGATACCGGGATCAGCGAATGTGTTTCTTGACGAAGGTAGCGGTAATCGAAATCAGCTCGTCGATCTGCTTCTCGTCTTTGGTCATGTTGAAGGCGTGATCCATGGGCCGGACAAGCAGCTCATGTTCTCCGGGGTGATAGCTGATAAAGCTTTTCCCGAGGGTTGGCTGCGGAGAAACGATGTCGTCATTAGTGCCGACGGCGACGAGCAGTGGCCCCTTGTATTGGGTGATCTCGGCGGCGGCATCGAGGGTCATCAAGCTGACAAAGAACGCGGATTTAAGCTTGACCTCGCCACCACCAGGTACTGCCAGTACGACGGGGGTGTCACCGCTGCGCAATGCTTCCTTGATCTTCTCGGAGCCCCACAGCAGCGGGAAAGCGGCTCCCATATTGGTCGCAGGGTTCCAAAGTGCGACCGCGTCGAGTTTATGCGGGGTCCGTCCTGCTACAGCAGCACCAATTGCTCCGCCCATGCTCCATCCAACAAGCGCCATGCGGTTGGCGTCGACGCGCCCGGACTTGGCCAGAAAGTCGAGCGCAGCCAGCCCATCCTCAACATCCGTATCGAGTGTGCCGTCGGTCTTTGCACCATCACTGTCGCCATCAAAACGGTAATCGATACGGAGGCTGGCAATGCCTTGTTCGGCCCAAAGACGTGCGGCCCGGGCAAAGATACCTTCATTGACGGCCGGAATGATCCCCTCATCCCTACTGCCCCCGAAACTGTGAAGTAGCAGAATTACCGGGGGCTTCTTAACGCCGTCGGGCAGGTTCAGGGTGCCGACGACGTTCATTCCCTCAACGGAGAAGGTGACTTTTTCTTCAGCCGCAAACGCGAAATACGGGGCTGTAACCAGGCTTGCGAGAAGTACTATACGGGTCAATAAAGTAGGCATGGGGGCGATCCTCAGCTAGACGGGTAAAGGTTTAATTCTTGGGCTGGGGGGCGTCGCCCGAAGATGCAGTCGGCGTTCCGAGCAGTCCGATAGCGCTGTACCAGAGCGGTCCTTGATTGATGCGGTCGGGGTGGAGTTCGATCATCTTGTCGAAGAACTCACGTGGGGTCGGCTTCTCGGCGAGTAGTTCTATGGCATCCAACAGGTATTGGCGGGTCTGCTCCAGAATGACTGGATCATCGGCACGATTTTTCTGTTTGTGCCCAGCAATAACGATGCGCGGTTTCAAAGCTTCTACTTGGTCAATCGCCTTGACCCAAGCTTGGAGCCCCCCGTTGCCGCCTTCGAGGAGATATTGGTGTACACCGTTGTAGGCAACGTCGCCGGCCACCACCAGTCCCATGGACGGCACATACAGCACCGTGGTGTCGTCAGTATCTGTGTGACCGACATCTATGGCCTGGATGGTATTGCCCTCAAGTGTGAAGCCTTCAGCAGGTATCGGTTGAGCAATAACATCGGTCTTTCCAATGAGCCCGGGAAAGTCCTTGTCATATACCTTTTCGCGTCCGACAGTGGCCTGCTGGTGCATGAGCCGGATCGTGCCTTCGGTGGCATATACAGTGGCCCCTGGGAACCGCTCGAGGATCTGTTCAGTGCCGAACCAGTGATCGCCATGTCCGTGGGTCACGTAGATGTATTTCAAGTGCTTACCGGATTGCGCAACCCAGTCGCTGACCTTTTGCGTTTGCTCACGGCTCATTGGCGGATCGATCAGCACAGCGTCGGTTTTCCCGAAGATCAGGGTTGAGGTGATCGGCGATGAAACGATGCGATCACCATTGGGTAGGCGTTTATCGCTCGCCCTAATTACCCCGTCAGTAACGAGTACTTCATAGGACAATGCCGAAGGGTGGGACATATCGTTCTCTCCTGTACTTTTCGCTGCTGCGGACTCGGCAGCGCCTGATAAGCAGGAGGCCGTGACCAAGATAGTGGTGAGCAGTGCTCGAATGGAGTTGCTGGGCATAACTGACCTCTATCTAGTGAAGTGGGACGGAGGTTGGACATCTACTTGCGTTGCCGATGTCAGATGCAGCATTGATCGAACCATTAGCCAGGAGTGTAGATTAGTGCTGGGAGCATGAGTCGGTCCTCGATGCGACGCAGCTTCGACCGCTTATGGCCGTTCTCTGCCGGTTATATCCACGAAGCGTGCTGGTCAAATCCGATGCAAATGACTGGTCGAGTCAGGGGTATTCCTGCCTGGCATGCAAAACGGTCACGATCTCGATTCGATCCGTCACCCGGTAGACCACCAAGTAATTGGGGTGCACAACAATTTCCCGCGTACCGGGTACACGACCAAATCGATAAAGGTAGAGATGTTGCGGAAGGGCTGAGGTAGCAGCCTCGATGGCTTGGTACAGCTCGCTCGCCGCTACAAGGTGGCGGTCGCCAATATAATCAATGATTTGCCACAGTTCAGCCCGCGCTTCGGGCCGTCACTCAACCAGCATCGCGCTTATTGCGCTTGGTTTCGATAAGGGATCGCATATCAGCCATTACCTGATCGTGCGGGACATTCGGGCGTGGATCATCGAGCGACGCCTGCACTTTGGCACGGAACCAACGGTCGTAGCTGGCGGCCTGCTCTTCGGTTTCAAACTCTGAAACGATGGGGGAAAGTTCGGCGCTCATAGTGTGACCTCCGGGATCAATACCTAGCAATCTCATCGGTATGTGGCTCGCTGTCGTGGGTGTCAAGATGAAGTGCACCCTGCCAAGCATCACGTGGTCCCATGTCTCTACCTGATGGGAGCAACCACACTAAACCTCTCGCTTCCGACAGCCAACCCCTAAAAAATGTCAGACGTTTCCTCAATTTTTTGAAAGCTTTCATGCGTTTAACGTACGCGTTTAAAGACACTCGTTGTTACGTCCTAACGGCTACAACGCCTTGCGCCGTTGCCTACGCGTACGCCAGAATCCGCTGGCTTGTGCGCCTTGGTACTGGGCCTTATCGTTTCCCCGTCGCTGAAAAACAGCGATCGGGTTTGGTAGCCCGGTGTACTGGCGCATAGCCGAATGCAGACGCTTTTTCAGGTCGATGCTTTTTGGTGGCCATGCGCAGGGTCCCTCGGGGCGCCGGTTCCAGTACTCCGGTCTACCAACCTGTGTATGGCCACCACCCTTCGTTTGGTAGCGAAAGTGATGGCTCCTATATGACCAGTACTGGAGTTCCATCTATGTTCAAAGTTACGCCCAACCCCCCGAATACCAGTCCGTTACCCTACGACGCCTTTCTTGATCTTGACCCCAAGAAAATGAATGAGGCGGCCGACCGCGCACTCAGCTTTTACCTCAACCCCGGGGCGTCGAAAACGCAGATACCGCCCCGCAAGCCCAGCACCATTTTCACCATCGACGCAGCGGTGGATGACGAAACGTTGCTCGTCGAGGCCTGCGAATCGTTGGCAGCAGCCAGCGCCATAGTCAACGATCTCACCGACTTAACGGACGGCCCACGACGCCAAACGATGCTGGTGCTGCAACGGGTCATCATGTTGGGTGAGTTAGCGGTTAATCGCGTATTGGATAACCACAAGCCTGGGTAGTCGCCAGGCGGGTAGCGAGGGCGCTTGCGCCCTCGCTGTTTAGCAGCATTCACGCGGCTCGTGGTCACGCTGGAAGGTCCGTTCAGCCCCCACGTCGCACCGGATAGCTCTTGATCACATCCAGAAACTCAATGCGACGTTCGCTGACCAGCAACTGCGGGAGCAGCTGTTCATACGCCTGTCGATACGGCTTGCTCAGGTGACGCGTGATGAAGTCGCCCTTGCTGCAGTTCCAGGTTTCGTAGAGCACCAGGGTGTTCGGGTCGTCCTGGAGTTGGTGAACCCAAGTGTTGACGAAGTCCGGTTCGGCCGACATCTGGTGCACCACGTCCAGCAGCCGTTCTTTCATTTCGGCGAAACGTTCCGGTTTGGCCGGCAGGTAAACGATAAACGCGACTTGATCACTCATTTCATCACCTTCGCACGCTGGGATTGGGTTACTGCGGCTGGTTCTGCGGGAACAGGTTGCGACGGGTTTCTTCGTCGAACTCCGCCTTCAGCACCAGTTTCTCTTTAAGACCGTGGGCACGTTGAGCGGCTGGTCGGGCGCTGATTTCATCGAACAGGCGCTTGACGCTCGGGTACGCCGCTAGACCGTTCTCGCCGAGGATGTACGGCGCGTAATTGGCCCAACCCCAGAGCGCCATGTCGGCGATGCTGTAGGAGTCGCCGGCCAGGTACTGATGGTCGGCCAGACGCTGATCGAGCACGCGGTAGTGGCGTTCGACTTCCTTGAGGTAGCGGTCGCATACGCCAGGTCTTCCGGTGCGTGGTGCAGGAAATGCACCGCCTGGCCGGAAAATGGAGACAGGCCCGTCGCGATGAACATCAGCCAGGACAGTAGCTCGGCTTGCCCGACCACGGAGGTCGGCAGGAAACGCTGATGTTTCTGCGCCAGGTGCAGCAGGATCGCCTGGGAGTCGAAGACGGTGGCGTCGCCATCGACCAGAGCTGGCACTTTGGCGTTCGGGTTGATCGCCAAAAAGGCCGGCAGGTGTTGCTCGCCTTTGAAGGTATCGATGCCGATCAATTCGTAGGGCGTTTGCAGTTCTTCAAGCAGCAGGGCGACTTTCATCGGGTTCGGCGATGGGTGGAAAAAGAACTTCATGGTGTAGGCCTCAGTCAGTGGTTGGTTTTGAACTGAGGCTGATGTTGAAGTAAATACGTTCGAATGACGTGCGAGCTTTTTGCTTTACTCGTTCGAAACTATCGAACGTGTTATCGGCGCTTTAGCAGTTGATCGCGACGTGGCGATGACTGCACCGGCGATAATCAGCAGCGCGGGGACGATCAGAATCGGGCTGGCATGGCTGCGTCCCACGGTGATCAGCAACAACGTGGAAATCAGCGGCGCCAGGTAGGACAGCGCCCCCAGCGTCGCCAGACTGCCGTGTTTGGTGGCGTGATCCCAGGCAAAAAACGCCAGTCCTACCGGCCCAAGCCCGAGGACGACAATCGCGGTCCATTGGCTGAAGTCGGGCTGTACCGTGGTTTCGAACGCCAGGTGACAGACCAGTCCGGCCACGGCTACCAGGCCGCAGATGCCACCAATGATGCTGCTCGGTACTTCGCTGAACCGGCGGTTGATCACCGAGTAAACCGACCATATCAGCGCACAGCCAAACGCCGCGAGATAACCGGCGACGGGCATCGCGGCATCAGCATTCGGAGCGCGCTGCTGCATGATGAAAGCCGTGCCGGCCAGGCCCAGCAGTGCGCCGAGCAATTGCCGTTTGTGCAGCCTTTCTCCGGCCGAGAACGCCGACAGCAACACCAGCAACAGTGGCCAAAGGTAGTTGATCAGACTGGCTTCAGCTGCCGGGGCGGCTTTGAGTGCGAAAAAGTACAGCGCGTGATAAACGAAAATTCCGACGAACCCGGTCGCCCATACAGCCCAGGGCTGGCGCCAACTGGTGAACCCTGCGATCCCGCGTCGGCCCAGAATCATCAGGCTCGCCGCGAACGCCGCGCCGAAGCCCAGTGTCAGCAGTTCAAACGGTGGAATGCCTTCGGTGAGGGTGGTCAGCAATGCCAGCGAGGACCAGAGCACTATCGCAATCACGCCGACGGCCGTCGCGCTGTGGCTGTTTCGAAGCGGAGTCATGTCTGTTCCTTCAGCGCGATGAGCGGGCGACCATCCTGGCCCGATGACATCAACCAGCTTAGCGTTTGATCGCCGTACGTCCAGCGTCCGGTGAGGGGCTCGCCGGCTTGGCCAACAAGCGCTTGGTCACCCCGAGCATCCCTACTGACATCGCGACGCCCAGGGCGAACGCGGTCAGACCCATGCCAGGCAAGGCCAGCGCCAACACCAGGCAAAACGCAGCGAACGAATACATGCCAGTCGCCGTCGCTCGCAGCAATGCGGCCGTAAACGCTGGGCCGCGGGTTTGCTGGGAAAACACCGCCATCACGCTGCCGAGCACCGGGAAAACTGCGAGCAGACCGCTCCAGCCTTCGCCGACGGTGCTGGCGAGTAATGTCACGGCGAGGGTGAGCAGGGCGCCGGCAATCATGCGCAGCAGCAGTCTGTCGGACTTCGGCGCCGGGCCTGTAACGATGGGTTGCACGCTGGGAAACAGGTATGGCGCCGCCAGTAGCGCGGTGGCGGCCGCAATCACCGAGAACACCAGCGACGGTGGAATCAGCGAGAGCACCACGGCCACGGCGGCCCAGACCAGCAGTGAAATCGTCAACGCCCATGGCCATCCCGCCCGTTGTGCGACCTGGGCGTAGGTCACGCAGAAGGCAATCATCGCGAACATCGCCGACAACGCCGCCGTCGCTGATTGAGCGGCGAACACCTGGCCTTGTTCGATGGCCAGGAAGAACAGAATCGGCCCGACCACCACCGGCAATCCCGACAGCCAACCGGCTATGCTCGGGCCCCAGCGTTTGCCAGCCAGTGAAATCAACAAGAGAAAGCCTGGAATCACCAGCAGTTTAAGCATCAACACGCACGCGTCTCCGACCTGAGTGGGGCGCTAACGTTAGCACTGCGGACGTAGGATTGCTCTAGGAATGAGGAGATTTTGTATACAAACCTTACGGCTCAAATAATTGTACAAAATGATGCTTTGCGTATAAGTTTTTAGCAGATACCCATGGTGAAAAGAACGCGATGAACAGACCCCGATTACGCCTGTATTACGGTGTGTTGTTGCTGGGATTGTCATGCACTCAGGCCTTGGCCAATTGGCAGGAGGCATTGCCCGGTGCGCAGATCATCGGCACCGGCGAGTTTCGGGTGTTCGGTTTCGCCGTCTACAACGCTCGGCTCTGGAGTGCGGCCCGGCCCTTGGCGCCGGACCAGCCGTTTGCCCTGGAACTGATCTATCAGCGCAGCATTTCCCGCGATGATCTGGTGCAGGCCAGTGTCGATGAAATCAAGCGGTTGTCCGGCGCCTCGGTCAGCACCGAGCAACTCGAGCGCTGGAAGGTGCAGATGCAACAGTCGTTCGTCGATGTAAAAGCCGGCACCCGCATTACCGGCGTTTATTTGCCGGGGCAGGGGGCGCGGTTCTTTGTCGGCCAGCAGCCGCAACACGAGGTGAAAGACCCGCAATTCGCCCGGGCCTTTTTCGATATCTGGCTCGACCCACGTACACGTAATCCCGAGTTGCGCCAGCAGTTGCTGGGCAGCGCCAAGCCTTGAGGTGCATGACATGCTGAAGAATCTGCTGTTGGTGTTGTGCGTCTGCCTGGCCGGTTGCAGCGTCGATGTGCAGCGCTACAGCGAGCAAAACCCCAAGCTCGATCTACCCGGGTTCTTCGTCGGGCGAGTGGATGGCTGGGGAATGTTCCAGAAGCGCTCGGGCGAGGTGATCAAGCGCTTTCATGTGCTGATCAACAGCCGAATGGACGGCCAGAACCTGATCATGCATGAAGCCTTTACCTACAGCGATGGCACCCGGCAGACCCGCGTCTGGACGTTGTACCCGGACGGCCCTGGCCGTTGGCGCGGTACGGCCAGCGATGTGGTCGGCGAGTCCCGCGGTGAGGTCGCCGGCAACGCGCTGCACTGGCGCTATGAACTCAGCCTGCCGGTGGACGACAAGGTCTACCAAGTGCATTTCGACGACTGGATGTACTTGCTGGACGAAAACACCATGGCCAATCGCTCAGCCATGACCAAGTTCGGTGTTGAGTTGGGCCAGGTGACATTGTTCTTCCGCCGCCACGGCGCCTGATACCCGGGCATCTGCCTCTGGGGCGCACGGGCTGAAACGTCTAAGCTGCGCTTTTCCACCTGTCGACGGATGTTTGCGTGAAATTCAGTTTGCCCAAAACCGCCACGGCGCCGTTCTGTCCGCCGGAAGTGGCGGTCAGCGTGGCCGTTGATCCGCGCGCCTCATTCTTCAAGCGAATGCTGCGCTTTGCCGGTCCTGGCTTGCTGGTGTCCATCGGCTACATGGACCCGGGCAACTGGGCGACCGCCATAGAGGCCGGCTCGCGGTTTGGTTACAGCTTGTTGTTCGTGGTGCTGCTGGCGAGTCTGGCGGGGATGGTGGTGCAGTGTTTGTGTTCGCGCCTGGGCATTGCCACCGGGCGTGATCTGGCGCAGTTGTCCCGGGAGCGCTACAGCACGCGCACCGCACGGACCCAGTGGGTGTTGGCGGAATCTCGATCATCGCCACTGACCTGGCCGAAGTGCTCGGCTGCGCCCTGGCGTTCCATTGCTGCTGGGCTGTTCGCTGACCTTCGGAATCGCGCTCACGGCGTTCGACACGTTGCTGGTGCTGGCCCTGCAAAACCGTGGCTTGCGCCGACTCGAAGCGATCATGCTGGTGTTGGTGGGCACCATTGGCGTGTGTTTTTTCGTTGAATTGCTGCTGATCAAACCCTACTGGCCGGACGTCGCCCGGGGTTTCACTCCGTCACTGTCCGCCATCGGTGATGCCGCGCCGCTGTACCTGGCCATCGGTATTCTCGGGGCCACGGTGATGCCGCATAACTTGTACCTGCACACCTCCATCGTGCAGACCCGGATGATGGGCAAGGACATGGCCAGCAAGCAGGACGCGGTGAAACTGGCGCGCATCGACACCATCGGCTCCCTGGCGCTGGCGTTGCTGGTCAACGCGGCCATCCTGATCCTCGCCGCGGCGGCGTTCCACAAGACTGGGCATACCGACGTTGTGGACATCCAGGACGCTTATCACCTGCTCGACCCGTTGGTGGGCGGGGCGCTAGCCAGTGTGTTGTTTGGCGTCGCGTTGCTGGCTTCGGGTCAGAGCTCGACCTTCACCGGGACCATCGCCGGGCAAGTGATCATGGAGGGCTTCCTGAACCTGCGGATTCCTTGCTGGCAACGGCGATTGCTCACGCGCGGGCTGGCGCTGATCCCGGCGTTCATTGGCGTCTGGCTGATGGGCGACAATGCGATCGGCAAGCTGCTGGTGTTGAGTCAGGTGGTGTTGAGTCTGCAATTGCCGTTTGCGTTGTATCCACTGATTCGCATGACCAACGATCACAGGCTCATGGGGCCGTTGGTGAATCGGTGGCCGACGCGGGTGCTGGCGTGGGGGTTGTTTGGGGTGATCAGCGGGGCGAATAGCTGGTTGATCTTGCAGTTTTTGGTGTGAAATCCTTAAAAGATCGCAGCCCCGTTCAAACGCCTCAACGATAAAGTCGATAAACACCCGAGTCTTGGCCGGCATCAACGTCCGGCTCGGGTAATACAGCGAAATCGGCCCCGCGTCGGCATGCCAATCGGGCAGCAGGCGCACCAGTTCGCCACGCTGGATATTCGCCAGCACATCCGGCAACACCAGCAGTGTCACGCCCAAGCCGAGTATCGCCGCTTCGCGCATGGCGGCCGGGTCATTGAGCACAATGTGTTCGTTCAGATTGGCCGGTGCTTCGTTGCCCGCGCCATCATGCATCAGCCATTGGCGAATCCGCCCGGTACGGGTGCCGCGCATCACAATGCCGGTGTGTCCGGACAGGTCTGCCGGACTGTCGGGCAGGCTGCGTCCTGCGAGGTAGGCGGGAGAGGCGACCGCCACCACGTGCGCCGCCGCCAACGTCCGCGACACCACCCCTGGCGTCAACTTGAAGCCGCCGCCAATGGCCGCGTCATACCCTTCGGCAATCAAATCCACAGGGCGGTTTTCGAAGTGCCATTCCGGGCGAATCAGCGGGTAGCGCGCCAGGAACGCCGGCAGCAGCGGCAAGACATGACCGATGCCAAACGTCGGCGCCAGACTGACCTTGAGCACACCCGCCGGCTCGCCTTGGTCGCTGCTTACCGCGCTGATCGCTGTCTGTAACGCTTCCAGATTGCCGCCGATGCTCGTCAGAAAGCGTTCCCCGGCTTCGGTCAGGGACAGCTTGCGGGTCGAGCGCTGGAACAGTCGCACGCCGATGTTGCGTTCGAGCATGGCCAAGAGCACTGTCGCGTCAAGGCATTGAAGTGGTGATCGCCAACAGCCGTGGGCCGCAAAGCCTGGCCTCGCTGGTGGCAGAACTCGGGCCAACGGCGCGTGCCGGAACCCGCGAGGAGGCCGCCGCACAAGCTATCGTGTTGGTTGCGGTCAACTGGTCGAAGTTGCCGACCGCGCTCGCCGGTCTGCCGGATTTTGGCGGGCGGATTGTCATCGATGCCAACAACTCAATTGAGGCGCCGTCGTTCAAGGCCGTGGATTTACAGGGGCGAATGTCCAGCGAAGTGTTTGCCGAATGGGTGCCCGGTGCGCGGGTGGTGAAGGCGTTCAATCACCTTCAGGCGCGGTTTCTGAAAAGCGATCCGGCGGCGGACGGTGGGCGGCGGGTGCTGTTTCTCTCGGGTGATGATGCCGATGCGAAAGCTCAAGTGGCGGCGCTGATCGAACAGCTGGGCTTCTTCGGGATTGATCTGGGGGAATTGAGCGTCGGGGCGCGGCTGGTGCAGTTTCCAGGCGGTCCGCTGCCGGTGCTGAATCTGGTGAAATTCGCCTGACGATGCAACCTGTAGCAGCTGGCGAAGCCTGCGTTCGGCTGCGAAGCAGTCGTTAATTCAGACAATGCGGTGTCTCAGGAAGACCGCGCACTCAGGTTTGACGACTGCTTCGCAGCCGAACGCAGGCTTTGCCAGCTGCTACAAAGTATGCGGCGCGGCGTAGATTTATGACTGACTGTAGGACCCGGTGCGACGTGAATCGCACCGGGTGTTTTGCCAGACGGCGAACGGATATTCGTGGGTCCCCGCGCCGTCTGTTGAACGCTTTACGTCCGTTCGATCGCCAGTGCCACGCCCTGACCACCACCGATGCACAGGGTGGCGAGGCCTTTCTTGGCGTCACGCTTGATCATTTCATGCAGCAGAGTCACCAGTACTCGACAACCCGACGCACCGATCGGGTGGCCCAGAGCGATAGCGCCGCCGTTGACGTTGACCTTGTTCAGGTCCCATTCCAGATCCTTGGCCACCGCCAGAGATTGCGCAGCGAAGGCTTCGTTGGCTTCGATCAGGTCCAGTTGGTCGATGGACCAGCCGGCCTTGTCCAGGCAACGACGAGTCGCGCTGACCGGGCCGATGCCCATGATCGCCGGGTCGACGCCCGCATTGGCGTAAGCCGCGATTTTCGCCAGCACGGGCAGGCCGAGGGCCTTGGCCTTTTCCGCGCTCATCAGGATCACGGCGGCGGCACCGTCGTTCAGGGAGGAGGCGTTACCAGCGGTCACCGAACCGTCCTTCTTGAAGGCCGGTTTCAGTTTGCCCAGGGAGTCGGCGGTGGTGCCGGCGCGTGGTTGTTCATCGGTGGCGAAGGACAGCGGATCACCCTTACGCTGAGGAATCAGGATCGGCGTGATCTCATCGGCAAAACGCCCGGCTTCGATGGCGGCCGTGGCTTTTTGCTGCGAGGCCGCGGCGAAGGCGTCTTGTTGCTCGCGAGTCAGGCTGTACTTGTCAGCCAGGTTCTCTGCGGTGATGCCCATGTGGTAATCGTTGAACGCATCCCACAGGCCGTCGCTGATCATGGTGTCGACGATTTGCGCGTGACCCATGCGCAGGCCGGTGCGGGCGCCGGGCATGACGTAATTGGACAGGCTCATGTTTTCCTGGCCGCCGGCAATGATCACGTCGGCATCGCCGCAACGAATCGCCTGAGTGGCCAGGTGCAGCGCTTTCAGGCCCGAGCCGCAAACCTTGTTCAGGGTCATCGCAGGCACGGTAAATGGCAGGCCAGCCTTGATCGCGGACTGGCGGGCAGGGTTTTGTCCGGCGCCGGCGGTCAACACCTGGCCCATGATCACTTCATCGACTTCAGCTACGTCCAGGCCGGTTTGCGCCAGCAACTGACGGATCACCGCGGCACCGAGATCAACCGCGGACACGTTGGCCAGGGCACCCTGGAAACTGCCAATGGCGGTACGGGTGGCGGCGACAATGACGACTTCTTGCATGGAATGATTCCTCACTGGGCAGCGAACTGCATTTCCGGAACGTGATTCGGCACGATCAGTTTACCGGCGGTCTTGGCGACAATCTCCTCGACGCTGACGCCCGGTGCACGCTCCTTGAGAATGAACGCGCCGTTTTCGATTTCCAGGTAAGCCAGGTCAGTCAGCACACGCTTGATGCAACCGGCGCCGGTCAGTGGCAGGCTGCATTTGGACAACAGCTTGGACTCACCGTCCTTGGACGCGTGGGTCATGATGACGATGATGTTGTCTGCACCGGCTACCAGGTCCATGGCGCCGCCCATGCCCTTGACCAGCTTGCCGGGAATCATCCACGAGGCGATGTTGCCTTGCACGTCTACTTCAAAGGCGCCCAGCACGGTCAGGTCGACATGACCGCCGCGGATCATCGCGAAGGACTCGGCCGAGGAAAAGATCGACGCGCCGATACGCGCGGTCACCGTTTGTTTGCCGGCGTTGATCATGTCGGCATCGATGGTTTCTTCAGTAGGAAACGGGCCCATGCCCAGCAGGCCGTTTTCCGACTGCAGCATGACTTCCATGCCTTCGGGAATGTAGTTGGCGACCAGGGTCGGAATGCCGATGCCCAGGTTCACGTAAAAGCCGTCCTGCATTTCGCGGGCGACGCGTTGAGCCATTTGTTCGCGGGAAAGTGCCATTGTTGTTATTCCTTCATTCGGTCCGGGGGCAGGGGATCACTTACGCACGGTGCGCTGTTCGATGCGCTTCTCGAACGTGCCGCAAATGACCCGGTCGACGTAGATGCCAGGCGTGTGGATCTGCGACGGGTCCAGCTCGCCGGGTTCGACAATTTCTTCGACTTCGACCACGGTAATCTTGCCCGCGGTGGCGGCCAGCGGGTTGAAGTTCTGGGCGGTGTGGCGGTAGATGACGTTGCCGAAATGGTCGGCTTTCCAGCCTTTGACGATGGCGAAGTCACCGGTGATGGATTCTTCCATCAGGTACTTGCGACCGTGGAATTCGCGCACTTCCTTGCCGTCGGCAACGGGAGTGCCGACGCCGGTGGCGGTGAAGAACGCCGGGATGCCGGCGCCGCCAGCGCGCATTTTTTCGGCCAGGGTGCCTTGAGGGGTCAGGACTACTTCGATGGCGCCGCTGAGCAGTTGCTCCTCGAACATTTTGTTCTCGCCGACGTAGGACGCCACCACCTTGCGGATCTGCCGGTCTTCCAGCAGCACGCCGAGGCCGAAACCGTCGACGCCGCAGTTGTTGGAAACCACGGTGAGGTCACGCGTGCCTTTGCGCTTGATCTCGGCGATGAGGTTTTCCGGGATCCCGCACAGACCGAAGCCGCCGGCAATCACGGTCATGCCGTCTTCAAGACCTGCCAGAGCTTCCTCGTAGGAACTCACGCGCTTGTCGAAACCTGCCATATGCACCTCTTTTATTCTTTGTGGGCGGCTGGCTAGCCGTATGGGATGGAGTGTCTCGCCGCAGTATTCATTTGTTAAGTTGATTTTTAAGGTTGATTGATAGATAAAACTCACCAATAACCCCTGTGGGAGCGAGCTTGCTCGCGATGGCGATTTTAAGGAAGCCATCGCGGGCAAGCCGTGCTCCTGATTACTGGAGCAACTCGCACATGACAGTCAAGCAGATCCGCGCATTCCTGGCCGTGGCCCAGAGTTTGAGTTTTGCCGTGGCCTGCGAGCGGTTGCACCTGTCGCAATCGGCCTTGAGCCTGACCATCAAGGCGCTGGAGGAGGGGCTGGGCGGGCGCCTGTTCACCCGCAATACACGCAATGTCGCGCTGACCGCGGAAGGCGAGTCGCTGGTGCCACTGGCGCGTCGTCTGATTGCCGACTGGGACAATGCCGAGGATGAGCTGCGCCAACGCTTTACCCTCCAGCGCGGTCGCGTGACGCTGGCGGCGATGCCCTCATTTGCCGGCAACCTGCTGCCGCCGATCCTGAAAACCTTCCGCGCGCGCTATCCCAAGGTCAACGTCACGGTGAATGACGTGATCAACGAGCAGGTGCTGGAGATGGTGCGTGACCGGCAGGTTGAGCTGGGGGTGGCGTTTGAACCGACTCAGAGTTCATCACTGGCATTCACGCCGTTGTACATGGATCGGTTTGTGGCCGTTGTGCCGAAGGATTCTCCTTTTGCCGAACGGGATGACATTGATTGGCAGACCTTGCTCAAGGAACCGTTCATCACCTTGCAGCGACCGTCCACGGTGCGGGTGATGCTCGAAGAACACTTGCAGGCGCGCGGGATGAAATTGCCGGTGGAGTTTGAGAGCCATCAATTGGCGACGGTGGGGCGGATGGTGGCCAGCGGGTTGGGGGTTAGCGCGGTGCCGGCGTTGTGTGTCGGGCAGATGCTGGAACTGGGTGCGCGGTGCATTACCTTGCGCGATCCGGTGGTGGAGCGGGCGATCGGGGTGTTGACCAAGCCAGGGATTGAGCTGTCGGCAGCGGCTCAGGCGTTGTTCGATATTCTTAAAGCCGAAAACCTCGGCCAGCGCCTTTCTGCGCGATGAACACAATACCCTGTGGGAGCGGGCTTGCCCGCGATGGCGGTGTGTCAGTCGACGAATATGTTGGATATGCAGGCCTCATCGCGGGCAAGCCCGCTCCCACAGGGTTTTGGGTTGATCAGGATGAGAGGTGTTGAGCCAGTAAGGGCAAAAGCCGCTCACACGAGGCTTCTATTTTCAGATCAAGGATGTCATCCGCCCGAGTCTTCCCCAGATTAATCGCAATCAACGGTTTCCCCTGATCCGCCACCGCCCGGCATAACCGAAACGCCGAATACGCCATCAGCGAAGACCCCACCACCAGCAACCCCGCAGCCTTTTCGACCGCCGCCATCGCTTTGGCCGCCGTCGCCTGCGCCACGTTCTCGCCAAAAAACACCACATCCGGCTTCATCCGCTCACCCGCGCAATGCGGGCAATGCGGCACCTGAAACCGCGCCTCAAACGCCGCATCCAGCAGCGTGTCGCCATCGGGTGCCTGCACCGCGTCCACGCCGGCCAGATACGGATTCTGCGCTTCCATCAGTTGCTGGATCGAATCCCGTTCGCTGCGTTTTCCGCAGTCCAGGCACAACACCCGGTGCAGGCTGCCGTGAAGTTCGATGACGTCATGGCTGCCGGCCTGGTCGTGCAGGGTGTCGACGTTTTGAGTGATCAGCCCGCTGATCTGCTGCGAACTTTGCAAACTGGCCAAGGCCTCGTGGGCCACGTTCGGCTGGGCCTGGCGCACCCGCGGCCAACCGAGCATCGCCCGCGCCCAATAGCGACGCTGGGATTCGGGGGCGGAGAGAAACTCCTGATACATCATCGGTTGCCGGCCACGCCGCACGCCCTGGTTGTCGCGGTAGTCCGGAATGCCCGACGGAGTGCTGATGCCGGCGCCGGTCAGGACCACAAACGGCTGCTCGGCCATTAACTGCTGAAGGTGGTCGAGTTGTTCGCGGATGAGGTTGTCGAGCATGTTCAACACTCCGGGGGGGCTGTAGGAGCTGCCGCAGGCTGCGATCTTTTGATCTTGATTTGACGATGCTCAAATCGCTGAAGATCAAAAGATCGCAGCCTGCGGCAGCTCCTACAGTAGACCGTCAGCCGTCAGCCGTCAGTGGTGTTTACTTACGCGCCTCCAAAATCAGGTTGAACGGTGTTTCCGTAGCCCGCCGGAACGTCTTGAACCCCGCCTCGGTGAAGACCTTGCGCAGCCGCGCCTCGCCAGCCTGGGCGCCGAGCCCGAGGCCGACTTCCTGGGACAGCGAGTTCGGGGTGCAGATGAAGGTCGAAGCGGCGTAGAACAAGCGGCCAACCGGGGTGATGTTGTCGTCGAGCGAGTCGTTGGCGAACGGTTCCACCAGCAGTACCGTGCCGTCCGGTTTCAGTGCGTCATAAGCGTGCCGCGCCGCGCCCACCGGATCGCCCATGTCGTGCAGGCAGTCGAAGTAGCAGACCAGGTCATAGTCGTCGCCGGGGAAGCTTTTTGCCGTGCCCTGGAAGAACCGCGCACGCCCGGACACGCCACCGGCTTCAGCGCGCTGGGTGGCGACGGTGACGGAGGGCGCGTGGTAGTCGAAACCGACGAACCGCGAATCCGGAAACGACTGGGCCATGATCACGGTGGATGCGCCGTGGCCGCAGCCGATATCCGCCACTTTGGCGCCAGTCTCCAGTTTGGCGACCACGCCTTCGAGCGCCGGTAGCCATTCGGCGACCAAATGCGCTTTATAACCTGGCCGGAAGAACCGCTCCGTGCCGCTGAACATGCACGGATGGTGATCGCCCCAGGCGAGGGCACCGTCGCCGCGCATGGCGTTGACCAGTTTGTCCTTGTCATGGAAAAACGATGCAACCACCCCGACGCCCCCCGCGATATAGACCGGTGAGTCTTCGATCGCCAGTGCCAGGGCCTGCTCTTCGGGCAGGCGGAACTGGCCGTCGCGGTGTTCCATGTAACCGGAAGCTGCGTGGGCGCTGAGCCATTCGCGCAGCAGGCGGGGGTTGCAGCCGGTTTTGTCAGCGAGGGCTTCCGGGGTGACTGGCTGACTGTCGGCCATGGCCCGGTACAGTCCGAGCTCTTCGCCGAGGATGACGTTGGCGAGCATCGCCGCGCCGCCCATGTCGTTCACCAGTTTGCCCATGAAATCATTGAGTCTGGCCTCGTCCATCACGTGTGCTCCTTCAGCAGGATCACAGTCCAGAGGCCTTGTTTTTCGAGGCGTTCAGCTCTGGGCGGTGGTCGTGGGAATGAACAGGACGATAACCACGCCCTGCGTGCATTTAGTTTAGTTCGGGGGCCGTGCAGCGCTTCTTTGAGCGACGAAAGCTCATTTCCCTGACTGACACTGGCCCCTGTGGGAGCGGGCTTGCCCGCGATGGCGGTGTGTCAGGCGACAAATATGTTGGGTCTGTCGGCCTCATCGCGGGCAAGCCAGCTCCCACAGGGACGCATGTACCCCACTGTATCTAACCGGCCTCCCGATACAGTGCCCGCTAACTCAGGGCTACTGCCGAACACAGGCGAGATACAAACCTGCGATTAACTGCGTAGGCCATTTGGCACCGTGCTGGATCGCATCGGCATTGGCCATCTGGTGCGCGAGAAGTACGACCTGGCTTAACGCGCAACGGCGGGTCTGTACCACAGTGTGTACAGACCCGCTTGCGATACAACTGCTGCGATTTTCTGCTGGAGCGGAACACAGACCCGATACACCCTTTCGGTTAACTGTGATTCCGTTCTGACAATCATTGAGATCGACATCATGCAGACCCCCATCACATCAGCGAAGGCGACCGTCGGGCTCGGTTTGCGTCGCGGTTTAATGAAGGACCTTCAGGCAGCCCGTGTGGGCGATTTCGATTTTCTGGAAGTCGCGCCGGAAAACTGGATCGGCATCGGTGGCGCTCATGTTCATGCGCTGCGTGCCCTGGCCGAGCGTTATCCGTTGTCCTGTCATGGCTTGTCACTGTCATTGGGCGGCCCGGCACCGCTGGACGTCGGGTTTCTGCAGGAAGTCCGGGTGTTCCTCGATCACTACAACGTGCCGCTGTACAGCGAGCATTTAAGCTACTGCAGCGATGACGGTCACCTTTACGACTTGCTGCCGTTGCCCTTTACCGAAGAAGCGGTGCATCACGTCGCCGCACGAATTCGCCAGGCCCAAGACATTCTTGGTCGGTGCCTGGCGGTGGAGAACGTCTCCTACTACGCCGCGCCACAGCAAGACATGGACGAGGTGACCTTCACCAATGCGGTGCTGCGCGAAGCCGATTGCAACCTGTTGCTGGACGTTAACAATGTGTACGTCAACTCGATCAATCACGGTTTCGATCCGCAGACCTTTCTGGCGGGCATCGATTCGGGCCGGGTGGTGGCCATGCACGTGGCCGGGCATTTCGATGAGTCCGACACCTTGAAAATCGACACCCACGGCGCTTCGGTCAAACCGGTGGTCTGGTCGTTGCTGGCTGAGGCTTACGCTCGCTTCGGCGCGCAGCCGACGCTGCTGGAACGGGATTTCAACTTTCCGGCATTTTCCGAACTGGTGGCCGAATTGCAGACCATTCGCCGCCTGCAAACCGAGGGGGTGAACCGTGGATAAGCCGAGCCTGTTTGAGCAGCAAAACACCCTGGGCCTTTACCTGCGCGATCCCGATCATTGCGCGCCACCGGCCGGGATGGACGTGACACGGGCGCAGGTTTATCGCGACCTGATTTTCGCGAACCTGTCGTCGTTGCTCAGCGGGACTTTTCCGGTGCTGATCAAGATTCTCGGTGATGAACACTGGCGTTCACTGGTACGGATTTTCCTGCGCGACTACCGCGCGCACACGCCGAAATTCGGCGAGATCGCCAAGGAGTTTGTCGAGTTCCTGGCCTCGGAACCGCAAGCGTTGGCCGAAGGGGCATGGCCGCCGTTCATGGTGGAGCTGGCGCATTACGAGTGGATCGAGATGGCGTTGCAGCAGTCCGAGGCCGAACCGTTGCCGCTGAGCGATGCCGGGTTGTTGCTGGACCGACCGTTGCAGGTTTCGCCGCTGGCCTGCCCGTTGGCGTATGCCTGGCCGGTGCAGTTGGTGGGGCCGGATTATCAACCGGAGACAGCGCCGGCTCCGCCGACATTGCTGTTGGTGCGTCGGGCTGAGGACTGGAGTGTGAAGTTTTCTGCACTGAGCCCGTTGGCTTGGCGGTTGATGCAGCGGATTGAGGAACTTCCTCAACTGGACGGGCGTGAGCAGCTGGAAGGATTGGCGGTGGAGGCGGGGATGGCTGGGTCGCCGGAGTTTATGGACACTGGGGCGGTGTTGTTGCGGCAGATGCATGAAGAAGGAGTGGTGGGCTTGGCATGATCGTTCCCACGCGCGTGGGAACGATCAAGCGTCAGGTCTGGGGAATCAAGCTTTGCTGGCAATCCAGCACTAACCGCGCACCGCCGAGTTCACTAGTACCGACTTCAAGCGCAAACCCATGCAAGCTCACAATCGCCGCAACGATCGACAGCCCCAGCCCGAACCCGCTTTTCTGATTACCACTATCGGCACGATAAAAGCGCTGGAACACTGCCTCCCGCTCTGTCTCCGGAATCCCGGACCCCGAATCGAGCACTTCGATCCGCGTAAATTCCCCCTCATTGACGCCCCGCAAAATCACCTCGCCACCCGGCGGCGTGAACTTGATCGAGTTGCTCAGCAGGTTCGCCACCGCTTCGAATAGCAACGCGCGGTCGCCATTCAGTGGCGGCAAGACGTCAGGCAGTTGCAGCTTGAAAACCAGTTCGCCTTCTTCCGCCAACGGCAGATAAAAGTCATGCAGCTCTTGCAACAACGGCACCGGATCCAGCTGCACAAAACCCGAACGGCGCTGACGATCTTCCAGCTCGGAAATCCGCAGCAACCCTCGAAAGCGCGCCATCAAGGTGTCCGCTTCACTGAGCACTGAGTCCAGTTGCACCGCCAGCGTCGAACCCTCATCAGCCTGTTGCTGAATCCGGTACAGCTGCGCCCGCAGGCGCGTCAGCGGCGTGCGCAGGTCGTGGGCAATGTTGTCGCAGACGCCTTTGACCTCGTTCATCAAGCGTTCGATACGTTCGAGCATGGCGTTGACGATGGCAGCGAGCATATCCAGCTCATCGCGGCGATTGGACAATGGCAGACGGCGGGTCAGGTCGCCGGCGACGATGGCTTCGGCGCTGGCCTGAATCTCGCGTATTCGCCGCAGAGGCCGGCGACGCAACAGGTGCCAACCGGCGATGCCCGGAAGGACCGTCAAGGTCACGCCCCAGAACAACGCGTGGAGGATGATTCGAGTGACGGCGAACAACGAACCGTTGTCCCGCACCAGGATCAGCCAGCGGCCGTCCTTGGTCTGGGTCGCCACCGCGTCGCAGCTGTCGGCGGGCAGGGTCGGGTCGTCGGAATCGGCGCAGTCGCTGAGCATGTGAATCTTGCCATCCAGCGGCAGGCCTTCGGGCATGTGGCGCAGCGCACCGCTGAGGTAGCGGTGCTGAGTATCGAACAGGCCATAAGCGTCGATGCCGCGAATGTCGAAGGTCATGCTGACGGCGAGGGCGTCGGCCAATTGTTCGCCCTGAAAGTGCGAAAACAAATGCTGACGTTGCATCAGCGAGTGTTTGGCCAGGTTGTCCAGGTAGGCGGAAACCTCGTAGTACATGACCCCCATGAGAATCCCGCTCCAGAGCACGAACAGCGAACTGTAGAGCGCCAGCAAACGGCTGCTGGAAGAGCGCCAGCCGTTAGAGGGGTTCGGCAATGACATAACCCGAGCCTCGCACGGTTCGAATCAGTGGGACATTGCCTGGCGGGTCGATCTTTTTGCGCAGCCGGCCGATGTGCACGTCGATCAGGTTGGTGCCGGGGTCGAAGTGGTAACCCCAGACCTCTTCGAAAATCATCATCCGCGACAGAATCTGCCCGGTGTTGCGCATCAGGAATTCCAGCAACTTGTACTCGGTCGGCAGCAGCGTCAGCAGTTGACCGTCGCGGCTGGCTTCATGGCTGATCAGGTTCAACTCCAGATCCGCCACCCGCAACGTGGTGGCCTGGGCGGTCACGGTGTTCTGCCGGCGCAGCAGGACTTCAACCCGGGCGGCCATTTCATCGGTGGCGAACGGTTTGGTCAGGTAATCGTCACCGCCCGCGCGCAAGCCGCGCACACGCTCATCGACGTCGGAGAGGGCGCTGATCATCAGAATCGGCGTGGCCACGCCCATGGTCCGCAGCGTGGTGACAATCGCCAGACCATCGAGCTCGGGCAGCATGCGGTCGAGGGTGATCAGGTCGTAGTTGCCGCTGACCGCGCGCGCAAGACCTTCGCGGCCGTTGTCGACCCAATCCACGTCGAGGCCATGGCTGCTCAATTCGGCGACGATTTCCCGGGCGGTCACGGCGTCGTCTTCGATGGTCAAGATGCGGGTCATAGGGCGGGCCTGATTAGGAGTACTCAACGTTGAGCGGCATTTTGCCAAGAAATGACCGCAGGCTTTCTAAATAAAATTTCATGTGAATCGAAAAGATCGCAGCCTTCGGCAGCTCCTACATTCGATCGCGTTCTAAATGTAGGAGCTGCCGAAGGCTGCGATTTTTTGATTTTTCCATTGAAAACCCCGCTCTCGGTCAACAATGCATAAAACCCGCCGCAACAGACAGTTCCTTGCAATTTGCATGGCCATTGGAAGTTCAAACTTTATAAGTGATTGAAAACCAGCAATTTACTCAAAGTTGGCGACTGGCACGGTGACTGCATTTCCTCCGTTGAAGAGTTGTAACACCATCTTTCCTGCCTGGAGCGATATAACAATGAATAGATCCTCTGATGGTTTCTATCCTGCCTTCGAAGAAACGAGCACGCTCTCTGGCGTGTCCTGGGGGGCGATCTTCGCGGGGGCCGCTGCGGCGGCGGCGTTGTCGTTGATTCTCGTGCTGCTCGGCTTTGGCCTGGGTTTTTCGGCGGTGTCGCCGTGGGCCAATGAAGGGGTGAGCGCCAAGGGCCTCGGCATTTCAACGATTGTCTGGCTGGCCGCTACGCAAATCGTGGCTTCCGGGCTTGGCGGTTACATCGCCGGTCGTCTGCGGGTGAAGTGGGCTTACATGCACGGTGATGAGGTTTACTTCCGTGATACCGCCCATGGTTTTCTCGCCTGGTGCGTGGCGACGCTGGTGACGGCGACGCTGGTGGTCGGCTCGGTCAGCAGCATTGTCGGCGGTGGCGTGCAGGCCGGGGCGAGTGTAGTCGGTGGCGCCGCGAGTGCCGCGACGCTGGCGGCGGGTACCGCGGCAAGCACTACCAGCAGTGACCCGTACGGTTACTTTGTCGACAGCCTGTTCCGCGATGATCGCCCGACTGCGGTCAGTGATGACGCCGTTCATGGCACCGTGACCCGCATCTTCGTGCGCAGCCTGAGCAACGACGGTCAGCTGGCTGCTGAAGATCGCACCTACCTGGCGCAATTGGTCGCCCAACGGACCAACCTCACTCAAGCGGACGCTGAACGTCGCGTTGATGAAGTGTATGCCCGCACTCAAAAAGCCGTGGCCGACGCCAAACTCGCCGCCAAACAAGCGGCCGACACCGCCGCCAAAGTCGCTGCCTGGACTTCGCTGTGGATGTTCATCGCGCTGCTGATTGGCGCGTTTTTCGCCAGCCTTGCTGCAACTTTCGGTGGTCGTCGTCGGGATGCGGTCGAGTACCTCGAAACCGACGCTTATGTATCCACCACTTCAGTACCTGTTCGTTAACCCAGGAGAACTCTCATGCGCTCACTACTGCTGCTCTTTCTTGGCATACCCATCCCGATCATCATCCTGATCGCTCTGTTCACCTGATACCACTGGGGCTCATGCCTCCGCCGCTTCTACTTTGGGTATAAGCGGCGTTTTGCGGTTTTGGGGTGAAACAAGGTCAAAAGATCGCAGGCTGCGCCAGCTCCTACGGATGTATGCGGATCCCTGTAGGCGCTGGCGCAGCCTGCGATCTTTTGATCTTTAAACCATCATTCGATCGGTGTACTGACAAAATCCTCAAGCCCTTCGGCATACGCGGTAAACGCACTGATCTGTGGAAACCGATTCACATCCACCTGATCCGGCACCACCAGATTGGTGAAACTCCACGCCACCGCCAACGTAATCCCGTCTTGAGCAATCGTCCCATCAGTCTTCAGCGGCTGCATTTCCAGCTCCCGCTCCAGCGCCGAATAGGCGGCCGCCAATTGCCCTTCAACCCGCTCCACCCAGGGTTCAAACTGAATTTCCGCTGGCCGCAGGTTGCGTTCGTAGTAGAGCTGCACGGACTTTTCGCACGCCGCCAGCCCCAGGCCGATCAGGCGCAATGAGCGCAGGCGTTGATCGAGATCGTCGGGCATCAGGCTGTTGCCAGGACCGGCCAAGGCTTCCAGATAATCGATGATCAGCGTGGAGTCGATCAACACTTCACCGTCGTCGAGCACCAGGGTGGGCGCCTTGACCACCGGGTTGATCTGGTGGAATTGCTCGAAATGCCGAAACACCGAAACCGACTGGTGTTCCAGTGGGATGCCAAGGCGTTTGGCGGAGATGGCGACGCGCCGCACGTAGGGTGAATCCAGCATGCCGATCAGCTTCATTGAACCGCTCCTTCAGATGTCCATGTTGGACAACCTTAGCTGAGGTTCAGCGAGCTGGAAACGGCGTGCTGCTAATCCTCGAAGCCGACCTGTTCGTGAATCTCATCGACCTTCAATTCCAGCCGATAGGCCACGGCAATAAACAGCGCCTGGCACAAGCACAGTGTGGCACTCAGCGAACGGAAGGCAAACGAACTGCCTTCGTTGACCAGCAGCACGGTGTTGGCGCGCTTGGCCAGGGGCGAGAGGTTGCTGTCGGTGATGATCAGGGTTTTCGCCTGGTTGTGCTGGGCGATGCGCAGGCAGTGTTGGGTTTCCTTGCCGTAGGGCGTGAAGCTGATGGCGATCACCAGGTCATTGGCGCGCACGCTGCGCATCTGCTCGCGGTAGCTGCCGCCGAGCCCCGAGACCAGGTGGATGCGTTTGTTGGTGTGTTGCAGGTTGTAGACCAGGTAATCGGCCACCGCGAACGAACGACGCACCCCGACCACGTAGATGTTGTCGGCATTCACCACCAGGTCGACGGCCTTGTCGAAGGCCTGGTCATCGAGTTCCAGCCCCAGCCGTTCGATGCCCGACAGGGTCGCATTGATGCACTCGCGCGCCAGGTCGCCGCCGCTGGCCTTCTGCGACTTGTTGGCGATCATGCTGCGAATGCGCTGCTGGTAGTTCTGAACCGGCGTGGTCTTGTGGGTATAGGCCTCGCGGAACAGCGCCTGCATTTCGCTGAAGCCGCTGAACCCGAAACGCTGGGAAAACCGCACGATCGCCGACGGGTGCACTTCGCACTCGCGGGCGATGTCGCTGATGCGGTCGACCATGATCCGGTCGCTCTGCTGGCTCATGTAACTGGCGATGCGTTTGAGCTGCCGCGGCAGGCTTTCATATTCGTTGGTGATCAGCTGCAGCAGACGCTCGGCGTTGATCGGGGGGCTGGCGAGATCGCTGTCGGGCGTGCTCTCGGTCGTCGCCGGCTGATCGGTGCGGGTCATAAGGAATCCTTCTGGCTTGTTCTTATAGGGACGACAGAGAGCGTCATCCCCTGACAATAGGTTGGCTGAGCGCAGTCTACAGGGTAGGCCGGAATAAAATCTTGAGCTTGCGGTCAGTACGAGGTGTGCTGAAACGATGCACTGCCTCTGGAACACTTGTACCAAAGCTTATTGGAAAAAATATTCCACGTAAAAATTATTTGGAATAATTATTGATTGTTCGGTCCCGGACGTTTTAGTCTGCATCCACCAAGAGTGTTCGGCGCGGCCATCGCCCCGAACGCAGGCTGATAAAAATAACAGGAGCCAGCATGGGCCAGACTCGTTTTGCCAGTGGGCGTCAATTGGATCTGATTTGCCTGGGGCGCCTAGGCGTCGACCTCTATGCGCAGCAAGTCGGAGCGCGGTTGGAAGATGTTTCAAGCTTCGCCAAATACCTCGGCGGGTCGTCCGCCAACATCGCTTTCGGCACGGCTCGGCTGGGCCTGAAATCGGCGATGCTGAGCCGGGTCGGGGACGACCACATGGGCCGCTTCCTCGTTGAATCCCTGACCCGCGAAGGTTGCGACGTCAGCGGCATCAAGGTCGATCCGGAACGCCTCACCGCCATGGTCTTGCTGGGCCTCAAGGATCGCGAAACCTTTCCTTTGGTCTTCTACCGTGAAAACTGTGCCGACATGGCACTGCGGACCGAAGACATCAGCGAAGCCTTCATCGCCTCCAGCAAAGCCTTGCTGATCACCGGCACCCATTTCTCCACCGACGGCGTCTACAAGGCGAGCATCCAGGCGCTGGATTACGCCGAGAAGCACAACGTCAAACGGGTGCTGGACATCGACTATCGCCCTGTGCTCTGGGGCCTCGCCGGCAAGGCCGACGGCGAAACCCGTTTCGTCGCCGACCAGAACGTCAGCCAGCATGTGCAGAAAATCCTCCCGCGTTTCGACCTGATCGTCGGCACGGAAGAAGAATTCCTGATTGCCGGCGGTTCCGAGGATTTGCTCACCGCGCTGCTCAATGTTCGGCGCGTGAGCGCTGCGACCCTGGTGGTCAAGCTCGGCCCGCAGGGCTGCACGGTGATTCACGGGGTGATCCCGGCACGTCTTGAAGACGGCGTCATTTATCCCGGCGTTCGGGTGGAAGTGTTGAATGTGCTGGGGGCCGGCGATGCCTTCATGTCGGGCTTCCTCGCCGGTTGGCTGGAGGACGCGAGCGACGAGCGCTGCTGTCAGTTGGCCAATGCCTGCGGCGGTCTGGTGGTGTCGCGCCATGCCTGCGCACCGGCCATGCCGACCCGTGTCGAACTCGACTATCTGTTTAACAGCCCGGTGCCGATTACCCGGCCGGATCAGGACGCGGTGTTGCAGCGTCTGCATCAGGTCAGCGTGCCGCGCAAACAGTGGAAGCAACTATTCATCTTTGCTTTCGACCATCGCGGGCAACTGGTGGAACTGGCGCACAAGGGCGGTCGCGACCTGAGCGCCATCGGCGAACTCAAGCAACTCTTTATCAAGGCTGTGGAGCGGGTCGAAGCCGATTTGCGCGAGCAAGGCATCGAGGCCGATGTCGGGCTGTTGGCCGACCAACGCTTCGGCCACGACTCGCTGAACGCCGCCACCGGTCGCGGCTGGTGGGTGGCGCGTCCGGTGGAAGTGCAGGGTTCGCGGCCTTTGGCTTTCGAACATGGGCGCTCCATCGGCAGCAACCTGATTGCCTGGCCGCAGGAACAAATCATCAAGTGCCTGGTGCAATTTCACCCCGACGACGAACCGCTGCTGCGTCTGGAACAGGAAGCGCAGATCAAGGGTTTGTACCAGGCATCCCAGGTCAGCGGTCATGAGCTGCTGCTGGAAATCATCCCGCCCAAGGATCATCCGTCGACCCATCCGGACGTGCTGTACCGCGCGCTGAAACGCCTCTACAACCTGGGCATTTACCCGGCGTGGTGGAAGATCGAAGCGCAGAGCGCCGAGGAGTGGAAACAACTCGACGAACTGATTCAAGAGCGTGATCCGTACTGCCGAGGCGTGGTGTTGCTGGGCCTGAATGCACCGGCAGCAGCACTGGCCGAAGGGTTTCAACAGGCCAGCCAGAGCCAGACTTGCCGCGGGTTTGCAGTCGGCCGAACGATTTTCCAGGAGCCGAGCCGCGCGTGGATGGCCGGTGAAATCGACGATGAGGCGCTGATCCGTCAGGTGCAGGGCACGTTCGTTGAACTGATCGATGCCTGGCGCACTGCCCGAAACTGAACATTTTCAATGTGTGAACACTGAACCTGTGGGAGCGAGCTTGCTCGCGATAGCTGACTGACAGTCAACATTATTGGCGCCTGACACACCGCCATCGTCGGAACGCCGCCCGGAGCAAGCTCGCTCCCACAGGGTTTTGTGTCGCTCTTACTGGTTAGGTAAAACAATAAAAGGTGCAGCCATGCCCGCTATTCGAATTGGCATCAACCCGATCTCCTGGAGCAACGACGACCTGCCGTCCCTCGGTGGCGAGACGCCGCTGAGCACCGCCCTGAGCGAAGGCAAGGAAATCGGCTACGAAGGTTTCGAACTCAACGGCAAGTTCCCCAAAGACGTCAAGGGTGTCGGCGACGTGCTGCGGCCTTACGACCTGGCGCTGGTGTCCGGTTGGTATTCCAGCCGTCTGGCCCGTCGCTCGGTAGCCGAAGAAATCGACGCCATCGGCAGCCATGTCGAGCTGTTGGCGAAGAACGGCGCCAAGGTGTTGGTGTACGGTGAAGTCGCCGACTCCATTCAAGGCCAGCGCATTCCGCTGGTTGAACGCCCGCGTTTTCATACCGAACAGGCCTGGCAGGAATACGCCGACAAGCTCACCGAACTGGCGCGCTTCACCTTGTCCCAAGGCGTGCGCCTCGCGTATCACCACCACATGGGCGCCTACGTCGAATCCCCGGCAGACATCGATAAATTGATGGCGTTGAGCGGTAGTGAAGTCGGTCTGCTGTTCGATTCGGGCCATTGCTACATGGGTGGCGGCGAGCCGTTGCAGGTGCTGCGCAAACACATCGAACGCATCTGCCACGTGCATTTCAAGGACGTACGCAAACCGGTGGTGCAACTGGCACGCAACAACCTGTGGAGCTTCCCGGACTGCATCATCAACGGCACCTTCACCGTGCCCGGCGATGGCGACATCGACTTCGGTGCCTTGCTCGACGTGCTGCTGGCGGCCGATTACCACGGCTGGCTGGTGGTCGAAGCCGAACAGGACCCCGCGGTGGCGCCAAGTTATGTCTACGCCAAAAAAGGCTACGACACCTTGCGCACGCTGCTCGACGAGAGGACTGCATTATGAGCCTGCTGGTCAAAAGCAACGCCCGTGGCCGGACCATGGTCGAGCTGGGCAAAGGTGAGCTGGAATACGTTGGTTTCGCCGCTTACCGCCTGAGTCTGGGTGAAACCCTGCCGATGTCGGCCGGTGATAAAGAACTGTGCCTGGTGCTGCTCAGCGGCCGGGTCAGCATCAAGGGTGAAGCGCCGGGGCAGGGCGCGTTCGACTGGGACAACATTGGCGATCGTCAGTCGGTATTCGAAGACAAATCCCCCTTCGCCGCGTACTTGCCACCCGGCAGTCAGGCGCAAGTGGTTGCGCTCAGCGATGTGCAAATTGCCGTGTGCGCCGCGCCCGGTTCGACGGGCAACGGCATTGGCCCACGGCTGATCAAACCCGACAGCATGAAGCGCAGCGTGCGCGGCAAAGGCGCCAACACCCGTTACGTCTGCGACATTCTGCCGGACACCGAACCGGCCTATTCGCTGCTGGTGGTGGAAGTGCGCACACCGTCGGGTCACTCGTCGAGCTACCCGCCGCACAAGCACGACACCGACGATTTGCCGCACCAGAGTTTTCTCGAAGAAACCTATTACCACCAGATCAACCCGCCCCAGGGCTTCGTGTTCCAGCGGGTGTACACCGATGACCGCAGCATCGATCAGGCCATGGCCGTGGAAAACAGCGACCTTGTGGTTGTGCCCAAGGGCTATCACCCGGTCAGCGTGCCGTACGGCTACGAGTCGTACTACCTGAACGTGATGGCCGGCCCGAAACGAGTCTGGCAGTTCCATAACGATCCGCAGCACAGCTGGCTGATGGATCTCTGAACTAAAAAGCCTGAATTCCAACCTCTGCAGGGAGAACACGATCAATGAGCGACGCCCCGATCATCGGCCATTACATCCACGGTCAAGTGCAAGACAGCAGCAGCGAACGGTTCAGCAGCGTCTTCAACCCGGCCACCGGCAGCGTTCAGGCGCGCGTCGGGCTGGCCAGCCAGAAGACCGTAGACGAAGCCGTCGCCTCGGCCCTGAAAGCCTTTCCGGCCTGGTCCGAACAATCGTCCCTGCGCCGTTCGCGGGTGATGTTCAAGTTCAAGGAATTGCTCGACCTTCATCACGATGAGCTGGCAGAAATCATCAGCCGCGAACACGGCAAGGTGTTTTCGGACGCCAAGGGCGAAGTCACCCGGGGCATCGAAATTGTCGAGTATGCCTGCGGTGCGCCGAACCTGCTGAAAACCGAGTTCAGCGACAACATCGGCGGCGGCATTGATAACTGGAACCTGCGTCAGCCGCTGGGCGTGTGTGCCGGCGTCACGCCGTTCAACTTCCCGGTGATGGTGCCGCTGTGGATGATCCCGCTGGCGCTGATCACCGGTAACTGCTTCATCCTCAAGCCGTCCGAGCGCGATCCGTCCGCCAGTGTGCTGATGGCCCGTCTGTTGAGCGAAGCCGGTTTGCCGGACGGTGTGTTCAACGTGGTCCAGGGTGACAAGACCGCCGTCGACGCCTTGCTGCAACACCCGGACATCGAGGCGATTTCCTTTGTCGGCTCGACGCCGATTGCCGAGTACATCCACCAACAAGCCACCTCCCGCGGCAAGCGCGTGCAGGCGCTGGGCGGGGCGAAAAATCACATGATCGTCATGCCCGACGCGGATCTGGATCAAGCGGCGGATGCCTTGATCGGCGCGGCTTACGGCTCGGCCGGCGAGCGCTGCATGGCGATTTCGATTGCCGTGGCGGTGGGCGATGTCGGCGACCCACTGATTGCCAAACTGCTGCCGCGTATTGATCAGCTCAAGGTTGGTAACGGCCTGAAGGGCGACAGCGACATGGGGCCGTTGGTGACCGCCGAGCACAAGGCCAAAGTCGAAGGTTTCATCGACGAAGGCGTGGCCCAGGGCGCGCAGCTGATTGTCGATGGCCGCCACTTCAAGGTGCCGGGCGCCGAGAACGGCTTCTTCGTCGGCGCGACACTGTTCGATAACGTCACGACCGAGATGAGCATTTACCAACAGGAAATTTTCGGCCCGGTGCTGGGCATCGTTCGGGTAGCGGATTTCGCCAGCGCCGTCGCGTTGATCAACGCCCACGAGTTCGGCAACGGCGTATCCTGTTTCACCCGCGACGGCGGCATCGCCCGAGCCTTCGCCCGCACGATCAAGGTCGGCATGGTCGGCATCAACGTGCCGATTCCGGTACCGATGGCCTGGCACTCTTTCGGCGGCTGGAAACGCTCGCTGTTCGGCGATCACCACGCTTACGGCGAAGAAGGCATCCGCTTCTACAGCCGTTACAAAAGCGTGATGCAGCGCTGGCCTGACAGTATCGCCAAGGGCCCTGAATTCAGCATGCCGACGGCCAACTAATTCACCTGTGCGGAGAACAAAAACAATGAGCAAACCCCTGCGTTTCGCCCTGAACCGTATGGTCGCCCCACGTTTGTCCCTGCCCGCGTTCATCGAGTTGGCGGTGACCCTCAAGGCCGACGCCATCGAGATTCGCAACGACCTTAAAGGCGTCGAGATCGAAGACGGCACCGCACCCGAGCGCGTCCGTGAGTTGTGTGCCGCCAAAGGCATTACCGTGCTATCGATCAACGCGCTGTATCCGTTTGATGTGTGGAATGACGAGCGCCGTGCACAGGCCTTGAAGCTGGCCGCTTACGCCCGTGATTGCGGCGCTCAAGGGTTGGTCATGTGTCCGCTCAATGACCGTGCCGACCCGCGTAATGAGGCCGCACGCGCTTCAGGTCTGCGCACGGCGTTGACTGAACTGGCGCCGATCCTGCGCGAACACGGCATTCTCGGTTTCATCGAACCGCTGGGTTTCGAAGAGTGCTCACTGCGCCGCAAGCGCACGGCAGTGGACGCGATCAAGGCCATCGGCGGGCTGGATGTGTTCCGTCTGGTTCACGACACCTTTCACCATCACCTGGCTGGCGAACATGAGTTCTTCCCCGAACTGACCGGGCTGGTGCACATCTCCGGCGTCGAAGATGCCGAGGCACCGTTGGCGACCATTCGCGACGGCCACCGGGTGCTGGTGGGCGAGGGCGACATCCTTGGCAACGCGGCGCAAATCGACACCTTGCTCAGCAGCGGTTACAGCGGCTACCTGTCGTTCGAACCATTTGCCGACAGCGTCCATGGCCTGGCGGATATCCAGCAGGCGATCGGCGCGAGCATGGATCACCTGCAAAAATCCCTGGCCTGACATCTCCCCCCGTAGGAGCTGCCGAAGGCTGCGATCTTTTGATGTTGTTTTTAAGATCAAGATCAAAAGATCGCAGCCTTCGGCAGCTCCTACAGTGGGATCGGATTTGCATACAGAAGGTGCAAGCATGACCACAACACGACTGACCATGGCCCAGGCCCTGGTGAAATTCCTCGATAACCAGTACATCGAGGTCGATGGGGTACAAAGCAAATTCGTCGCCGGGATCTTTACCATTTTCGGCCACGGTAACGTGCTGGGTCTGGGCCAGGCCCTGGAGCAGGACAGTGGCGACCTGATCGTCCATCAGGGTCGCAACGAGCAAGGCATGGCCCACGCGGCCATCGGTTTTGCCAAGCAACACCTGCGGCGCAAGATCTACGCCTGCTCCTCATCGGTAGGCCCAGGCGCGGCGAACATGCTGACCGCCGCCGCGACGGCGACCGCCAACCGCATTCCCTTGCTGCTGTTGCCCGGCGATGTCTATGCCTGCCGCCAGCCGGACCCGGTGCTGCAACAGATCGAGCAGTTCCACGACCTGAGCATCAGCACCAACGACGCGTTCAAGTCCGTGAGCAAATACTGGGACCGCATCAACCGTCCCGAGCAACTCATGACGGCAGCGATCCACGCCATGCGTGTGCTCACCGACCCTGCCGAAACCGGCGCGGTGACCCTGGCCTTGCCACAAGACGTGCAAGCCGAGGCCTACGACTACCCCGATTACTTCCTGCAAAAACGCGTGCACCGCATCGAACGTCGTCCGGCGACTGAAGCGATGCTGGGTGATGCGCTGGCGCTGTTCAAAGGCAAGCGCAAGCCGCTGATCATTTGCGGTGGCGGGGTCAGATACTCTGGCGCCAATGCCGCGTTGCAGGCGTTTGCCGAGCGCTTTGATGTTCCCTTCGCCGAAACCCAGGCCGGCAAGAGTGCGGTGGTGTCCAGTCACCCGCTGAACGTGGGCGGAATTGGTGAAACCGGCTGTCTGGCGTCGAATCTGTTGGCCAGGGATGCGGATCTGATCATCGGTGTCGGCACCCGCTACAGCGATTTCACCACCGCGTCTAAATCGCTGTTCCAACATCCGGACGTGCAATTTCTCAATCTGAACATCAGCCCCAGCGATGCCCTGAAGCTCGACGGCGTGCAACTGTTGGCGGATGCCAAAGTCGGGCTGCAAGCCTTGGCTGAAGCCTTGGGCGATTACCATTCTGCGTGGGGCGATCAACCGCGTCAGGCCAAGGCTCAACTGGACGAGGAAGTCGACCGCATCTATCAGGTCGAATACCAGAGCAAAGATTTCATCCCGGAAATCAACGACCACATGGACCCGGCGGTGCTGCGCGAATTCATCGAGCTGACCGGTTCCTGCCTGACCCAGAGCCGCGTGCTCGGCGTGCTCAATGAAACCCTCGCCGATGACGCCGTGATCGTCGCCGCCGCCGGCAGCCTGCCCGGTGACTTGCAGCGCAGCTGGCGCAGCAAGGGCGTGAACACCTATCACGTCGAGTACGGCTATTCCTGCATGGGTTACGAGGTCAACGCCGCACTGGGCGTGAAACTCGCCGAGCCGGATCGCGAGGTCTACGCGTTGGTCGGCGACGGCTCTTACATGATGCTGCATTCCGAACTGGCGACCTCGATTCAGGAGCGACGCAAGATCAACGTGGTGTTGCTGGACAACATGACCTTCGGTTGCATCAACAACCTGCAGATGGAACACGGCATGGACAGCTTCGGCACCGAGTTCCGGTTCCGCAACCCGGAAACCGGCAAGCTCGACGGCGGTTTCGTGCCGGTGGATTTCGCCATGAGCGCGGCGGCCTATGGCTGCAAAACCTACAAAGTGAACACGGTCGAAGAACTGAGCGCTGCATTGGCCGATGCGCGATTGCAGACCGTGTCGACGCTGATCGACATCAAGGTTCTGCCCAAAACCATGATTCACAAATACCTGTCGTGGTGGCGGGTCGGCGTGGCGCAAGTCTCCACCAGCGCCCGCACCGATGCGGTGGCCAAGACCCTGAATGAACGACTGGCCAAGGCCCGTCAGTACTGATTGCCCTGAACGAACAACAACAAGTCTAGGAGTCTTTACATGTCTTTGAAGATCGGAGTTATTGGCACCGGGGCCATCGGCCAGGACCACATTCGTCGTTGCAGCCAGACCTTGCTCAACAGCCAGGTGGTCGCGGTTACCGACATCAACTTGCAGCAAGCCGCGAAGGTCGTTTCCGACCTGAAGCTGACCGCCGAGGTCTATCCTGACGGTCACGCGCTGATCAAGGCGCCCGAAGTCGAAGCGATCCTCGTCACCTCCTGGGGCCCGAGCCACGAAGAGTTTGTGCTGGCAGCGATTACGGCGGGTAAGCCGGTGTTCTGCGAGAAGCCGCTGGCGGTCACCGCTGAAGGCTGCCGCAAAATCGTCGAGGCCGAAGTGGCCCACGGCAAACGCCTGGTGCAGGTCGGCTTCATGCGCCCGTATGACGAAGGTTATCGGGCACTGAAAGCAGTGATCGACAGCGGTCAGATTGGTGAGCCACTGATGTTGCACTGCGCGCACCGCAACCCGACCGTGGGGGAAAACTACAAGACCGACATGGCGATCACCGACACGCTGATCCATGAGCTGGACGTGTTGCGCTGGTTGCTCGACGACGATTACGTGTCGGTGCAAGTGGTGTTCCCGCGCAAGAGCAGCAAGGCCCTCGCGCATTTGAAAGACCCGCAGATCGTGCTGCTGGAAACTGCCAAGGGCACGCGCATTGACGTGGAAGTGTTCGTTAACTGCCAATACGGCTACGACATCCAGTGCGAAGTGGTGGGGGAGACCGGCATCGCCAAACTGCCAGAGCCGTCGCAGGTTCAATTGCGCAGCGGGGCGAAGTTGTCCAACGCGATTTTGATGGACTGGAAGGATCGGTTTATTGCCGCGTACGACGTTGAGTTGCAGGCGTTCATCGATGGTGTGCGGGCCGGGCAGGTCGGTGGCCCGTCAGCGTGGGATGGCTTCGCCGCTGCCGTCGCAGCAGACGCGTGTATCGAAGCGCAGAACAGCGGGGCGATCGTCAAAGTCGGCCTGCCAGATCGCCCACACTTCTACGGCTAACCCGATCCCCTGTAGGAGCTGCCGAGTGAAACGAGGCTGCGATCTTTTGATCTTGATCTTAAAAATCAAAAGATCGCAGCCTCGTTTCACTCGACAGCTCCTACAGGGGGGGCGGTGTCGAATTTGGGTGAAGGAGAACAATAAAATGCGCATCGCACTAGACCCCTACATGTACCGCACTTTGTCCCTGGACAAGATGGTCGATAAGGCCGCCGAGCTCGGTTACGAACACATCGAACTCTCGCCCCGGGAAGATTTCCTGCCGTTCTACAAAGCCCCGCGAGTCGACAAGGCGCGGATCAAGGAATTTCGCAAAGCCCTGAGCGACACCGGGGTCAAGCTCTCTTCCTTGTTACCGATGTACCACTGGGCCGCTGCCGACGAAGGCCTGCGTGTTGCCGCCGTACGCAACTGGAAACGGGCGATCCAGATTGCCGTGGAGATGGACTGCGAGCTGGTCAACACCGAGTTCACCGGTCAGTCAGACAACCCGCTGGTATGCGAGAACCAGTTCATGCGTTCCATGGATGAGCTGATCCCGGAGTTCGAGCGTGAAGGCATCAAGTTGGATATCCAGGCCCACCCTTACGACTTTTGCGAGCGCAACAACGAATCGGTGGACATCATTCGCGGTCTGGATCGCGAGTGGATCAACTACCTTTACGCGGCGCCGCACACCTTTTTCTATGACGACGGCAAAGGCGATATCGCCTCGATGCTCAAGTATGCCGGGTCGAAGCTGAGCCACCTGATCATCGCCGACACCTACAACCACAAGGCTTCTTCCGGCTTGCGCTACATCGTCAACCCGCCGGGTGTCGTCGCCACCGTGCACCAGCATCTGGACATCGGTCAGGGTGAGGTCGATTGGGATGCGTTTTTCGGCACCTTGCGCGAGATTCAGTTCGACGGCATCGCTACGGTCTCGGTGTTCGCCTGGGAAGATCGGCCGGATGAATCCAACCGGATGATGCTCGAGCGCGTCAAAAGCGAACTCTGTCGCTGACGACACCACAAACCCCTGTAGGAGCTGACGAGTGAAACGAGGCTGCGATCTTTCAAGATCAAAAGATCGCAGCCTCGTTTCACTCGTCAGCTCCTACAGGACCGTTTCGATCGTCATAACAATAAGAAGGAGTTGATTCATGCGTATCGGACTTGTCGGTTACGGCCATGGCGGCCGGTTTTTCCATGCTCCGCTGATCAGCAGTTTGCCGGCGGCGAAGTTCGTGGGTGTGGTTACCCGTTCACCGGAACGCCGACAATTGCTGGCGGCCGAGCACCCAGGGGTGCCAGCGTTCGACAGCATCGGCCAACTGGTGGAGGCCGGGATCGATGTGCTGGTGGTGTCCACACCGCTCAAGGGTCGTCCGGCACTGGTGCTCGATGGTATCGAACACGGTGTGGCGGTGGTCAGCGACAAACCGTTTGCCGCTGATGCGCAGCAAGCCCAAACCCTGATCACCATGGCCGAGCGCCAGGGCGTGCGGCTCAGCGTCTACCAGAACCGTCGCTGGGACTCGGACTTCCTGACCCTGCGCAAACTCATCGAGTCCGGTGCGCTGGGCCAGGTCACCCGTTTCGAATCGCGGATCGAGCGTTACTCACCACAGGCGGTGAACAACGGCAGTGGCGGTGGCTTCCTTCGCGACTTGGGCAGCCATCTGGTGGATCAGGCGTTGCTGTTGTTCGGCCCGGTGACACGGGTCTACGCCGAACTTGATTACCTGGAAAAAGGCCAGGTCTTCGATAACGGCTTCTTTATGGCCCTGACCCATGCCAGTGGCGTCACCTCCCACCTGGGGGGCAGTTGCCTGCAAAACACCCCCGGCCCGCGCTTTCGGGTGACCGGCACCCAAGGTTGTTACAGCGTCGATGGCCTGGACGGGCAAGAAGCATCGGCACTCGCCGGGCTCTCGCCGAAATCCGAAGGTGAGCGCTGGGGTGTTGAAGAGCATCGCCGCTGGGGCTGGTTCGAACAGGGTGAAGTGCGCGAGCGGGTGCCCTCCGAGCGCGGTTGCTGGAATCAGTTCTATTTACAGCTGCAAGCCGCGTTGCAGAGCGGTGGCCCACTGCCTGTGGACGCCCGTGATGCACTGGCGACCACCCGCGTGCTAGACGCTGCGCGACTGAGCTTCGAGCGGCATCAAGTGGTGGAATTGGGCCCGTTCAAGAGCCATGGAATAAAATCAGAATAAAATTCTAAAATGAGTTGATATAGAAATTATTTTCTAATAAAGTCATTTTCAGCGACCTGCCTCGCAACCTGTTTCAACCCTTTTCCCGCTTGCCTGCCTACTGAAATCGTCACGCCTCATCCATAAAACCAACAAGAATGTGGAGAAAGACTTTTCATGAAGACCAAGATCCGTTTCGCCTCACTTGCCTTGTCCCTGATGTTCGCCAGCGGCGCGGCGCTCGCCGATATGAAGATCGGCGTCAGCATGTCCCAATTCGATGACACCTGGCTGACCTACCTGCGTGAATCCATGGACAAAAAAGCCAAGTCCTATCCCGAGGGCGTGCAGCTGCAATTCGAAGACGCCCGCAGCGACGTGGTCAAGCAGTTGAGCCAGGTCGAAAGCTTCATCAGCCAGAAAGTCGATGCCATCGTGGTCAACCCGGTGGATACCGCCGCCACCAAGAAAATCACCGAAGCCGCCGTCAAGGCCGGCATCCCGCTGGTCTACGTCAACCGCCGCCCCGATGACCTGAAGCTGCCCAAAGGCGTCGTCACTGTCGCCTCCAACGATCTGGAGGCCGGTGAAATGCAGATGCAGTACCTGGCCGACAAAATGGGCGGCAAGGGCGACATCGTGATTCTGCTGGGCGACCTCGCGAACAACTCCACCACCAACCGCACCAAGGGCGTCAAAGACGTTCTGGCCAAATACCCGAACATCAAGATCGAGCAAGAGCAGACCGGCATCTGGTCGCGGGACAAGGGCATGACCCTGGTCAACGACTGGCTGACCCAGGGCCGTAAGTTCGACGCGATCGTGTCCAACAACGACGAGATGGCGATTGGCGCGGCCATGGCCCTGCAACAAGCCGGCGTCGAAAAGGGTAGCGTGCTGATCGCCGGTGTCGACGGTACGCCCGACGGTTTGAACGCGGTGAAGAAGGGCTCCCTGGCTGTCTCGGTGTTCCAGGACGCCAAGGGTCAGGCGGACGGTTCGATCGACACCGCTGTGAAAATGGCCAAGAACGAGCCGGTTGAACAGGCTGTGTGGGTGCCATACCGCTTGATTACCCCGCAAAACGTCGACACGTTCAAATAGCCCGTCGGTTCAATAACAACAATAAACACGCAAGGTTGCGACCGCGACCTTGCTGATGGAGTACCTGATCATGTTCGCTTCAGCGACTGCTTCGAGCACCCCGTTGGCGGGTATCCAGCCAGCTGCAACACCTGCCGATGAGCCGTACCTGCTGGAGATCATCAACGTGAGCAAGGGATTTCCCGGTGTGGTGGCCTTGTCCGATGTGCAGCTTCGGGTACGCCCCGGTTCCGTGCTGGCCCTGATGGGCGAAAACGGCGCGGGCAAATCCACCCTGATGAAAATCATTGCCGGCATCTATCAGCCGGATGCCGGTGAACTGCGCCTGAGGGGCAAGCCGGTGGTCTTCGAAACGCCACTGGCAGCGCTCCAGGCCGGGATCGCGATGATCCACCAGGAACTCAACCTGATGCCGCACATGAGCATCGCCGAGAACATCTGGATCGGCCGTGAGCAGCTCAATGGCCTGCACATGATCGATCACCGCGAAATGCACCGCTGCACCGCGCAACTGCTGGAACGCCTGCGGATCAACCTCGATCCGCAGGAGCAGGTCGGCAACCTGAGCATCGCCGAACGGCAGATGGTCGAGATCGCCAAAGCGGTGTCCTACGATTCCGACATCCTGATCATGGATGAACCGACCTCGGCCATCACCGACAAGGAAGTTGCGCATCTGTTCTCGATCATTGCCGACCTCAAGCGTCAAGGCAAAGGCATCATTTACATCACCCACAAAATGAACGAAGTGTTCAGCATCGCCGATGAAGTGGCGGTGTTTCGTGACGGTGCCTACATCGGCCTGCAGCGGGCCGACAGCATGGACGGCGACAGCCTGATTTCGATGATGGTCGGCCGCGAACTGAGCCAGCTGTTCCCGGTGCGCGAGCAGCCGATCGGTGATCTGCTGCTGTCGGTGCGCGACCTCAAACTGGACGGCATTTTCAAAGGTGTTTCCTTCGACCTGCATGCCGGCGAGATCCTCGGCATCGCCGGGTTGATGGGCTCGGGGCGGACCAACGTCGCCGAAGCGATTTTCGGCATCACCCCGAGCGACGGTGGCGAGATTCGTCTCGACGGCGAAGTGGTGCGCATCAGTGATCCGCACATGGCGATCGAGAAGGGCTTCGCGCTACTGACCGAAGATCGCAAGCTCAGCGGCCTGTTCCCGTGCCTGTCGGTGCTGGAGAACATGGAAATGGCGGTGTTGCCGCATTACGCCGGCCACGGTTTCATCCAGCAAAAAGCCCTGCGCGCCTTGTGCGAAGACATGTGCAAGAAGCTGCGGGTCAAAACCCCGTCGCTGGAGCAGTGCATCGACACCTTGTCTGGCGGTAATCAGCAAAAGGCGTTGTTGGCGCGCTGGCTGATGACCAATCCACGGATCCTGATTCTCGACGAGCCGACCCGCGGTATCGACGTCGGGGCCAAGGCCGAGATCTACCGGCTCATCTCCTGCCTCGCCAGCGAAGGCATGGCGGTGATCATGATTTCCTCGGAACTGCCGGAAGTACTTGGCATGAGCGACCGGGTGATGGTCATGCACGAGGGTGACCTGATGGGCACCCTCGACCGCTGCGAAGCGACCCAGGAACGAGTGATGCAATTGGCCTCGGGCATGTCCGCGGTTCACTAATGGATGCCGGCGCTGGTTTTGGCCAGCGTCGGCGACGCGATAGAAGGGTGAGTTTTTATGAACGCGATACTGGAAAACAAGCCAGCAACGGCACCGGTCAAGAGTCGCCGGCGCTTTCCGACCGAGTTGAGTATTTTCCTGGTGCTGATTGGCATCGGCCTGGTCTTTGAAGTGTTTGGCTGGATCGTGCGCGACCAGAGCTTCCTGATGAACTCCCAGCGTCTGGTGCTGATGATCCTGCAGGTGTCGATCATCGGTCTGCTGGCGATCGGCGTGACCCAGGTCATCATCACCACCGGCATTGACCTGTCCTCCGGCTCGGTGCTCGCGCTGTCGGCGATGATCGCTGCCAGCCTGGCCCAGACGTCGGACTTCGCCCGGGCGGTGTTCCCGTCGCTGACTGACTTGCCGGTATGGATTCCGGTCATAACCGGGCTTGGGGTGGGATTGCTGGCGGGGGCCATCAACGGCAGCATCATTGCTATCACCGGTATCCCGCCGTTCATTGCCACCCTCGGCATGATGGTCTCGGCGCGTGGCCTCGCGCGTTACTACACCGAAGGCCAGCCGGTGAGCATGCTCTCGGATTCCTACACGGCTATCGGACACGGCGCGATGCCGGTGGTCATTTTCCTGGTGGTCGCGGTGATCTTTCACATCGCCCTGCGTTACACCAAGTACGGCAAGTACACCTACGCCATCGGCGGCAACATGCAGGCAGCGCGTACCTCGGGGATCAACGTCAAGCGGCATCTGGTGATCGTCTACAGCATCGCTGGGTTGCTGGCAGGCCTGGCGGGTGTGGTGGCGTCGGCACGGGCCGCGACCGGGCAGGCCGGGATGGGCATGTCTTATGAGCTGGACGCGATTGCCGCGGCCGTGATCGGCGGCACCAGCCTGGCCGGTGGCGTAGGGCGCATCACCGGCACGGTCATCGGCGCACTGATCCTCGGGGTCATGGCCAGCGGTTTCACCTTCGTCGGCGTCGATGCTTACATTCAGGACATCATCAAAGGCCTGATCATCGTGGTGGCAGTGGTCATCGATCAGTACCGCAACAAGCGCAAACTCAAGCGCTGAGCCTCAGATAAAGCAGCCAATGCGCCACGCCTGTCCCGCGTGGCGCAACCATTTGTCTTCTATATACAGCCGCGTGATTGAATTTCTTGCTATAAACGCACTCCGATAACCACCGCAAAGGCTGCCGTAGAGCACTTTCAGGGCTTTGTCGGACAAATTCGCTGTCTTTTCAGTTGCTGAGGCCTCAAGTCGGCCTTAGACTGCCGCCCCTCGTAAATTGAGTGCCGGGTGGCGCTTGGAATTAAACGGCGCCGTTCCGATGGCCGACCCAGGTCCGCCGGAACGCTCCCTAATTCGCCTTAATGCACGTTTTTTTATAGAGATATCAATGACAAAGGACAAGTTGCTGGCCATGCCGGCGGATGACTACATGAATGCCGAGCAACATGCTTTTTTCTCTGAGCTGTTGCAGAACATGAAAGTCGAAACCCATGAGCGCATCGAACAGAACCGCATCGCCATCGAAAGCCTGGACACCCCGGCCGATCCGGCCGACGCTGCTTCTGTTGAAGAAGAGCGCACCTGGCTGGTGAACGCGATCGATCGCGACCAGCGCATGCTGCCTCAGTTGGAACAGGCTCTGGAACGCATCAAAGAAGACAGCTTCGGCTGGTGCGACGACAGCGGCGAGGCCATTGGCCTGAAGCGCCTGCTGATCAGCCCGACCACCAAATACTGCATCGAAGCTCAAGAGCGTCACGAACAGATCGACAAGCACCAGCGTCAGGCCTGATTTCGTAATGCCCGCATCGCGGGCAAGTCTTGCTCCTACAGGAGTGAGGCTTGCCCGCGATGCTTTTTTTCGTCTGCGAAAAACCCGTGCACTTCTATTGATCTGCTGCAACGCCCACTACTAATGGACCATAGATAATGGCCTTGTAGTGGCGTTTAATGCCGATACAACAATTAGAATTATTCGTGGGGTGACGAAGATGACGCGAGACGGATCGCTGGTTGCGGCAGTGCCTGCACCCGTGCTTTTGCCAAGAAACCTTTGGCTGACGCCGACCCTGCAAAGCATCGCCCTGATGCTGTTGTTGTGCGGCATGACGCTGGGCGGCTGGTCGCTTTACCTTGGCCTGCCATTGGCGGTGCTGGTTATCTGGCTACCTCGCTTGCGCTCGCGCGCCATCCCTGAGGCAACCCCCGTCGACAGCGCCAGCGCGATTGCCGAGTTAACTCGCGATCTTTCCTACACCACCAGTCATAACGCGTTGTCTGCCGCCGGTGTGGCCTTTTCGGTCAAGCAACTGGCAGACAAACTGCAATCGCAGCTCGGTGCCGCGGCGCAGATTGTCAGCAACGCCGAAGTGATGATCGCTACCGAACAAGCCACCTCGACACTCAGCCGGGAAGCGCTCAGTGCGGCCAGCGAGGCTCATCGGAGTAGCGCGGCAGGGCGCACGGAGCTGATCGAGTCCATCGCCCGTATGCATCAACTCAGTCAGCGCGCCAGTAACAGCCGTGAACTGATCGAAGCCCTGAGCCTGCGCAGTGACGATATCCAACGGGTCACCCTGGTGATCCAGTCCATCGCCAGCCAGACCAATCTGCTGGCCTTGAACGCGGCTATCGAGGCGGCGCGGGCCGGGGAGCATGGTCGCGGATTTGCGGTGGTGGCCGATGAGGTTCGAGGTCTGGCCGCGCGCACGGCGACAGCCACTGGCGAAGTCGGGGAAATGGTCGCTGATATTCAGCAACGCACCGCGCAAGTGGTGGAGCAGATCCGTCAACTGTCCAGCGACCTCGACACCGGGGTCAAGCAGGTCGAGCACACCGGTGAGCACCTGGAGAACATTGCGCGTCTGGCCGCTGGCGTCGAAAGCCAGGTCGGGGAAATCGCCAGGGGCGCTGACACCAACCGCGAACAACTCGATAGCCTGTTTCACGCCATCGAACAGATGCGCAGCGACCTGGCGATCAGCGACCAACAGACCCAGCGCCTGGCCCAGGCCGCCGTGCAAATGGAAGGTCAGGCCGAAACCATCAGCGAACGCCTCGCCGAAGTCGGGCTGGATGACTACCACCAACGGATTTATGACCTTGCCCGCGAAGGCGCGAGTCAGATCGCGGCGCGCTTTGAAGCGGATATCGACGAGGGCCGCGTGAGCCTCGATGACCTGTTTGACCGCAATTACCAAACCATTCCCAACACCAGCCCGGCCAAATACCAGACCCGCTTCGATCGCTACGCCGATCAGGTCTTGCCGGCGATCCAGGAACCCTTGTTGCCGCGTCATGAAGGCCTGGTGTTCGCCATCGCCTGTACGCAGCAGGGCTATGTGCCGACCCACAACAAGGTCTTCAGCCAACCACTGACCGGTGATGCGCAGGTCGATACCTTGCAAAACCGCACTAAACGCAAATTCGCCGACCGCACCGGGATCCGCTGTGGCAGCCATCAGCAGGCCGTACTGCTGCAAACCTACACCCGCGACACCGGTGAGCTGATGCACGACCTCTCGGTGCCCATCATGCTCAAGGGCCGACATTGGGGTGGTCTGCGATTGGGTTACAAGCCGCAAAGCCCTCGTTGAGGCCCCTCCCTGTAGGAGCTGTCGAGTGCAACGAGGCTGCGATCTTTTGATCTTCGCTTTTAAAACATCAAAAGATCGCAGCCTCGTTGCACTCGACAGCTCCTACAGATGCAGGCTAGTGGATCTGATGCATGCGCAGGTTCAGGTCGTCGACCACCCGCGCCCAATCGGCGTCTTCACGCAATTGTTCTTTCAGGAAGCCGGCTTGCTGCGGAGTCCAGAACTCGGCATCGATGAGTTTTTTGTCGTCGGCCAGGGGAGAATGACTGGCAATGAAATCGTCGATGGCCTTCTCGCTGGAGTCCAGACCGAGTTGGTCGAACAAACCTTTCAAGTCGTGTGTCGGTGAATCCATGTTCATCTCCTTGCGGGTCGCGTCGAGTGCGAGATCTGAGGGGCGGCTTCAGTACATCTGAGAGAGCCGCGCTTCAGGAGTTCGATGGCGATGTTCAAAAGCAGAAGTGAGCATAGACTGCAAACCGACTATCAGGCTTTCAATGCACCTTCATCGACGGCAACCTTCAGCGCCTTGGCGGCATCCTGGGCGGCAATGGCGGCGACGTCCGAGGTCTTGAACCAGCGATCTTTCTCGACCTGGTGATATGTCACGGTGGTCAGCGGTGGTTTGGCGCGCATGATAATGACTGCCTGGAATTCGCCTTCGACTTCTCTGGCTTCGCCCCGGATAAAAAATTCACCGATATCAAATTCCGTCACGTAGCAGCCTTCCCTTGAAATATTCTGTTGTTTTGAACGCCGCCCATCCTGGGGACGGGTTTCATTGGTCGGGCAGTATGGCAGTAGTTGCATGCCGGCGGCTGAGTTAAGTCGCCGGCATGACGAAGCGTCTATTGAAATGAACGGGCGGGACCGTCAACCGCGTAACTCGAGCGAGCGGGCAAGGGCGCAGGCTTCGTTATGATTGCCGCGGAAACCTCTGACGCGGCCGGTGGAAATTTCCTTGATATGAAAAAAGGCATTGCCAGCCAGAATGACCTGAAAACGTGGCCGGGCAAGCTCTACAGGGTAGTATTCATGCGGTTGAAACATCCCTGGGTGCAGTGTCGTCGAGCTGTTCGTGTCAGGCGCCTGAGGGTGAGCAAAATGTGTCAGCGTGCACATATGAAGTCCTTTTCGTTGTTTTACCGACGTGTGTACGTGGTTTTGGGTAGTCTCGATGAGCATCGCTGCTCTAGAATCACCGTCAGTGTTTGGCGATCGATGTTCATCTAAAGCAATTTTTTGCTGGCGATATGTCGGAAAAGTGCTTTTTTTAAAGAGCTTTTTCCCTAAAGTTGGTAGTCCCGTTTTTCTGGCCGTCGGAAGGGCTTTTTCCTTCAACCTCTGACGAACGCCAGGCAAGACGACGTGAGTGTTGTTCCAGTAGTCTTCTCAAGCCTCGCGATGGATGAGCCCTCTGCTCGTTTCAGGATTTCAACCCGGGTCATTTGGCTACACTTTCGGCATTGCCGCTTTTTTCTGCTGTGCGCTGTTTTCCTGCGTGCAGCATCATTTTCAGATGTGGGGATGTTTCCTTGGCAGTAAGTAATCTCGATATGCATGCTTTGTTCGTGCTGGGTGATTTGCGCGCAAAGCTGGTTAAACAGTTCCAGTCACGTTTTGTTTACATCACCGAACAGAACGCTGAAGGCATATATATTGCCGAGATCGACACCGAAGAGGCGCTGGTGGTTGATGACAAACCAGGGCTTAAACTCAAGGTCGGCGATCATTTCAGCGCCTCTGTATTGCCCAGTCGCGAAGGCGGCAAGCTGGACATCAAGTTCCGCGAAATCAAACTGACGGTTTACGGCCTGGGTGATTATGCCTTCGTCACCACCGCGGATGGCCATGGGGTCGTGTTCAAGGAAGGTCATAGCGTAGTGATGGTGTTCGCCGCTCACCAACAGTTGCAGGAAGGTCTGACCAAAACCCTGAAAGCCGTGACCGCCAAGGCTGCCAAGTGGCGCAAAGGTGAACTGATCACCTTCAAGGCCAGCGAATAATGACCCTGACCCGCGCCGACTTCCACGAACAGAACCAGGCCAGTGCGCAAGCCGAAGCCCAGCGGCTGTTCGACCAGAAGGCTGTTTTGCAAGGTGCATGGCTGGGTTGGGTGGCGTCACAGATCTATACGTTGCGCCCGGCGGAGTACGCCAGCATGGTACGAAGAGCGTTGGCGCGCTTGCAGGAACCTCCCGAAAACTGATTGATCTCCCTCGAAAGCAGGAACCTCTACTACAGTCAGTTGACTGAGTATTCAGAGGCTTTGCGGTCTTCTGCCAGGCCATCCTGCTATTGCTGTGAACAGCACGAGGTGCAAAAGCATGAACGGATTTCGACGGTTGCTGGCCGCTACCCTGGCCACTTTCGGATTGTTGGCTTCACCCGTTCCGGTGTTCGCTGCCCAGGCGCCGATCCACTTCGCCGACCTGAACTGGGAAAGCGGCAGCCTGATTACCGATATCCTGCGGATCATCGTCGAGAAGGGCTACGGGCTGCCGACCGATACCTTGCCGGGGACGACCATCACCCTGGAGACCGCACTGGCCAACAATGACATTCAGGTCATTGGCGAAGAGTGGGCCGGTCGCAGTCCGGTCTGGGTCAAGGCTGAGGCCGAAGGCAAAGTCGCGAGTCTCGGCGATACAGTCAAGGGCGCCACCGAGGGTTGGTGGGTGCCCGAATATGTGATCAAAGGCGACCCGGCGAAAGGCATCAAGCCGCTGGCGCCGGGCCTGCGCAGTGTCAGCGACCTGCCGAAATACAAGGACGTGTTCCGCGACCCGGAAACCCCGGGCAAGGGGCGCTTCCTCAACAGCCCGATCGGCTGGACGTCGGAAGTGGTCAACAAACAGAAACTCAAGGCGTATGGGCTGGACGACAGCTATGTGAATTTCCGCAGCGGTTCCGGCGCAGCGCTGGATGCGGAGATCAGTTCTTCGATTCGGCGTGGCAAACCGGTGCTGTTCTATTATTGGTCGCCTACGCCGTTGCTCGGCCGCTTCAAACTGATTCAGCTGGAAGAGCCGCCGTTCGACGCCGATGCCTGGAAAACCCTGACCGACGCCGACAACCCGAATCCGAAACCGACTCGCTCGCTGCCCTCGAAGCTGTCCATTGGCGTGTCCACGCCATTCCTGAAACAGTATCCGCAGATTGCCGAGTTCTTCAGCAAGGTCGAGTTGCCAATCGATCCATTGAACAAGGCGCTGGCCGAGATGAGCGAAAAACATACCCCGCCACGGCAGGCGGCGCAGGCGTTCATGAAGGCGCACCCGGACGTGTGGCAGGCCTGGGTGCCCAAGGAAGTGGCGGATAAAGTCTCCGCCGGGTTGAAGTGAGCGGGTTGGTTGGAAGGTTGTGTTGTGCCGATTACCGCTATCGCGAGCAAGCTCGCTCCCACATTTGATCTATGTCGTTCACAGAGTTTGTGTACACAGGAGATCCCTTGTGGGAGCGAGCTTGCTCGCGATGCTTTTAGAACCGGGTCTGCACCGCCAACTCGAAGGTGCGCGGCGTACCGAGGTAATACGCCGGTGACACATGGGCGAATTCGGCATACACCTCATTGGTCAGGTTGCGCACCCGGCCGGTGACGGTGGTGTGTTGATCGACCTTGTAGCTGAGGAACGTTCCGTAGAGCGTGTATGAAGGCACGGTCAGGGTGTTGGCGCTGTCGGCAAACACCGAGGCCACATACCGCGCATCGACACCACCCTGCCATTGTGGCGCGAAGTCATAGGTCAGCCACAGATTGCCGACCCGGTCCGGCACGTTGGTCGGTGTGTTGCCTTTGCGTGAAACCACGACACCCGCCGCATTCTTCTCGTTGAATTCGTCGTACTGCGCGTCGACCCAGGCGAAGTTGCCTTCGGCCAACAGCTTGTCGGTGATCCGCAACGAACTGGCCAGTTCGATCCCTTTGGACGTCTGTTGACCCACGGGAATGCTGCTGGTCGGATCCAGCGGATCGGTGACTGCGAAGTCCTTTCGCTCGATCGTGTAAGCCGCCACCGTCGCCGAGCCGCGGCCGTCCAGATAGTCGAATTTACTGCCGACTTCCCATTGCTTGCCGGTGGACACGTCGAAGTCTTGCGTGCCGTTGGGCTGTTCGGCAGCGGTGCTGTATTGCACGTAGACGTTGGCGTCGGGAATGAATTGGTAAGTCAGGCCGACCCGACCGGTCACCGGCTCCCAGCTGCGCTTGAGGTGCCGGGGATTGCTGGCGGTCACGACCCGGTGGTTGGTCACGTCCAGGTCGATGTCGTCGTAACGCAGGCCGGTCAGCAGCGCGAGTTTGTCGGTGAGTGCCAAACGGTTCTCGGCAAACAGGGCTTTGGTCGTGACTTCATCAGTCTTGTCGCTGACAAAGCCCGGTAGGGTGCCCGGGATGTCATAGAAGTGCCCTGGCGCAAAGTTGTTCGGATCGACGGTGCTGGCACCTTTGACGTTCAGCGGCGACTTGGTGGTCTGGTTGACCTTGTACTCGAAGCCGCCGGACCAGGTCGTGTCCAGCCCGAACAACGTGTTGTCGTGGCGCAGTTCTAACTGGTTGCCGTTCTGCTCGCCCTGATGCCGGACCTGATAGGCCGTGGAGCGATTCACCGAACTGTTGTCGGCGTTGTACTGGTAGGTTTCCAGGTTGCGGTAATCGCGCTGGCTGTCGAGGTGGTAAAGGGTGTTGCGCAGGGTGGTGCTGTCGTTGATCCGGTAGTCGATGATCGAGCGAACCCAAATCGTGCGTTGCTCGTAGCGGCCGTCCTCGACGTTGTAGTTGTTGAATCGGTTGTGTTTGTCGATTTTCAATTCGCCGGCCTTGGGGTTAAGCACCGGTGTGCCCCAGTAAGGACTGTCTTCGTGTTCATCCTGATATTCCAGGGCCAGGGTGTGGGACAGGTTGGGCGTCAGGTCGCTGAGCAGCGAGAACGCCACGCTCCACGCATCACGCTCCTGACGGTCGATGTAGCCGTTGCCGGTGTTGTGGCTGACGTCGAGCCGCGCGTAGTGCTGCACGTCCGCGCTGGCATCGCTCAGGGCGTGGTTGAGGCCGAATGCAGTCTCGGTGGTGTCATAACTGCCGTAGCTGACCCGGCCTTCGATGGCTTGCTCTTCACGCGTCGCCAGTTTGGTCATGTAGTTCAGCGAACCGCCCACGGAGCCAGCACCATTGATCAGCGATGACGGGCCGCCCACTAGCTCCACGCGATCATAGATCCAGGCGTCTACTGGCCGGGCGAGGCCGCCGGAGACATTGACGCCGTTGAACATCTGGGTGATCTGGCTGCTGGTGAATCCGCGATAGGAGACGAACCCACCGAAACCCGGCGGTGCGCTGGCATTGACGCCCGGCAAGGTATTGGCGGCGTCCTGAAAGTTCTGCGCGCCGTGGCGCTCGATGTCGTTGCGGTTGGCCACGGCTACCGAGGCGGGGGTTTCGCGCACGCTCAGGCCAAGCCGCGACGCCATGCCGCTGGACTGATCCAGACTCAGCCCCGGCTCAGCCGCCGCTTCGCCATCAATGGTGATGGGCGCGAGGTCGATTGTGGATTGCGCCCAAGCGTTTACAGACAGGCAGCCGAACAGGCTTGCCAGTAAAGGAATGCGTTTCATCGATGAATCCTGAATGCTTGACTAGGAAACAGCGCACACGCCAACGCCACGCGTTGGCGAGGTGAGCTGATCGGAAAAGGCGAAGAAATTCAGGCGGCAGGCGGAGCGCGAGGATTGGCCGAGGGCCAGGTGAAGCGGGCAGGGAGGTCAGCATTGGCGACGACGGCCAAGGGCGGACTGTGTTGCTGCGGGAGGATAGCCAGGGTCAGGCTGGAGTTGAGCGCCGGGCCCATGCCGCCGGTGGAGCACAACGGGCAGCCGAAGGCCTTGGACAGGGTCGGCAGTTTGTCTTCGGAGGTGTTCGACGAGGCCGGTAGCTGGCTGGCCGGGTCGACGGTACAGAACTGGCCGCCGATGCCGTTGAGCTGCATCCCGACCATTTGCCCGTGACCGATACTGCAGGCGAACACGTTGAACAGGACGCAGCAATAAAGCATCCAGGCCATCAATGTGCGATCAGTTCGGGCGAGTTTCATGGGGCGGCACTTTATCATCGCCGATGACGAATACCCTTACAAAATCGTTCAAGGAAGTTCATTCTGCTGCGACATTTCACGCTGGAAGTCTGAACATGAGCCTATTGATCGCGCAATGGATGGCTGCCATCTTTCTGTTGATCAGCCTGATCCACCTGTATTGGGCGGCGGGTGGCAAGTTGGGTAGCGAGGCGGCGGTCCCGCGAGTGTCCGCAGAGGACGGCGGAGAACCCAGGCCGGCCTTCAAGCCTTCAGGCTTTGCCACGTTACTGGTGGCGGTCGGGTTACTGCTGATTGCGATGCTGGTGTGCATGCGGGTCGGCCTGTATCTGCCGACGGTGCATCACTGGTCGCTGCAATGGGTGATCAGCGCCATTGCGATGCTGATGTTCGCCAGGGCGATCGGCGATTCGAATTTGATAGGGTTCTTCAAGCAGGTGAAGGATTCGAAGTTTGCCCGGCTCGACACCTGGGCGTATTCGCCGTTGTGCGTGGTGCTGGGGGCGGGGTTGTTGGCCGTTGCCTGGATTTGATCTGAGGTAATGCAAGATCAAAAGATCGCAGCCTCGTTTCACTCGACAGCTCCTAAATGGGTTATGCATTCCCCTGTAGGAGCTGTCGAGTGAAACGAGGCTGCGATCTTTTTCGCGTTTAACTCCCGCTCTCCGTGCGCCGACTACTCACCTCGGCCGGCACATCATCCCCCGCCATGCGCTTGCGAAACAGCGCCGCCCGCGCCAGCAGCAACGTGGTCACCGGCACCGTTATCGACAACAGAATCGGAATCAGCCAGGCATGTAAAATCGGCCCGGACTTGAGCGCCGAAAAGTAAATGATCGAGGCCAGCGCCACGCACCAGGCGCCCAAGGTCGACGCCAGCGCAGGCGGGTGCATGCGCTGGAAGTAGTCCTTCATCCGCACCAGGCCAATGGCGCCGGTCAGCGCAAACAGACTGCTGAGCACCAGCAGGATCGCCACCGGAATTTCAACCCACAGAGACAGTTCAGCACTCATTCGATCACCTCGCCACGCAGCAGGAATTTCGCCAGGGCAAACGAGCCGACGAAACCGAACAGCGCAATCAGCAGCGCCGCCTCGAAGTAAGTGTCACTGGCATAACGAATGCCCAGCGCCAGCATCATCAGCATCGCGATGATGTACAGGTAGTCCAGCGCCAGAACCCGGTCCTGGGCCGACGGCCCCTTGAACAGCCGGATCAGGGTCAGAATCATCGCCAGCGAAAAGATGAACAGGCTCAGCAGGATTGCGTTCGACAGCAAGGCGCTCATTCGAAGATCTCCATCAAGGGGCGCTCGTAGGTCGCCTTGAAGTGCTGGATGAACAGCGCTTCGTCATCCAGATCGAAGACGTGCAGCAACAGAATGCTGCGATCCAATGCCAGTTCCGACCACACGGTGCCGGGGACCACCGTGCAGATCATCGACAGCGCGGCCAGGCCGTTGGCGTCACGCAAATCCAGCGGCACCTTAATGAAGCGCGAACGCGGTGGGCGGCGACCAGCGTTGAGCACGCCCCAGGCCACGGCGAGGTTGGACACCACCACGTCGCGACCGACAAGAAAGAACAAACGCACAATCACCCCCGGCCGACGAATGCGGATCGGCAGCGGTCGCAGCTTGCGCATCATCAGCGGCGCGCAAAACCCCAGCACCGCGCCCAGCAGCAGATTGCCGGGGCTCATCGAGAGGTTCAGCACCAGCCACAACAACCACAGCGCCAGCGACAACCAGGGAGCAGGAAACAGTCGCTTCATGGTTTGACCTCCGCGATCGCAGCTTTGGCTTCCGGGCTTGGAATCGCACGGGTACCGAGCACCGCCATCACGTATTGCTGCGGGTTGTTCAAGGCCTGGGCGGCCGCCTGGGTGTAGCGCAGCAGCGGTTCGGCCTTGAAGGTCAGCGCAATGCTCAAGCCCAGCAACGCAATGATCGGCACGCATTCGAAACGTCGCAGCAACGGCGACGGCCGCTCCTCGGGTGTCCAGAACCGCTGGATGCCCAAGCGCGAGAACGCGATCAACGACGCCAGCCCGGAGAGGATCAGCAACGCGAGCAAGCCCCACGCGGCATTGGAAACCGGCTCATCGCTCCCATTGCCCAGGCCCAACGGATTGAGCAGGGCGCTGAGCAAGCCGAGTTTGCCAATGAACCCCGAGAGCGGCGGCATGCCGATGATCAGCAGCGAGCAGGCAATGAAGCTCAACCCGAGGAAAGCCATGGTCCAGGGAATCACCTGGCCGACCACGGCTTTCTGCTCGTCATCGAGGTTGATGCCTTTGGGCGGCTGCAAGGATTCCATCGGTCGCGGTAGATCGCCGTCATCGAACAACGGCATTTCATTGGCCGAACGCGAACGCTCGATCAACTCGGCCAACAGGAACAACGCGCTCAATGCCAGGGTCGAGCTGACCAGATAGAACAGTGCCGCGCCGATCAGGTTGGGCTGGGCGAAACCGATGGCCGACAGCAGAATCCCGGCCGACACCAGAATACTCAGACTGGCCAGGCGCTCCAGACGTTGTGCGGCGAGGATCGCCACCGCAGCGCAGACGATGGTCGCCATGCCGCCGTAGATCAGCCAGTCGCCGCCAAAGTACGCCGAGGCACCAGCCTGACCAGAGAACAGCAAGGTCCACAAGCGCAGCAAGGTGTAGACGCCGACCTTGGTCATGATCGCGAACATCGCCGCCACCGGCGCGCTCGCCGCGGAATAGGCCGGCACCAGCCAGAAGTTCAGCGGCCACATCCCGGCCTTGGCCAGGAACGCCACGGCCAGAATCCCCGCGCCGGCATGCAGCAGGCCGCGATCGGCTTCCGGCACCAGCGGAATTTTCAGCGCCAGGTCGGCCATGTTCAGGGTGCCGGTGACGCCGTAGATCAGCGCCGCGCCGATCAAAAACAGTGACGAGGCCAGCAGGTTGATCGAGATGTAATGCAAACCCGACGACACCCGCGACCGACCCGAACCGTGGAGCATCAGGCCATAAGAGGCCGCCAGCAACACTTCAAAAAACACAAACAGGTTGAACAGGTCCGCCGTCAGGAACGCGCCATACAGGCCCATCATCTGAATCTGGAACAGCGCGTGGAAACTCGAACCGGCGCCGTCCCAACGGGCCATGGCGAACAGCAGGGCGCTGACGCCGATGATCCCGGTCAGCACCAGCATCAGCGCCGACAGTCGATCGACCACCAGCACGATACCGAACGGCACCTGCCAGTTGCCCGGCAGGTACACGCCGATGGAGCCGGGGACGCCCGTCTCCTGAGTCCATTGCAGCAACAGCACGGCAATGCCCAACCCCACCAGGCTGGAAAACAGGTTGATCTTGGCCTTCAGCGGACGGTGTTTCTCGCCCAGCATCAGCATCACGGCGGCGGTCAGCAGCGGCAGCAGAATCGGTGCAGCGATCAGGTGCGGCATCAGATTCATTCTTTAGGCTCCCGGCCATCCACATGGTCGGTACCGGTCAGGCCCCGGGAAGCCAGCAGCACCACCAGAAACAACGCGGTCATGGCGAAGCTGATCACGATGGCGGTCAACACCAGCGCTTGCGGCAGCGGGTCGGTGTAGTGCAGCAGATCTTGCGGTACGCCGTCCTTGATGATCGGCTCCTTGCCGATAAACAGGCTGCCCATGCTGAAGATGAACAGATTGACGCCGTAAGACAGCAGGCACAGGCCCATCACCACCTGAAACGTCCGTGGCCGCAGGATCAGCCAGACGCCGGACGCGGCCAGCACGCCGATGGCGATTGCGATGACTTCTTCCATCAGACGGTTCCTTGCGTGGCGACGGATCGAGGCAGGGCAGCGGTCTTGTGACCCCGTACCGATTGGTGAGCGAGGGCGGTGAGGATCAACAGGGTCGAACCGACCACCACGGCGTACACGCCGATGTCGAAGAACAGCGCACTGGCGATGTGAATGTCACCGAACACTGGCAGTTCGAAATGCCAAGTGTGGGTGGTCAGGAAAGGATAACTGACCGCCATCGCCCCAAGCCCGGTGACCGTGGCGAACAACAACCCGGTGCCCATCCAGCGCAGGGGTCGCAGGCTCATTTGCGCTTCGACCCACTGGGTGCCGGCGACCATGTATTGCAGGATGAACGCTACGGACATCACCAGGCCTGCGACGAAGCCGCCGCCAGGTTGATTGTGGCCGCGCATGAACAGGTAGACCGACACGACAAATGCGATCGGCAGCAGCAGACGCACCAGCACCGCCGGCACCATCATGAAGCCGAGCGCGGTATCGCTGGCGTGACGCGGGTTGACCAGGTCGGTGACCACATCCGGTGCCAGCAGACGTTGCTGGGCCGGCAACTGCAGGCTTTCTTTTGGTGGACGGAAGCGTCGCAGCAAGGCGAACACGGTCAGGGCCACGGCCACCAGCACGGTAATTTCACCGAGGGTGTCGAAGCCGCGGAAATCCACCAGCATCACGTTGACCACGTTGCTGCCGCCGCCTTCGGGCAGGGCACGGCTGAGGTAGAACGACGAAATGTGATTCGGTGTCTGGCGCGTCAGCATCGCGTACGAAAGCAATGCCATGCCGCCGCCGACCACGGTCGACAACAGCAAGTCGCGGATACGGCGGATGCGTGCCTTGCGCAGGGTGCTCGGCAGCGGCGAGACCTCTTCGATTCGGCGCGGCAACCAACGCAGACCGAGGAGGATCAGCACCGTGGTCACCACTTCGACCGCCAGTTGCGTCAGCGCAAGATCGGGCGCCGAGAACCAGACGAAGGTCACGCACGTCATCAGACCGCAGACGCTGACCATGGTCAGGGCCGCGAGCCGGTGATACTTGGCCTGCCACGCCGCGCCAAGGGCACAGGCAATCGCCAGCAGCCAGAGGGTCACGAACACGATCGAGCCTGGAATCTTCGGCCGGTCGCCCCAGCTCAGGCTGCTGTGGAGCATCGGGATCAACCCGGCCAACACGGCCGCGAGCACCACCAGGAACAATTGGGTTTGCAGGCGCTTGGTGCTGATCCGCCGCTCGAGACGACGGGCCAGGCGCATCATGATCACCAGGCTGCGTTCGAACAGGCGCTTGCCGTTGAACCGGCCAATGATCGGCGGGTACTTGAAACGCCCGTGTTTGAGCTGATTGCGCAACAGCAGATAAAGCACGATGCCGCAGGACATGGCGATCAGGCTCATGATCATCGGCGCGTTCCAGCCGTGCCAGATCGCCAGGCTGTATTCAGGCAAGGTGCCGCCCACCACCGGCAGGGCGGCCGCGGCCAGCAACGGGCCGACCACCTGCGCCGGGAAAATCCCCACGACCAGGCAGGCGAATACCAACAACTCCACCGGCGCGCGCATCCAGCGTGGCGGCTCGTGCGGGGTGTGCGGCAGGTCGGTGGCGGTCGGGCCGAAGAACACGTCGACGGTAAAGCGCAGTGAGTAGGCGACGCTGAAGGTCCCGGCGATGGTCGCGACGATGGGCAGCGTCATCTCGATCCAGGCCGTGGCATTGATGAACACGGTTTCGGCGAAGAACATCTCTTTGGAGAGGAAGCCGTTGAGCAGCGGCACACCGGCCATGGAAGCGCTGGCGACCATGGCCAGGGTGGCGGTGAACGGGATCAGCTTGATCAAGCCGCTGAGCTTGCGAATGTCCCGGGTGCCGCTTTCGTGGTCGATGATCCCTGCGGCCATGAACAGCGAAGCCTTGAACGTAGCGTGGTTGAGAATGTGAAACACCGCGGCCACAGCGGCCAGCGGACTGTTCAGGCCCAGCAGCAGGGTGATCAGGCCCAGGTGACTGATGGTCGAATAGGCCAGCAAACCCTTGAGATCGTTCTGGAACATCGCGCAATACGCACCGAGCAACAGGGTGCAGGCACCGGCGCCGCTGACGATGTAGAACCATTCTTCACTGCCGGACAGCGACGGCCACAGTCGTGCGAGGAGAAACACCCCGGCCTTGACCATGGTCGCCGAGTGCAGATAAGCCGAAACCGGTGTCGGCGCCGCCATCGCGTGAGGCAGCCAGAAGTGGAAGGGGAATTGTGCGCTTTTGCTCAGGGCGCCGATCAGGATCAGGGGGAGCAGAATAGGGTAGAGGGCGTGCGCGCGAATCAGATCGCCGGCGGCCAGGACCTTGTCCAGGTCATAGCTGCCGACCACATGGCCGAGCAGCATGACCCCCGCCAGCAGACACAAACCGCCTGCGCCGGTGACCATCAGCGCCATATAAGCACCGCGTCGCGCATCGGCGCGGTGGTGCCAGTAACCGATCAACAGGAATGAAAAGAGGCTGGTCAGCTCCCAGAAAAACACGATCTGGATCAGGTTGCCGGAGATCACCAGCCCGAGCATGGCGCCCATGAACGCCAGGAAAAACGCGAAGAACCGCGGCACCGGATCGTCCGGCGACATGTAGTAGCGGGCGTACAACGAAACCAGCGTGCCGATGCCCAGCACCAGCATCGAGAATAGCCAGGCGAAACCGTCCATGCGCAGGACAAAGTTCAGGCCCAGGCTGGGCAACCAGACAAACTCTTCGCGGATCACGCCGCCATCGGCGATATGCGGGTACAAGAGGGCGACCTGAACAGTGCCTATCAAGGCAACCAGGCCAGCCAACAAAGATTCGGTGTTTCGCGCGTTGTGCGGCAGCAAGGCTGCCAGACAGCTGCCGATAAAAGGCAGAAGCAGTAGAACTATCAGGGACATAGGCTTCTAATCTGCGGAAGTTTGTGAAGCATCATACGTGCCAGCTCTCGGATCACCAAACGCCAAGCTGTCGCAGAATCCTACAAAGTAGACGGAAAAAACCTGATTCACATTGTTTCAATGGTCTGTTTTCAGCAGGTCTGGCCCCTTCGCGAGCAAGCCCGCTCCCACAGGGTCCAGTTGTGTTCACACCATTGCGGTACAACACAGAACCCATGTGGGAGCGGGCTTGCTCGCGAAGGCTATCTATCAGGCGCCACAGATAGTGCGGCTTAACCCTGCGTTTCCCGCCCCAACTCTTCCTCAGACGCAGCAGCCTTACCCTTGGTCTTCAACTCACTGACAATCACCGCCGCCACAATCAACCCCGCGCCCACCAGCGCAATGGCCGGCAACCGCTCACCCGCGATCCGCCCGACAATCCCGGCCCACACCGGCTCACCGGCATAGATCAACGTCGCCCGGGTCGGCGAAACACTCTTCTGCGCCCAGTTCATCGCCACTTGAATCGCCGCACTGGCCGCGCCCAATCCCAGCGCGCTGCATAACAGCAGCCAGGAGAAGTCCGGAATCCTTTCCTGAGTCGGTACCACCATCAAAAATGCCAGCACCGAGGTGACCGCCAATTGCACCACCGTCACCCGACGCACATCGACCTGGCCGGCATACGTACTGATCAGAATGATCTCCGCCGCTATCGCTACGGCGCTGATCAATGTGGCGATTTCGCCCGGGCTGAAATTGAACGAAGCGCCGGCCGGTCCCGACAGCAACATCAACCCGGTAAACGCCAACATGATCCCGATGCTCGGCATCAACCCCGGACGCCGCCCCAGCACCAGCCATTGCAGCAACGGCACGAAGGGCACGTACAACGCGGTAATAAACGCCGACTGACTGCTGGGAATGCTCTGCAACCCGACGGTCTGCAATCCATAGCCAAGCATGATCGCCACGCCGATAAAGGCCCCGGCCTTGAGTTCAAACAGCGTCAGCTCCCGCAGATGACGCCACGAAAACAGCGCAACAATGATCGCCGCCGCGGCAAAGCGCAGACCGACGAAGAACATCGGCCCGCTGACGGTCATCGCATGCTGCACCAGCAAGAAGGTGCCGCCCCAGACCATGGTGATCAGCACCAGCACGCACTCGGCCTTGCTGAACCGCGAGAAACGGGAGGAAGTGTGAGGGGTATTCACCGACGTCATGACCTTGCGCGCTACCTGAGGGGGACGCACAATGCGCCGAATGTTGCGCAGTATACTGCCCAACCCCATCAAGTGAGCAATATAGTGCACAAAGATTCCACGCAGCGGGCTTCGGTCCTCCAGCACGTCAGCCAGAACGTTCGACGCTTGCGCCATGCCGCCGACATGAGTCAGATCGCGCTGGCCGAAAAGTCCGGGGTCAGCCGCCGAATGCTGGTGGCCATCGAGGCCGGTGAGAAGAACGTCAGCCTGACCACCCTCGACCGTGTGGCCGAAGCGCTGAACGTCGCATTCAGCGACCTGATCCAGGCCCCGGATGCCCGCGACCCGAGCCGCATCAATGAAGTGGCCTGGGCCGGGAATATTCCTGGCAGCAAAGCCGTTTTACTGTCCAAAGCCACGGCTACCCGCGAGGTGGAACAATGGGAGTGGTGCCTGCAACCGGGGGAGATTTATCCGTCGCAACCGGACGCGGAGGGCTGGAGTGAGCAGATCTATGTGTTTGAAGGCTGCCTGACGCTGATGCTGGGCGATACACCGCATGAGATTGCTGCCGGCCAGTTCTACATGTTCGCCAGCAATCAGCCCCACGCCTATCGCAACGATGGGCCGGTGGCGGCGCGGTTTGTGCGAAATGTAGTGATTTAACTGTTTGAGGATCAACACTGGATAGACACTTTGCTGTTTTAAAGCTGCGAGCCTTTCTCGGATAATTCTTTAACCTATTGAAAATAAAGTGATTTAGTTTCAGGCACGACTCCTGCAAAAGCTCTGGTGCATTCACCAGATCCCGGAGTCGGCCCATGACAGCCTCAACCCAACCCCCTCGCACCGCCCACGTCATCCGCTCGGACGCCGAGGCAATCGCCGTCGCCCACAAGCTTGCTGCGCGTTTCGCCATCGAAGCCAGCGTGCGCGACCGCGAGCGACGCCTGCCGGTTGCCGAGCTCGACGAGTTTTCCGCCAGTGGCCTGTGGGGCATCACCGTTCCCAAGGAATACGGCGGCGCCGGAGTTTCCTACGTGACCGTCGCCGAAGTCATCAAGATCATTTCCGCGGCCGACTCGTCCCTGGGTCAAATCCCGCAAAACCACCTCGGCGTGCTCGACATCCTGCTGCAAACTGCCACTGAGGAGCAGAAGCGCTACTACTTCGACAAAGTCCTGCAGGGCTACCGTTTTGGCAACGCCTTCTCCGAATCCAAAAGCAAAAACGCCGGGGCTTTCGAAACCCGAATCCGTTTCGATAAAGACACCGTGCAAATCGATGGCGAAAAGTTCTACTGCACCGGCGCCTTGTTCGCGCAAATCGTACCGGCCGTGGCAGTCGATGAAGAGAATAAGGCCTTCATCGCCTTCATCGAGAGTGACACTCCCGGCTTGACCGTCATCGACAGCTGGGACGGTTTCGGCCAGCGCACCACGGCCAGCGGCGGTGTCACCCTGAACGCGGTGAAGGTCCCGCTCGGTGCTGTGATCCCGGCCCACAAGGCCTTCGACGAACCCACCGCCGACGGCCCGATTTCACAAATCATTCAGGCGGCCGTGGACACCGGCATTGCCGTCGGCGCCCTGGAAGAAACCAAACGCTACGCCCGCGAAGCCCGGCCATGGATCGACAGTGGGCAGGATCACGGCTGGCAGGACCCGTTCAGTATCGCTGCGATTGGCGACCTGGAATGGCGGGTCCACGGCACCGAAGCGATCCTCAAAAAGGCCGGCCGCGCAATCGACCACGCATTGCTCAACCCCAACGAAGACACGGTGGCTCGCGCTTCGGTGGTGGTCGCCCAGGCCAAAGTGCTGTCGGCCGAGATCGCCTTGCTTGCCAGCAGCAAACTCTTCGAACTGGCCGGTACTCGCTCTGTGCTTGGCAAATACAACCTCGACCGCCACTGGCGCAACGCCCGGACGCACACCCTGCACGATCCGGCACGCTGGAAATATCACCTGATCGGCAACTACCTGCTCAACGGCGTGAAGCCTGTGCGCCACGCCTGGAACTGAGGAGCCCACCATGAACGCTTTGACTCAATCGATTGTTGCCGGGCAGCCCCTGGCCAAAAGTCAGCATGATTTGCACAACGCTCGCAGTTTGCTTGATGCGACGTTGCGTTTCGTCCGGCAGCAGGCCCAAGCCACGGATGATCCTTACGTCATCAGCCGCTTCGGCGATTTGCACATCCGCATTGAAGTCGCTGCCGCGCTGCTCGAACGCGCCGAAGATTTTCTGAACAGCGTTGATGACGACACGGAAATCAGCGTCGCCATCGCCGAGTCGCACCTGGCCAGCGCCGACGCGCTAAATGCCGTCAGCAACGCTGAATTCGAACTCACCGGCCAACGCACCGTGTTGCCCGGATCGTTGCATGACCCGCTGCGCTGGAAACTCCACCTCATCGGCAACTTCCGCCTCAACGGCATCCATCCCCGAAGCTTTCGGAGTGCGATTTGATGGCCCGTGAAATTCGTCTCAACGCGTTTGACATGAACTGCGTCGGTCACCAGTCGCCGGGTTTGTGGGCGCATCCGCGGGATCGCTCCTGGCAATACAAGGATCTGGAGTACTGGACCGATCTGGCGAAAATCCTCGAACGCGGCAAGTTCGACGGTTTATTCATCGCCGATGTGCTGGGCATCTACGACGTTTACAACGGCAATGGTGACGCGGCGATCCGTCAGGCGGCGCAGGTGCCGGTCAACGACCCACTGCAATTGATTCCGCCGATGGCGCTGGTCACCGAGCATCTGGGGTTCGGCCTGACCGCCTCGCTGTCCTTCGAGCACCCGTATCCGTTTGCCCGACGCCTGTCGACGCTCGATCACCTGACCAAGGGCCGTGCCGGCTGGAACATCGTCACCTCTTATCTGGAAAGCGGTGCGAAGAGCCTCGGCCAGAAAAACCAGACCGAACACGACGCCCGTTACGACTTCGCCGAAGAGTACCTGGAGGTTTGCTACAAACTGTGGGAAGGCAGTTGGGAAGAGGGTGCGATTCTGCGGGATCGCGAGCGGCGGATCTTCAGCGACCCAAGCAAAATCCACGAAATCCAGCATGTCGGTAAGCACTTCCAGGTGCCGGGCATTCACCTCTGCGAACCTTCGCCGCAACGCACGCCGGTTCTCTATCAGGCTGGCGCATCCAGTCGCGGCAAGCAGTTTGCCGCCGAGCATGCCGAGTGTGTGTTCGTTGCTGCACCGTCGAAAGTGCTGCTGAAGAAAACCGTTGCCGACATCCGTCGTCGTGCTGCCGAAGCCGGACGCGATCCGTCGAGGATTCTGATCTTCAACCTGCAAACCGTGATCCTTGGCGAGACCGACGCCAAGGAAGCCAAGTTCGAGGAATACAAAACCTGGGTCAGTTACGAAGGCGCGATGGCGTTGATTTCTGGCTGGACCGGGATTGATTTCAGCCAGTTCAAACCGGATGAACCGCTCAAACACGTGCACACCAACGCCATTCAATCGGCGGTGGAAGCGTTCTCCACGACAGACCCGAACAAGATCTGGACACCCAACGAACTGGCTGACTGGGTGGGCATCGGCGGTTTTGGTCCGTTGTTTGTCGGCAGCCCCGTGACCGTCGCCGATTTGTTGCAGGAGTGGGTCGAGGAGACCGATGTGGATGGCTTTAACCTGGCCTATGCATTGACTCACGAAACCTTCATCGACGCCGTGGAACTGCTGGTGCCGGAGTTGCAGAAACGTGGAGTCTACAAAACCGAATACGCGCAGGGGACCTTGCGCGAGAAGTTGTTTGGGGAAGGGCCGCGCTTGCCGGAGATTCATCCGGGCGCGGGTTATAGAGACCTGGCGGCGTTGCGGCAGCAGGAGAAGAAGTTAGTGTCTGCCTGATCAGATCTCAGACAAACACACCCTGTAGCAGCTGGCGAAGCCTGCGTTCGGCTGCGCAGCAGTCGCAAATCCTGCCTGCGCGGATTACCTGACACACCGCAGTGCCTGATTTCACGACTGCTGCGCAGCCGAACGCAGGCTTCGCCAGCTGCTACAGGGTGCTTCAAGACCATACAGCCCGGCGCACCACCGAGGAGGTAAGCCAATGAGCGTGCACGAACTCAAACGTCCGCCAATCGCGGACACCACCGAGTGGCGGGTCGAAGTGCCCAAGGCGCTGGAGCAATTGCGCCACTGGGCTCAGGTCAGCCCCTTACAACCGGCCTTTCGCCACAAACGCCATGGCCAGTGGTTCGTCTGGCGCTGGATCGATGCCTTGCGCGATGTCGAGCGTTTGGCCGACGGCTTGAGTCAGCAAGGATTCACAAAAGAATCGCGTCTGGCGTTGAGCGGCGCCTTCGAGCCGAATCTATTGCTGCTGGCCCTGGCATCGCAACACATCGGCGGTGAGTTGCTGACCTTGCCGGATAACCTCGACCCCGAATCACTGCACGAAAACCTGTGGCGCAGCCGTCCCACTCACGCGTTCGTCCAGGACCGACAGACCCGACAACTCTGGCTCAACGAAGGCCAGTCGCTGCTGAACTTCGCTGATCTGCTCGGCCCGGTTGAACCCCCGCAACACCTGAACCGCTGGGCACAAGGTAAGCCATTGTGGAGCGAAGAGGGCACCCAATGGCCGGCCGGCCTCAGCGTTTTGCTCGAGCATTGGCTGACCAGCGGCCAATCACTGGCCTTCCCGGAAAGCCTCGACAGTGCCAGCCGCGACCGTCGTGAAGTGGCACCCTCGGGATTGCTGTTATCGGCCGAGCGCCTGCAATTGCTGGCCGCCGAAATCGACCTCCGTCTCGCCCCCCAAGGCACCTGGCGCCGACGCCTCTGCGACTGGGCGGTATTTCTCTGTCCTACTTTGGTACTGCTTGATGAACCTTCCAGGGGTTTGGCGCCTATTATCGTCCAGGATATTTTTGAGATGAAACATTGATCAGTGAGAACGCCATGACTGAAACCCAAAGCGGACAGGCCACCGACGCCATTCGCCACGCGGACATCCTGATCGTCGGCGGCGGCCTCAGCGGTGCAATGCTGGCGGCGCAGTTGCTGCGCCTGCCGGGCAAACGCAAGGTGCTGGTGATCGAACCCCGCGCCGAACTGGGACGGGGCGAGGCGTACAGCGCGGTCGAATTGGGCCATACGCTCAACGGCAATGCGGCGCGGATGAGCGTCGACCCGGACAACGCCGACGACCTGACCCAATGGCTGACCGAGTACATCGCGGCCGGCGGCTGGCCGGAGTCTGACGAGCAACATGTGCCGGTCAGCGAATTGTTCCCGCCTCGCGGGATTTTCGGCCTGTACGTGCAGCAGCGGCTGGCCGAAGCGCAAGCGGTGGGGGCGTTGAACGGTTCAACGGTCGAGCATGTGCGGGCTGAGGTGATTGACCTGCAAACGGCGGACGATTCGGTGCGACTGACCTTGAGCGACGGGCAACACTTGCAGGGCGCTTATGCGGTGTTGGCCACGGGGATGTTTCCCGCCGCGCGTACGCCACAGACCGAGTCCAGCGGCTTGAACGCGGCGGCGCTTGATCCGTGGGATGTCACCGCCATGCAACAACTCGATCCGCAGTCGACCGTGCTGATCATCGGTTCGGGCCTGACCATGGTCGATGCCGTGGTGTCGCTGGAACAGGCCGGGCATCGCGGGCCGATCGAAGTGTTTTCCCGGCATGGCTTGCTGCCTCATGTACGTCGTCAGCCACCGGCCTGGGCAGATTTTCTCGCCGAGGATCACAGCATTCGTACGCCGCGACAGCTGGTGCGCGAACTGCGTCGGCATTGCCGAGACGCCATCGCTCAAGGTATCGACTGGCAGGCGCCGCTCGACACCGTACGGGCGCACATTGGCCGCTTGTGGAATCAGGCGACGGATGTGCAGCGTCGGCAGTTCGTGCGGCATGTGCGGCCGTGGTGGGAAAGTCATCACCATCGCTCGCCGCCGTTGAGTGCCGAACTGGTGGAGCGATTGCACAAGGAAGGCCGATTGCGGATTCAGGCCGCGTCGTTCAAAGGGCTGGAGCCCTCAGCGGATGGAGCAATGAGCATCCGCATTCGGCGTCGTGGTGAATCAGAAACCAGCGTTGTCAGCGGCGCGGCGTTGATCAATTCCAGCGGCATCGAATACGACTGGCGCCGGGTCGCCCGACCGCTGCCACAGCAACTGCTGGCGCGCGGACTTGTCCGGCCGGGGCCGTTGGCGCTGGGGATTGCGGCGGCAGTCGATGGCGCGGTGTTGGGCGCCGATGAACACGTCGCCAGCCGTCTGTTCGCCATGGGCCCACCGTTGCGCGGCATGTGGTGGGAAAGCACCGCAGTGACCGACGTCGCGAGCCAGGCCAAGGCGTTGGCGGCGCGGTTGGCGGGCTAAACCTTCAGAAACAACAAACCCCGGGTAGATCGGATCTCCCGGGGTTTCTTGTTTCAAGCGGCGCAACGCCGTTGATCAATAACGCTGATACTTCGAACCGAACTCAGGGCGGTTTTCAGCGACGTAGAGTTTGCTCGCCTGGCTGTCTTTGTGATCAACGCCGACAGTGTTCACGTTCAGTGTGGCCGGTTGGCTGACTTTGGCCGCTGCAACGACTTGCGAGGTGGCGTGAGGGGCGGCGATGGCGGAGGTAGCGCCAAGAACCGAAAGGGCGAAACCAAGACCGATGATGCTTTTCATGATGGTGCTCCAGAGCGTGGGGAGAAGATGGGGCCACTGTAGTGCTGGAGCGTCGCGATGAAAAAACACCCTGACGCATAGTTGTTATCGAGCGCGTTGATCTGTTGTCAGCGGGGTGTGTTGTCGCTGAGCCAGCGCTGTTTGAGTTGTTCCAGACGCCCATCGCGGTTCATCTCGTCCAGCGCCTGTTGCCAGCGCGCGACCTGGCTCGCATCGGTTTGCGGGGAAAACGCGATGTAGGTGCCTTGCTTCATCAGCGGCATCTGATAATGCAACTGGCTGGGCGCCAAGCCTTCTTCCCGTGCCAGGGTGGCGATGGAGAGGGTGTCGGCCACCACAAATTCGATGCGCCCCAGACGTGCCAGACGCATCATTTGTTCGGGCGTTTCCACGCCGTACAGATTGTTCAGACCCTGCTTGTGCAAGTAGTCGTAAGCCAGCCATTTTCGCGGGACGGCGATACGGCCCTGGATGCTGGCGTCCTGCAAACTGCGCACCGGTTGCTGGGTGTTCGCGGAATAAATCGCCGTCTCCACGTCCATCAACGGACCGACCCACTGGTACAAGCCATCGCGTTCGGCGGTGCGCAACACGGTAAACACCCCGGTGGCGGGCTCGGTCGTGGCGACGCGCAGGGCGCGCAGTAAAGGGACTTGTTGCAAGTGCACCTGGTCGCCGGTGCGTTCGGCCAGTGCCTGCACCACGTCCACGCCAAACCCCACCAGTTGATTACCTTGCTGAAAATGCAGGGGCGGGTGGTTGTCGGTGAGCAGGTTCAGATCAGCCGCGAGCGCCGTAAAGGTCAGGAAAGACAACAGGCAACCGGCAATGCGCTTCATGAATCGTCCTTGATGAAATGAAGCGCAAATCTTAGACGGGCGAGGTGCAACTGTCCCGAGGAATTGTCGGGGCTTTTACGTCAGATCTCAGGATTTATGGGCGTCGTGCATGGGGGATGCAGATGGGTTTTGTCTGACGGAACACAGTCAAATGTGGGAGCGAGCTTGCTCGCGATGAGGCACTGTCAGTCGGCATCATTTTTGAATGACACACCGCCATCGCGAGCAAGCTCGCTCCCACATTCGATCTCTGTTGTGATGTAGATCGCATTCAATACCGCTGATATTTCGAGCCGAACTCGGCGCGGTTTTCCGCGACAACCACACCACCGCGTACCGCATTGCTCGGGCTGACCGATGCCACACGTTCGCGCAGTTCTTGCAGACGGTCGGAGCCGCCTTCCACCAGCAGTTGTTGAACCTGGCCAGGGGACGCAGCATTGCCGGTGTGGGCCGACGCCAGGCTCGACAGGCCGAGACCACTAACCAGTGCCAGACCGAGTGCCAGGGACGAGACTTTCGAGAAGTTGAACATGGGTGATTCTCCGTGCGTTTAGTTTGAGTGGGTCGGTAGCGGCTGCTATCCGGTGATCACAGTTAAACGCTCGGGTGTATCGGTGATGTGTGCTCGAACAAGCCGAAATCGGTGTCTGCGTATCTGTCGCGGGTTCTTATACAGACGGATACAACACCCTATGAAAAACGCTCCTCAGGTTCTGCTGGCGGAGAGCTTCATGATTCTGCGCCGAGCAATTCCACCGGGTAGGAGAACACATAGCCTTCGCTGCGCACGGTTTTGATGTAGGTCGAGTCCCGTGAGTCATCCATCAATCGCTGGCGCAGACGGCTCACCAGCAAGTCGATGGAACGGTCGAACAGGTCGGCGTCGCGACCCTGGGTCAGGTTGAGCAACTGGTCACGGCTGAGTACCCGTTGCGGGTGATCGAGGAACACCCGCAGCAGACGGTATTCGGCGCCACTGAGGGCCACCATCGTGCCGTCTTCGTCGAGCAAGTGCCGGGCGGTGGTGTCCAGGCGCCAGCGGCCGAAGCCCAGCAGCCGGCCGCTTTCGGTGATCAGCAGGTTGGGCGGCAGCATCCGGGTGCGGCGCAACACGGCATTGATCCGCGCCAGCAGTTCGCGGGCGGCGAAGGGTTTGGTCAGGTAGTCGTCGGCGCCCATTTCCAGGCCGAGGATGCGATCGGTTTCGTCGTTGCGTGCGGTGAGCATCAGGATCGGCGTGGCTTTGTGTTTGCCCGAGCGCAATTCGCGGCACAGCAGCAGCCCGTCATCGCCGGGCATCATGATGTCCAGAACGATCAGGTCCACCTGATTGGTTTCCAGAAAGCTGCGCATCTGCCGGCCATCGGCGACGACGGTGGTACGCAGCCCGTTCTTTTTCAGGTAATTGCCGACCAACTCGCGAATCTCCCGGTCGTCGTCGACGATCAGGATGTGGTTCACATGTTCCATCGCTTAGCCCTCTTGTCATTCTCCCGTTGCGCATTCCAGGGATTGTCCCAGGCGCTTTGTATCGCACTGTATCTGGTGCCCCCGGAGACACCTTACGCCTTATTAATTCCGGTTCTACGACACATGGCAGATACCTCGGGCCGATTAAATGGGTTCCACCGAGACAAGACGACTTGCCTCACAACCACTGCCCATTGCAACCCTGAGGAAATCACCATGAACTGGAACACACTTGTTGCCGCCAGCTTCTTCGCGGTCCTGAACGTTGCAGCGTTTTCGGCCCATGCCGATGTTCAAGCTCCGTCGCAGACAACTTCTCACGGCACCCACCTGGATATCAAGAAAGTGGTTTCCGTCGTCGACAACGGCGGCAATTGCGGCATTGTCGATGCCCGCCTGACCTATCTCGATTCCAGCGGCACGCAGAAAGTCCTCGATTACAGCAAATTCGCAGAGTGCGGCAATCAGGGCGGCTGATCTTTCCATTACGCTCATCGCTGTCAAAACCGATGAACGCGCAGGAATCCGTTGCCGCCCAAGGCATGATTCAGGGCGAACCTCAATATGAAGCGCTGGAGCAGCGGCTGGCCAAGGCCCCGGTCATTACGGTGCCGACCATCACCATGGAAGGGGATGCCAACGGGGCGCCACATCCGGCCGCCGAGGATTATGCCAAGCGCTTCACCGGTAAATATGAGTACCGACTTATCAACGGCGGCATCGGCCACAACTTGCCGCAGGAAGATCCGCAGGCCTTTGCCAAGGCAGTGATCGACGCGGATCACCTCTGATCATTCCCACACGAGAGCGTGGGAATGATCCTCATTAGATTTTTTGTTATTCATCTGGCACTGGTCAGGCCTGCTCCATCATTTGGATCAGGTTTTCTGGCCAGACTGTTTCAGCGGTATCTTTCAGCTCGGCGACTGACCACCATTTGTGTTCAGTCATCACCCGGGCTTCATCGGTCGTCCAGCCATCACGCGTCAGCCGTTCACCGTCGGCGCGGACGACAAAGTAGCGTTCCACGGACAAGACGGTTTCGCCGCTGGGCAACATCATCGAAAAGTTGCGCTCTGCCACGCTAGTGCCCACTGCGTCGATGTGCAGTCCGGTTTCTTCATACAGTTCGCGTATGGCGGCGGCTTCAAAGGTTTCACCTTCCTCAAGACCGCCACCCGGCGTAGCCCAGTGGTCGCATCCGTCCAAGGCATCCCCCTTGTGCTGGAAGCGAAACAGCAAGACCTGACGGGCGGGGTTGATCACGAGGAGTCGTGCGGAGTTGCGTTGGCGCATCAAAAATTCTCTTTCCATAGACGTTACAGCTCACGTTGCTGATCATTCCCACGCGGGAGCGTGGGAATGCTCTTTAGCCGAGTTACGCAACCACTTGATAACACGGCACATAAGCCGCGCCACCTGGCAGTTTCATCCGGTGCTGGGCGACGAAGGCCTTGAGCAGTTGATCCAGCGGTTGCATCACCGCCGCATCGCCACGGATCTGGTACGGCCCGTGCTCTTCGATCAGGCGGATGCCCTTGTCCTTGACGTTGCCGGCGACGATGCCGGAGAACGCGCGGCGCAGGTTGGCGGCCAGTTCGTGGGCCGGCAGGTTGCGGCTCAGTTTCAGGTTGGCCATGTTTTCGTGGGTTGGATCGAACGGACGCTGGAAGCCTTCGTCGATCTTCAGCAGCCAGTTGAAATGGAACGCGTCATTGCGCTCGCGGCGGAACTGTTTGACCGCTTTCAGACCTTGAGTCATTTGACGCGCGACTTCAGCCGGGTCGTCGATGATGATCTCGTAGTGTTGCTTCGCAGCTTCACCCAAGGTGGCGCCGACAAACGCGTCCAGTTGCTCCAGATACGGCGCGGCATGTTTCGGTCCGGTGAGAACCACGGGGAAGGGCAGGCCGGCGTTGTCCGGGTGCATCAGGATGCCGAGCAGGTAGAGGAACTCTTCGGCGGTGCCGGCGCCGCCCGGGAAAATGATGATGCCGTGGCCGACGCGGACGAAGGCTTCCAGACGTTTTTCGATGTCCGGCAGGATCACCAGTTCGTTGACGATCGGGTTGGGCGCTTCGGCGGCGATGATGCCCGGCTCGGTCAGGCCGAGGTAGCGGCCGCCGTGGATACGCTGCTTGGCGTGGGCGATGGTCGCGCCTTTCATCGGGCCCTTCATTACGCCAGGACCGCAACCGGTGCAGATGTCGAGGCTTCGCAGGCCGAGTTCGTGGCCGACTTTCTTGGTGTATTTGTATTCTTCGGTGTTGATCGAGTGGCCGCCCCAGCACACCACGATCTTCGGCTCGACGCCGGGGCGCAGGGTGCGGGCGTTGCGCAGCAGGTGGAACACGTAGTCGCTGATGCCCTGGGAGGTGCTCAGGTCGATGCGTTGGGCGTCGAGTTCGTTTTCGGTGTAGACGATGTCGCGCAGGGCGCTGAAGAGCATTTCGCGGGTGCTGGCGATCATTTCGCCATCAACGAAGGCGTCGGCCGGGGCGTTCAGCAGTTCCAGGCGTACGCCGCGGTCCTGCTGGTGAATGCGGATTTCGAAATCCTTGTAGGCTTCGAGGATGGTTTTTGCGTTATCGACATGGGCGCCGGTATTGAGGATGGCCAGGGCGCACTGGCGGAATAAGGTGTAGGTGCTGCCGGATCCGGCTTCGCTCAGTTGCTGTACTTCACGTTGAGAAAGGGTTTCCAGACTGCCTTTTGGGCTGACCGAGGCGTTGATTACTTGTCGTTGGGTCATTCAATGATCCTTAAAACGATGCCATTCATACAGGCAAATGGCATCCGAATAGTATGTATCCATGAAAGAAGATGGCACGAACTGCGCTGTATCGCCATTTCCCCGTTTGACGATGAAAAGTTGAAAAGGAGCCTCAGCATAGCTAAATCCCCTGCAGAGGCGATAATGCCCCGCAGCCTTTTTACCCATGCCCTCAAGGAACCCCGTCGCGATGTTCGAAATCCAGCCGCAGAACCCCGAACGCTATCGAAGCCAGACGCGACGCAGCACGATAATCATAGCCTTGATTTTTCTGGCCCTGGCGATGGTGTTGTCCACCACGGCGGTGGCGCTGTTCGGCGAACCCGGTGGCGACAATCTGCGATTTAACGTCGGCGGCGTGTTTGTGTCGGTGCTGCTGATGGCAGCGCTGATGCGGGGCGCGTTCTGGACCCAGCCATGGATGGCCCCGGCGGTCTATGGCTGGCAGCTCAAGCGCAGCCTGATGAGCATCACCAACGTCATGCATCAGGTGACGGCGGCGGTGGAGAAGGAGGATCCGACGGCCATGAAGCTGCTGCGCTTCTACCATCTGGGGTTGAGCCAGATGCACGAGCTGGACGGCAACTCCAGTGATCACAGCCAATTGACCCGCGAGATGGATCAGCACAAGGCGCGGATGGAAGCGCTGGGCATCGAGACCGAACAGACGAAATTGAATCCTGCCTGGATCGAGGCCGTGAAGCAGGCGCGCGCCTGACCGCGGTAACTGCTGACTGGTTTCCAGCTTCGCGCAGCGCTTTGGTCACGGCGGCCTGGGAGATGTCCAGTGAACGGATATGCCTGGCAGCGAGCGGTTGCAGCAGTTTTTGGCGGGAAGTCTCAAGTAACAACAACACTGAACCGCAGTCCACGCGAGCCGGTGGTGAGAATACTTCTCGCGCAATTCACCTTTCGGGTGTTTGATGAGGCATAGTCGCCTGGCGCCAGGCGGCTCATACCCGCCAGGGGTCATAAAAAGGGCGAACGGGAAGATTCGCCATGTGGTCAGGATTCAGGGAGCGTCATGGGTCATCCGTCCGTTAACAATCGAATTGAACAATCCCGCCATGGCGTGCCTTGGGTCGCCGAGCAAGCCGGGGCAACACTCAAGGTTCGCTCTGCGGTGATTCTGCTGGTCGCGGTGTGCCTGTCCATGACGGCTATCGTGATTTGGGAAGCCTGGAACTCGCGCCAGTACCATCTGCACGACAAAGAAGTGGCGATGTCCAACCTTGCCCAGACCCTGGCCTCGCAAGCACAGGCGTCGATCAAGCAAGCCGATACGTTGCTGTTGACCCTGGTGGATCGTCTCGAAAACGACGGCATCGACCAGGCCCGGATGCCCCGGCTGGAGCGTTTGCTCAAGGCCCAGCGCAGTGAGTTGAGCCAGCTCCATGGCTTGTTTATCTACGACGAAGACGGGCGCTGGATTGCCAATTCCAACGGCGCCGTGGTGCCCGATGCCAACAACGCCGATCGTGAATATTTCATCTTCCATCGCAATCATCCCGACCGCGGCCCCCACATCGGCCCCTCGATCAAGAGTCGTTCAAGCGGTGAATGGATCATGACGGTGTCCCGCCGCGTCAATCATCCGGATGGCCGTTTTGCCGGCGTGGCGTTGGCAACGATTTATCTCAGCCATTTCCTCGGGCTCTACGACAGCATCGACATGGGTGATAACGGCGTGATCAACCTGATCGCCGACGACGCCACCATCGTCGTTCGCCGGCCGTTCAAAGAAGCTGAAATCGGCATCAGCGTCGCCAAGGGACCGTTGTTTACGCAACTGTTGCCCAAGGGTAATTCAGGCACGGCAATGGTCCCGTCCTATGTGGATGGCGTCGAGCGTGTGGTCGGTTTTCGCAGGGTCGACGGTTATCCGCTGATCATCTTTGCGGCGCTGAATAAAGATGAAGTCCTGGCAGCCTGGCGTAATGAGGTACTGCTGAGTGCCGGGATCGTCTCGTTGTTCCTGGGGTTTCTGGGCGTCCTCGGTTATCGCCTCATTCGCCTCATGAAGCAGCAGAATCACGTGCAGGGCGTATTGCTGGATGCGCAGGAAAAACTCATCGAGGTCAACCGCAGTCTTGAGTTGCTGGCGCTGGAGGATGCGTTGACCGGGCTGTCCAACCGACGTCAGTTCGATCTGTTCATCCTCGCCGAAATGGGCCGCGCCAGGCGTAACCAGACCCACCTCGCGTTGCTGATGATCGATGTCGATCACTTCAAAAGCTTCAACGATCTTTACGGCCATGTGGCTGGCGATGAGTGTTTGCGCAACATCAGCACGATCATCAGGGACAACATCAAGCGCCCCGGTGACCTGGCTGCGCGCTATGGCGGCGAAGAGTTTGCGGTGGTACTGCCCGGGACGGACTATGTGGGGGCGTTTCTGGTGGCGGAAAAAATCCGTCGCGCGGTTCAGCAGGCCGGCATCCAACACAGTGAAGGGGCTGAAGGCACGGTGACGGTCAGCCTGGGGGTCGCCGCTTACGATCCGGCGTCACAAGCCCAGCCCAGCGACCTGGTAGGGGCCGCCGACAAGGCGCTTTACGTGGCCAAGGCCAGCGGCCGGAACATGAGCGTCATTGCCAACTGAATTCAAACAAACCGGTCACTGCCCTGAACCAGTTTGGTGGACAGGTACGATTGCTTGAGTTTTTCCAGCCACCAGCCCAGGGCGCGGCCGTTATGATCGCCACGCCAGCCGGCATACAAAATGTTCGGCTCACGCGGGTCGGCCATCTGTTTTTCAACCAGCGTGCCGTTTTTCAGCAACGAGTCGACCCGATGCTTCGGCAACCAACCCACGCCCAACCCGTCGCACTGGGCGAGGATCTTGGCGCGCATGGTTGGCACGGCGAGCACCGGTTGGCCGCCGGAGACGCCGTAAGTACTGCCCTCGGTAACCCTGGACGAATCGGCCACGACAATCGCCCGATGCTGCGCAACCATGGCGCGTGAAATCGGCTCTTGGGCCTTGGCCAGCGGGTACCTGGGCGAAACCGCGAACACCCATTCCATTTCCCCCAGTTGCATCCAGCGCAAGGAAGGGATGGCCGGTGGCTCGTTGGTGGCGCCGATGATCAAGTCCGCGCGGCCTTCACGCAGGGCTTCCCAAACACCTTTGAGGACTTCCTGAGTGATGCGCAACGGCACGCCGGACTCCAGCGCATCGAACTCGTGAATCACCGGGATCAACGCTTCGAATTCGAGCAGCTCATCGGTGACGATCCATAACCGGCTCTCCCAGCCATTGGCCACTTGCTGCACCCGCTGGGTCAGCCGCGAGACGTCTTGCATCAGTCGCGCCGCCTCGTTTACCAGCAACTCACCTGCCGGGGTCAGTTGCAAGCGGTAGCGACGGCGGTCGAACAGCAAGGCGTCAAAGCGTTCCTCCAGTTGCCGCGCCGCGTAGGACACCGTCGAGGGCGCCTTGCCCAAGTGGGCAGCGGCCCGGGACAGGCTGCCGGTTTCGCGGATGGCTTCGAGCAAGGTGAGATCTTCAATCGATAGCATGGGCGGAATCCTTGAACGAATAAGATCAAAAGATCGCAGCCTTCGGCAGCTCCTACGGGAAACGCATATCCCAGTGTAGGAGCTGCCGCAGGCTGCGATCTTTTGATCTTGGTGTCAGGTTGCCCGACGTAACTTCCACAGCCTGATCAACCGAAGGTAGACCAGCACGTTGATTGCCAGCACCACGCTGCCCAGTCCCAGCTGAATTGCCGGTGTCAGGCCCGCCGGGTAAATGACCGGCCACACGTAATGTTCGATGAAACCGCCGCTATAACCGGTTTGCCCGGCCGCGTCGCGCATGAGGTTTTCCCACTGCGTCAGCGGGCAGTACAGGTGGAAGACTTCCACCGACACGCCCCACACAGCCGCAGGCAGGTGCCACCAGATCAGGGGGCGCCATTTGAGCACCAGCAGCCCGCCGAACAGCACGAACAGAATGAACAACAGATGAAACAGGACCAGCCCGTCGGCGGCGATTCGGTAAAGCATGTCGACTCCCTGACGCGTTATGCGAATGGCTCCATGGTACTCGGGCTGGTTGCTGGCGCTCTATCGATTGTTGCTGTTCAACGCTGTGAGCACTTCCTTCAAACGCACCACCGTGGTTTCGCTGCTGCGTTGCATCGGCGCCCGCAGTTCGTCGTCGATCAAGCCTTCGAGGGTCAGGGCGGTTTTCACCGGGGCGGGGTTGGGTTCGATGAACAGGCTGTGAATCAGCGGCAGCAGTTGGAAGAATGTCGCTCGACCGGCCGCCAACCGGTTGTCGCGGATCTGTTGATACAACGCCACGAACAGCTCCGGATGAACATGCGCCGAAGCGGCAATGGCGCCTTTGGCGCCCAGACACAAGGCGCTGAAGATCTGGTTATCTTCGCCGCACAGCACGTCGACCTTGCCACTGCCTAGCAGCGCCAGGGTGTTGGCCTGATTGCCGCCGCAATCCTTGATCGCGACGATTCGCTCATGGGCGACGATGTTGAGCAGGGTTACCTGCTCGAACGCCACGCCGGTGCGGTAAGGGATGTCGTAAAGAATGAGCGGAACGCTGGAGGCATCGGCGACGGTTTTGTAAAACGCTTCGAGGCCAGCCTGAGACGGACGGATGTAATACGGCGGCGGTACCAGTAAACCGGCCAGTGGACGTTTCAGGATCTCGCTCTGTAATTGCAGCAGCTCGGTCATATTGTTGCCGGCCAGGCCCATGACCACCCGTTCCGCCGGCACCTGCGCCAGCACCGCATCGAGCACCGCCAGTTGCTCGTGTTTGCTCAGTGCCGCCGCTTCCGCCGTGGTGCCGCAGACCACAACGCCATCGACACCTTTTTCCAGCAGATGATTGACCAGCCGGCGCAAGCCGACGAAATCGATCGCACCGTTGCGAAACGGTGTAACGAGAGGGACCCAGATACCTTGAAACGATGACATGCACGTACTCCTGAAGGTTGACCGATTTCGTCACCGTCAGAAGCGTAGAAGGCAGTAAGCAAGGGGAGGGTGTCCGTCGCGCTCAATGTCCTGTCAGCTCATCTGACGGGACAGCGCGCCCCGGTCACATGAGCGACTGTTTCTTCGATTTGAGGGCGTGCGCAACGCAACCTTGCGCCTTGGCATTCAAGCCAATGACGACAGTGTTGAGGTTGAAGGTTGCGGACATACTTGCTTACACCCTGAATGAGGCGCTCAGTTTTAAAAGCCGGCGCGATTTTTGTCAATCGCGAAAATCAGCGAGCTCCGCACGCATTCTGCCGTTGTGCTTGGCCGCGGACCAATTGCGCAAGATTGTTCAAGCCTTTGGCCATGACTGCTGGCACAGTCTGAGGTCTTTCCCTGGTTGTAGAGCGTTATGTCCAATTCACTCATGCCGCGCAGTGCCTTTCTTCGCGGCGCTGCGGCGATCATGCCGTTGTCCCTGGCCACCGCGCCCTGGGGGCTGCTGGCCGGTTCCATGGCCATCGAAGCCAATCTCACGCCCCTGCAAGGCCAGGGTTTGTCGAGCATCGTATTTGCCGGGGCGGCGCAACTGGTGGCGATCGGCATGCTCAAGGGCGGTGCCGGGATCTTTTCGATTCTGCTGACCACGCTGCTGCTGACCTCCCAGCATTTGCTCTACGGGATGAGCATGCGTTCGGTGATTTCGCCGTTGCCGGGACGCTGGCGTGTGGGGCTCGGTTTTTTGCTCACTGATGAGCTGTTCGCCCTGACCAGTGCGCATGACAAACAACAGTTCAACCGCTGGTACGCGCTGGGTGTCGGCCTGACGTTTTACATCGCCTGGAACCTCTTCACCCTGGCCGGCATCGTGCTGGGCAGCAGCATTCCCGGGCTGGAACATCTGGGGCTGGACTTCTCCATCGCGGCGACTTTTATCGCCCTGATCACCCCCGCGGTGCGAAACGTGCCGACGGTGGTGTGTGTGGCGGTGTCGCTGTTCTGCTCGGTGCTGTTCAGCTACTGGCAATGGGGCTCGGCGCTAGTGCTGTCGGGGTTGGCGGGCATGACCGCAGGCTTTATCTGCAACAAAATCTACGGTGGACGCACATGATGGTCTGGGCGGTTATTGTCGGTATGGGGATACTGGTTTTCCTCAACCGCTATGTGTTTCTGGAGCCTCGGCTGCCCGTGCGCTTGAGCAGTAATGCGCGGCAGTTCCTGGGTTTTGCGGTACCGGGCATGCTGACCGCGATCTGCGGGCCGATCGTGTTCATGCCGGACAAGCAGCTGAATCTGCAGTGGGACAACCCGTACCTGATCAGTTCGCTGGTGGCGGTGGGGCTGGTGCTCTACACCCGCAATACCTTGCTCAGCATGGTGTTGAGCATGGGGTTCTTCTTTTTGCTGCGTTGGTGGCTCTAAGTCGTTCCCGTCGAAACTGTTCTACGCTTCAAGGGGACCCCTACAGGAAGAGAGGTGAGCATGGCTAATGATCCAAAGCGTCCGTACCCGGATGAAGATGTGGATGACGAACCCACGGAAGAAGAGATTGAGCGGCAGAGGCGTTCGACGCCAGACTGGAAGCACCCCGACGACGGTAAAGAGCTGTCAGATCGCGACCAGGAACGTCCGCTGAAACCTTGACCGCGCTGCACATACAAAAAAGCCCCGCTATCAAAGCGGGGCTTTTCATTGGGCGATTATTAAATCAGATCGCTTCATTCCAGCGAATGTGTGTAATGCCCAATTGCTGCGCTTTGATGCGCGCGGTTTCGAGGTTGGCGTGTGCGGCGATTTGACGACCGGAGTCGGGATAAGCATGGGCGGAAGCCGAATGTATCGCCTCGACATCGTAAACTGTTCGGCCAGTTTGAAAAAGTGCTGACGAACGCCGTCGAACATATAGTGCACGGCATAGGGGACGAGTTTGCTCATGTATTCCTCCTTGGGCCGAAGCTCAGTTATTGAGAGTGGCTCGATGTCGGGTTCGTTCAGTTCGTTGGCTGAATGAACCCGGTCCATCAACTCAAACTTCTTCCAACACCAGAAAATCGGGGTGGGAGGCCCTATAACCCAAGGTCTTGTCGATCCAGGCGTTCAGCTCGTTGACCATGACCGGAGGTTTACCCGGATAGCGTTCGAGGGTTGTACGCAGGAGGTTGCCGATAGTGGCAATTGAATGCAGGTTGCGGGTCTTTATGTATTGCCCGATAAAACAGTCGAGTGGGTAATGCTCTGTCTTCGAAAGATAAACACACGCCAGACCATCGACTTGATTAATTGTGAAATCGTCGCGCAATTTAATTCTCTGCAAGGCTTGTTGTTGTAGGGATTTCCTTGGTTTGTTGACTCTTTGGTCAATTGCGGGGTGCCGAGGGAATGCGGCGCGCATGCTATCCATAGTTGTTCTAAATGTATCGAAGTGTCAGACAGGCGGTTAATAGTTAAATCGCCAAACAAAGGAAAGTGTTTCTTGGATGACACGACATGTGTAACGATTAAGTGTTGAATATGTATATATAACTGGTACTTATTCCTGCATTTATGTCTGTATTGATACGTTCAGGGTGTTTCATCAATCAGTGTCGCGCCTTGATTTCTTGAATTGCCCACCGCTTTGTCCACCTTGTACCACTCGAAAACCTCGCTGACTTCACCCTGCCTCAGCACCAGTTGCTCAGCCCGTTCTGTGGGTGTGGCCGGGTCAAGCCATTCCCGCGCCAGCGGTGCAGACAACACAACGGGGCGTCGGTCATGAATGTCGAGCATGCCGCCCATGCTGTCGGCGGTGATGATCACAAAACCGTCGTCGGCCCGCGGCTCACCACCCGGGCCGGGAAACTGTCCGATCGCGGCGCAGAAAATCGGCGCCCGGTCCCGTCGGCGGATGAGCCACGGTTGCCTCGTCGAATCCCCGGCGTCGACCCATTCGAACCAGTTGTCGATCGGCACAATTGCGCGGTGCGGCCAGATCGCCCGGAAGAACGGGCCGTGGGCGACTTTTTCGACCCGTGCATTGATCGGTGCCGCACGATCTTTGGCCCAGTGCGGCCGCCATCCCCAGCGCTGAAAATCGGCGTGCAGCCCGTTGCTCTCCAGATGCAGAAGGGCGAGTTGCGTGGTGGGCGCAGCGTTGTAGCGGGCCAGCGGTTCATCACCGACGTGGTTGATCAACGCGTCGGGGATGCTCAGCACCGCGACAAAATCGTGAATGCCACGGTACTGCGACAGGCGTCCGCACATCAACTGATCCTCTGACCGAAGCTCTCTGGCTGGAGATTTCAGCTTAGTTGCTCAGATCACATGGGCACGCTGCAACTCGGTCAACGACAAGGCCTTGAGGCGAGCCAGCAAAGGGTCCCGCCGGTCACGGGGATGGGCCAGTTGCACCGCAAGCTCCTGACGAATACTGCTGGGGCGATTGTCCATCACCAGCACCCGATCACTGAGGTACAGCGCTTCATCCACGTCGTGGGTCACCAGCAGCAGGGCGATGGCGTGACGTTCGGCCAGTTGCAGCAGCAAGTCCTGCAGTTTCATTCGGGTAAAGGCGTCCACCGCGCTGAAGGGCTCATCCAGCAACAGCACTTGCGGTCGCGAGTAGAGGCCGCGAGCGATCGCCACCCGCTGCGCCATACCGCCGGACAGTGCTTTGGGCAGGGCTTGAGCAAAACCGCCGAGGCCGACTTCGTCGATCAGTTGCGCGACCCAGGCTTTGTCGTATTGGTTGTCGGCGCTGAACCCGATGTTCTGTTCGACCGTCAGCCATGGCATCAGTCGTGGCTCCTGGAACACAAAAGCGACTTCCCCGGCGCTGCTGAGCACTTCGCCCTCAAAGTCCTTTTCCAGGCCGGCGATGATCCGCAGCAACGTGCTTTTCCCGCAGCCGCTGGGCCCCAGCAGGCTGATGGCTTCCCGGGGTTGCAATTGCAAATGGACGTTCTTGAGCACGGTGGTGGTGGCGAAGGTTTTGCGCTCGACGCGAATGTCCAGCAGGTGGTCGGTCATGGCTCAATCCTCTGCGCTTTGGCCGTTGAAGGTGTCGCGCCAGGCGAGGAAACGCTTCTCCAGGCCGGCGAGGATGCCGTCGCTGAGTTTGCCCAGCAGCGCCAGCACGATGATTGCCGCCAGCACGATGTCCGGGCGTGAAGTCTCGCGACCGTCACTGAGCAGATACCCCAGGCCTTTGGTCGCGGCGATCAGTTCGGCGGCGACCAAAAACATCCAGGCCAGGCTCATGCCGCTGCGCAAGCCGGTGAACAGGCCGGGCAGGGCGGCGGGCAACAGGATTCGGCGCACCAGTCGCGGTCGGCTGAAGCCGTACATCTGCCCGACTTCCACCAGTTTGCGGTCGATGTCGCGGATCGCCGCGACGCCATTGAGGTACATAGGGAAGAAGGCGCCGATGGCGATCAGGACGATTTTCGAGGTCTCGTCGATGCCCAGCCACAGCAGCAACAGCGGCACCCAGGCCAGGCTCGGAATCGAGCGCAGGCCGGCGAACGTCGGCTCCAGCCAGGCTTCGGCTTCGCGGCTCAAACCGACCCACGCGGCAAACACCAGGGCCAGCCCGGCGCCGATGGCGAAACCCAGCAGCACCCGCAACAGACTGGCGCTGATGTGCTTCCACAGCGCGCCTTCGGCGAGGTCTCTCAAGGTCAGCGCGATCTCGCTGGGGGCCGGCATTTGGTAAGACGGCAACCAGCCGATACGCACGACGAATTCCAGCAGCAGGATGATCAGCACCGGTAGGGCGAGGGCCTTGAGGCGAAGTTTCCAGGCGTTATTGAGGCGTCGGAGTGCGGGCAATGCCAGCGGGGCGGACAGGTGTTTGCTTTTGCTGGTCATTGGGTTCTCCGGTCACGACGAATCAAGATCAAGAGATCGCAGCCTCGTTTCACTCGACAGCTCCTACACGAGCCACGGTTTCTTTGAAGCCGGTGTCGATCAGTTGATCGATGACTTGATCGACATTCACCCCACGACGAACCAGTTCTTCAGAAACCAGAATCGGTGCGGCAGCCTTGGAGGCGATCACGTCCTTGGCGGTCAGTTGCGGGCTGCTCAGGTCGGTGCGCGACAATTGCAGCTTGGCCACTTCCAGCGGCAGACCGGATTCGCCAGCGAGTAGTTTCGCCAGTTCCTCGGGATTTTTTACCGCCCACTCGCGAGCTTGCTCGTAGGCATTCAGTACGGTTTCGATGGTCTGTGGGTGTTCTTTGGCATAGGTGTCGGTGACGCTGACCACGCCGTAGCTGTTGAATTGGGTGTTGCGATAGAGCAACCGGGAGCCGGCCTGAACCTGGCTCGCGGCCATGTGCGGATCGAGTCCGGCCCAGGCGTCGACGTCACCTTTTTCCAGCGCGGTGCGACCGTCCGGGTGCTGCAAATGCACCAGTTCCACATCATCTTTGGTCAGGCCTGCCTCTTGCAGGCTGCGCAGGGTAAACAGGTACGGATCGGTGCCCTTGGTGGCAGCGATTTTTTTGCCTTTCAGATCGGCCACGGCCTTGTAGGGCGAATCCTTGCGCACCACCAATGCCGTCCATTCGGCGCGACTGTAGACGTAAACCGATTTGATCGGGCTGCCATTGGCGCGGCTCAGCACGGCGGCGAGGCTGGCGGAGGAGGCGAAGTCGACGCCGCCGCTGTTGAGGTATTCCAGCGAGCGGTTGCTGCCCTGGCTCAGCACCCAGCTGACCTTGGTCTGTGGCAGGGCTTTTTCCAGAAAGCCGAAGTGTTTGAGCACCAGGCTCACGGGCGAGTAATAGGCGTAATCCAGATGCACCTCGGCCGGTGGCGCTTCAGCGGCCTGGGCAAGCGGTTGCAGGCTGAGCGCCAGGGCGCAGGCGCTGAGCAGAGACCTGACGTGGGGAAAACGGAAGGTGGTTTTCATGGGGCAGCTCCAGGCAAGGCGGCGAGGTTCTTATTTCCAAAAAAACATTTTTTATAAATGCTTCCTGCATAAAAGGAATATTGCAGGCTCTGTGCCATGTTTTACGTGACGAGTGTTTTCAAGGCCTTGGCCCTGAAGCAGCGGCAGAGAAATGTTCAAGGGACAACAGTCTGTTTAGTCGCTGTTGCTGGGCAAACACTGTTCGCTGCGGGTCATGAGCTTATGCATTAATCGAATTTTAAAAGCTTCTTGTAAGAGCGTTATGGTCTATCGCAATACCCCTCAAGGAGCCCCTGATGAACCTGTCCCGATTCGTGCGCAGTCTGCTGACCAGCGCATTGTTCGCCGCACCACACTGCCGGAAGACTATGTCGACTTCATCAAACTGATGCCGATCGATGCCGCCGCCGCGCTGCCTCAGGGCAGCATCGACGCGTTTCCGGTCTGGGAACCTTACATCTCCCAGCAGATTCTGTTCTCCGGCGCCCGGCCGATCCTCACCGCCAAGAACCTGATGCCCGGCCTGAGCGCCATCGCCGCCTCGACACCGTCGATCGACAGCAAGCGCGAAGCCATTGCCGACTTTCTGGTGCGCCTGAAAAAGGCCCGGGCCTGGGTCGACAACCACACTGACGAGTACGCCGATCTCTGGGCGAAGAAAGCCAACCTTGACCAGAACGTTTCGCGCCATTGGTTGCGCCAGGCCCACATGACCGTCGGCCCGGTGGATGCGCAGGCAGCAAAGGATCTGCAAAGCACCGCGGACTTCCTGTTCAAGGTAAAAGCGCTGCCGGCTGCATTGGCGACTGCACCGATTATCGACAGCTCGTTTCAACAGGCGTTTGCCGAGTAACCCACGATGCCGGGCAGCGCTGGAACCAAACACTGTGTACCCTTATCCAACCTCGGCCCGCAGCGACCTGCGGGCCGACGAAGGATAAATGGGCAAAACATGAAATGGCTGTTCAAGGTTCTATCCGTACTCATCATCGCCACAGGGCTGGTTGGGTGTATCGCTTCTCCTATCGAAATGACGCCGCAGACCGAGCAGCGTCTGAGCGCGCAACCACCGATCCGTTTTCTGCTGACCTTCGACGACGGTCCCAGCGCCTCGAGTTTCTGGAATCCGACGATGACGGTGCTCGACAGTCTGGCGACGAACCCGGTGCAGCCGAACCTCAAAGCGGTGTTCTTCGTGCAGACCCGTGCCTCACGAGCCGGCGGCAGTGAAATAGGGCGCCAGGTCATGCATCGCGAACAGGCCGAAGGTCAGATCCTGGGCTTTCACACGGCCACGCCCGGGCACGCCAATCATCGATCCCTGGATCCGCAAGAACTGGAACAGTCCCTCACCAACGGCAGCGCCGACATCGCCGCGATCACCGGCGCGCCGCCGACCCTGGTGCGCCCGCCATTCTGGAACTACGATAAACGGGTCTTCGCCGCCTATCAGCGGCACGGCATGCATGTGCTGCTGACCGACCTGAGCGCCAATGACGGCAAGATCTGGGGTTTCAACGCCAACCCCCAGCGGCGGGCCCACTTCATGCGCACAATGTCCGAAGTGCGCGAGCGTATCGCCCTTGGCGAGTTACCGGTGGTGGACGGGGTGATTCCGGTGGTGGTGACCTTTCACGACCTCAATCGCTACACCGCCCGGCATACTCGCGAATACCTGCAAATCCTCCTCGACAGTGCACAGTCTACCGGTGTGAAAACCGCAGAAAAGCCGTTTTACGACGACACGGCAGCGCTGCAACGGGCCGCCATGGCGCGTACCGTTCGCGACAGTTCACAGCCGGTTAAATTACCGGGGCTCTGGAATTGGATCTGGGGTGGGGATTCTCACTGAAAGGTCGCCAAAGTGAGAAACAGCTAACACTTATTTTGAGCATTGGCGGGCGCAGGATTGGAAAAGCCCATCTATGCTGAGCAAGTTGGATCCGATTAATGGCCACGGAGGCGCCAGTCATGGTTTCAGTTCCTGAGCTTTGCCGCATTGTTGAGTCCGGTTTTCAACCGCTTTCCTGTGCCTGCACGGTGAATCCCGAGGGAACGTTACGGATCAAGGTCTACGAACCCGCCACCGGGCGAATTGATCTGTTGATTACCGGTGTATCACCCGAACGGCTGACCAACGTTCGCGATATCTCCAACCTGATTGGCGAGTTGCGCATCGAGATGCGCGCCGGTCGTCGGGCGTTTGCCGGCTGAAGTGGATCTATGTAGCAGCTGGCGTAGCCTGCGTTCGGCTGCGAAGCAGTCGTGAAATCAGGCACTGCGGTGTTTCAGGTGAACCGTGGATACCGGTTTTACGACTGCTGCGCAGCCGAACGCAGGCTTCGCCAGCTGCTACGCATCGCATTGCAGCAGGCATTCGGGTCAGTCCCGCGGCTGCAGTTCATCAATCATCTGCAAGCAATGATTCAACCCCGGCGATACGTCGCCCACGCGCCTGCTGAGAATGATCGGCGAGGTCGCGTTGTCTTCCAGCAGCGGCGTGAAACCGATGTCGTCGCGGTGCAGCAATTGCACCGAGGCCGGCACCAGGGTGACGCCGATTCCCGCTCCCACCAGACCGATGGCTGTTTGCAGCTCATTGGTCCATTGCGCCACATGGATGCTCACGCCATAGGATTCGAATAACGCGATGACGTGATCGGCATAGCTGGGCCGCGGGTTGCCGGGGTACAGCACAAAAGGTTCTTTCGCCAGTTCGCGAAGGCTGATCGGCCCGGCCAGTAATGGATGGCCGGCGGGGAGGGCGGCGACCAGCCGATCTTCGGTCAACACAGTCTGGATGATCGCCGGGTCGTCGATGCGGATGCGGCCGAAACCGATATCGATACGCCCGGCCTTGAGCGCCTGCACTTGTTGCAGCGTGGTCATTTCCGAAAGCCCCAGTTCAAGCTCCAGGGGCTCGCCGCTGCGCAAACGGCGAATCAGTTCCGGCAGCACGCCGTAGAGCGTCGACGGGGCAAAACCGATGCCCAGCCAGGTCTTCTCGCCCAGACCGATCCGTCGCGTGTTGTCGCATACCTTGCCCAGTTGCTCGAGCAGGGCGGTAGAGTGTTCATGGAAAAACCGCCCGGCATCGGTCAGTTTCAGCGGCCGCCCGCGTTCCAGCAACAACACCCCGAGTTCATCCTCCAATTGCTGCATCTGCCGACTCAGGGGTGGTTGGGCAATGTGCAGAAGCTCGGCGGCACGGGTGAAGTTGAGGGTTTGAGCCAACACCTGAAAATACCGCAGGTGACGCAGTTCCATGGAGCCTCCAGATGCAAGTCGGTTGCATACCTTAAAGGTATCAAGTCAGACCAATTCTATATTGGCTTCCCGAAAAAAGCCGTACCAGAATCGGTTCCAGAACTTTAAGAACCTGACGGGTATCGACATGCTTGCAACAGCCATTGAATCGATCGAGACGATCATCGTCGATCTGCCGACCATCCGCCCGCACAAGCTGGCGATGCACACCATGCAGAACCAGACCCTGGTGATCATTCGCGTGCGCTGCGCCGACGGCATCGAAGGTATTGGCGAATCCACCACCATCGGTGGCCTGGCCTACGGCAACGAAAGCCCTGACAGCATCAAGACCAACATCGACCGACACTTCGCGCCGCTGCTGCTGGGCCAGGACAGCGCCAACGTGAACGCCGCGATGTTGCGCCTGGAGCGCAGCATCCGTGGCAACACCTTTGCTAAATCAGGTATCGAAACCGCCTTGCTCGACGCTCAGGGCAAACGCCTTGGGCTGCCGGTCAGCGAGTTGTTGGGCGGCCGCGTTCGCGATGCCCTGCCAGTGGCGTGGACTCTTGCCAGTGGCGACACCGACAAGGACATCGCCGAAGCGGAAAAAATGCTCGACCTGCGCCGCCACCGGATCTTCAAACTGAAAATCGGTGCCGGTGAGGTCAACCGCGACCTGGCCCACGTCATTGCGATCAAGAAAGCCCTGGGCGATCGCGCCAGCGTGCGGGTCGATGTCAATCAGGCCTGGGATGAAGCGGTTGCGCTGCGCGCCTGCCGGATCCTGGGAACCAACGGCATCGACCTGATCGAACAGCCGATTTCGCGCAATAACCGTGCCGGCATGGCGCGCCTGAACGCCATGAGCCCGGCGCCGATCATGGCCGACGAATCCATCGAGTGCGTGGAAGATGCGTTCAATCTGGCCCGTGAAGGCGCGGCGTCGGTGTTCGCCCTGAAGATCGCCAAGAACGGCGGCCCGCGCGCCGTGCTGCGAACCGCTGCGATTGCCGAAGCCGCCGGTATCGGCCTGTATGGCGGCACCATGCTCGAAGGTGGCATCGGCACCCTGGCCTCGGCCCATGCCTTTGTCACGCTGAATAAACTGGCGTGGGACACCGAGCTGTTCGGTCCATTGCTGCTGACTGAAGACATTCTCAGCGAGCCGCTGGTCTATCGCGATTTTGAGCTGCACGTGCCGAAAACACCGGGCCTGGGTGTGAGCCTGGATGAAGAACGTCTGGCGTTCTTCCGTCGTGACAAAACGTCTACTGCCATTCATCACGCCTGAGGAGAGCACTATGCTGTTCCACGTAAAAATGACCGTGAACCTGCCGGTGGACATGAATCCGCAAGCAGCCGCCCAATTGAAGGCTGACGAAAAAGCCCTGGCCCAGCGCCTGCAAGAGCAGGGCAAGTGGCGTCACCTGTGGCGCATCGCCGGGCACTATGCCAATTACAGCGTTTTTGACGTCGACAGCGTGCAGGAACTGCACGACCTGCTCATGCAATTGCCGCTGTTTCCGTACATGGCGATCGAGGTCGAGGCGATGTGCCTGCATCCTTCTTCCATCCGCGGGGATGACCGCTGAACCCAGCCTGTTCAGTTCGCTACGCTAATAATTACAAGATGAGGAACCCACCAAAATGAACGTCAAGATTTCCCACACTGCCAGTGTCCAGAAGTTTCTCGAAGAGGCCAGCGGTCTGCTCAACGACGCCGGCGACCCGCGGGTCAAGGCCCTGGTCTACCGCATCCTGCGTGATTCGGTGAACATCATCGAAGACCTGGCCGTGACCCCGGAAGAGTTCTGGAAAGCCGTCAACTACCTCAACGTGCTGGGTGCGCGTCAAGAGGCCGGGTTGGTGGTGGCCGGGCTCGGTCTGGAGCATTACCTCGACCTGCTGATGGACGCCGAAGACGAGCAGGCCGGCAAGGCCGGCGGCACGCCGCGGACCATCGAAGGCCCGCTGTACGTGGCGGGTACGCCGCTGTCGGAAGGCGAAGCGCGACTGGATGACGGCGTCGATCCGGGTGTGGTGCTGTTCATGCAGGGCCAGGTCAAGAACACCGCCGGCGAACCGTTGGCCGGCGCGGTGGTGGATGTCTGGCACGCTAACACCGGCGGCACTTACTCCTACTTCGATACCACTCAATCGGAGTTCAACCTGCGTCGTCGTATCGTCACCGATGCCGAAGGTCGTTATCGCTTCCGCAGCATCGTGCCGTCGGGCTATGGCTGCCCGCCGGACGGTCCGACCCAGCAACTGCTCGATCAACTGGGCCGTCATGGGCAACGGCCGGCGCACATTCACTTTTTCATCTCCGCGCCGGATCATCGTCACCTGACCACCCAGATCAACCTCGACGGCGATCAGTACCTGCACGACGATTTCGCCTATGCCACTCGCGATGAGCTGATTGCCAAAATCACCTTCAGCGACGATCCACAACGCGCAGCGGCGCACGGTGTCAGCGGTCGTTTTGCCGAAATCGACTTCGATTTCACCTTGCAGACCTCCGCGCAACCCGACGAGCAGCAACGCCACGAACGGGTCCGCGCACTCGAGGACTGATCGCGGAATCCTGTGGGAGCGAGCTTGCTCCGGGCGGCGTTCCGACGATAGCGGTTTAACATTCAACATTGATGTTGATTGGCACTCCGTCATCGCGAGCAAGCTCGCTCCCACAAGGGGTTTGTGCAGCTCGCCGGAAATATCTCAAGCTCCTGACACACTGTTCTAGAATGGCCCGACGCAACCTATAACAACAATGAGAGTGACCCGATGATGCAAGCGCAACTGTTGAGTCAGCGCAGCACCGTATTCGACCACGCCGACCCTTACGCGGTGTCGGGGTATGTCAATCAGCATGTCGGTAACCATTGCATTCTGATGCCCCGGGCCGGGCGGCCGCTGGCCAGCCTCAATCACCGCAAGTTTGCCAGCCTCGACCTGTGTCGCATCAGCTATGGCGGCAGCGTAAGGGTCACTTCCGGTGCTCTGGAAAGCATCTATCACCTGCAAGTGCTGCTGCGCGGCAACTGCCTGTGGCGCGGCCACGGTCAGGAACACTACTTCGCGCCCGGCGAGTTGCTGCTGATCAATCCCGACGATCCGGTGGACCTGACGTATTCCGACGATTGCGAAAAATTCATTCTGAAAGTCCCCACCCCGTTGCTGGAATCCGTGTGCGATGAGCAGCGCTGGCGGTACCCGGGGCAGGGTGTGCGGTTTCTGGAGAATCGCTATCAGCTCGATGAACTGGAAGGCTTTGTCGGTCTGCTGGCGATGATTTGCCAGGAGGCCGAGGCCACCGAACAGATTCCCAAGGTGCAGGAGCACTACGCGCAGATCATCGTCAGCAAGATGCTCAGCCTGATGAAGACCAATGTCAGCCGGGTCAGTCTCGGCTCACAGACGGCTACGTTCGAGGTGCTTGCCGACTACATCGCGGGCCACCTCAAACAGGACATCGACAGCGAAGAACTGGCGCGCCAGGCGCGGATGAGTCTGCGGTCGCTGTACGGATTGTTTGAACGCAACGCCGGCACCACGCCGAAAAACTACATCCGGCAAAAACGCCTTGAGCGCATCAACGCCTGCCTGAGCGACCCGACCTGCAACGTGCGCAACGTCACGGAAGTGGCCATGGATTACGGCTTCCTGCACCTGGGCCGGTTCTCCGACAGCTACCGCAAACAGTTCGGCGAGTTGCCGTCGGACACCCTCAAGCGCCGGCACTGACTGCATTTACCCTGTGGGAGCGAGCTTGCTCGCGATGAGGCCAGCACATCCAACATCTTTGTTGACTGATACACCGCTATCGCGAGCAAGCTCGCTCCCACAGGTTCGGCGTCACTTCTGCACAAAACGGATACAGGTCTGCACCCAGCGGATAGTCCGCCACATCCCCCCCGTCCTAGCATGGCCCTGCCTGAATAAAAACAATGGAGGCGGCGGCCATGACCCTGCGACCCGAATACCTTCACTCCCTGCTCGAAGATGACAAAGAACAGGGCATCTATCGCTGCAAGCGCGAGATGTTCACCGACCCGCGGCTGTTCGATCTCGAGATGCAGCACATCTTCGAAGGCAACTGGCTGTACCTGGCCCACGAAAGCCAGATCCCCAACAAAAACGACTTCTACACCACCACCATGGGGCGCCAGTCGATCTTCATCGCGCGCAACAAGGACGGTGAGCTCAATGCGTTCCTTAACGCCTGCAGCCATCGTGGCGCGACGCTGTGCCGGCACAAGTCCGGCAACAAGAGCTCGTACACCTGCCCATTCCACGGCTGGACCTTCAACAACTCCGGCAAGCTGCTCAAGGTCAAGGATCCGGCCGAAGCGGGCTATCCGGCGAGCTTCAACTGCGAAGGCTCCCACGACCTGACCAAAGTCGCGCGTTTCGAGTCTTATCGCGGCTTCCTGTTTGGCAGCCTCAAGGCTGATGTCGTGCCGTTGGTTGAACACCTGGGCGAGTCGGCAAAGATCATCGACATGATCGTCGACCAGTCCGCCGATGGCCTGGAAGTGCTGCGCGGTTCTTCCAGCTACATCTACGAAGGCAACTGGAAGCTCACCGCCGAAAACGGCGCCGACGGCTATCACGTCAGCTCCGTGCACTGGAACTACGCCGCCACCCAGAACCAGCGCAAGCAGCGCGAGGCCGGCGATTGCAACCCGACCATGAGTGCCGGCAGTTGGGCCAAGCAGGGCGGTGGTTTCTATTCCTTCGACAAGGGCCACATGCTGCTCTGGACCCGTTGGGCCAACCCCGAGGATCGCCCGCTGTACGAGCGTCGCGATGAACTGGCCCAGGACTTCGGCAAGGCCCGCGCCGACTGGATGATCGAGAACTCGCGCAACCTGTGCCTGTACCCGAACGTGTACCTGATGGACCAGTTCAGTTCGCAGATCCGTATCGCCCGGCCGATCTCGGTCGACCGCACGGAAATCACTATTTACTGCATCGCCCCCAAAGGCGAAAGCGACCACGCCCGTTCGAGCCGGATTCGTCAGTACGAGGATTTTTTCAACGTCAGCGGCATGGCCACCCCGGATGATCTGGAAGAGTTTCGTTCCTGCCAGACCAGTTATCAGGGCAGCGTGACCGCCTGGAACGACATGTCCCGTGGCGCCGAACACTGGATCGAAGGCGCCGATGAGGCGGCCAAGGAAATCGACCTGCATCCGCTGCTCAGCGGCGTGCGCACCGAAGACGAAGGCCTGTTCGTGCTGCAACACAAGTATTGGCAGCAGACCATGCTCAAGGCCTTGGCCGCCGAGCAGTCCGACCTGATTCCTGTGGAGGCCGTGCAATGACCATCACCTATGACACCGTGCGTGATTTTCTCTACCGCGAAGCGCGCTACCTCGATGACCGGCAATGGGACGAATGGTTGGAGTTGTACGCCCCGGACGCGACGTTCTGGATGCCGTCCTGGGACGACAACGACGAGTTGACCGAAGACCCGCAGCGGGAAATCTCGCTGATCTGGTACGGCAACCGCACTGGCCTGGAAGACCGCGTCTTCCGCATCAAGACCGAACGTTCCAGCGCGAGCATTCCGGACACCCGCACCTCGCACAACATCAGCAACATCGAGCTGCTCGAACAGGCCGACGGGCTGTGCAAAGTGCGCTTCAACTGGCACACCCTGAGCTTTCGCTACAAGACCGTCGACAGCTATTTCGGCAGCAGTTTCTACACCCTCGATGTGCGCGGTGAAAACCCGCTGATCAAGGCCAAGAAAGTGATCCTGAAGAACGATTACGTTCGCCAGGTCATCGATGTCTACCACCTGTGAGGCAGCGGTCATGACTCATTCCATCGCATTCAATTTTGAAGACGGCGTCACCCGATTCATCGACGCCAATGCCGGCGAAACCGTGGCCGATGCCGCGTATCGCCAAGGCATCAATATTCCACTGGATTGCCGCGACGGCGCTTGCGGCACCTGCAAATGTTTCGCCGAGGCCGGCCGTTATGAGTTGGGCGAGGAGTACATCGAAGACGCGCTCAGCGCGGAAGAGGCCGAGCAAGGTTTCGTCCTGACCTGCCAGATGCGCGCCCAGAGCGATTGCGTGGTGCGCGTGCCGACCTCATCCGAGGTGTGCCGCACACGTCAGGCCAGTTATGACGCCACCATCAGTGCCGTGCGCCAGTTGTCCGACAGCACCATCGCGCTGTCGATCAAGGGCGAAGCCCTGAGCAAGCTGGCGTTCCTGCCAGGGCAATACGTGAACCTCGGGATTCCCGGCAGCGAGCAGACCCGCGCCTATTCGTTCAGCTCGTTGCAGCGCGACGGCGAAGTCAGTTTCCTGATCCGCAACGTGCCCGGCGGCTTGATGAGCAGCTTCCTCACCGGCATGGCCAAGGCCGGCGACAGCATGAGCCTGGCCGGGCCGTTGGGCAGTTTCTACCTGCGCGACATTCGCCGTCCGTTGCTGCTGCTGGCCGGCGGTACGGGGCTGGCACCGTTCACGGCGATGCTGGAAAAAATCGCCGAGCAGGGCAGTGAGCATCCGCTGCATTTGATCTACGGCGTGACCAACGATTTCGATCTGGTGGAAATGGATCGACTCGAAGCCTTCGCCGCGCGAATCCCGAACTTCAGCTTCAGTGCCTGCGTGGCCAACCCGGACAGTCAGCACCCGCTCAAGGGCTACGTGACCCAGCACATCGAGCCGCAGCATTTGAACGAAGGCGACGTCGATGTCTACCTGTGCGGCCCGCCACCGATGGTCGAGGCCGTCAGCCAGTTCATCCGTGAAAAAGGCATCGCGCCGACAAACTTTTACTACGAGAAATTTGCCGCCAGCGCGGCGTAAGTATTCTCTGCGGCATTGTCCCTGTAGGAGCTGTCGAGTGAAACGAGGCTGCGATCTTTACAAGGGCGACATCAAAAGATCGCAGCCTCGTTTCACTCGACAGCTCCTACGGAGGGGTTGGCGCAAACACGAGGTGGGTATGAACAGATTTCACGAAAAAGTCGCGCTGATCACCGGTGCTGCCCAAGGCATCGGTCGGCGCGTTGCCGAGCGCATGGCGGCGGAAGGTGCTCGGTTGATTCTGGTCGATCGCTCCGAGCTGGTGTTCGAGGTTCAGCAGCAATTGGGGCAGGGTGGCCAGGTGCTGGCGCTGACCGCCGATCTTGAGCAATACAGCGAATGCAGTCGCGTCATGCAAACCGCCATCGAGCGTTTCGGGCGTCTGGATGTGCTGGTCAATAATGTGGGCGGGACGATCTGGACCAAGCCTTTTGAGCATTACGAAGCGTCGCAGATCGAGGCTGAAGTGCGCCGCTCGCTGTTCCCGACGCTGTGGTGCTGTCATGCCGCGCTGCCGTTCATGCTTGAACAGGGGAGTGGCGCCATCGTCAACGTTTCGTCCATCGCCACGCGCAGTGTCAATCGCGTGCCGTACGGTGCGGCGAAGGGTGGGGTCAACGCGCTGACCGCTTGCCTGGCCTTCGAAACCGCCGGTCGCGGGATTCGGGTCAATGCCACTGCACCCGGTGGCACCGAAGCGCCGCCGCGGGTCATTCCGCGCAACAGCGCCGATCAGAGCGCGCAAGAGAAGGTCTGGTATCAGCAGATTGTCGACCAGACGCTCGACAGCAGTTTGATGAAGCGCTATGGCACGCTGGATGAACAGGCAAGCGCTATTCTGTTTCTGGCCAGCGACGAAGCGTCCTATATCACCGGCATGATCATGCCGGTCGGTGGCGGCGACCAGGGCTGACACGCAAACAACCCATCCAGAAATGGAGCCATCGTGGTATCGGGTTTCTACGGATACCCTCCTGGCTCGACGTCTGGTCGGCACTTCAATGAAGGTCGGGTGTAAGGTATTCAGGTGAATCCAGGATCATCACTGCCGAAATGGAGGTGACTATGAGCGTTCCGATGCTGACCAAAATGCACATGAACGGTTATGACGTACTCAGCGTGAACAACGGTCCGTGGCGGGTGTGCACCAAAGGTGACCGGCTTGGAGCCTTTGGCAGCAGAGAGGAAGCACTGGCCTTTGCGGCCTCTCTTCCCGGCTACAAGGCTAGATCAAGCCGGCCTGCACGCAGCCAGAAGTCAGATTGATAGTGCGCTGCAGCCCCGGTTCGCCGGGGCTTTTTCGCATGGCGTTAAGGTCTGGGGCTAATAACCGCCACCACCGGAACTGCGGGAAGACTCTCGGGCTTTTTGCTGCATGCGACTCCATTCCGCGCAAGTCATGAAGCTTTTATGGTCGACCTTGCCCATGCCATCGAAACTGACGTTGTACGTTTCCTGATGGCCGGCCTGCGTCAGCTTGTAGTCAAAGCACGTGCCTGGCTCAGCCGTGCGATCCGTTATCGATAAAGGCTGGCCGCCGATCTGCTGGACTTGATCCTTGCTCATGCCGGTCTCCACCTTTGCGACCAACGGCTGATCCCGATAGATGCGCGACTCAGTGCTGCAGCCACTTGACGCTGCCAGTACGACGATCAGCGCGCCTATCGGCTTGTTCATGGCAGCGCTCCTGCTAATGAGATTTCGTTCGAGTGATGAACTTGGCTTTCACTTCCTCGGCATAACCCTTCAGTCGTTCTTCATCTCCCTGAAACAACTCGCAAAGCTTTTGGGCTGCTTGCGCATCCACATCATTGCCGAGCTGGCGTAGCTGCTCTGCGATGCGCAAAAGCTCTACCGCTGACCATCTCAGATCCGACGCAACGCCTTGCAGGTCACGCCGAAGTTCGTTTTCAGATTCGTTGAGCCACATGATGACCTCCTGAAAATCTCTGCTAAGAAATTTTAGTCCCATTTCCGAATTCATGGCGTTTCGTTCGTCCGGGCCGTTGGCGTAGCCTTTTGTCGGGAAAATGAACGCGAACGGGCAGATCTGATGTCGTAGTGAGGTAGTGAATTTTCGCTAGGGCGAGGCAACTTCCAATGACGACCACCGATGACTTTCGATTTCATGCCCATGAGCTGATGGTTGACATGGACGCGGCTACCACGGAAATGATGAAGCTGATTTCCGCGCATCAGCTGAGCGGCCCGGAATGGGAGCGGGTCACTCAATGGCAGCATGAGGCGTACGAAAGATGGATGACCTATCTCAACGAGAGGTCATACCCGGATCCGGGCGATAACAACGCGCCTCGCTGAGTGCTGTTCAGCGGATGGATGTCTAGGCAGCGACGCGCTACATTCCTCTTTTTCGGATAAGGAAGCGTCATGCGCAAGTTGATTGGGGGAGCAGGGTTGGCGTTGCTGGCGGGCTGTTCGTTGCCCGCGTCCTTGGTGCCCGGTGAGCCCAATGTCAGCAAGTACAGCAACAAGGCGCCAAAAGACTATGCCGCGTGTGTTCAGCCGGCGTGGCAGCAGGAAATACCCAATACAACCCAATCGGCGATTTCCAACGGCTACAGGATCACGGCGCCGAGCATCATTTCGGCCGACGAGATCGTGGATATCGTGAAATCGAAGGATGGCAGTCACGTATCGCTTTATCAGGGGCCGCCGTGGGCGAAATCAGGGGCGTTGCGCAAGGCAGTGCGCGATTGCCTGTAAGGTTTAGCCGGTGATTCCTGTCGCCTGAAACGTCGACAGCGTTGTTTTAATAACGCTGTCTGTTTGAAAAAAATCCCGCCCGGGTTCTCTTGGGCGGGATTTTTTTTGCGCCTTGAACGGTTGCGGTCGTGAAATTTAACGTGTACTTTTTCATGAAAATATAAGTATAAAAATTCACGAGGCCTGCATGTTTCAGCAATCTACCCAGCACGTCGCCAGCTATTACGCCCACACCTGCGCCGATCGTCTGTTCGATCGAGCCGCGTTGGAGGGCGAGCAGGACACCGAGGTGTTGATCATCGGGGCCGGCTTCAGTGGGTTGCATACGGCGTTGCGTCTGGCCCTGGCCGGTAAGCGCGTGACGTTGCTGGAAGCCAGTCGGGTGGCCTGGGCCGCCTCGGGTCGCAATGGCGGTCAGGCCATTCTCGGTTGGTCGTGTGACATGCCGCCGTTGGAGGCGGCGCTGGGTTACGAGCGTGCGCGCCGGTTATGGGACAGCATGCGTTGGGCTGCCCGGGAGTTGCGAGACTTGCCCGCGCGCCATGGCTTCGATTGTGACTATCGGCCTGGCCACCTCTGGACGTCGGTGATGCCGCGTCGGGTGAGTCTGCTGACAGAATGGCAGCACGAGGCCAGCCACAAGTGGAGCCACGATGGTTTGCAGTTCATCGCGCGCGAGGCGTTGCCTGATTGGGTCGCCAGTGAGCGTTACCAGGCAGGTCTGTTTGATCCTGAAGGCGGGCATTTGAATCCGCTGAAACTGGCGCTCGGCCTGGCCGCTGCGATTGAACAGGCTGGTGGACGCATTCATGAACAGAGCAAGGCGCTGAGTTATCGCGAAGAGGGCGGTCAGTACGTAGTCACCACTGAACGCGGTCGCATTCGCGCTGACGTGCTGGTGCTGGCGTGCAACGCCTACCTTGATCGGCTTGATCCGAAGCTGTCGAGTTGCGTGTTACCGGTTGGCACTTATCAGGTGGCCACCGCGCCACTTTCAGAGCAACAGGCGACCGCACTATTACCCAGCAATGTGTGCGTCACCGACAACCAGTTTGTCCTCGATTATTTCCGCCGTACGCCGGACAACCGCCTGCTGTTTGGTGGTGGTTGCACTTACCTGGGCGGCATGCCGAAGGACATCGCTGCTGCGACACGGCCCTATTTGGAGCGCGTGTTTCCCCAGCTCAGGGGCGTCGAACTGGACTTTGCCTGGGGGGGACACATTGATCTGACCCTCAAGCGCACGCCTGACATTGGTCGACGTGGCGATCTCTACTGGCTACAGGGTTACTCAGGTCATGGCGTGCTGCCGACTTTGGCCGGGGCGCGTGCCGTGTCCGACGCGATACTTGGCCAGCCGGATGAGCTGGCGTTGTATCAGGGTTTGATCAACGGCAGTTTTCCCGGTGGAAAGTATTTGGCAGCACCGCTGGAAGCCATCGGCAAGGCCTGGTATCGGCTGCGCGACAGTATTTGAAGCACCAATTTCGGGAAGCCTTTAGATGGACATGCAAGAAGAAATCTCGGCGCTGGCGATCCTGATCCAGGACCTGCGCAAACACAAAAAATACACGCTGAAAGACCTGGCGGACAAAATCGGTCGTTCGGTCGGGTTTCTCTCGCAAGTCGAGCGGGGGTTGTCACGTCCCACGGTGGCGGACTTGACCGCCATCAGCGAAACCCTCGGCGTGCCGACTACCTATTTCTACAGCTTGCCCAAGCCCATGGCATTGCCTTGGGTTACCCGTCCGGATGAGCGACGCACGCTGTATTACGCCGACGGGATTACCGACATCCTCGTCTCTCCGAAGATGAGGGCGTCCTTTTCAATGCTTGAAAGCCAACTGGAGCCCGGCGCCAGCAGTGGTGATCGGCACATGAACGACAGCTCGGAGCAGGGTGGCTATGTCCTCGAGGGTGAGCTGACGCTGTGGCTGGATGACGATAAACCGGTGACATTGCGCACCGGCGACAGTTTTCAGCTAGCCAGTCATACACATTGTCGCTACGGCAACCTCTCGGATCAGCTCACCCGGGTGCTTTGGGTTTACACCTGATAAAAACAACAAGGAACACTAACGATGGATGCTGTCTGCTCTGATCTGGTTGCTGAGGTTCGCGCGTTTCGTCAGCGCTTCCCGCAGGTGCGTTACGTTGACCTGATTTCCCTGGACATCCCCGGGCATTTTTACGGTAAGCGCTACCCGATAGAAATGCTCGAGAAGGTCGCCGCTGGCAGCGTGCTCAAGCTGCCGCAAAACTGTGTGTTATTGGGCACGCAGGGCGGTCTGTTCAAAATCGGTGACTACTGTTTCAACGACGGCGACCCGGATGCTCCACGCCGCTTGGTGCCCGGTACGCTCAAGCCCGTGAGTTGGGAAAAACAACCGCTGGGGCAGATGCTGATTACCTCAAGCGGTACTGATAAGCCAATCGTCTTCGAGCCGCGTGAAGTGTTGGCGCAGGTGCTTGAGCGCCTTGGCCGAAAAGGGATTTTCCCCGTGGTCGCGTTCGAACTGGAGTTCTATCTGTTCGATCGCCAGCTACGTGACGGCTTGCCACAGTTCCCTCGCGATCAGCTGACCGACGATGCCGATGATCAGCCAAATATGCACATCGAACGGCTGTCGAGATTTTCACCGGTACTCGATGACATGGTCGAGACCGCGCGGGCGCAAGGCATCGATGCCACGGTGATCACTGCGGAGTTGGGCCCGGGCCAGTTCGAGATCAATTTCGGTCACCTTGACGACGGTCTGCGTGCGGCCGACTGGGCGGCCCTGTTCTGCCGCAGCACACGGGGCGTGGCCCTCAAGCACAACCACCGCGCCAGCTTCATGGCCAAACCCTACTTGCAGCACCCCGGTAGCGGCATGCATGTGCATGTGAGCCTTTACGACGAGGCGGGAACCAACCTGCTGGCGGCTAACGATCAACAGGCGCTACGCCACGCGGTGGCCGGTTGCCTTGAAGTGTTGCCGCATTGCATGCCGATCTTTGCACCGAATCACAACGCAATGCGGCGCTTGAGCGGCACGGTGAATGTCGCGACGCGCGCCAGTTGGGGCTTTGAAGATCGTGACGCCTGCCTGCGGGTGCCTGAGTCGGACGCTAAAAATCTGCGCATCGAACATCGCCTGGCGGGCGCGGATGCCAATCCTTATCTCGTGTTGGCGGCGATTCTGGTAGGGCTGGAGCAAGGGCTGGAAGTGGGGCGTGAACCGATTGCATCCCTCAACGAAGATCGTGGCAGCGGTATCGACTTCCCATTGGAGATGCTGGAGGCCGTGCGTTCGATGCAGAACAACGCGCAGCTGCGCGAGGGTTTAGGGGCAGAGTTTGTAGATGTCTACTGCGAAAACAAGCGCCAGGACCATTTGGCGTTCCTGCAGGACATCAGTGCGCGGGAGTATCGCTGGTACCTCTAAATCAGTCCTTGTCGCTACTCGTCCATAAAAAATGTGTGGATATTTAATGAGTTAGAAGATTTAGTAACTGGATAGTGAATCAAAATATCTTGTTACAGGCAGAAATATTAAGTAATATTCGCCCCGCGTTCACCACCACGGTTTATGCATTTTGAGTCCCAGGCGTCCATCAGCTGCCTGGGATTTTTTTTGCCTGAAATTCGGATAGGTGTGCACAAGACCAGAATCACAGCGGCAAATGATGCATATCCGCTACCGCGAAATGATCCCGTGATCGATTGCGTATTTGACCAGGGCCGCCGGTTTGTCGATGTTGAGTTTGCGACGGATGCTCAAGCGATGGGTTTCTACCGTGCGAACGCTGATGTCCAGTTCGCGGGCCATCTCCTTGTTGTTCAGCCCTTGCGCCATCTTGTACAACACCTGGCTCTCGCGCGGTGTCAGCTCGTTGTCGGTATTTTTATCGGCGATGAGCCGCTGGGCGATCTCGGCACTGTAGAACGTGCCGCCACTGGCGATGGCTTCGATCGCCGCGATGATTTCCCGCGACGGTGAGTTCTTCAGTACATAGCCGCTGGCCCCCGCGCGAACGGACTCACTCACGTATTCATTATTGTCGTACATGCTGAGCACCAGCACCTTGAGCGACGGGTACTGGCTGCGCAACACCCGGGTCAGCTCGAGCCCGTTCATGTCCCGCAGGCTGATGTCGACCAGCAACAGGTCCGGCTGGCAGCGCCCGACCATTTCAATGGCATCCGCGCCACTCTCGGCTTCGCCCACCACTTCCAGGGGGGGCATGACCGCCAGCAGCGCTTTGATCCCGTCGCGGACCAGGGCGTGATCGTCGACCAGGGCGACGCGGATCGGGTAGGGCAGGTTCATTGCGGGCATTCACTCTTGTTGTTGTGGGGCGAGTCAGCGTTTTGCACCGGGCACTTTCATCGGCAGCAGAACGTCCAGCTCACTTCTTCCCGGCATCGAGATCAGGTCGAATCGTCCACCAAAATGCTCGACACGCTCACGGATATTACGCAGGCCAATGCCCGCGTGACGACGTTCGACCTGGGCGACGTTGAAACCGATACCGTCATCGACCACCGTCAACCGTACGGAATCTTCGGACCCGTGCAGGGTAATGGAGACGTTTTTAGCCTGGGCGTGTCGTTCAATATTAGTCAGGCCTTCTTGCACGATGCGAAACAGCGAGACCGCTGCCCCATCGACCAAGTGACAGTCGAATTCGTTGTCGTTAAAAGTCACCACCAGGCCGCTGCGTTGCTCGAATTCTGCGGCGAGTTGATCGATCGCAGCCGGAAGGCCCAGGGTGTCGAGCAGCGAGGAGCGTAGGTCGTGGGAGAGGCTGCGAACCTCGCCAATCGCTTCCCCCAGGCGTTCCGTGGCGTCTCTCAGCGTACTCAAACCCTTGTCGTGTGCTTGCCCATTCTCGAGCAGATGGCTGGCCAGTTCGAACTGAAACTTGATGGAGACCAGTAACTGGCTGATGCCGTCGTGCAGTTCACGGGAAACCCGTGAGCGCTCTTCCTCTTGCAAGCTGACGATACGCTGAGTCAGGCGCTGAAGTTTTTTGTCGGCCAGACGATGCTCGCTGACGTTCAGCGTCATGCCGCTGGCGAAGACAAACAGCACCGCCACGAGGGCCACCGCGGCAATCGCCAGCATGGTTTTACGAATGCCCTGGGCCACTTCGTCACGCGCCTGCTGGGTCGCGCGCTCCACGTCTTCAAGGTAGATGCCGGTGCCGAGCATCCAGCCCCAACGATCCAGCATCACCACATAGGCGAGCTTGTCGGTCACCTGGCCGGAAGAGGGTTTGTTCCAGGCGTAGCGCTGAAAGCCTTCGCCCGATTGCGCACTTTTGAGCAACGCCTGGATCACAGGCAAACCGTGAGGGTCCTTCATGTCCCACAGGTATTTGCCCACCAGCTCCGACTGGCGCGCGTGCATCAGGCTGCGACCCTCGTGGTCGTAGACGAAGAAGTAGCCATTGATGCCAAAGCTGAGCTTGCGCAGTTCTTCCAGCACTTGTTGCTGTGCGTGTTCGTCACCGTGACCGTCGTCGTACAGCGGTTCGATCAGGCTTTGCGCCATTTCGACGTAGTTCTTAAGTTCGGCGCGCTTGCTGGCCAGAATGCTGTCTTCGATCAGTTGCGCCTGTTGTTCACCCAGTTGGCGGTTCATGGAAATCACCAGCGCGCAGATGACGGCGATGGCCAACACCAGCGGAAGAATCCCGAGCGCGACGATTTTGTGTTTGAGCTGCATCTCTGCTCCTGTCCGGACCGAGGGAAGGCGAAGGCCCGGCATCATATGCCAAAGATACGCGCGTCCAGTAGCGGTGCTGGAAAACCAGCACCGTCTATGACGAAAAAGCTTACCTGCAGGCTTTAACGCGGCGCGGATCAACGTTGATAGAGGCGCCGATGGAGGTAGCCACGAGTTGACGGAGAGGCTCAGGGCGTGAAGGGGCGGGTAGATCAAGATCAAAAGCTGCAGGCGAGCTAACGCTCGGCCTGTTGAGTGGTGAGGGGCGAAAGGCGTATCCGATCCCTTGTGGGAGCGAGCCTGCTCGCGAAGGCGGCCTGACAGCCGACCCATTACTCGCAGGTGTACACCATTCCCCTGTGGGAGCGGCGTCATCTACGTAGAACTACGTAGACGCCATGTACGTAGTAACGCGGATTTATTTGTAGACGGCATGCGGGGATATTGGGCCAGCTCCGCACAGCGGACACAATTATAAAAATTACCGCCGCAGTCCACTGGCTGTCGGCAGGAGACACGCTATGCCCCGTCTGGCTAAACACCTCGCCTGGTTTGCCGTGGCTGTCCTGGGAGCGTTTGCGCTAAGTGTCGTGGCCCTGCGCCGCGGCGAAGCGATCAACGCCCTCTGGATCGTAGTCGCAGCAGTCGCTATCTATCTCGTCGCATACCGCTACTACAGCCTGTTCATCGCTACCAAAGTGATGCAACTCGACCCCAATCGTGCCACGCCGGCTGTCGTTAACAATGACGGTCTGGACTACGTGCCGACCAATAAACACGTCCTCTTCGGCCACCACTTCGCCGCCATCGCTGGCGCGGGGCCGCTGGTCGGTCCGGTCCTGGCGGCGCAGATGGGTTACCTGCCCGGTACGCTGTGGCTGATTGCCGGCGTGGTGCTGGCCGGTGCCGTTCAGGACTTCATGGTCCTGTTCATGTCCACCCGCCGCAACGGCCGTTCCCTGGGCGACATGGTCCGTGAAGAAATGGGCCGCATCCCCGGGACCATCGCGCTGTTTGGCTGCTTCCTGATCATGATCATCATCCTCGCGGTGCTGGCGCTGATCGTGGTCAAGGCCCTGGCCGAAAGCCCGTGGGGTATGTTCACGGTGATGGCGACCATCCCGATCGCGATGTTCATGGGCATTTACATGCGCTACATCCGCCCGGGTCGCATCGGTGAAATCTCCATCGTCGGCGTGTTGCTGCTGCTCGGTTCGATCTGGCTCGGCGGGCAGATTGCCGCTGATCCGGTCTGGGCCAAGGCCTTTACCTTCACCGGGATCCAGATCACCTGGATGCTGATCGGCTACGGTTTCGTCGCCGCGGTATTGCCAGTGTGGCTGATTCTGGCGCCGCGGGACTACCTGTCGACCTTCCTCAAAATCGGCACCATCGTGGCCTTGGCGATCGGCATCCTGATCACCATGCCCGACCTGAAAATGCCGGCGCTGACCCAGTTCGTCGACGGTACCGGGCCGGTATGGAAGGGCGGTCTGTTCCCGTTCCTGTTCATCACCATTGCTTGTGGCGCAGTTTCCGGTTTCCACGCGCTGATTGCTTCCGGCACTACGCCGAAGTTGTTGGCCAGCGAAGGCCATGCCCGTTACATCGGTTACGGCGGCATGCTGATGGAATCCTTCGTCGCCATCATGGCCATGGTTGCTGCGTCGGTGATCGAACCGGGTGTGTACTTCGCCATGAATAGCCCGGCGGCGCTTGTCGGCTCTGACGCTGTTTCGGTGGCTCAGACCGTCAGCAGCTGGGGCTTTGCAATTACCCCGGAAGCGCTGCAAGCGGTGGCCAAGGACATCGGTGAAACCACCATCCTGGCCCGTGCCGGCGGTGCGCCGACCCTGGCGGTCGGTATCGCGCAGATCCTGCACCAACTTCTGCCGGGTGAAAACACCATGGCGTTCTGGTACCACTTCGCGATCCTGTTCGAAGCGCTGTTCATCCTGACGGCAGTCGATGCCGGTACCCGTGCCGGCCGTTTCATGTTGCAGGACTTGCTCGGTTCCTTCGTGCCAGCGCTGAAACGCACTGAATCCTGGATCGCCAACCTGATCGCAACCGCCGGTTGTGTGGCGATGTGGGGTTATCTGCTGTACCAGGGCGTGATCGATCCGCTGGGCGGCATCAACACCTTGTGGCCGTTGTTCGGTATCTCCAACCAGATGCTGGCCGGTATCGCGCTGATGTTGGCGACCGTTGTGCTGATCAAAATGAAACGCCAGCGCTACGTCTGGGTCACCATGCTGCCCGCTGTGTGGCTGCTGATCTGCACCACCACCGCAGGCTTCATCAAGCTGTTCGATGCCAACCCGGCGATCGGTTTCCTGGCCTTGGCCAAGAAGTACAGCGATGCCCTGGCCAACGGTCAGATCCTCGCCCCGGCCAAGAGCATCGACCAGATGCAGCACGTGATCTACAACGCGTACACCAACGCAACGCTGACCGCGCTGTTCTTGCTGGTGGTCTTCAGCATCCTGTTCTTTGCACTCAAGGTCGGTATCGCCGCCTGGGGCACCAAAGAACGTACGGATAAAGAAGCGCCATTCCAGGCACTGCCGGACGCCTGATCGAGGATTGCAGCATGTTCAATGACCTGAGTCGCCTCGGTAAATACCTCGGTCAGGCCGCGCGCCTGATGGTCGGCATGCCCGACTACGACACCTACGTCGAGCACATGCAAACCAAGCACCCGGACAAACCGGTGATGAGTTATGAGGTGTTCTTTCGGGAACGCCAGGAAGCTCGTTACGGAAGCAAGGCTGGGCCGAAGTGCTGTTGAGGGTGGGTGGCAGTGATGCCACCTGAATAGCTAATAAAGAACCCGGCTGATGAGGCCGGGTTTTTTTTTGAGTGAATGGCATTGGCCGATCCGTGTTGAGTCAGCTTGCGGGGATGGTTTCGAGCGTTTCGAGATCCAGCAGGGTGAAATAACCACGGTCCGGCCTCCAGCCACCCGTATCGATGTGAATCACATTGCCAAGGCTGACGGGCATATAAAGCGGCGTATGCCCTACGACCAGTGCGCGTAGGCCTTCAACGCCATGCGTTTCCTGCTGATCGATCCGCCTTCGTGACCACATGCAGTAGTGCTGCAGCTCCTGCAGACGCCTGTTGGTTTCCGGCGACTCCAGTTCCTTTCGCAGTTGCTGCCATGATGGAAATGGACAATCGGCGTGCACGATGCCGATCAGGCCGTATGCTGTTTCGACTTCGATCGCGATAGGGAGCTTGGCGAACTGCGCCGCGAATGCTTGCTTCTCGAACAGCGACAGGTCCACGAACCATGAACCGCCGTTGTCGATCCAGCTGTCGACGTCGCAGCTATCGAAGCACACCACGTAGTCGTCATGGTTGCCTCGCACCGGGTGGAACCATGCCTTGTCCAGCCAATCGAGCGCATCATGGCATTCGGGCCCGCGGTCAATCAGATCGCCAACACTGAACAGGCGATCTACCGAGTGGTTGAACCCGGCTGCATCCAGAGCGTCCTGCAACCGAGTGAAATGGCCATGAATGTCACCGACCGCGAAATCTCGGCCGGCAACGTTTGCGGCGAAGCGCTTAACACGCGACATCTCTAAAGTTTCGAGCATGGGAATGCCACTCCGGCTGCTCCCCAACGGGCTAGTCAGTTGAGTTTAGGCCAAGAAGTGGTACTCGACCTTACCGCGCCGGCAGGCAGACCTTTACCGCCTGCCCGACAGGCTGCCCAGATCAAACACCGTCAGAGCAAGTAGGCCGTTGCTTGCGCGAAATGGTTGTCCTGCACTCCTGCGATAAGGTGCAGAGGAATATGTTGCGCATCCATGGATGGAACTTCGAAACTATCCACAATCTGGGTGTGGCGCTCACTCAGCCCGGTCGACTCTTCGACAAGAGCCTTAGCCATTCTCGCGTGGTTCGCTGCGATTTCATTGAGAGTTGACACGTTACATCTCCGGTGACTGACCAAGCGCATCGCTGGCGTCCTAAGCGTTAATTAAAGTGCTGCCGCGTCAGAATTACGTCGTTCTGGGGCTGCCACGAGCGTCTTCTGCAAACCTTAAGCCAGGAATAGTCAAAAAAATCGCGCAGCGCTTCTGATACGACGAATGGTGCCGCCGCCATAGCGGTTGGCTTTGAAGGGGATATTTCCTGAGCCTATAAGGCCGGGGAAAAAGGTGATTAGACGTGCAGAAGTTGTTTTGTTAAAAAAATAGTGCATGGCTGCTATTGACGCGCCAATGCATCTCCATTCGGTTAGATGGAAATCGCCCAACATTGAGCTGGGCAACGATCAATGAGTCTGATGCCGATACAGGGATAAGTAACTGCGACTTTGGCCAACTGCTCGCGCACAGAGGTATTGGGCTCATTGATCCCTTTTCCCTTCCACAGGTTGATCCCTTCGAACGAACCACATCGCACAGCGTTCTGCTGGTTACCGTTGGGTATTGCGCGCAGGGGAGCGCATGCGGACTGGCCCAAACTTGAAGGCTAACAGCGCTGGCTGCTCGGGCGATGCCGCGCTACAGTCACCCCTTTCAGGACAAGGAAGTATCATGTGGATTTTGAAAGTAGCAGTGACTCGACCCATTTTCCGCCGATGGCTGATCACTGCTTCTATCGGCCTTTTTGCAGTGGCGGGCGGTGCGCAGGCTCAAACCACGCCACAGGCAAACCAGGAGATAAAAGGCTTGCTGGATTTTGTGGAGCGCAGTGAGTGTAAGTTCGTGCGCAACGGCAGTGAATACCCTGGACCCCAGGCTCGGGCACATCTCGAAAAGAAGCTGAATTATCTCGAAGGCAAAAACCTGGTGAGCAGCGCAGAAGACTTCATCGATCTCGCTGCCACTAAAAGCAGCATGAATGGCAAAGCCTATGAAGTGCGTTGCTCAACAGGTGTCCAACCGACGAGCACCTGGCTGAAGACAGAGCTACAGAGACAACGCCAGCTCCATTGAGCCTACCCCCGAAACGAGAAAGCCCAGGGCAACTGCTGGGCTTTTTCGTTTCGGGGATTCGAAAGTCGTGGTCGACGCCGGAGCGGGGTGAAACGGACTGAATTACAGAACGCTTTCCATAATAGTGATGGAAGATATGCCGACAGACGATGATTCCACCAAACCCCAGAAACGACAAAGCCCTGACTAATCAGGGCTTTGTCGGTACAAATATGGCGGAGGCGATGTCTCTTTTTTTGATGTTTATTGACGTCCATAGATGTTCTGTTTTGGTACGAAAAACAATTTTGAAAACAGTCGCTTATGAAGATTTTTGTCTTTTGTGTTCCGCATGCGGCTACGGAAAGCCAGGGGCCAAGGTATGGGCTGGAGTATGGGCTGAGACTCATCTAGATTGAGTCATCATCCTTTAAATAGGAGGTGACTGATGGCATCACTGACGACAAAAACCGTAGAGAAAATAATCAGGGTCGGGTTGGCTGGAATGACCAATGATGGCGACGGCCTCTACTTGAAAGTCGGCCGCTCCGGTGGCGCTAGTTGGATCTTTCGCTACAAGATTGCCGGCAAGAGCCGAGACATGGGGCTGGGCGGGAGTCCTGAAGTAAGTCTCGCGAACGCTCGTGAGAAAGCAGCAGAGGCCAGAAAGCTGAGAACTCTTGAAAAAGCACAAGATCTGAGCGCTAAAGCCCTGCACTTCACCATCCTGACAGCCTGCCGAACCAGTGAAGTGCCTGACTCTACCTGGGCGGAGATTGATCTCGTGGCAGGGATATGGACCATTCCGGCGTCGCGAATGAAAGCCGGGAAGGAGCACCGGGTTCCTTTGTCGCAAGCGGCTTTGGATCTACTGATCGCTCTTCCACGCGTAAAGGGGAACAATCATCTGTTTCCGGGTGCTCGAAAAGGGAGACCGCTGAGCAACATGGCGATGTTGATGGTGTTGCGTCGAATGAAGCGCAACGATCTCACGACTCACGGATTCCGTTCGACTTTTAGGGATTGGGCGAGTGCGGTCACCCACTATCCACGAGAAGTCTGCGAGCAGGCACTTGCACATGCAGTAGAGAGTGCGGTTGAGGCGGCTTATCGCCGTGGAAACCTTTTCGGCAAGCGGCAAATGTTAATGGATCACTGGTCACGATATGTGTGTGGCATTCAGGAAGCACAAGATAGCGGGACAGATAACAATATCGACCGATATCAGCAGGGATTCTTTTTCGTTCGCTTACCTTGAAAGACAAGCGAAGCCAAGAAAGGGGACAGGCTTCAGTGCCCCTTCAATCGATTCTGAGCCTGATTATCACGCTGGATCACCGACACAGGCTGGCATCGGTTCCAGTTGCACCGAAGCCCTAACTGTAACCGTCACAGGGCAATGCTTGGGCCGCGTTGGCGGTGTACAGGCTCGTTCGCCTGAGCGTGTTCAACGCAGAGCAGGCACGCAGTCAGGCTCGCAAACCCCAGCCACTTTTTTGGCACGATATCAATAATCTCAAAATTCCAGCGTGGTGGAGGGGATTGGTTTGGGCGCGGAGGGCAAAGCCACTGGCACCACATCGATCACGCAGGTGTGGTACGCACCGAGGCTTTCGCGATGGCCGATGCTGACCAGCGTAATGTCGGTTGCCGCCAGCGCTTCGTACAGCCGTCGCTCAGCACTGTCGTCAAGGCCCGAAGTGGCTTCATCGAGGAACAGCAATGGTGGCCGAATCAGCAAGGCGCGGGCCATGGCCAGGCGCTGTTGCTCGCCGGGGCTCAAACGCCGGCTCCAGTCATCGGTGCTGTGCAACGGCAAGTGCTGCAACTCTGTTAGTTTGAGCACGGCTTCCAGGCGTGCTTCATCGATTTCGATAGCACCGGTCTCGCCGGTTTGATGCAACAGTTCATGCAACGAACCATTGGGCAAATAAGGCCTCTGCGGCAGGATAAGTAGACCCTCGCGGTCCAGTTCGACACTGCCCTGGTGCCGTGGCCACAATCCTGCAAGCGAGCGGAGCAGGGTGGTCTTGCCCACGCCGGAAGGGCCGCGCAGCAGCAGCCGTTCGCCGGGAGCCAAGGTCAGCGTCAGCGGTTCGAACAGCGGTAAACCGTGCTCGTTCAGCGGTGCAAAGTCATGCAAACGCAGGCCAGCTGTACGACGGGTGACGGGGTCAACCGGTGCAGGTAGTGCGTCAAGTTCACGCCAGAAACTGCATAAGCGAGTCTTGGTCGCACGCCATTCGGCGATTTGCGGGTAGCTACGAATCAGAAACGAAAGAGAAGCCTGAATTTCGCCGAAAGCCGAAGCGATCTGAGTCAGTTGCCCCAGTTGGATTTCCCGCGAGAAGAAGCGCGGCGACACCAGCAGCAGCGGCAAGGTAAAGGCAAATCGCTCATACGCCGCATTAATGCCCAACAGGTGTTTTTTCGAGCGAACCAGCTTGCCGTAGTTGCTCAGCAGCAGTCCCAGTTGTCCCAGTAACTGCTTGCTTTCCCAGCCCTGACCACGGGAAAGGGCGACGTTTTCGGCGTCTTCACGAAGACGCGTCAGGCCGAAACGAAAATCCGCCTCACGACGTTGTTGCAGGAAATTGAGCCCGATCAGCGGTTTACCGATCCAGTGCGCGATGCCGCTGCCGATCACGGCGTAGATCAAGGCGAGCCATAACATATAGCCGGGGATGGCGATGGCATGCCCGGCGACTTCAAATTCCAGCGTGCCGGAAATGCGCCACATGATCATGCTGAACAGCACCACCAGAATGATCGCCTGGAGCAGGTTCAAGCCCAGGTCCAGGGTCTGCTCGACGAAGATCTTGCAGTCCTCGGCAATGCGCTGATCGGGGTTGTCGTAGGTCACGCTGTAAAAGCGGCTGCGGTAGTAGCGTTGGCTGTCGAGCCACTTGCCGAGAAAGGCCTGGGTGAGTTTTTCTCGCCAGCTGATCAGCAAGCGCTGCTGCACTTGGAACTTGGCCATGGTGCAGGCGATGAAGGCGACGTCGAGTACCAGCAACTCCACGACGTGATAACCGAACGCAGCGGCGTCCAGACTTTGCAACGAGTTGTAAAAGCCCAGGCTCCACTCGTTCCAGCGCACCTGGATCGCAATGATCCCGGCCACCGCCAGCATGGCCAGGGCGAGTGTCAGCCACGCGCGACGACGGCCTTGAGCTGACCAGTAAGGTGCGGCCAGCAACTTCATATCTTGGATGAACATCGGAGCGTCCTGCCTGGCAAACTTGGGGGTTGACCCGCCGTGTTGAGTCTTCGGAATTCAAAAAACGTGGTAGGTTAACAGTTCTCAAACTCAGTTACGAAGCCTCATGACGTCTCTTCAAACCACCGCCCGAATGCTCGACGAAACCCTGCTCGATCAGTTGTTTCGTTTCGATGGCGCCTTTCTGCGCAGCACCTGCCGACTGAGCAGCCACGTCGAAGGCCGTGGGTTGATTGAGTTTCGCGATCCGCAAACCTGCACTGACCTGTTGAGTCTTTACGCTCACTACTATCCCGCTGCGCCTCGGGCTGCACTGGTGTCGCAATGGTCGATGGACTTGATCTGCGTGACGCTGGCCTTACCGCTGGCCGCCGCTGCACAGGATCTGCGTTGTATCGTGCATGATCCCCATGTGGCGCTGGAAAACGGCATGCCTGTGGCTCAGGTGTTTGCTGCCGGTGAGGTGCTGCCATTGAACAATCCGCTGGCCTTCGCGCAGCAACTGCTGACTGAGGACATGGCGCCTCTGGTGCAGGCACTGGCCAGCGCCGGGCGGGTGGCCCAGCGCTTGCTATGGAACAACGTGGCGGCCGCCATCGATGTCGCACTCGATTACTTCCAGATGCCGCACGCGCCACAATGGCGTGACCATCTGTTTCGGGAGCGGCACTGGGCCGATGGCACTCGCAATCCGCTATACGGCTTCCTGCAACTGGCTCCCGGTCCGAGCGGCGTGCCATTACTGATGCGCAAGGTGTGCTGCCTGCACCATCAATTAGGTGATGCACGCCCGTACTGCGACAACTGTCCGCTGGTGCCGGGCGCTGACATCACAGCGCCTCATCAGGCATAAGCCGCGTGCGCTTCCACCTGGGTGAGACGGCCGTTCTCTACTTTCAGCACCCGGTCAGCCTGCTGGAAGTAAGCGTCATCGTGGGTGATCACGATCACGGTTTTGCCCCGGGCTTTCAGTTCCGGCAACAACTCCATGTAGAACACCCGCTTGAAGGTCGGATCCTGGTCGGCGGCCCATTCATCGAACAGATAAAACGGCTTGTCATCCAGATACGCCGACACCAGCGCCAGTCGCTTGCGTTGACCCGTAGACAGTTCCACGGTGGAAAAACGGTCATCGACAATGCTGACTTTGTGTCCTAACCCCAACGCTTTCACATAACGCGTCGCTTCGGCGGTGCGATGTTCGGCGTCCGGTCCGTCGTCACCCAACAAATGTTCGAACAGGTGGAAGTCAGCGAACACCGCGGCAAAGTGCTGACGGTATTGCTCGCGGTTGTCGTCATCCACTTCCACACCGTTGAGCACCACACAACCGGTTTCCGGTGCATACAAGCCCAGCATCAGCATCGACAGCGTGGTCTTGCCACTGCCGTTGCCACCCACCACAAACACAAGCTCGCCCTGTTCCAGCGTCAGGTCCACTGGCCCGAGCATGAAAGGATGATCCTCGTGCTCGCCGGGATAACGGTGGCACACACCGTTAAGCAGCAAGCGCATCGGGCCTTCACTGGCGAACACATTACCGATCGGCGCAGCTATCTGGGCTTCGGTGCTCAGCTCCGCATCCAGTTGGCGAATGCGGTTCAGGGCGATGCTGGCTTGACGCAGCGAGGGCAGGGCGATCATCAGGTCGGAGATCGGCCGTACCAGGTACAGCAAGGTTACGGTGAAACTGGTCAGCACGGTAATCGGTTGCGGGAGCCAGAACGGCACGATGAACAGCAGCACGCCGAGGTTGAGGTAAAACAGCAGCGTACCAAGGTTGGCCACCACCGAATATCCGGCCATACCGCGCAGGAAACGCACGCGAAACTCGTCGGCACCCGGACGGATGACTCGTTCGACAAAGGCTTCGCCGCGGGCGTTGTTCAGCTGCAATTCCTTGCTGCCTTCGATCAGGCTACGAAAGTGCTGATACAGCACATCCTTTTGCTGGCGCACTCGTTCCAGATGGCTCAACGGCCCACGTTCGGCCAAGTGAAACGCCACCAGGCCGACCATCAGAAACAATGCCAGAATCGCCAGCAACGACCACGACAGCCAAGCCAGGTAGGCGAAGCATGCCAGGGTCACCACGGCGTTGACGAACAGCAACGGTACCCACTCGAACGCAGCGGTAAACGTGTGCACGTCTTCGGTGAGGATTACCAGCAAGCGGTGTTTGCCCATGCCTTGCAGGCGTTTGAGCGGGGTGGCGAGCAGCTTGCGCGACAAGTCGATACGCATCTGGAAAATCGCGCTTTGGGTCAGGTGCAGAAGCGACAGTTCTGAACAGAGTTTGCTCAGCAGCATGCCGATACACAGCCCGAAAAACCCCAGGGCCAGTTCCGGCAATTGCTGCGGGTTGGCCAACCCACGGTTGATCAGAATCACCAGCCCCGCACTGGCCAGACCGCCCAGTGCGCCAGTGATCGAGGCCAGAGCCAGCAGGCGTGCCGATTGGCGGTAGAGATAGAGAATCAGGTTCATGCGACGGTTTCCGTCGAGGCCATGGCCAGCGACTTGTTGAGTTGTTCATGGAAGGCGGACTGCCCGAGGATCGAGTCGTGATCGGCGGGGACCTGATGATGACAGGTTCGCTGGCTGATCGCGTCCCATTGCGCCGGCAGATTCGGGTGCTCGACAAGCGTCTGTTCGGCCCACCAGAGTTGCAGGATGGCCTGCACGACGGGCACCGAATAGCCGCTGACCCAACGACGCGCGTCGGCCATCACATTCAAGGTCTGTTCGACATAGGCCAGCGGTGCATTGAGCCCTAGGCCGTTGGCACTCGTCCATTGCAACAAGGCGAAACGCAATTGCTCCACGCGACCCAGTTCGGCAGTCGCCGTGCGCAGCTCCGTCAGACATTGCTCGGTGAGTCGCTGGCGGCTGTCGCTGCTCAATTCTTGCTGAACGATGGCCTGCAGCGCATCCCACGCCAGCGTTTCATCCTCGGCGTGGAACGTGCTGTCGAACAACCCCAACCACTCAATCGTTTGCCCTTGGGCCTCCAGTTGCCGGGTCAGCTCCAGCGCGAGCAAGCCGCCCATCGACCAACCGGCCAGGCGATACGGACCCTGAGCCTGAATCTGGCGGATCTGCGGCAAGTATTCGCGGGCTAATGCAACGAGGTCCTGACTGCGCAGCGACTCGGGCAGCGGAACGCCGTACACCGGCAGCACCTTCGGCAACCCGGCGACCATCGGCATGTAATGGTGAACCCCGCCCGCTGGCTGGTGCAGGCAGAACAACGGTGTCTGTCCAGTTTCACCGGCCTGCAAGGAAATGATCGCTGCCTGGTCGTGGGGCCGGGTAATTTGTTCAGAAAGGCCGATCAACGTCGGGTGCTGGAAGATCACACTGACCGGCACCTCAATGCCGAGCGTGGCGCGCAACCTGGCGGTCATACGCACCACCAGCAGCGAATGGCCACCGAGGGCGAAAAAGTCGTCATGACGGCCGATTACTTCAGCCTCCAACAGCTCTTGCCATACTGCTGCGAGCACTTGTTCGACATGCCCTTCGGGCGCTGCGTAAGCCGCGAGACTGCGATTTGGCGTACGGGTCAGCAAGGCACGATGGTCGACCTTGCCGTTGGCAGTGCGCGGCAGCTGCGCCAGCCACTGGATATCGGCGGGAATCATGTGCGCCGGTAACAGCGCCCCGAGGGATTCGCGCACGGCACTGGCCTGAAGTTGAGTGGCCGATTCTATGAACGCACGCAAGCTCGGTTCGGTCTGAGTGGTGTCCAACAAGACCACCGCCAGTTTGGCGGCGCTGACGTTGCATAGCGCGGTTTCGATTTCGCCCAACTCGATACGGTAACCGCGCAATTTGATCTGTGAGTCGGTGCGCCCGAGGAACAGTAGTTGTCCGTCCAGGTCCTGCCAGGCGAAATCGCCGGTGCGATACAGGCGTTGGCCGTCGAGGGATGGATGACTGGCCTGGATGAATTTCTCGGAGGTCATCTGCGGCAGGCCCAGATAACCTTCGGACAGTCCCGGTCCGGCAATGTGAATTTCACCTTTGAACCCTCGGGCCACGGGGGCGCCGTCGCTGTCGAGCAAATACATCTGGGTGTGGGCAATGGCGCGGCCGATGGGGACGGACCCCGCGTTCTGATCGGGTTGGCAGAGAGCGACGGTGCTCCACACCGACGCTTCCGTCGGTCCGTATTCGTTGTAGAGCTGCGCGTCCGGTAGGCGGCGATAGTGGCTGTCGACCAGCGCTGGCGGGCAGCTTTCACCGGCGACAATCGCGGTGTTCAATGGACTCGGTACTTCGCCCAACTCGTCCAGGATCAAGGCGTACAACGAAGGCAGTGCCAGCAGGTGCGATACGCCGTGGCTGCGGATCAGCCGGGCCAGTTGCAGCGGATCTTTCTGTTCGGTTTCGCTGGCCAGGTGCAGGCAACCGCCCTGGGCCAGGCTCCAGAACAGCCCGGCGATGGAGCTGTCGAAGGCGAACGACGACAGCAGCAGGAAGCGTTGCACCGGCTGCGGATACCCCGCCAGCCGCGCCGCCAGCGAATGCAGGGCGTTGGCATGGCTGATGACCACGCCTTTGGGCTGTCCAGTACTGCCAGAGGTGTAAATCAGGTAGGCCGGCTGGTCCCGCGAGACGGTCGGCTCCTCCCGTAACGGCACCACCGGCATCGCTCGATCAATCGCCATCGCGCTCGGTTGCCAGTCCGCCGGCAGATCTTGCACGCGAGCGTTATGAGTCAGCACCAGACGGGCCTGGCTGTCGCGCAGAATATGCTCGATGCGCTCGGTGGGGTAGGCCGGGTCGATCGGTACGTAGCAGGCGCCGGCACGCAGGATGGCGACCAGCGCCACCACTGCATCGATGTCACGCGGCAGGAAATGTGCGATCCGAGCACCGGGTTCCAGGCCTTGGGCAAGCAATTGCTGAGTGAGGGCCGTGACGCGTTGATCCAGTTCGGCATGACTCAAGGTGCCGCTTGGGCCAGTGACCGCCGGGCATTGAGCGTTGGAGGCCGAGCCTTGGGCGAAACAGGCTGCCAGGTTTGGCAGGGCAAAAGTGGCGGCATAAAGCTGTTCTTGCGCCGGGCTCAAAGTCGGCGAAGTGGCCAATGCGCCGGTCACCCGTTGTTGCTCGGCGGCGCTGCAAGTTGTCAGTTGGCTCAGGCTGGCGGCCGGTTCACGCAGGCTGTGCTCGATCACGCTCAGCAACTGCTCGGCGAGGAGCTCGACATGGGCAGGTGAGTAGAGCGCGGCATCAAAATGCAGTGACAAACCACTGGCCGAACGCGGCTGGTATTGCAACAGCAACGCACAATCAGCGCTGACACTGTCAACCTGTTCGATCTGCCAACCGACATCGTTAAGCGCACTGTGCGGCACGACTGCGAGTTCGCGATAACCCACGCCCGACAGTGACGGCGCGTTGCTCAAGTGGCTCGGGTAGCTATCCCGGGCATCGTTGATCAGTCCAACACGCTCGCTCAATTGTTGGCACAACGCGGCAAACGACAGCTCGGGCGCGGTGTCGAGCGTCAGCGGCATGGGCTCGGAAAACAGGCCGATGGCATCACCCAACACGTCCGGACGCGTCTGGTTTTCGTAGGCCAGCGTCAGGCGTTCGGCTTCGCAGTAGCGTTGCCACAAGGTGACCCAGGCGGCGAGCATGACCGTACCGGTGCTGACGCCGAGGCTTGTCGCTTGCTGATCGAGGCGTTGCAGGGTGGCGTCGTCGAACGACAGTTGCATCCGCGCCATTTCGACAATCCCGGTAGCCGGATTCTGCCGCTGCCAAGGCAAAGGCACATCCGCGACCATTGCATTGAACTGCTCATCCCAGAACTGTCGGCCCTGGTCGTCCACCGACTCCAGACGCCACGCCGCATAGTCGGCGTATTGCAGCGGCGGCTCCTGAGGCGCAGCTTGCAAGTAACCCAGCGCCCATTCTTCGCTGAGGTAGCCCAGGCTGGTGCTGTCCAGATGCAAGGCCGGCAGGTGCAAGGTCGCTGACTGGGTGTTCACGTGCAGTTCGATTCCCAGCGCCTGCCAATCAACGGTTGAATCGTCGATCACCTGCATCGGCAGCGACATCCCCGGCAGTTGCTGATAACGGGTGCGCAGAATCTCGTGGCGTTGCATCAAGGCCAGCAAACTGCTTTTCAGCCGTGCGCTGTCCAGCGGTTGTTCGCTGCGAATGCGCAGCGTGGCCCGCTGCGCTGACGGAGCCAGACGAGTTTGTTGCCGGCGCCACAGATGCGCCTGTTGCGGCGACAGTTCGAAGCCTTCGAATGGCGTGTCTTCGTGAGTCTGAGTCATGCTGAGACCTGTGCAAAAAAGTGGGACATGAGCGTCGATTGGCCGATGACCATCATTGTTCGGCATCCTTCACGACGCTGCGGCGACGGGCCTGGCCCAGGGTGCTCTGGCGCGCGCTACCGGCTTCACGCAGCGCAGCTTGAGCCAGCTCGCGGCGGGTCTGTTGCAGTTGATTGAGTGGCACCAACAACTGAGCGACGCTGGTGTCAGCATTCAGCACGAGTTGCTCCAGCAGGCAGACGAACAGGCTGTCGAGCAATTCGACGTAGGCACTGGCGTAACGCCCGGTGTCGTAGTCGTAAACCACCAGCAAGCCTTCACCGTCATCCACGACGTTGATCAGCAGGTCCACATCCGAAGCTTGCGGCTCAAGTTCCCGCTCGCTGATCGCCAGACCCGGCAAATGCAGGTCCTGCTGACGGGTGTTCTGCACCACCAGTTTGACCTGGAAGAACGGCGTGTAACGCGCATCCCGCTGTGGAAGCAGGTCGGCCACCAAGGCGTCGAACGGCAAATCCTGATGGGCAAAGGCATCCAGCGCCACGCGGCGGGCATCGCTCAGCAATTGATCGAAAGTCTGCTGCGGCGCGACGCGGCAACGCAGCACCAACTGGTTGACGAAGAAGCCGACCATGTCTTCGGTCTGTTGCTGATGACGGTTGGCGATGTCGGTGCCGACCAGCAGGTCTTCGCGTCCGGTCTGCTGATGCAGCAACACGTTCAGCGCGCTGTGCAACACCATGAACGGCGAAGCCTCGCGAGCCGTGGCCAACTCGCCGATGGCCTGAGCCAATGACGCGGGCAAGCGACGGCGATGACGCGCGCACTTGCCGTGGTCGCGAGCTTGAGCACCCGGCAACAACAGCGGCGCCGGGCTGGCTTGCAACTGCTGGCGCCAGTAGGCCAGTTGTTGCTGCCAGACCGGACCCGGCAGGTGCGTGCGTTGCCACACGGCGAAGTCGGCGTATTGCAGGGCCGGGGTTTCGATGCGGGCAGCCGTGGTGCCGAAACCGATGTAGTCCGTGGCCAGTTGATCTACCAGTTGCGCAATGGACCAGGCGTCCACCGCAATGTGGTGCATGGCAATGGTCAACACATGAGTCTGCGCGTCCAGTTTCAGCAACCGCGCACGAATCAATGGCGCTTGGGTCAAGTCGAACGGCTGGCCGAAGACCTCGGCCAATTGCAACTGGATGGCCGGCTCCTGTTCCTGCGCCGAGACCTGTTGCAGATTGCTGATCGGCAAGGCAAACGCCTGCGCCGCTTCGATCCGCTGCCAGGGTTCACCGTGATCGCTGTGCACGGTGCTGCGCAGCACTTCATGGCGCGCGATCAGTTGTTCGAACGCCAGGCGCAGGGCTTCGACATTCAGTGCCCCGGTCAGGGTCAGGGCGAACGGAATATTGAAACCGCTGGAGCCAGGATTCAGTTGCTCCAGGAACCACAGACGTTGTTGGGCAAACGATAGCGGCAGCGGTCGCGAACGGTCTGCCGCAGAGATCGCAGGCAGGGCCAAAGGTGCCCCCTGCAAGCGGGCGCTGTCGATTGCGCGGGCCAGGTTTTCCAATACCGGATGATCGAAGACTGCACGCAGTGGCAGGTCCACCGCGAGTTGGCTGCGAATCCGCGAGACCACCAGCGTCGCCAGCAATGAGTGTCCGCCGAGGGCGAAGAAATTGTCGTCGGCACCGATCGCCGTCTCATTGAGAATCTGCGCCCATATCGCGCCCAGTTGCTGTTCGGTGTCGCTGCGCAGCGGCCGTTGCTCGCTCAGGTCGTTGCTGTCCAGCGCACGTGCAGTCAACCCTTTGCGGTCGACCTTGCCGTTGGTGTTCTGCGGCAGCGCGTCCAGCTGTTGCCAATGGGCCGGCACCATGTACGACGGCAGACGTTGGCTCAGCCATTCGCGCAGCACCGCCACCGGCGTGTCATCGCCGGTCCAGTAGGCGACCAGTTGCAAGTCGCCACGTTGGTCGGCGTTGACGATCACGGCCACGGCTTGCACGGCGGGATGACGTCCCAGATGATCTTCGATTTCCCCCAATTCGATGCGGTGACCGCGGATTTTAACCTGCTGATCACGGCGACCGAGGAACTCGATCACTCCGTCCGCACGCCAGCGACCCAGGTCACCGGTGCGGTAGAAACGCGCGCCGGGTTCGAATGGATGTGCGACGAACGCAGCCTGGGTTTTCTCCGGATCGTTCAGGTAACCACGACCGACGCCGATGCCACCAACGCAGATTTCCCCCGGTACACCCACTGGCACTGGCCGCAACGCGGCATCCACCAGGTACAGATGATTGTTGGCGGTCGGCCGGCCAATTGGCATGGCGTTGCCGCCTTCTTCAGGCACAGCGGTCAGCGGGTGGAACGCCACGTCGTCCGAGCATTCCGCCGGACCATAGGCGTTCATCAGCGGCACATGGGCAAAGCGGCTCAGCCAGGCCTGGGCCAGCGCTGGAGGCAGGGCTTCGCCGGTCGGCAGCAACCAGCGCAGCGCCGACAGTTGCGTGTCGGTGCTGGCGAGGTCGAGCAGGGCACGGATCATCGTCGGCACGGCTTCGAGCACTGACAATTGTTGGTGCTCCAGCGCTTGCAGCAGGCGCTCGGGGTCGTGGGCGATCACGTCCGGCAGGATGTGCACGGTGGCGCCAAGGATGGGTGCGGCGAGGAACTGCCAGACCGAAATGTCGAACGCCGGGGAGGCGGTCTGGGCAATCCGGTCTTCGCTCGACAGGCCCAGGGTCGGCACCTTGCCGAAGATGTTGTTGAGCATGCCCCCTTGCTCGACCATGGCCCCTTTGGGCGTGCCGGTGGAGCCTGAGGTGAAGATCACGTAGGCCAGATCGTCGGGGCTGCCTGTGACGTTCAGTGGCGTTGCATCGCCCGCCAGCCATAGGGCTTCGGTGCGCAGGCGGCGCGGAGTCGCGGTGCTCGCGGCCAGTGCTGGGTCGATGACCGCGTCGGCACTGTCACTGGTCAACAGAATCGTCGCCCCGGACAGTTCGAGAATTTCGCTCAGGCGCTGAGGCGGATGCTTGATGTCCAGCGGCAGGTAGGCCGCGCCTGCCTTGAGCACCGCAATCATCATGCTCAGCAATGGCAGGCCGCGTTCAGCGGCCAGCGCCACCAGCGTGTCGCGACCGGCACCGGTTTCGATCAGCGCACGAGCCAGGCGGTTCGAGCGCTGATCCAGCTCGGCGTAGCTCAAGCTGTTGGCACCACACACGGCAGCAATGCGCTGCGGATGCTCCGCCACTTGTCGGGCGAACAGTTCGGGGTAGGTTTGATCCAGCGGGAAGTCCAGTTCACTACGGTTCCAGTCCACCAGCAGGGTCTGGCGTTCATCCGGCGTCAACAACGACAGCGAGGCCAGTGGCGCGTCAGGCTGGGCAACCATTTGCGTAAGCAACTGACGCAAATGGCCGAGCATGCGCTGCACGGTGTCGGTGTCAAAACGTGAGGCGTCGTAAGTCAGGCGAATGCCCAGCCGATCACCGGGGTAGAGCACCACGGTCATCGGGTAGTTGGTGTGCACGCGGTCTTCATAGATATCAACGTTGAAGTCGACTTGACGATCCGATAGACCTGCGTCGAACGGCGCGTTTTCGAACACCACCAGGCTGTCGAACAGCGAGCGACCGTGCTCGATTTCACTCCAGCGCTGAATGTCCACCAGCGGTGCATGTTCGTAGGCGCGCAGCTCGTAGTTGTGCGCGAACAACGCTTGTAGCCACGGCACCACGGTTTGCGAGTCGTCAACCTTGACCCGCAGCGGCAGGCTGTTAATGAACAACCCGACGATGTCTTCCACGCCCGGCAAATCGGCCGGACGTCCCGACACCGTAACGCCGAACAGCACGTCATCGCTGCCGCTATAGCGGGACAACAGCAAGGCCCAGGCGCCCTGAATCCAGGTGTTGGGCGTGAGCTGGTGCTGCTGGCACAACGCTGTCAAGGCGCGGGTGTCGACAATCGACAGGGTCACGTCAAGGTTGGCCACCGCTTCGACCGCCTGCTCGGTCACGGCCGGACGATCCACCACCAACGGCGTCGGTGCGCTGAAACCGGCCAGTTCGCGGGTCCAGAATTGTTCAGTGATGGACGTGTCCTGGCATTGCAGCCAATGGATGTAATTGCTGAACGACGGCAGCAACGGACGCGCCACAGGCTGGCCGAGTACGCGAGCCTGGTAATGGGCGAACAGGTCGGCCATCAACAGGCCGAAGCACCAGGCATCGGTCAGGATGTGGTGGAAGCTGCGCACGATCAGGAACTCCTGATCGGCCACCTGGAACACCCGAAGAAAGGTCAGCGGTGGGCGGCGCATGTCGAAACCCTGCCGGCATTCGGCGTCCAGCACGGCGTCCAGTTGACGTTGGCGGCTTGCTTCGTCGAGGTGACGCCAGTCGTACCAGGCGAAGGCCGGGTCGGTGTCGTGGTAGACACATTGCAGCGCTGCCTTGCCGTCCTGCCACCAGAAACCGGTGCGCAGCATCGGATGCCGGGCCAGTTGCTGCGCCCAGGCGAATTCGATGGCGCTGCGGTCCAGTGCGCCGTCCCAGCGATAACGTTGCTGCATCAGGTAGATGCCGCTGTTGGGACGTAGCAGGGTGTGCAGCAACATGCCTTCCTGCATGGGCGACAGGGGCAGCAAGTCGTCGATGCCGGCCCAGTCGAAGTTTGCACCGAGGGCTGTGAGGTCGTGACCGGCGGCGCGGCACAACGGGAACGCGTGGGCACCCGGGATGGCTTGCTCGGCGTTGGCAGCCAGCAGGGCCAGACGCTGCTCCAGTGCCTCGGCCCAGTGTTCTGCGCCTGGGCCACGGCAATCGATTTGCAGTTGACCGTGTTGCAGGCTGACGGACAGGGTCAGCCCGGCGCCATCGATTGGCGCGCTGGCGGCGATGACCTCGCCCAACGGCCCCTCAGGGGCTTGCCATTCGCCGGCCATGACAATATGCACGGTGGGCTGCGGCAGGCTCAGCAGCGGTTCGCGCAAGTAGTCGTTGTCAGCGAGATAACGCAGCACACCGTAGTCGTCCCCGGTGTGCGGGGCGGCAGCCAGTTGCGCGTCGACCTGTGCAAGCAATTGCGCGGCGTTGGCGCCGGGTGTCACGTTCAGACGCAGCGGAACGGCGTGGCTCAGCGCACCGATCACCGTCGCCGGGTTGAAGTCGGTACGGCTCAGGGCACTGCTGAGCGGCAAACGGGCCCGCTCGCAGCGACCGCGATCCAGGCTCAGCCAGATGTCCTGTTCGGCACTTTGCTGCGCCAGTTCCGCCGCGACAGCGGTGGCCACCAGCGATGCCCAAGGCGCGTGGCTGCGGCGTTGCAGCAGGTTCAGACGAACGCTGAGTGGCGCCGAAATCTGTACGCGGCTCTCAGTGGTCAGGTCATCCGGTTGTGGGACGGACGGCAGGGTTTCACCAGCGTATTGCAGCCAGTATTCCCAGGCCGATTCCAGCCCGTCTTCATCGCGGGCACAAAGGTTTTGATGTTCGGCCCATTCATCGAGATGACCACCGTGACGCGGCAATTCAATCGTACGATCGTATTGCGCTTGAGCCACGGCCAGCGTCAGGTCAGTCATCAACAACGCCCAGGAAGCAGCATCCAGGCGCAGTGCATGAGACACCAACAGCACGGCGTCGCCTTGTTCCGACAGGCACGCGTGCCAGCCTTCGCCTGATGCGTGATCCAGTGTGGCCAGGACGTTTTCGGCCAGTGCGCTCAGGTTGTCAGTGTCGAACGGCTGGCGGCTGGCACTGACCGGTTTCGGTGTGCTCGGCAGGGTTTGCGCCCAGCTTCCGTCCGCTTGTTGGGTCAGGCCCAGTTGCAGTGCACGGTGTTGCTGTTGCAGAGCCTGCACGGCGCGGTTCAGCACTTCGAGGCTGATCGGCGTATTCAGCGCCACGCAGCGCCAGTCCGCCGCCAACGGCCCGGCTTCGAGACGGGCGTGTTGACCTGCGGTCAGCGGTACATTGCGCGCAGCGCTGGTGGTGTCGCGGCTGTAGTTCGCGCCTTGGCTGATGACCGCCGAAATTTCAGCGATGGTGCGGTTTTCGAACAACTGCTTGGGGGTCAGCTTCATGCCGCGCTGGTGAGCACGGGCAATGATTTGCAGGTTGAGAATAGAATCGCCGCCCAAGGCGAAGAAGTTGTCGTGAATCCCCACGCGCTCGACTCGCAACACATCCTGCCAGATCTCGGCGAAGGCGATTTCCACCGCGTCACGCGGGGCTTCGTAATTGTCCTGACTGGTAGGGGCATCGGGCAGTGGCAGGCTAGCGATGTCCGGTTTGCCGTTAGCGTTCAGCGGGATGGCATCCAGGGCGATGAAGTCTGCCGGCACCATGTAATCCGGTACGCGCAGGGCCAGGTCATAACGCAGTTTGTCCGCCGACATTGAGGTGCTGGCCACCAGCCAGGCAATCAGGCGCGGCGTCTCGTTGGCCGGTTGCACCACACGGACCAGCACTTGCTGAATGTTGCTCGACAGGCGTTTGATTTGCGCTTCGACTTCGCCCAGCTCAATGCGGTAACCGCGCAATTTGACCTGGTTGTCGACGCGCCCGAGGAACGCCAGTTCACCGGATTCCAGCCAGCGCACACGGTCGCCGGTGCGGTAGGCGCGGGGCAGGTCGGCAACGGCGGTGAAGCGTGCGGCGGTTTGCACCGGATCACCCAGGTAGTCGATGGCCAGACCTTCGCCACCGACCCACAATTCACCCGGCACACCGACCGGCACGGTGTGACCGTGGCTGTCGAGTACCCGCAGGAGCCGGTTCGGTTGCGGATGGCCCAGCGGTTGTACGCCGGCCAATGGCTGGACGATGCGCGACAGGCAAATGCCGACGGCGCTTTCGGTTGGGCCGTAGTGGTTGTAGACCGCGAGTTCCGGGCGCAGCGCACGGATAGTGTCCAGCAGCGAGCCGTGCAGCGCTTCGCCACCGAGCAACAAGGCGCGGCGCGGCAGCAGACGCACGTCAGGATGCGCGGCGAGCAGACCGTGCAGGTGGTTGGGCGTGAGCTTGACCAGGTCCGGGGTGAAGTCGGCAAAGCACTGGGCCAGGGCGTTCGGGTCAGCGCGGGTATCGTCGTCCACCAGCAGCAAGCTGCCACCACTGACCAGCGCACCGAACAACTGGGTGTAACCGAGGTCCGCCGCGAAGGTCGATAGCAGCGCATGGCGCCACGGTTGTTCAGCCTCGGCACAACCCAGTTCGGCCAGAATGCCGCTGACATAAGCGACGATGGCGCGATGGGACAGGCGCACACCTTTCGGCGTCCCGGTGGACCCTGAGGTGTAGATCACATAGGCGCAGGCCTGTTGATCCACCGCGGGCAGGTCGATCCCGGTGGCGCGGGCCGAGGCCTCGATCACCTGCGCAGAGGCGATGTCGAAGGTCGGCACGCCGATGATGAAATTCACATCGGCACTGGCCATCAGCGCACCCAGGCGCGAGGCCGGTTGGCCCAGGTCCAGCGGCAGGAAGCAAGCGCCGGCCTGCATTACCGCCAATAGCGCGATCACTGCGTCGTTGCTACGGGGCAGGGCCAGCGCGACGCGATCACCGTGTTGCACACCGCTCTGGCGCAAGGCGTTGGCCAGTCCAGTCGAGGCTTCAAGCAGCTCGCCGTAGCTCAATGCGCCATGTGTGTCGCGCACGGCTTCACGCTCGGGATGGCGGCGGGCCTGAGCGGCGATCAATTCATGCAGCGGAGCATCCGGCACTTCAAGGGTCGCGCCGTTGCCCCAGGTGCGGGTCAGGTTCAGTTCCTGCATCGGGCACAACGGCACTTCGGCCAGTGGCCGGTTGGCGTCGCGGCTCAGTTCGTCGAGCAGCGTTACCAACTGCTCCATCAGGCGAGTGCCGGCCGCATCGGACAAGCGTTTGCGCTGATGCACCAAGTGCAGGTGCAAACTGTCGCTTTCCATCGAAGCGATCAGCGACATCGGGTAGTTGTTGCGCCCGCCGGTGTGGCGCAACGGCGCTTTGTGTTCGTCATCCGCCAGCCCGACGAGGCCCTCGTCGATCTGATCCAGCTCCCGGGGGAACGGGAAGTTTTCGAACACCATGATTGCTTCGAACAACTCGCCACCGGGCGGCAGCGCGGTCAAGGCCCGCAGACTGGCGAGCGGCGTGTGTTCATGCTCTCGCATCTCGGCGTTCCAGTCCTGGATGCCCGCCAGCCATTGGCCAACGGTCGGCGCCTCGTCCCAGCGCACCCGTAGCGGCAGGGTATTGATGAACAGACCAACCATGCGCTCGACACCGCTCAGGCGCTGTGGACGCCCGGCGACGGTGACGCCGATCAAGGCTTCGTCGCTGCCGTTATGGCGCCCCAGCAGGTAAGCGTACGCCGCTTGCAGCAGGGTGTTGACGGTCAGGTTGTTGTCACGGGCGAAGCTACTCAGGCGCGCAGTCGTTGCGGCATCCAGCACACGCTGGTGTTCGGTGCAGGGCAGGTGCGCGTCCACAGGGTCGGCGAGCAGGCCACGCGGGTCCGACTCGGGCACGCGAGTGGTGTTGGCGAAATCCGCCAGGCGACTGCGCCAGAACTCATCGGCGGATGGGCGTTCGCTGAGGTAGGCCACGTAGTCCTGGAACGGTCGCACCGCTTCCAATGCCGCGTTTTGCCCGCGACGGGCCGCGCGATAAAGATCGCGCCAGTCCGCCAGCAGCGAACCGACGCTCCAGCCGTCGAGCAACAGGTGATGGTGCGTCCATACCAGCGACCACTGCGCTTGTCCGTTCACATCGTCCAGACGCGCCAGGGTCAAGCGCATCAGCGGCGCGGCACCCAGTTCGAAAGCTTGTGCGTGATCTTCTGCCGCCAGGGCCGCCAGCCCTTGCGGGTTACCGCGCAAATCGACTTCGCGCAACGGCAGATCGACTTCCTTGAGGATGACCTGATAAGCGTCGTCCAGCTCTTCCCAGAGAAACGCCGTGCGCAATACCGCGTGGCGTTGCATCAGCGCAATCCAGGCCTGGCGGAACGCGTCGAGGTCGAGCTCACCGGCCAGGCCGATGTTCATTTGCTGGTAATAAACCCGGGATTCCGGTGCATAGGCTTCGTGGTACAGCAGGCCTTTTTGCAGCGGCGTCAGCGAATAGATGTTTTCGATTTGGTCATGCATGGCAGCAGTGTTCAATCCAGAAAATCGTAGAGGCACGTGCGCCGTGAGCGGCGCACTCCGAAGTCAAATTCAGGTCGAGGTCGGGGCTCACTTCTTCGGCCCCAGGCGTTTGAGCAGGGTGTCGAGGGTCGCCTGGTTCATGCCTTTGGCCAGCGGGAAGTCCGACGGCATCAGCGTCCCGGCCTGCGGGTCGAGGCAATGCCCGACCAGTGCTTGCAGGTGTTCCAGCAGGCGAGCGGGCAAGCGGCTGTCGGCGGCCGGGGTGACGCTGTGCCATTCGACACGCAGCACACCGTCTTCCAGCCAGGCCACCACTTCGCGGCCGTGGGTCACCCGGTTGGCCAACGCCACTTCCGGCGGAGGGGTCAAGGTGCTGGCGCGCAACCAGCCCTGTGGCGTTTGCTCATGCCCCAGGTAGTTGAACAACACATCGCCACGCCCCCACGGCAACTCGCCGCGCTGACGCAGCAGTCCGTGCCCGAGGCCCTGACCCGGCACGGCGCGCAAGGCCTCCTTGGCGTTGCGCACCCGGTCGCCGGGGGCACCGCTGGAATTCACGCGCAGCGGGTACAGGGTGGTGAACCAGCCGACGGTGCGGCTGACATCCAGGCCCTCAAACGGCGCATCGCGACCATGGCGCTCCAGATCCACCAGGATGTCGGCACGGCTTTCGGCTTCCGCCAGTGTAGCGGCGAGGGCGGCAATCAGCAGTTCTTCCGGTTGCGTGCGATACGCGGCGTGGGACTCGGTCAGCCATTGATGAGTGCGAGCCGCATCCCAACGGGCCGACAAGGTTTGACGCTCGGCAACCGTGGCCACCGGCGCACTGTTCGCAGTGATCTGGGCGTTCCAGTAGCGCTGTTCGGCGCTGACCGCAGCGGCATGGGCGTGCAGATACTCGGCCCATTGCCGGTAGGACGTGGTTTTCGCCGGCAGACGCGGGTTCTCGCCACGTTCCAGCCCTTGATACAGCTGCTGGAAATCTTCCAGTAACGGCGTCCATGACACCGCGTCGACGACCAGGTGATGCGCGACCAGATACAAACGTTGCGGCTCGCCTTCGAGCAACGCAGCGGCGAACAGCGGACCGTGTTGCAGGTCCAGGCTTTGCGCGACCTGTTGCAGTTGCTCCAGGTGTTCGCAGCACGTCAATTGTGCAGGTTCAACCGGCGCGATCTGCGCCTGCCATTGCCCGTCAACCTCAGTGAAACGCAAGCGCAATGCATCGTGGTGGGCGACCAGACGGTCAAGGGTCGCCTGCACGAGGTCTGGCTGTAGACGCCGGTCGCTGTCGGCCAGCACCGATTGATTCCAGTGCGCGGCCTGCGGCTGCTGTTGGTCGAAGAACCACTGATGCAACGGCATCAGCGGCATCGCACCGGTCACATCGCCTTGTTCGGCCAGCGTCAGCAACGGACTGGCCACTTGAGCCAATGCCGCCGGGGTCGGCGAACGGAACAGGTCTTTTGGCGTGAGCGAATAACCCTGTTCACGCAGTCGCGAGATCAGTTTCAGACCGAGAATCGAGTCACCGCCCAGGGCGAAGAAGCTGTCCGAAGTCCCGACTTCACGGCCACCGGTCAAGGCTTCGCCAAGCAGTTCACCGAACAACTGGCAGAGCAGGGCTTCCAGTTCGTTGCGCGGTGCGACGTGGTCTTCCTGAGTCTGCGGCAGTGGCCGGTTGGCCAAGGCCTTTCGGTCGATCTTGCCGTTGGTGGTCAGGGGCAGGGCCGGCACTTCGACCCACACCGCCGGCACCATGTACGCCGGCAACTCGGCGGTGAGCAGCGCGCCCAGCTCCGATTGCGCGGCGCTGCTGCTGTAGAACGCCACCAAGCGGTTGTCGATCACCAGGGTGCAGGCACCAGTGATACCAGGCTGGTTCAACAGCGCCGCATCGATTTCCCCCAGTTCGATCCGCTGACCGCGCAGCTTCACCTGATGGTCGAGACGGCCGAGGTACTCGATGTTGCCATCGGCGAGGAAGCGGCAGCGGTCGCCGGTGCGGTACAGGCGATCACCGTCGATGAACGGGCTGGCCAGGAAACGTTCCTCGGTCAGGTCCGCACGTTTCAGGTAACCGCGCGCCACGCCGACCCCGCCGATGTACAGCTCGCCGATACTGCCTATTGGCAGAGGTTGTTGCACCTCGTCGAGGATGTACAAACGCAGGTTGGCGATCGGTTTGCCAATCGGCACGATCAGGTCGTCCACCGAACAGCGCCATACCGAGACGTCGATGGCCGCTTCGGTCGGGCCATAGAGGTTGACCAGTGCCGCCCGGTGTTGAGTCATGAAACGCCGCACCAGATCCACCGGCAGCGCTTCGCCGCTGGCGAACACCTGACGCAGGCTGTGGCAGTTGACCAGGCTCGGTTCTTCGACAAAGGCTCGCAGCATCGACGGCACGAAGTGCAGGGTGGTGACCTGCTCTTGCTGGATCAATTGGCTGAGGTACGCCGGGTCACGATGGCCGTCCGGGCGAGCGATCACCAGGGTGGCGCCGGTGATCAGCGGCCAGAAGAATTCCCACACCGACACGTCGAAGCTGTACGGGGTTTTCTGCAAGACGCGGTCGTTCGGGCCAATCGGGAAGGCGTCCTGCATCCAGTGCAGACGGTTCATCAAGGCGCCGTGTTCGTTCATCACGCCTTTCGGTTGGCCGGTGGAACCGGAGGTGTAGAGCACGTAGGCCAGGTCGCTCGGGCTGACGCTGATCGGTTCACCGCTTTCTGCTTTTGGCAACGTATCCAGCGTCCAGGCGTTGTGCCCGACCGGCAAACGCGCCAGCCACTGCGCTTGGGTCAAGGTGACCTGAGCATCAGCGTCCGCGATCAGGAACGCCAACCGTGCAGCCGGCAATTCCGGGTCCAGCGGCAACCACGCCGCGCCAGCATGCACGATGCCGAGCAAGGCCACGACCATTTCCACGGAGCGCTCCATGCACACAGGAACGATGGCGCCGCTGCCAATACCGGCAGCGCGCAAGGCTTTGGCCACGGTTTGCGCGCGTTGATCGAGCTCGGCATAACTCAGGCGCTGGCCTTCGAACACCAGCGCCGGGGCGTTGGGGCTGAGGGCCGCTTGCTGGGTCAGGGCCGTGTGCAGATTGGTCGGGCCGCTGTAATGACGTTCGGTCGCGTTCCAGCGATCCAGTTGCTGCTGATCCTGTTGTTGCGGGAACAACTCGACCAGCGTCCGGGCTGGCGTCGCCACCAGTGCGTCCAGCAACGCGCACCATTGCGCGCTCCAGCGCTGCATCGTCAATTCGTCAAACAGCGCCGCCTGGTATTCCAGTGCGAGGATCATGTCGCTGCCATCGTCCTGGACTTCCCAGCTCTGTTCGAACTTGGCGTCGATCACCGGCAGCGTCTGCTCTTCGATGTTCAGGCCTGGCCATTGGCTGCTGTCCATGCGGCCGTGGTTGAGGGAGAACATCACCTGGAACAGCGGCGTGCGGTTCAGGTCGCGGCGCTGGGCCACGGCGCCGACCAGTGTTGCAAACGGCAGGTCGGCATGGGCCTGGGCCGCGCGCAGATCTGCCTCGAGGCTGGCCAGCAACTGCTCGGCCGGAGCCTGTTGATTGACTTCGCTACGGATCACCAGCGTGTTCACCAGACACGCCAGCAACGCTTGGGTTTGCGGCTGATCGCGCTGATCGGCCGGGGTGCCGAGGCGAATTTCACGCTGACCGCTGTAGCGTGCGAGCAAGGCACTCAGTGCCGTCGCAAGTACCACGTAGCTGGTGGTGCCGCGTTGGCGGGCGAACTGGCGGATGGCTTCGGCACGCGAGGCGCCGAGGTTGATGGTCAGTTGCCGGGCGCGGCGATCCGCCTCGGCACCGCGTGGATGGTCGAGAGGCAGATCGAGTTGGTAGTCGTCCTGGCCGAGGTGATTTTTCCAGTAATCCAGGCTGTCATTGCGCCGAACCTGTGTGTCCGGGTGCTGCTGCCACAGGGCGAAATCAACATAGTCGACGTCCAGGGCGGTCCAGGCAGGCGACTGTCCGTTCAGGCCGGCGCTGTAGGCCTGGGCCAATTCGTCGATCAGCAACTGCATCGCCCAACCGTCGGTGGCGCTGTGGTGCAGGCACACCAGCAACAGGCTTTCGTCGCTGTCCTGACGTTGCAACAGGTGTGCACGCCAAGGTGCGGCGGTGGCCAGGTCGAACGGTGCCATCAGCTCGTTCTGAGCATCGGCGCACGCCACCGCCCAGTCTTGTGTGGTGACCGAAGTGACCGCGAGCGCCGGGCCCTGATTGTCGATCAGTAACTGCGGCTCGCCTTCAACTTCAACGATGCGGCTGCGCAGCACCAAATGGCGCTCGCTGACTTGTTCGAATGCCTCGCGCAAGGCCTGAACTTGAAGCTCGCCATGCAAGGTCAGGGCGAATGGCATGTGATATTCACGCGAATCCGGCACCAGACGGCTGAGCATCCAGAACCGCTGCTGCGCCAGGCCCAGCGGCAACTGTGCCGGGCGCGGCTGCGCGGTGATCAGTTCACCCGGCATCGCCGCGCGCAGATGACCGGCCAGCGCCGCCACCGTCGGCTGGGCGAACACCAGCGCCAGCGGCAGGCTGGCGCCGAGGCGTTCACGAACCCGGGCGACCAGTCGCGTGGCCAGCAAGGAATGGCCGCCGAGGTGGAAGAAGTGATCGTCGATCCCCACCAACGGGCATTCCAGCACTTCGCTGAACAACTCGCAGAGTGCCGTTTCAGTGGCGTTGCGCGGCGCTCTGCGTGGCTGGTCGCTTTTGGTTTCAGGCAATGGCAGGGCGGCCAGCGCCTTGCGATCGAGTTTGCCGTTGCTGTTGAGCGGCAAGCTGTCGAGTTGCACCAAGAGGCTTGGCAGCATGTGCGACGGCAAGTTGTCGCTCAATGCCGCGCGCAATGCGGCTTCATCGGCTTCACCACACCAGAAACTCACCAGACGCTGATCAAGCAACAACGTGGCAGCGTCACGAACGCCGGTTTGCGCCAGCAATTCAGCGTCGATTTCTCCCAGCTCAATCCTCTGGCCGCGCAGTTTCACCTGATGGTCGAGACGGCCGAGGTATTCGATATTGCCATCGGCGAGGAAGCGGCAGCGGTCGCCGGTGCGGTACAGGCGATCGCCGTCGATGAACGGGCTGGCGAGGAAACGTTCCTCGGTCAGGTCCGCACGTTTCAGGTAACCGCGCGCCACGCCGACCCCGCCGATGTACAACTCGCCAATGCTGCCGATGGGCAGTGGCTGCATGGCCTCGTCGAGGATGTACAGGCGCAGGTTGGCGATCGGCTTGCCGATTGGCACGATCAGGTCGTCCACCGAACAACGCCATACCGAGACGTCAATCGCCGCTTCGGTCGGGCCGTAGAGGTTGACCAGTGCCGCCGGGTGTTGAGTCATGAAACGCCGCACCAGGTCCACCGGCAGGGCTTCGCCGCTGGCGAACACCTGACGCAGGCTGCGGCAGTTGACCAGGCTCGGCTCTTCGACAAAGGCGCGCAGCATCGACGGTACGAAGTGCAGGGTAGTGACCTGTTCCTGCTGGATCAATTGACTGAGGTACGCCGGGTCGCGATGGCCGTCCGGACGAGCGACCACCAGGGTGGCGCCAGTGATCAATGGCCAGAAGAATTCCCATACCGACACGTCGAAGCTGTACGGGGTTTTCTGCAACACGCGGTCGTTCGGGCCAATCGGGAAGGCGTCTTGCATCCAGTGCAGACGGTTCATCAAGGCGCCGTGTTCGTTCATCACGCCTTTTGGCTGGCCGGTGGAGCCGGAGGTGTAGAGCACGTAGGCCAGGTCGCTCGGGCTGACGCTGATCGGTTCACCGCTTTCTGCTTTTGGCAACGCATCCAGCGTCCAGGCGTTGTGCCCGACCGGCAAACGCGCCAGCCACTGCGCTTGGGTCAAGGTGACCTGAGCATCAGCGTCCGCGATCAGGAACGCCAACCGTGCAGCCGGCAATTCCGGGTCCAGCGGCAACCACGCCGCGCCAGCATGCACGATGCCGAGCAAGGCCACGACCATTTCCACGGAGCGCTCCATGCACACAGGAACGATGGCGCCGCTGCCAATACCGGCAGCGCGCAAGGCGCGGGCTACGGTTTGCGCGCGTTGATCGAGTTCTGCGTAACTCAGACGCTGGCCTTCGAACACCAGCGCCGGGGCGTTGGGGCTGAGGGCCACTTGTTGGGTCAGGGCCGTGTGCAGGTTGGTCGGGCCGCTGTAGTCGCGTTCGGTCGCGTTCCACTCGATCAATTGGCGTTGACGCTCCGGCACCGTCAACGGTGACCAGTCGCCAAGGCGGGCCTGGGGAGCATCGAGCATTGTTTCGAGCAATTGTTGCCATTGCGCCAACCAACGTCGGGCCGTGGTTTCGCTGAACAGCGCGGCACGGTATTCGAGCAACACCGACAGCACCTCGCCGTCATGCACTTCCCAGTTCAGATCGAACTTGGTCGCCTGAGCGGTTACCGCTCGTTCGCGGACCTGCAATTGTGGCCAGTGACTGGCCGAAGTGTCGGCGTTCTGCATCACGAACAACACCTGGAACAGCGGCGTCTGGCCGAGGCTGCGCTCCGGCGCCAGTTTTTCGACCACCTGATCGAACGGCACGTCCTGATGCTGTTGCGCGTCCAGCACGCGGTTGCGCACATGGCTCAGCAAACCTTCGAAATCCAGCGCCGGATCGAGGTCGGCGCGCATTACCAAGGTGTTGACGAAGCAGCCGATCAGCGGCTGCAGTTCAGCCAGCGGACGCTGGGCCACTGGGCTGCCGATCCGCACGTCGCGTTGGTTGGCGTAACGTCCCAACAACAACTGCGCCGCACTGAGCATCAACATGTACAGGGTGGCGCCGCGTTGCTGGGCGAACTGCCGCAAGCGTCCCACCAGTTCTGGCGGCAGTTGCAGTTGTACCGCGCCGGCGACCGGGTCGAGCTGGTTAGGCCGCCCCTGTTCGGTGGGCAGGTCCAACAGGTAATTGCCGTCTTCCAGTTGCGTGCGCCAGTACTTGAGTTGACTGCGGAACAACGCCTGTTGCCCGGACTCACGCTGCCACAGCGCGTAATCCGGGTATTGCAACGCCAGGTTCGGCAGTGTGGCGACGGTGCCTTGGCATTGTGCGGTATAGAACTGCGCCAGTTCATCCAGCAGGTTCTGGCTTGAGGCATCGTCGGTGGCGCAGTGATGCACGGTCAGTAACAGCAACGCCTGGGTGCAGCCGCTGCGTTGTATCAGCGTGGCGCGGATCGGCACTTGGGTGGCAAGGTCGAAACGCTGTCCGGTTTCGGCGTGGATGGCCTCATCGGTCAGCTGTTGCCAGGTGTCGTCAGTCGCCGCATCCAGCGCTGCCACGCGCAAGGTGAGGTTGACCTGCGGTTCGATGATCAGCGCCAACTCGCCATCGGTCTCACGCACGATACGGCTGCGCAGGATTTCATGACGTTGAACCACGCTGCTCAGGGCCGACTGTAAGGCCTGGGTGTTCAGCTCGCCGTCGAACTGCACGGCGCTGACCACGTTGTATTCGCCACCGCCAGCACTCAATTGTTCGAGGAACCACAAGCGTTGCTGTTCGAACGACAACGGCAAACGGGCGGGACGTGCCACCGGGATGAATGTTGCCTCGGGGGCTTGCAGCGGCTCACCCAACAGGGCTGCCAGCGCATCAAGGGTCGGGTGTTCGAACACTGCACGCAGTGGCGGAACCGTGGCGAACTGTTGGCGCAGACGGGCAAACAGCACCGCCGCCAGCAACGAATGACCACCGAGGTAGAAGAAATGACTGTCGCGACCAATCTGGGTCAGCGGCACGTTCAACAGCTCGGACCACAGGGCGGCGAGTTGTTGTTCGGCGACAGTGCGCGGTGGGTCCTGGGCGTCGGGTTCAGTCTGAATGTCCGGTGCAGGCAGGGCCTTGCGGTTGAGTTTGCCGTTGTCGGTCAGCGGCAACTCATCGAGCAGCACAAACGCCGACGGCACCATGTAGTCGGGCAGGGCGGCGCCGATGGTTTTGCGCCAGGCGTTGATGTCGGCCTGCTGATCGCAGGTGACGTAAGCCACCAGACGCTTGTCGCCGGGCACGTCTTCACGGGCCAATACCACCGCCTGACGGACGCCCGGTTGGGCGCCGATCAGCGCTTCGATTTCACCCAGTTCGACACGGAAACCACGGATTTTCACCTGATGGTCCATGCGCCCCAGGTATTCGAGCTGGCCGTCGGGCAGCCAGCGCACCAGATCGCCGGACTTGTACATCCGCGCACCCGCCAGCGGCGAGAACGGGTCGTCGATGAACACCTTCGCGGTCTGTTCGGTGCGATTGAGGTAGCCCAGGGTCACGCCGGCACCGCCGATGTGCAGTTCCCCCGGTACGCCGACCGGCATCGGATTGAGGAAGGCATCGAGTACGTACGTGCGCACGTTGGCGATTGGCCGCCCGATGATCGGACGCTGCGGGAAATCGTCGACGGCGCAACCGGTCGCATCAACCGTGCATTCGGTCGGACCGTAGGTGTTGAAGAAGCGGCTGCCGGCAATCGACGGCAGACGCTGCCAAAGCTGCGCATCCACCGCATCGCCACCAAACAGAACGAAGCGCGGCAAATACACTTCGCCACGACGCACGCCGTCACTTTCGAGCAGGGCCTTGAGCTGCGCCGGAGTGCATTCGAAGGCTTCCAGGCGGGTTTCGCGGAAAAACTGCGCCAGGGCCTCGGGGTCGTAGCGCACGTCTTCCGGAGTCAGGTACAGGCTATGGCCGTCGAGCAGCAAGATGAGTTCGGCCACCGAACTGTCGAAGGCAAACGAGTAGTTGAAACTGGTGCGCATCGGCTGATCGGTATAGCGGCGATACAAGCCATGGATGCGCGCCCAGGCCAGGTTGACCACCGAGCCGTTGGTAACCAGCGTGCCCTTGGGCTTACCGGTCGAACCGGAGGTGTACATGATGTAGGCCAGGTCATCGGGGCCGGCCAGTGGCGTGAGGTTGCTGTCCGGTTGATCGGCGAACAGGGCGGCGTCGCTGTCCAGCCGCAGACGCGGCAGTTCGGCGCCCAACTGTTCCATCAAGCCTTGCTGGCCGAGAAACAATGCCGGTTGCGCGTCTTCGAGCATGTACGCCAGACGATCCACCGGGTAGGTCGGGTCCAGCGGCACGTAGGCGCCACCCGCTTTGAGAATGCCGAGTAATCCGATCAACAGCTCCAGCGACCGCTCGACACACAGCGCCACCGGACGATTGGCGACCACACCGCGACTGCGCAGGTAATGCGCCACCTGGTTGGCCCGGCGGTTCAGTTCGGCGTAGCTCAGGCTGCGACCTTCGAAACACAGCGCGTCACGCTCCGGTGTGCGTTCGGCCTGCTGTTCAAACAGCTGGGCAAAGGTCAGGTGCTGTGGCACCTCCATCTCGGTGCGGTTCCACTCAACCACGGTGCGCTGCCATTCCGTGGCCATCAGCAGTGGCAGGGCAGCCACAGGGCGTTGCGGCTCGGCGAGCATTTGCTCGAGCAAGTGCTCCAGGCGGGCGAGGGTCTGGCGGGCGCTGTCGGCGGCGAACAGGTCCAGGGCGAACATCAACTCCAGTTGAATCGGCGCATTGGCCGGGCACAGCACGTGCAAATCCAGATCGCATTCGGAATGCTTGAGCGGTGTGTCGAGGGCTTCGAACTCCAGCCCCGGGAAGCGCAAGCGCGACTCCATGGCCAATTGCTGCGCGACCATCACTTGATACAGCGGCGCATGGCTGAGGCTGCGTGGCAGTTGCAGGCTGTCGACCAATTGCTCGAATGGCAGGTCTTGATGCTGCAAGCCTTCGCGCAAACGCTTGGCCACCTGACCCACCAGCGCGGTGAAATCTGCTTGTGGTTCAAAGTCGGCACGGATCGCCAGGTTGTTCAGCAAAATGCCGAGCAGGCCTTCGGTGCCCGGTTGTTCGCGGTGCGTGACCGGGGTGCCGATCAGCACCGTGGCATCGCCACTCAAACGGTGCATCAGCACCGCGAAGCCGGCGAACAACACGGTGAACGGCGTGGTGCCCAGGCGACTGGCGAAGGCTTGCACCCGGCCACTGAGGTCGGCACTGAGTTCACGCTGTACGATCCCGGCACGGTAAGTTTGCATCGACGGCCGTGGATGGTCGGTCGGCAGTGCCAGCAACGGACTGCCTTCGCTGTTGCGACGATCCAGCGTGGTGGTCCAGTAATCGAGCTGGCGCTTGAGCTCGGCACCTTGCAGGTGTTCGCGCTGCCAAAGGGCGAAGTCGGCGTACTGCACCGGCAAGGCCGGCAGTTGGGCGGGGGCGCCGTTGCAACGGGCTTCGTAACCCAGGGCCAGCTCGCGCAGGGCGATGGTCGCCGACCACGCGTCCGAGACCAGGTGATGCAAGGCGATGCCCAGCACGTGTTCACCCCGCGCCACACGTATCAGACGCGCCCGCAGCAGTGGCGGTGAAGTCAGGTCGAACGGTTGCTCAAAGGTTTCTTGCAGGGCATTGAACTGCGCACCTTCTCGAGCCGTTGCGCCCAGGCCCGACAAATCATCGAACGGCAATGCAATGTGCAGCGATTCACTGATGTGCTGGCTGGGTACGCCATCGGTGCTGCGGATGCCGGTACGCAGGATTTCATGACGCACCAACAAGTCATTCAGGCTGGCGTGCAGCGCTTCGACGTTGAGTTCACCTTTGAGGTGCAGGGCGAACGGGATGTTGAACAGCGTCGTGCCCGGCGTCAGTTGCTCGATGAACCACAGGCGCTGTTGCGAGAACGACAGCGGCAGCAGCGTCGGGCGCACCTGGGCTTTCGGCGCGCTGATCGCGGCAGCTTGCGGTGCGGCGGCGTCGGCCTGGCGGGCGGCGATGGCCACGGCCAGCAGCGCCACCGTCGGTTGTTCGAACAGCACCCGCAACGGCAGGTCGAGTTTGAAATGGCTGCGCAGGCGCGCGACGATCTGAGTGGCCAGCAGCGAGTGGCCGCCGAGGGTGAAGAAATTGTCTTCCACGCCAACGGTGTCGCGACCCAGGACGTCGGCCCAGATTTTCGCCACAGCGGTTTCCAGCTCGTTGCGCGGCGCGATGCTTTGCTGGGTGTCGGCCTGCCAGTTCAGTTCCTGGGCGGCCAGGGCCTTGCGATCGACCTTGCCGTTGTTGTTCAGCGGCAAGCGCTCCAGGCACACGAACGCGGCCGGCACCATGTATGGCGGCAATTGTGCGCGCAGGTGTTCGGGTAGCCCGTCGTTGCCCAACGTATCGTCATGGGCCGACCAGTAGGCCACCAGCCAGGCTTCGCCAACGCTGTTTTCGCGCAGCAGAACGGCGGCTTCGCGCACGTTCGGGTGCTGGGCCAGACGGTGTTCGATTTCGGTCAGTTCGATCCGGTGTCCACGCAATTTCACCTGTTGGTCGCGGCGGCCGAGGTATTCGATCACGCCATCGGCACGCCAGCGCCCGAGGTCGCCGGTGCGGTACAGGCGACCATCCAGCTGAGGATGGTCGATGAACGCATCAGCGGTGCGCTGCGGATCGTGCAGGTAGCCACGGCCGACACCGACGCCTCCTACACAGATTTCCCCAGCGACACCAATTGGCACCGGCCGCAACGCTTCATCCAGTACGTACAAGCGGTTGTTGGCGGTCGGCTGGCCGATGGGCATATGGCTGACGTTAGCGTCCGGTGCTTCGAAGATCGGCTGGAAGGCCACGTCGTCGGCGCATTCGGCCGGACCGTAGGCGTTCATCAAGGCGATGTCGGGGAAGCGTGCAAACCAGTCTCGGGCCACGGTCGGCGGCAGCGCTTCACCAGTGGGCAGCACCCAGCGCAGGTCGGGCAGTTGCAGATCGCACGGGCACAGCGCAAGCAGTGTGCGCATCAGGCTCGGGACGATTTCCAGCACACTGAGGCGTTCGCAGGCGATCACTTGCAGCAGGCGTTGTGGGTCATGCGCCACGTCGTCCGGCAGGATGTGCACCGTGGCGCCCAGTACTGGCGCGGCAAGGAACTGCCACACGGAAATGTCGAACGCCACCGAAGCGGTCTGTGGAATCCGGTCTTCGGCGCTCAACCCCAGCGCCGGCACTTTGCCGAAGATGTTATTGAGCATGCCCCGTTGTTCGATCATCACGCCTTTGGGCGTACCGGTCGAACCTGAGGTGAACAGCACGTAGGCCAGGCTGTCCGGGCCGCCCGCCAATGGCAGCGGCATATCGTTGCCATCGGTCCAGCAGGCTTCGGCGAACAGGGCTTTTGGCGCCTGATCGAGGCCGCTGAGCAACTGATCGAGCAGCGCGCTGCACCCTTCACTGGCCACCAGCAACGGCGCACGGGACAGGCTGAGAATTTCCCGCAGGCGTTCCGGCGGATGATTGACTTCAAGCGGCAGCATCGCAGCGCCGGCCTTGAACACGGCAATCATCATGGTCAACAGCGCCAGACCACGCGGGGCCATCAGCGCGACCAGTTGATCTTCACCGGCACCGGCTTCGCGCAAGGTGTGGGCCAGGCGAGTGGATCGCTGATCCAGTTCGGCATAGGTCAGGGATTCACCGTCACAGATTGCGGCAATCTGCCCGCCGCGTTGAGCGACTTGGAGGGCAAACAGTTCGGCGTAGCTGTGATCCAGCGGGAAGTCGTGCGGGTTTACCGCCCACTCACCCAGCAGTTGCTGGCGCTCATCGGCAGCCAGCAGTTCGAAACTGCCCAGTAGCGCCTCCGGTGCGGCAAGCATGCTGCGCACCAGGCTGGCGATATGGCCAAGCAAGCGCTGCACGGTCGGTGCCTCGAAACGCTCGCGGTCGTAAGACACCCGAATGCCCAACTGCTCGCCGGGCAGGATCACCACGGTCAAACCGTAGTGGGTGTGCACGCTGTGATCCATGCCTTCGAGGCTGAACTGGAAACCACCTTCCAGAATCTGCTCGTCAATCGGGGCGTTTTCGAACACCAGGATACTGTCGAACAGGGTTTCGCCCCGGGGAAAATCGCTCCAGCCCTGAATGTCGGTCAGCGGCGTGTGTTCAAAATCACGCATGTCGACGTTCATCCCTTGCAGCGCGCTCAGCCACTGCCCAAGCGATGCTTCGGGATCCACCGACACCCGTAGCGGCAGGGTGTTGATAAACAGGCCGATCATCTCTGCCACCCCGGTCAGCTCCGCCGGACGGCCCGCCACGGTGACGCCGAACAGCACGTCCCGTTGACCGCTATAGCGCGACAGCAGCAACGACCAGACCCCTTGGAAGAACGTGTTCGCAGTGATCCGGCGGCTACGACAGAATGCCGTCAGCGCCTGGGTTTCCTGCTCGCTCAGGTGAATCAGTTGATCGTCCACCAGCACCGCGTCGGTGTAGCGGTCGCGGGTCACGCCGTTGTCCACGGTCAACGGTGTGGGCGCATTCAGCCCGTGCAACTGGCCGCGCCAGAATTGCTCGGCCTTGCCCGCATCCTGGCGTTGCAGCCACTGGATGTAATCGCGGAACGGCCGCGGGCTCTTGAGCTCAGGCGTGCGGTCGTTGCACAGCGCTTCGTAGACTTTGAGGAAGTCCACGGTCACCAGGGAAATGCACCAGGCGTCCATCAGGATGTGGTGGAAGCTGCGAATGAATTCGTAGGACTCATCGGCCAATCGCACCAGACGGAAGCGAATCAGTGGTGGCTTCGACAGGTTGAAACCGACTTTTTGCTCGTCGTCCAGCAACGTGCGGATCCGCGCTTCCTGTTCGTGTGGGGCGAGCCCACGCAGGTCAAGGGTGTCCAGCGGCACCTTGACCTCGCGATGGATCACTTGCACCGGTTGCTTCTGGGTTTTCCACTGAAAACTGGCGCGCAGGGAAGGGTGCAGCGCCACCACCTGGCGCCACGATTCAAGGAACGCCACTTCATCAATGGCACCGCCGATGCGGTAGCGATCCTGCATCAGGTATACGCCGGAATCTTCGTGCAGCAAGGAGTGGAACAGCATCCCTTGCTGCAACGGCGACAGTGGGTAGATATCTTCAATCGGATTGGCGGTGGTTTTTTCGGTGGTCATTGAAAGCGTCCTGCAAAAAAAGGGGCAACGGCGATGGCGCGGCGGCGAGGGAAACCGGTCACAGGTCGGCCTCGTTCAGTTCAGCCATCAGCGCTTGCATTTCGTCATCGGACATACCCGAGGCGCTGAACTCGGTGCTGTCGGCTTGCGGCTCAATGGCAATGGCGGCCAGCGGCTGTGCGACTTCGGCCATGGCAGCAATGGTCTGGCGTTCGAACACATGCTTGGCGGAAAGCGCGATTCCTTGCTCGTGGGCCTGGGCCACCACTTGCAGGCTCAGGATCGAGTCGCCGCCGATGGCAAAGAAGTTTTCGGTGACGCTGACGGTCGAGAGTTTCAAGACCTTGGCCACGATGGCTTGCAGGGTGGTTTCCATCGCGTTGCGCGGTGCCACGTGAGCACCTTCGTCGAACTGGTCTGGGTCGGGCAGCTGGCGGGTGTCGAGTTTTCCGTTGGGGGTGCGCGGGAAGGTCGGCAGGGTCACCACTCGGGCCGGCACCATGTACGACGGCAGGCGTTCACCGAGGAAGCGCTTGATCGCTTCCGAGTCCGGCGCGTAGCCATGAGCGGCCAGGATGTAGGCCAGCAGACGCTTGCCGGCGGCGTGCTCCTGCACGATCACTGCGGCTTCGCGCACATCGCTATGGCTGCACAGTTGACGCTCGATTTCCCCGAGTTCGATGCGGTAGCCGCGCAACTTGACCTGATGGTCCTTGCGGCCGAGGAAGGCCAGGCGTCCGTCCGCCAGCCAGCAGGCCAGGTCGCCGGTGCGATAGGCGCGGGTGCCATCGGCCAGGGTGACGAAGGCCTTGGCGGTTTCTTCGGGCTTATTGCGATAACCCCGGGCCAGGGTTGGGCCGGCGAGGACGATTTCGCCCGGTTCGCCGATGCCGCTGGTGACGCCGTGTTCGTTCAGTACGCGCAGGTCCATGCCGGCAATCGGCCGGCCAATGGTCAATGTCCGGCTCGGGTCCAGCACTTCATAAGTAGCCCAGACCGTGGCTTCGGTGGGACCGTATTCATTCACCAGTTGCGCGTGCGGCAAGGTCTTGCTGTGCTGGGCGATCAACGATGGCGGGCAGGCTTCACCGGCGACAATCCAGCACTCAAGGCTGTCGACAGCCCCCGCGCGCTGCAACTGATCGAGCAAAGCCTGATACAACGAGGGCAGCGATAGACCGTGGCTGACCCGATGCTGGGCAATGAGCTGCGCCAGACGGGCCATCTCCAATTCTTCGCCCGTCGCCGGCAATACCAGACGCCCGCCCTGGGCCAGCGTCCAGAAAATCCCCGCGACCGAGCTGTCGAAGGCAAAAGACGACAGCAGCAGGTAGGCGCGCACCGGCGTCTCATAAGTGGCCATGCGCACTTGGGTCGAAAAGCTCAGCGCACCGTGGCTGATTTCCACGGCTTTCGGCGCGCCAGTGGAGCCGGAGGTGTAAATCAGATACGCCAGGTCGTCCGCGTGAGGCACAGGCAGCGACGGCAGGTCGCTGGATTCGGGTGCCGTCAGGTCGTCGAGCACGAAGCGTTGCAGGCTGGCGGGCACGCTGTCGGCCAACTCGGCGCTGACCACGATGTGTGCAATGGCACTGTCGGCGAGCATGTAGGCGCGGCGATCCGCCGGGTAGGTTGGATCAACCGGCACGTAAGCGCCACCGGCCTTCAACACCGCAAGCATGGCGATGATGGCGGCGTTGCTGCGGGCGAACAGAATGCCGACGGGCACGCCCGGACCGATCCCGGCCGCCGCCAGTTGATGGGCCAGATAAGTCGCGCAGGCATCGAGCTGGGCGTAGCTCAGGTCGCCGTCCTTGTCGCTGAGGGCGACAGTGTTCGGCTGCTGCTGAACCTGACGGGCAATCAGCTCGACCAGGGTCACCGGTTCAATCGACGGCAAGCTCGGTTGGGCACCGATAATCTGTGCCTGAAGCGGTCCGTTCAGTGGCAGATGAGCCCAGGCTTGCTGCGGTTCGGCCAGCGTGCCCAGCAGCAGTTGCAGCCATTGTTCGGCGAGACAGGCCGCCGCTTCACTGCTTAACGTGTGGCGGTCGTAAACCATTTGAACGCGCAGGCTGTCGGGCAATTGACGGACGTCCAGGCAAGCCTTTACCGGGCTCATTACTGCGCTGGCATGACGCTCTTGGGTATCACCCGAGCGCCAGGCGAAAGCGTAACCGCCCGTCAGGCTTTGGGTGTAATAGTCCTGCCAGCCAGCCGTGCGTTCGATTATCGCGCCGACGTGCTGACTTTGCTCCATCAGGGTCGTCTGAGCATCCAGATCGATGCGCACCGGCAGGCACTGCTCGAACAAACCCAGGGCGTTTTCCAGTTCCGGGCCACGGCTTTCGTGGATCAATGTGATCGGGACCTGCTGTTGGCCGGCGAGTCGTCCGAGTACTGCGGCCCAGGCAGCCAGCATCAGGTTTGAGGTCAGGGCCGGATGGCGGGCGAGATCGGTGGGCACTGCGATCTCCATGTGTGCCGGCGCAAATCCGCTGCCGATGGTGGATTCAAGCGACAGCTGCAAGGTCGGCTGTTCGGTTTCGCTCAATGGTTTCCAGAAGTTCACGCCCGGATGGTCCGGCTCGTCTTCCGTCAGGCTCCAGCGCCACTCGGCGTAATCGGCGTATTGCAGCGCTTCGGACAGGTCGGGTTGGGTGTCTTGCAGCAATACGCCCGCCAGCAGTTTCAGGCTGGCGAGGTCGAAGTGGCTGCTGGCGGCGGCCAGGTCCAGCACCGATTGTTCGTTCGACAGTTGCACCAGCGTCACGGCGAGCGGATTCGTCCAGTCGCGGGCTTGCGCGGCAAGGCGGGTCAGCTCGATTTCCTGTTCGGCGCAGCTGTGCTGACGCAAGTCCTGAACGGTCACCGCCAGTGCGCAGTTGTCGTGAATCACTTGCACCGGGTGGCGCAGGCCCGGCACCGGCGTCAGGCGCGTGCGCAGGATTTCACTGTCGGCCATCAATGTCAGTAGACGGCTGTTCAGTGCATCGACGTCCACCGGCCGGGATAACGACCACTGCAAATGGCAACTGAACGAGTGTTCGACCGCGTCGTTGATGTGCGGGTACACCGATGCCTGTTGCGGCGAAATACGAAAACCTTGAAGTCCGCTCATGTTCAACTCGACTAAAAATGGGGCTTGAAACTGGGGCACGACAGCGGCGCCGAGGCTCGCCGAACAGATGTCAGGCAAGCCTCTGGCGAGCAACTGGTGCACCCCCGTTGAAAGTCAGACGGCAACGTCACTCTGCAGCAGGGCTTCGGCCATGCCGGTCATGATTGCGCGCTTGCCGGTGAAGGGTTCACGACCGTGTACCGCGAGCATGTTGTCGATGAACAACACGTCGCCCTGTTGCCAACTGAACCGCACCAGCGAGTCGAGGTAGGCTGCTCGCAGGGACTCCAGTACTTGCGGTTCGATCGGTTCGCCGTCGCCATAAAAGGTGTTGGTGGGCAGGTCGAGGTCGTTGAAGTTGCTTTGTAGCGAGTCGCGGATCGCCGGGGGCAGGGTGCTGATGTGGAAGAAGGTCGCGTGGTTGAACCAGACTTCTTCACCGGTACGCGGGTGACGTACCACCGCCGGCCCGCGCTGGCGGGTGCGCAAGCGGTTGTTTTCTTTCCATTCCACTTCGATGCCAACGCTGGCGCAGTAGGCTTCCACTTCGCTGCGGTCTTCGGACTGGAACACGGTCTGCCACGGAAGGCCGAATCCGTCGCCGTAATTGCGCACGTACAGCACACCTTTTTCACGGAAACGTGCTTCGATCTCGGGGCTGATGCTCGCCTTCACGGCACGAGTCGAGCCGATCGGCGTTTCGCCACCGGTTTCGGACGGGATATGGCAATAGAAGAACAAACGCAGCGGAAAGCGTGGCGAATAGGAGTGTTCGTTGTGCGGGAAAATCATCTGGTCGGCCGGGTAATCGGTCGAGGTGTAGATGTTGCCGCCGACCCGGGTGCGCGGCGAGGCACGGAACATGTATTCCAGCGCGCCGGGGGAGAGGGCGGCGATCACTTGGTCGAATTGCTCCACGGACAATACGGAGAAACCGCGAAACAGCAGGGCGCCGTATTGCAGCAGTTTCTTCTCCAGGCTTTCACGTTCCCGGGTTGCCCAGGCAACCAGGTCGACGCCGCTGACCGCCGGCTCGATCACCAGCGGCAAGGCGTGGTCGGGGCTGAGTAAACGCTCGCTGACCAGTTGCTGTTCCGAGACGTTCATGGCTTTGCGGCGCACAGTGCCGAGGGCGCGAGACGATGGGGGCACGATAGACATAAAGGCATCCAACTCGGTTAAAGGGTCAAGGAGCGACGTTTGGTTTGCATCAGCTGACTGCGCCCGGCCAGGGCTTGGGACTGCTGGCGTTCGCGCTGGAACGTTCGATCCCATGCGTCGAGTCGTTCGGCCAGTGCCGGCAGCGGCTCGTCCAGTAGGTTGAGGGTTTCGTCCAACAGACGTGTCCACAGATGTTGCAGGCGCAAGGCGCGATCCTGATCGAAGCAGTCGCCGCGATATTTGAGGGTTGCGTCGATGCCTTCAGTGCCGTGCACCAGATCAAGTACCAGGTGGAAATCGCCCGGTGCCTGCGCCACGTCCAGCGCGGTCATGTGCGCACCAGCGATATCGGTCGGTGTTACCCGCGATGGTTGATAGTTGAGCTTGACCTGGAACAGCGGCGAGTGACCGGAGCGGCGCTCCGGTGCCAGTGCCGACACCACCAGATCGAAAGGCAGGCCTTGATGGGCATAGGCCAGTCGTGCTTCATCGCGGACCCGCTCAAGAAAACCGGCCAGGGTCGGCTCGCCGCGCAGGTCGCAGCGCAGGGTCAACTGGTTGACGAAGAAACCGATGACGTCGTTGTGTTCCGCCAACGGCCGGCCGCTGACATCGGTACCCAGCAGAAATTGCTCCTGGCCACCCAATTGCTTGAGCACCAGTTGATAGCTGGTCAGCAACAGCATGAACAGCGTCATGCCGTGTTCGCGGGCCATGGCTGCGAGGTGTTCGCAGGTGGCCTGAGGCACGGTGAAGTTCAGATTGTGCTCGCCTTGAGTCTGGCCGCTGCCACCCAGGTCGAGGGTTTGAGGCACATGCGCCAGATGCTCACGCCAGAAATCCTGTTCGGCAGCAATCCGTTGTGCGCTCCAGTGCCCGGCTTCCCAGTGGGCGAAATCCAGGTACTGCACCGGCACTTCGGTGTTGGTGACGCCGGCCAGTTCCGCCAGCAACACTTGCGCCGAGCGGCCGTCGAAAGCGATGTGGTGCAGGGTCAGCAGCAAGTCGTGTCGCTCGTCGTTGCGGCTGAGCAGTTGCGCGCGCAGCAGCGGGCCGGTTTCCAGTTCAACCGGAGTGGCGTGTTCATTGGCCAGACAATCGTGGAGTGCTTGCTGTTGCTGCGGCTCGCTCTGGTTACGCAGGTCGTGCCAGGTCAGTGGCACGGCGCTGGCCGACAACACCTGTTGCTGCGGGCCATTGACCCCGTCGCGATACACCGTACGCAATACGCTGTGACGGTTGACCAGTGTGTTCAGCCGTAGCGCCAAGGTTTCGACGTTGATCGGACCTTGCAGACTCAGGCGCAACACCAGGTTGTGTCGGGTGTCGTCCGGGTTCAGTTGACGCAAGAACCACAGGCGGCTTTGGGCGAAAGATTGGCGACTTTGGCTGACGTTTGCATGGGTGGTCGAGGCGCTGGGCGCCGGGGCCGACTCGCTCAGGTATACCTGCAAGGCCAGCGCCCATTCGGCCAGGGTTTGTTCACCGAACAGGCTTTGAATATCGAGGTTCCAGCCCAGATCCTTGTGCAGGCGGGCGGCGAAGTCGGCCACGCTGATGGAGTCCAGGCCCAGGCCGATCAAGCTCAGTTCGAAGTCTGCCGCAAGGTACGGATTGACCTCGCGCAAGGTTTGCTCAAGCCATTGGCGGCAAGCAGTCTGCGCGCGTTGCGGCGTGCCCACGAGGTGCTTCAGTTGATTGAGGGCAATGGTTTCACTGTTTGGTGCGGTCTGCCCACCGCTCTGGGCGATGATGCTCAAGGTGCCGGCGGCCAGTTGTTTGCACGCGCCTTGACGGGCGATCTTGCCGCTGGTGGTCATCGGGATGGTGCCGGCTTCCACCAGCACGATCTGATCGATGCCGCAGTCGGCGGCTTCGCGCACGGCGTTTTGCATCGACGCAAACAGCGCCGGGTGATGCGCCGGGTCGACGAACTTGCGTTGCGGCTCGGCGACGATCACCAGTTTCTCGCGGCCCAGCACCGGGTCCATTTGCGAGAACGCAGCGATACGTCCGGTGCGAATGCCCGGCTCGGAATCGGTAATGGCGAATTCGATGTCGTGGGGGTACAGGTTGCGCCCGTTGAGAATCAGCAAGTCCTTGAGCCGCCCGCAGATCACCACCTGACCTTCGTGCATGAAGCCCAGATCGCCGGAACGCAGGTAATGGCCCGGCTCGCCGACAATGCGTGCTTCAAAGGCTTCGCGACTGGCTTCTGGATTTTTCCAATAGGCTTCGGCGTTGCTCGGGCCCCTCAGCCAGACTTCGCCAACGCGGTCGTCGGCGCAGCGCTCGTGACTCTGAGGATCGGCAATGGCAATGTCATGCAAGGCCTGCGGGTAACCGCAGGCGACGAATTCCACGGCGGCGGCATCGGTGGCCGCCAGAGCAACACGACCGGTTTCCAGCACTGCTTTATCCAAGCGAAGCACCACCGGCAGCGCGTCGGCTGGCGTGGCGCTGACGCACAGCGTGGCTTCGGCCTGGCCATAACCGGGGCTGATGGCCAAAGGGTTAAGGCCGCAAGCGGCAAAGCGCTGGGCAAAGGCTTCAAGGGTGCCGGGGTGGATCGGCTCGGCGCCGTTGATTGCGTGTTGCCAGGCGCTCAAGTCGAGCTGGGCAATCAGGTTGTCGCTGACTACCCGATTGCATAGGGCATAGGCGAAATTGGGGGCAAAACTGGCGGTGGCGCGGTAGCGGCTCAGCGCCTGAAGCCAGGTCGAGGGCGCATTGACAAATGTCTGCGACGCCATCAGGTAGCAAGGCATGCCGCTATATAGCGGGGCCAGCATGCCACCGATCAAACCCATGTCGTGGTACAGCGGCAACCAATTAACCATGCCGCCATGCTCATCGAAACCATAGGCCTGGCGCATCAGTTCGACGTTGGCGATCAGGTTGCGCTGACGCACTTCAACGCCTTTGGGTGTACCGGTGGAGCCCGAGGTGTATTGCAGAAAAGCCACGGTTGCACCGTCGACATCCGGGCGTTTCCATTCACTGGCCGGCGGCAGGCCGAGGTCCTGGACGGTCGACACGTCGACCTTGCCTTCCACCAGCTCCAGCAAACCCTGGCAATGATCCGCTGGTGCCAGAATCAGGCCCGGCTGTGCATCCACCACCACGTTACGTACGCGATCGAGGTGGCGCGGTTTGCGCGACGGTGGCGGGAACAACGGCACGGCGATCATTCCGGCATATAAACAGGCGCAAAATGCACGGGCATAGTCGAGACTGCTGGGCAGCATCAACAACACCCGATCTCCCGGCGCGTAGCGCGATTGCAGCGCGGCAGCCAGGGAGCGGGATTGTTCGTGCAACTGGGCAAAGGTCAGGGTTTCGCCGATCTCGACGCCGTCCGGCAAGAAGTGCAGGGCAGCACGCTGCGGGAAGTGCTGGGCATTGGCCTCCAGTACTTCGATCCAGTGATTGAATGAGAACATGATGGTATTCACGCCATGGCAACGATGACTTTGCGGTCACCGGTGTAAGGATTGCGGCCGTGTGCGACCAGTCGATTGTCGAGCATCAGGATGTCGCCGGGTTGCCAGGGAAAGCTGATGGCGGTCTGGCGATAGACCTCGCGCACGGTGTCGAGTACCTCATCGGGAATCGCCGAGCCGTCACCGAAGTAAACATGGCGGGGCAGGTTCTCTTCACCCACCGCGGCGAGCAGGCTGGCGCGCACGCCCGGCTCGATGGCCGAGACATGAAACAAGTGCGCCTGATTGAACCAGACCCACTCACCGGTATCAGGGTGCTGCAGCACGGCGGCGCAACGCTGGCGTGTGCGCAGGTCGCCGTCGGCTTTCCATTCCCACTCGATGTCGTTGTCCCGGCAGTAGCGTTCAACCTGGGCGCGGTCCTCGGTGTTGAACACTTTCTGCCACGGCAGATCCAGCGCGCCGCTGTAGTTACGTACATAGAGCAGCTCGCGACTGGCGAACAGTTCGCGGATCTCGGCGGGCATGCGCTGGTAGATCAGGCGGCTGTCGGCAATCGGTGTTTCGCCACCGGTCTCACTGGCCTTGATGCAGTGGAACCAGATGCGCGAAGGCCACGGTCGGGTGTAGGCCTGCTCGTTGTGCAAGGGAATGAATTGATGGGCCGGGTATTCGGTAGAGCTATAGACCCCGGCGAAGACTTTGCTGCGTGGCGTGGAACCGAATTCGTAACTGGCCAGCGGTGCGCCGAAACTGGCGGCGAAGCGCTTGAAGTCGATAGGTGTGGCGACAGTGAATCCTCGAAACAGCACGCCACCAATGGTGGTCAGCGCGTGGGGCAACGTGTCGCGAACTGACGGGTCGAGATTATGAATCGACTGTCCCGGCGTCGCCTGCACCAACACGGGTAACGACTGCTCGTTGCCATCCGCTGGAGCAATGGAGAAAGACTCGGAACGCCCGCTCAGGTGTTCGATTGAGGTCATCCTTTGTACTTCCTTTTTTATCTTTATTCGGCCAGTCGGGCGGCTTGGGCAGGCCTTGGAAACAGGGCAGAGGCCGCCGTTGCAGAGTTCGACTGAAATGTATTCGCTCTGATACACGGCGGCATATTAGGTGTTAATGAGATAGATTATCAATACTATTCCTTTAAGTTTTTTTTTGGATTAGACTCCGCCCCGCTGGCCCGAATGAGCATTTGGCCGGCCGAAAAAACAAAAAATATCTGTCGCATGGGAGCGGGGCGTGAATTTCAAAAAGAACACAATTGCGTTGGCTGTGGGGTCGGCGGTCTGCCTGGCTAACAGCGCATGGGCGGCCGAGCAGTCGAACACAATGGAGATCGCTCCGATCACGGTGACGGGTGAAAAAATCAACCGCTCCCTGGAGAAAACCCAGTCCAGCGTCGTGGTTGTCACCGAGCAGCAACTACGCGAGAAGGCCGACAATAGCCTGGTCGACGTGTTCGCCCGTACGCCGGGCGTGTACAGCCAGACCGGTAACGAGAACTGGGGTATTCGCGGTGTGCCGGTATCCGGTTTCGATGACCAGGGCCCGGCGACCCTCAACGGTGCGGTATCGGTTTATGTCGACGGCGCCGTGCAGCCGAACCGCACGCTGACCCTCAGTCCGGTCCCGTTGTGGGATGCGGAACAGGTCGAAATTTTCCTCGGCCCGCAGTCCACCACTCAGGGTCGAAATTCCCTGGCCGGGGCGGTGGTTATCCAGACCAAAAACCCTACCTTCCAACCGAGCTTCTCGGCGCAGACCAATGTGGGGAACTATGGTGAGAAGGGCGCGGCGGTAGCCGGCGGTGGTTCGATCGTCGACGACAAGATTGCCGGGCGTATCGCCGTGGATTATCAGGACGGCGACGGTTACATCGATAACGTCACGCTCAATGAGGACGCCAACCCGCATCGCACCAGCAATACCCGCGGCAAATTGCTGATCCTGCCCAATGACGACACGGACGTTTTGCTGACCTATGCCCATAACGAACACCGCCTGGGCGACCGTTCGACGATGAGTGTCAATGGAAAGCCCAGGTATTACGATATTTCTTCCAATACCAAGGCTTTCGACAACTTCAAGCAGGACACCCTCAGCGCAAAAGTGGATTACCGCCTGAACGATGCCTGGACGCTGACAAGTCTCACCGCCAATACCCGTACGGACTACAGCGCCCGACTGGACTTTGACCAGACCGCTGACTCTAATGAAGTCGTTCTGCGCAAGCAGGACAGCGACCTGTTCAGTCAGGAGTTGCGTCTGAATTACACCTCCGACACGGTGAAGAGTTTCGTCGGTGCCTACTATGGTTACAACACCAACAATTTCCACGATCGGTTGTTGTTCGATAACGAACTGTTCGGTACCTCCAAGGGTGATACCAAGATTGAAAACAAAGCAGTGTTCGGTGAAATCAACTGGACATTCGCCCCGCGCTGGACGTTGATCACCGGTCTGCGCTACGACCACGAGACGAACGACACCGATATCGAACAGGATGACTTCTCCAGCCCCGGGCAAGTCAGCAAGTCGTTTGATGCCGTGCTGCCGAAACTGGGCATCAACTATGAGCTGGCCACAGGACAGTACCTTGGATTCATGGTGCAGAAAGGCTATCGCGGCGGCGGCGTCAACGTCCGTGCCGGCGGCGGTCACGAGTCCTACGATCCTGAATACACCACCAACTACGAACTGTCGTACCGTGGTTCATTCTTCGACGAGACCCTGCGTACCCGCGCCAACCTGTACTACACCGACTGGAAGGACCAGCAGGTCAGCGTGCAGGACCCAGACACTCAGTTCTCTCGCGTCTTCAACGCCGGTAGCAGTGACATCAAGGGCCTGGAAGTCTTCGTTGAAAAAGACCTCACCGAACAGCTGACGCTGACCGCTGGTGGCGCCATCACCGATGGCAAGTACAAGGACTTCGTCACGGGCGATGGCCGGGATATGAGCGGCGAATCGTTCCTCTTCTCGCCCAAATACAAGATGTCGGTGGGTGGCACCTACCGCTGGGATGACCGCCTGACCTTCAACACGGACGTTACCTACCAGAGCACCGCGCCGTCGGAATACGAGTTCGGCGCGGACGGCAAGGTTACTGGCGAGCGCAAGAGCGACAACTACGTGCTGGTCAACTTCAACACCGAGTACAAGGTGACCAAGAACGTCGCTGTGTCCGGTTTCGTGAAAAACGCTTTCGACAAGGAATACGTCACCAACGACCGGAGCGACGGCATCATTGATGTGGGTGCGCCGCGCACGGTGGGTCTGGTTCTGCGTTACGACATGTAAGCCGATGAGCGCGGGGAGGCAATCTCTCCGCGCTCGTTTTCAGGCCAATTGTTCCTTTCCAAACCCAGCCTCCCTGGAGGAAATCATGAGTGCTTTTTCGAATGTCACGTCGGGTGACGCGCAACAGCTACGCCTGTTGCACACCGGTCTGTCGAGCCCTTACTGCCTTGATCCGACGCCGATGCTGGAGCGCCAGCAACAGCAGGAGTCCAACGCCCGCAGTTACCCTCGGCGCATTCCGCTTGTGCTCGAACGAGCCCATGGCATTTATGTGCAGGACAGTCGCGGACAAGTGTTCGTCGATTGCCTGGCCGGCGCCGGCACCCTGGCGCTGGGCCACAACCATCCAGTGATTATCGAAGCCATAACCCAGGTCATGGCCGCGGGTGTGCCAATGCATACTCTGGATCTCATGACGCCGGTGAAGGATGCATTCGTACAGGAAATCTTCGGCTGCCTGCCGGCTGACTTCGCGCGTAATGCACGCATACAGTTTTGCGGCCCAAGCGGGGCCGACGCAGTCGAAGCAGCGCTGAAGCTGACCCGCACCGCCACCGGACGCCATTCGGTACTGGCCTTTGAAGGGGCTTACCACGGCATGACGCTGGGGACACTTTCCATTAGCGGTAACCTGTCACCAAAAAATGCTCTCGGTGCCCTTATGCCAGGTGTTCAGCGCCTGCCGTTTCCCCATGATTACCGTTGCCCGTTCGGTGTGGCCGGTGATCAGGGTGTGACGTTGAACGTGCGTTACCTCGAACATTTGCTCAACGACCCGGAAAGCGGTGTCACCGCACCGGCAGCAATGATTCTGGAACCGATCCAGGGCGAGGGTGGGGTGATTGCCGCGCCGGACCGCTGGCTTCAGGAGCTTCGTCGATTGACCAAGGCCCACGGAATTCCGTTGATCGTCGACGAGATCCAGTGCGGCATCGCCCGCAGCGGCCGGATGTTCGGTTTCGAGCAGTCCGGCATCACGCCGGATGTCATCACCCTGTCCAAAGCGATCGGTGGCGGTCTGCCGCTGTCGGTCATGGTCTACAACGATTCGCTGGATGTCTGGCAGCCGGGTGCCCACGCCGGCACTTTCCGTGGCAATCAACTGGCAATGGCAGCTGGCACCGCGACCTTGCGCTTCATCCGAGATCAAGGCTTGGTGGCACACGCCGAAACCGCTGGTGCGCATCTGCGTAAGCAGTTACAGATGCTGCAAAGCGAATTCGCCTGGATTGGCGATGTTCGCGGTCGTGGTTTGATGCTCGGCATGGAAATCGTCGACCCGCAAGGCGCCCTCGACGTACAGGGTCACCCGCCGGTAGACGCGGTGCGGGCCAAGGCCTTCCAGCAGGCTTGCCTGAAGCACGGTTTGATCGTCGAACTCGGCGGACGCCACGGTGCGACCGTACGCTTCTTGCCGCCGCTGATCATCACCGAACAGGAAATCGATTTCGTCGCACAAATCCTGTTCCAGGCAGCGAGTTCGATCAATGAGCGCTCCACGCGTTAATGATCTGCCGATGCACAGGGTTTGCCGACATGGAACGGCAAGCCCGTTTTTGTTTTGAACAGGGACTGATAATGCGTAAGGCTTTAGCGACGATAAAACCGACGTGGGTGCTGGCGACCGTATTGGCATTGAACGGCTGTGGAGCACAGGATCAGTCCGCTGAACACAGTACGTCGCCGCCGCAGGTCAAAACGCTCACCGTGCAACCCCGACCGTTTGCCATGACCTCAGACCTGCCTGGTCGAATAGAACCGGTGCGCATCGCCGAGGTGCGCGCACGGATTGCCGGTGTTGTGTTGACCCGACATTTTGAAGAGGGCAGCGACGTCAAGTCTGGCCAACTGCTCTTCAGCATCGACCCTGCGCCGCTCAAGGCTGCATTAATGCGGGTCGAAGGCGCCTTGGCCAAAGCAGAAGCCGATGTCTATCGCGCCAACGCTCATGTGCAACGCTACAAACAACTGGTGGAAATCAACGCCGTCAGTCCGCAGGTATTCGACGACGCGGTCTCTGATCTCAAGAGCGCCAAGGCTAACCGCCTGGCCGCTCAAGCCGATGTGGCGACCGCCCGACTCAACCTCGGTTACTGTCAGGTGCGAGCGCCGATCAGTGGCCGTATCGGCCGCGCCATGGTCAGCGAGGGCGCACTGGTAGGCCAGGACGAAGCCACGCAAATGGCGCGGATTCAGCAACTGGACCCGATTTACGCCGACTTTACGCAGTCCGTCGATCAGATCGTGGCCTTGCAGCAAGCCGTGGCCAGTGGTCGTCTGACGCTCACCGGTGCGGGTGCAGCCAAGGTTACGGTACAGGTCGGCACTCCGGCACAAACTCGACAAGGCAAGTTGATGTTCTCCGATATTTCGGTCGATCGAAGCACCGGGCAAGTCACCTTGCGCGGCGAGTTTCCTAACCCGGACAGCGTACTGCTGCCGGGCATGTATGTGCGGGTCGTAGCGCCGGCGGGGATCGATCCGCAAGCGTTGTTCGTGCCGCAGCAAGCGGTGCAGCGCGGTGTCGACGGCCAGGCCAGGTTGATGCTGGTGGACGCCCAGGGGGGGGTGCGCGAACGGGTGGTCAGCACCGGCGCGATGCTCGGTTCCGACTGGCAGATCACCCAGGGACTAGTGGCCGGCGAGCAAGTGGTGGTCGAGCGCGCCGACAAGCTCAGTGTCGGCACCAGGGTCAACATAATCACCTTGGCCGAACAGCAGGCCCATAACTGAGGGCGTGACGCTTTTACCCACGGTTGTTAGCCAGGATCTTACCGATGCCCGATTTTTTCATTAACCGTCCGAACTTCGCCTGGGTCATCGCGTTGTTCATCGCGCTGGCAGGAGCGCTGACCCTGGGCACCTTGCCGGTCAGCCAATACCCGGACGTGGCACCGCCGCAAATCAGTGTCAGTGCCAGCTACCCCGGTGCCTCGGCGCAGATCATCAATCAGAACATCACCAGTCTGATCGAGGAGGAACTCAACGGCCTCAAGGATTTGCTGTATTACGAATCCAACAGTGCCAACGGCAGTGCAGAAACCACCATCACCTTCAAGCCGGGCATCGATCCCGACATGGCGCAGGTCGACGTCCAGAACCGCTTGCAACGGGTAGTCGGGCGCTTGCCCCAAGCGGTGATCGAGCAAGGCCTGAAAGTGGAGCAGGTACGTGCCAATTTTCTGATGATCTATGCCTTGTCCTACACCGATGGGCAGCAGGATTCGATCGGGCTGGCGGATTACGCCGCGCGGGGCATCAATAACGAGATTCGCCGCGTGGCCGGGGTAGGGCGGGTGCAGATGTACACCGCCGAACGGGCCATGCGCATCTGGGTCGACCCTGCCCGGCTTGTGGGTTACAACCTGTCGATGGCCGATGTAAGTAAGGCCATCGCCGGACAGAACGTGCAAGTACCCGCCGGCAGCATGGGCGAACGTCCGGGGCCTGCCGAGCAGCACATTACCGCCACCGTCATGGTGCAGGGTCAGCTCGAATCCGTGGAGGCGTTCGGCAACATTGTGCTGCGGGCCAATGACGACGGCTCCAGTGTCAGGATTCACGATGTGGCCCGAGTCGAACTGGGTCGTCAGGACTACCGCTTCGACGCTCGCCTGAACGGCAAACCTGCGGCGGCCATGTCGGTGCAGTTGGCACCCGGTGCCAACGCGCTGCAAACGGCGGCGGCGATCAAGGCCCGGCTGGATCAACTGTCGAGCACGCTGCCAGCGAACATGACGCTGAGCGTGCCTTATGACACCTCATACTTTGTCGACGTGGCGATCAAGCAAGTCATCTACACCTTGATCGAAGCCATGGTGCTGGTGTTCCTGGTGATGCTGCTGTTTTTGCAGAACCTGCGTTACACGCTGATTCCGGCCATCGTGGTGCCGGTCTGCCTGTTGGGCACCCTCGCGGTAATGGCGCCGCTAGGGTTTTCGATCAACATGATGACCCTGTTCGGCATGGTGCTGGCCATTGGCATTCTGGTGGACGACGCCATTGTCGTGGTAGAGAACGTCGAGCGCTTGATCACGCAGGAGCGCCTGTCGCCCAAAGACGCGACCCGCAAAGCGATGCAGCAGATCAGCGGGGCGATTGTTGGCATCACCCTGGTGCTGGCGGCGGTATTCCTGCCGTTGGCGTTCATGGGCGGTTCGGTGGGGGTGATCTACCAGCAGTTTTCCATGGCGCTGTCGGTGTCGATTCTATTCTCCGGGTTCCTGGCGTTGACCCTGACGCCGGCCCTGTGTGCCACCTTGCTAAAACCCTTCGACCCGGCGAAAGAGCTACGACCCAACCGCTGGGCGAACGGCTTCAATCGACGCTTCGATGCCTTGGCCCGGCGCTACGAGCGGTTCAGTTCGAGCTGGGTCCGTCGCAGCACTCGCAGCATGGGCATTTACCTCATAATGTTGCTGGTACTCGCTTTTGCCTATCACCGATTGCCATCCTCATTCATGCCGTCCGAGGATCAGGGCTACATCATCACGGATATCCAGCTACCACCTGCGGCTTCGGCTTCGCGCACGGATGTGACGGTGCAAACGTGGGAGCACTATGCCCTGGCGCAACCCGCCACGGATCAGGTGCTGGCCATCATGGGGTTCAGTTTTTCCGGGGTCGGCGCTAACGCGGCGTTGTCGTTTACCAGCCTCAAGGACTGGTCGGTTCGCGGCGATGGCCAGGCCAGCGACGCGGTGGCCCGACGCGCGAATGAGGCTTTTGAGAACGCCGCTGACGGCACGCTGTTCAGCGTGGTGCCGCCGCCGGTGGACGGCCTCGGCACCTCGAACGGTTTCGAGTTACGGTTGCAGGATCTGGCAGGGCAGGGGCACGAAGCGCTGTTGAAGGCCCGAACCCAATTGCTGGAGGCGGCCAAGGCGTCGCCGGTGATCGATTACCTGATGGAGGATGGCCTGGCGGATGCGCCGCAGATCAACGTCAGCATCGACCGCGAAAAAGCCGAAGCCCTCGGTGTGAGTTTTGATGTGATCAGTTCAGCGTTGTCCTCGGCGCTGGGCTCGGAACAAATCAATGAGTTTGCCAATCAGGGGCGGATGCAGCGGGTGATCGTTCAGGCGGACAGCATCAGTCGCCAGACGCCTGAAGCGCTGTTGCGCCTGCAAGTGCCCAATCGACAGAACCGATTGGTGCCACTGGAAGCGTTCAGCCGTTTTGAGTGGCAGGTCGGGCCACTGCAGATCGCGCGCTACAACGGCTCGGCGTCGCTGCGTTTTTCCGGTGATGCCGCACCGGGTTACAGCACCGGTCAAGCCATGGAAGAACTGCAGAAAATCGCCCGTCAGTTACCGGCCGGTTTTAGCCTTGAATGGGCCGGGCTGTCACTTCAGGAACAACAGGCCAGCGATCAGGTGCCGCTGCTGGTGGCGTTATCGTTGATTGTGGTGCTGCTGGTGCTGGTGGCGCTGTATGAAAGCTGGACGATTCCCTTTGCCGTGCTGTTGATCGTGCCTGTCGGCATGCTCGGTTCGGTAGCCGCGGTGACGATCATGGGCCTGCCCAATGATGTCTATTTCAAGGTGGGGCTGATCACGATCATTGGACTGGCGGCGAAGAATGCAATCCTCATCGTCGAGTTTGCCAAGACACTTCACGTTCAGGGCGCGAGCCTTGCGCAAGCGGCGGCTCAGGCCGCGCGTCTGCGTTTTCGTCCGATCGTCATGACGTCCCTGGCCTTCATTCTCGGCGTGGTGCCTCTGGCTATTGCAACTGGTGCGGGAGCTGCCAGCCAGCGAGCGATCGGCACAGGCGTGATCGGCGGTATGCTGGCGGCGACAGTGCTCGGGGTCTTGTGGGTACCGGTGTTCTTTGTCTGGGTTTTGTCCGCGGCAAATCGGTTGCGTAGTCGCCGTGTCAGCCTCACCGAGCCCGTGGCAGACGATGGAACGCGGTAATGTGGATTCAGCTCCCACGTTACATTTTGCGGGCGCCGTTATGCCGGGCTGATGTGTCGGTCAGCAGTTTTTTCGATGTGCTTTGATTGTCGGGTAACTGGTCGCTGAGGTCCCAGATTTCAAGCATTTTGGCGTACTCGAATGCGTGACGCGGATCGGTCTGAATCCACTGCTGAAAGGTCAGGCGTTCTTCGGTCGTGCAGGTTTCATCATGCAATCGCACACACCAATGCGCAGCTTGAGTGAGGATTTCTTCGTCCATTTCGCAAGGGTTGGGGGGATTCATTGACAGCTACCTGTATGGCCGGACAAGCCACTCTACGAGAGAGATTGGTAAAAAAATGTCAAAAAAAAACAAAACAAAACAGTCTTGCGTCCAAGTCTGGAGACTTGGACTCAGCGAATCTTTGCAAACCGTACATTTCTGAAAAGGAGTATTCGCATGTACAACCACTCAGCATCGGCACCCCCCGTTACGCAATTGCAATTCCAGGCAGCGGCAACTCAACGAGCATCCGAGTCAGATCGCGGCACTAATAAACATATCCGTGAGTTGCTGCGTTACTACGGGCTGCGCACCAGCTTGATCCGCTTGAAAGTTATCGATGCCTTGCTGATCGCCGCCAGAGATGGACGTTCCATCAATGCGCGCGACGTGCATGCCTACCTGGAATCATTTGCTGCCGAGTTGTCGTTCATTTGTGTGCGTGAAGTGCTCAAACGCCTATGTGATGAAGGTGTAATCCTTTTTCAACCAGACAAGAGATACATCTTTACCACCGAAGCCTGCGCAATACTGGAACAGCACTCCGGTCGTTGAAGGCCTAAGGTGCCTCATCACTGGCCGTTTTTGGCTGTGGATTCAACCGGTCGATGCAACAGATTGGCTAAACCTTCAGTTCTTTCGTGTTCCACGTATAACCAAGGAAAGCTACGGGTCAAGGTATGGGCTGGTGGATTTTCACCAAACCCCAGAAACGACAAAGCCCTGAAAAATCAGGGCTTTGTCGTATAAAGATGGCGGAGGCGATGGGATTCGAACTCATGGACCTGTTACAGTCGACGGTTTTCAAGACCGTTGCCTTAAACCACTCGGCCACACCTCCGTTTGCGTTGCGGGCGCCATAATACCTGAATGAAACACACTGTCAAACTCTCTGCATAGCTTGTTACAGAGCGTCTGTTATGATCTTTGCGACTGAACGTTTCAAACCAACAGGAGTGTCGCCATGCGCGAACAGGATTACGCAGTTAATAACAGCGTGCAGGTTGAGCAGCTAGAGGTTAGCCGCGTCCTGCGCAACACTTACGGCTTACTCGCTCTCACCCTCGCATTCAGCGGCGTGATGGCGTTTGTCGCTCAGCAGATGCGTGTCGGCTACCCGAACATTTTCGTGGTGCTGATCGGTTTCTACGGCCTTTTCTTCCTCACCAACAAACTCCGTGATTCGGCCTGGGGCCTGGTGTCGGCATTTGCCCTGACCGGTTTCATGGGTTTCCTGCTCGGCCCGATCCTCAACCGTTACCTGGGTATGCAGGGCGGCGCCGAGGTGGTCAGTTCGGCCTTCGCGATGACTGCGCTGGTGTTCGGCGGTCTGTCGGCTTATGTGCTGATTACCCGCAAGGACATGAGCTTCCTGGGTGGTTTCATCACTGCAGGCTTCTTCGTGCTGCTGGGTGCGACGCTGGCGAGCCTGTTCTTCCAGATCAGCGGTCTGCAACTGGCGATCAGCGCAGGTTTCGTGCTGTTCTCCTCGGTCTGCATTTTGTTCCAGACCAGCGCCATCATTCACGGCGGCGAGCGCAACTACATCATGGCGACCATCAGCCTGTATGTATCGATCTACAACCTGTTCGTCAGCTTGTTGCAGCTGTTCGGCATCATGAGCCGCGATGACTAATCGTCAGCCTTGAGAAAAAACCCGCCTCGGCGGGTTTTTTCTTGCCTGCGATTTGAGTTCGGACTCACGCCATCGGTGGCAACCGGCGTTTGACCGGGGTTTTCTTGACGATTGCAGTGTTGGTTTCGGCGTGGGTGTTGAGGTGGTCGAGCAGGGTGTCCAGTTGTTCCATCGAACGCACATGCAGGCGTGCGATGAAACAGTCGTCGCCGGTAACCTTGTCGCATTCGGTGAATTCAGGGATGGCCTGGATCTGCCGCTCCACTTCCTGCAACTGGCCCGGCAGCGGGCGAATGCGGACGATGGCTTGAAGCTGATAGCCGAAGCATTTTGGGTCGATCTCGACGGTATAGCCTTTAAGCACGCCACGCTCTTCGAGGCGGCGCAGGCGCTCGGCGACACTGGGCGAGGACAGGCCGCTAATTTGCGCCAAGGCCTTGAGCGAGCGGCGTGAGTCTTCCATCAAGGCCGTGATCAGCACTTGGTCGATATCGTCGGTCATGGCGAAACCCCTATTAGGCAATAAATTCAAACTGCCTTGATAAAAAAGGCAGAAATCGAGTTTAGCCTGCTTTTTGCTCTGGAGAAGCCCCTCGGCGGATTGGCATACTTTGGGCTCAAACACAGGAGTCTGATGATGGACAAAACAATACGTCACGGGTCATTCGAAATGACCGCCGCCATGCTGATTTCCGGGACCATCGGCTGGTTCGTGCTGGTGTCCGGGCAACCGGTGCTGGACGTAGTGTTCTGGCGTTGCGTGTTCGGCGCCGGCACGTTGTTGCTGATCTGCGCGGCATTCGGCTTCCTGCGCCCCGGCATTCTGACCCGCACCACGTTCTTGCTGGCCGTGCTTAGCGGCGTGGCGATTGTCGGCAATTGGGTACTGTTGTTTGCTTCTTACTCCCGCGCCTCGATTGCCATCGGCACCGCGGTATACAACGTTCAGCCGTTCATGCTGGTGGGGTTGGCCGCGTTGTTCCTCAACGAGAAAATCACCCTGCAAAAACTGTTCTGGCTGGGCATTTCGTTTCTCGGGATGCTGGCGATTGTCAGCGCACATGGCGCACATGGCGGGCAGGCCGAAAGCGGCAACGATTACCTGATGGGCATCGCACTGGCGCTGGGGGCGGCCTTTCTTTACGCGATTGCCGCGTTGATCATCAAACGCCTGACCGGCACACCGCCGCATCTGATCGCGCTGATTCAGGTCACCACCGGCGTGCTGTTACTCGCGCCATTCGCGCACTTTTCGGCACTGCCGCAAGCGCCGAGCGCGTGGGCCAGTCTGGTCACCCTGGGCATTGTCCACACCGGCGTGATGTACGTGCTGCTCTACGGCGCGATCCAAAAACTGCCGACGGCACTGACCGGTGCGTTGTCCTTCATCTACCCGATTGCGGCGATTTTCGTTGACTGGTTTGCCTTCGGTCATCGCCTGGAACCGCTGCAATGGATCGGTGTTGCCGCGATTCTGTTGGCCGCTGCCGGCATGCAACAGGGGTGGAGTCTTAAGTTTCGTCGGACGGTGACGACGCAGTAAGCCGTAAAGAAACGTCAGATGTTCCAGCGCGGTGCCGTCTTGGCCAAGCGCTGGCGCATCTCGCCGATGTTGGCGGCTAACTGTCGGACCAATAACCGGTAGCCGTCCAGCGGATTGTAAACCGGCGCGGTCAGGCTTGAATCCGACGGCAGTTCGACGGGGCGACTGAGCCGCTGGGACGCACCGGATTTCAGCGCCCGGGCCATACCGATCAATTGCACCCGAATCAGCCGATGCTCGGCTTTCAAGGCCGATTGCAGATGGGCCATGGCGTCCGGGTCACTGGCAGCCGGTCGGGTGTTGCCGAGGATTTCCAGGGTGCTGACACACATCCGCAGATGGCGCTGAATGGCATCGAGTTCGGTCATGGAGATCCGTACTTCCTTGGACACCGACGGCATCAACGAGCGCAGTTGCACCATCACCGTGTTCAGGCGGCCCACGAGTTTATGGTGTTCGTCATCGGTGACCGATTGGCCATTGATGATGCGCCCGTAGATCGTCGCGCAGTCGCGCAAAGCATCGGCCAGGTTGTAGCGCCAGGAATAAACCGCGTAGAGCGGCAGGGCGAAGGAAAACGCCAGGGCCAGGGCGATACCGATCAGGATGTCCACCCCACGCCACAACCCGTCGGTGATCGGATTGTCCCCATGCCCCGCGACGATAAACACGGTAATCGCCGAGAGCAACGCGGTGTAACCGCCCTTGCCGATGGCGTGGTATGAGAAGAACCCGCAAACCACGGCCATCGCGAAATAGGTCAGCCACGGCATCCCGAGCCAGGCCTGTTGCGCCACCAGCAGCAAGCCGACGCCGGCTCCGATCAAGGTGCCGATGGCGCGCTCGGTGGCTTTTTTGCCGATGTTGCCGTGATGCTGCAAACCGCCGATCACCACCAGCATCGTCACCGACGCCCACTCACCGTGGGGCAGATTGATGCCGGTGGTCAGCAGGATCGTTGCCAGCAACCCCAGCGACACACGTACCGCGTGGATCACTCTGGCGTGGCGATAGCGCCGGTACGGGTCCAGCAACGGACGCAGCAGTCGGCGCATTAGCGGTGGCAGTCGATGGGCTCTGAATGTGCTCAGGCTCGGTCTCCTCAGAAGATGTAATCGGTGGTCAGGAAACTCGAACTGCGTCCGCTGATGATCTCGCTGATGAGTTCTTTGTTGGTTTCCTGGAACTTGGTCGCCACCAGTGTCCGGATCGAAAACACCCGCAGCGCATCATGCACCGACAGCGTGCCTTCGGCGGAGTTCTTGCGGCCGTTGAACGGGAAGGTGTCCGGGCCGCGCTGGCACTGGGCGTTGAGGTTGATCCGGCCGACCTGGTTGGCGAAGGTGTCCACCAGTCGGCCGACCGCCACCGGGTTGGTGCCGAAGATACTCAGTTGCTGGCCGAAGTCCGATTCCAGGACGTAATCGATCACCGTGTCCAGATGTCGGTAAGGCACGATCGGGACGACCGGGCCGAACTGTTCCTCCTGATAGACGCGCATCTGCGGCGTCACCGGGTACAGCACGGCAGGGTAGAAGAATGATGCGCGGGCTTCACCGCCGTTGGGGTTGACCACGGCGGCGCCTTTGCTCACGGCATCCGCCACCAGCGAGTGCAGGTAATCGACTTTGCTCGCTTCCGGCAAGGGCGTCAGCGCCACGCCGCTGTCCCACGGCATGCCGGGTTTCAGGCTGGCGAGTTTGGCGTTGAATTTCTCGATGAACGCCTCGACCACGTCTTCATGGACGAAGAGGATTTTCAGCGCGGTGCAGCGCTGGCCATTGAACGACAGCGAGCCGGTGAGCGCTTCGCTGACTGCGTTGTCCAGATCCACCTCAGGCAGCACGATGCCGGGGTTCTTCGCATCCAGGCCCAACGCCGCACGCAAGCGGTGCGGTTTTGGATGGAGTTTTTTCAGGTCGCTGGCGGCTTTGTTGGTGCCAATAAACGCGAAAATGTCGATCTTGCCGCTGGCCATCAGCGCGCTGACGGTCTCGCGGCCGCTGCCGTAAATCACGTTGATCACCCCGGCCGGGAAGCTGTCGCGGAATGCTTCCAGCAGCGGACGAATCAACAGCACGCCCAGCTTGGCCGGTTTGAACACCACGGTGTTGCCCATGATCAGTGCCGGGATCAGCGTGGTGAAGGTTTCGTTCAGCGGGTAGTTGTAAGGTCCCATGCACAACGCCACACCCAGCGGTACGCGGCGGATCTGGCCGAGGGTGTCCTGTTCCAGTTCGAAGCGGCTGGAGCGGCGGTCGAGTTCCTTGAGCGCGTTGATGGTGTCGACGATGTAATCGCAGGTGCGGTCGAACTCTTTCTCCGAGTCCTTGAGGTTCTTGCCGATTTCCCACATCAGCAACTTGACCACGGCTTCGCGCTGTTCACGCATGCGGCCGAGGAAGGCTTCGACGTGCTGAATGCGTTCGGCCACGCGCATCGTCGGCCATAGGCCCTGGCCCCGGTCATAGGCACGTACGGCGGCGTCGAGGGCGGTTAATGCAGTGTCGGCATCGAGCAGTGGCGTGCTGCCGAGGATCACTTGTTCATCGCCATTTTCACCCGTCAGGTACACCGGGCTGCGGACCTGGGCGAGGTGCCCGGACCAGGTTTTCAGCTCGCCGTCGACCAGGTATTCACGCTGCTCGGTCTGCCCGTCGAGGCGGTATTTTTCCGGGATGTCGGTGGAGTCGGGAAACAGGTTGCCAAGAATGTGTGCTGTGGTCATGTCGCTACTCCATGTGATGTAAGCCATGCGCTGGCGGCTTGCCGTTCAGATTCACTTCAAAGGTTATACGCCTTATTGGCACGACTTTTTAAGTGCAGATCTCATGATCCCGCGATCTTTTGACCTGAGAACACACAACGGCCAATGCTCCGGTTAAACTTCGCGCTCTTTCTGAAGGAGTTCATATGAGTCACTACCAGCCGGGCATTCTCGCCACCCCAGTTCCGCCTCAAGCCCGTCATATGTTCTTCGCACTCGAATCCGCCGCTGCACTGCCGGCCGCGTTGGATAATCTGCAGGGGCTGGTGGACGGGAAGTCGGCAGTGGTCGGTTTCGGTGAGTCCCTGGTCAAGGCCCTCAAGGGGCAAATCGAAGGCCTGCGCACCTTTCCAGCGTTAGCCGGTGTCGGCGTCGACAACCCGTCGACCCAGCACGCGCTCTGGTGCTGGTTGCACGGTGTCGACCGTGGCGAATTGCTCAACCGCAGCAACGCCATCGAAGCCGCGCTGGCCCCGGCCCTGCGCCTGGTGCAGATGAACGAAACCTTCCGCCACCTCACCGGCCACGACCTGACCGGTTACGAAGACGGCACCGAAAACCCTCACGACGAAGCCGCCGTCGCTGCTGCGCTGGTGGGTGACGGCGCTGACGGAATGGTCGGTGGCAGCTTCGCCGCGATCCAACAGTGGCAGCATGATCTGAAAGGCTTCCACGCGATGCCATCCCATGAGAAGGACAACATCATGGGCCGTCGTTTGAGCGACAACGAAGAGATCGACGACGCGCCGATCTCCGCTCACGTCAAACGCACCGCCCAGGAAAGCTTCGCCCCCGAGGCCTTTGTGGTGCGCCGTTCCATGCCCTGGATCGAAGGCGATCGCGCCGGCCTGATGTTCCTGGCCTTTGGTTTCTCCCTTGATGCCTTCGAAGCCCAACTGCGACGCATGAGCGGTCTGGAAGACGGCATCACCGACGGTTTGTACCGCATCAGCCGACCGATCACTGGCGGCTACTACTGGTGCCCGCCGCTCAAGGACGGTCATCTGGACCTGCGCGCTCTGCGCATCGGCTAAACATCAGGGAGTGAGTATGAACGTGGTGCGCTGGGGCATGATCGGTTGTGGCAGCGTCGCTGAACGCAAGAGCGGGCCGGCCTTCTACAAGGCGCCCGGTTCGGCGCTGGTGGCGGTAATGGGCCGGCGTCTGGAAGCGGTGACGGATTACGCCGCGCGCCACGGCATCGCTCGGGTCTACACCGATGTGGAAGCGTTGATCAATGATCCCGAGGTCGACGCGGTATACATCGCCACGCCGCCTGACAGTCATCATGCTTACGCCTTGAGGGTGGCCGCCGCTGGCAAACATTGCTGCGTCGAAAAACCCATGTCGTTGAATGCCGGGCAAAGCCGTGAGATGCAAAAGGTCTTTGCCGATGCCGGGCTGCACCTGTTTGTTTCCTACTACCGACGTTCGCTGCCGCGCTTCCAGCAGGTGCGGCAATGGCTGGAAGAGGGGCGGATCGGCGAGGTCCGGCACCTGACCTGGACCCTGACCAAAGCGCCATCTCCGACCGATCTTGGCGGTACAGATAACTGGCGCACCGACCCGAACATTGCTGGCGGTGGTTATTTCGCCGACCTGGCCAGTCATGGCTTCGACCTGTTTCAGTACCTGCTCGGTGACATCGTCGAAGTTGCCGGGTTTACGGCTCGGCAAGCCGGTTTGTATGCCGCCGAGGATGCTGTCAGCGCCAGTTGGCGGTTTGCTTCGGGCGCCATGGGCATGGGCTGCTGGAATTTCGTTGCGGACCGTCGAGAGGATCGTGTCGAGCTGATCGGCAGCAAAGGCCGGATCACCTTTTCCGTATTCGATGAACATCCGGTTCAGCTTGAAGCCGATGAAACCCTCAGCCTCCACATCGAGAATCATGAGCACATCCAGTGGCATCACGTGCTGGGCATGAACGCGCACATTCGGGGTGAAGCGCAGCATCCGGCGGTGGCCGAACAGGCATTGAAAACCGATTGGGTGATGGACCAGATCCTCAAACGCTAACGTAATTCTGTAGCAGCTGCCGAGCAGCGCGAGGCTGCGTTCGACTGCGCAGCAGTCGTAAACCCTGCATGCAAGATTACCCTGACACACCGCGCTACCTGATTTCACGACTGCTTCGCAGCCGAACGCAGCCTCGCGCTGCTCGGCAGCTGCTACAAAGGATCGTGCTCGTGCGGCGAATCTAACCTTATGCTCAAACAGTATTTCTCAAGCCTCCCATTAGAACTTTAAGATCACGTCATAACTCGTTATAACAAGTGATCTACCATGCCCGATAACGTTCTCTCCCTCAGTAGCGTTCCGCTGCACACCCAACTGCGGGATGTGCTGCGCGCCCGCATCCTCGACGGCGAATACCCGCAAGACAGCCAGATGCCTTCCGAAAGCGAACTCGGCGCGCTGTTCAAAGTCAGCCGCATCACCGTGCGCCAGGCCTTGGGAGATCTGCAGAAAGAAGGGCTGATCTTCAAGATCCACGGCAAAGGCACCTTCGTCGCCAAGCCTAAAACCTTCCAGAACGTCAGCACCCTGCAAGGCCTCGCAGAGTCCATGACCGGTCGCGGCTATGAGGTGATCAACCGCCTGCGCAGTTTCAAATTCATTGCCGCCGACAAACTCGTTGCCGAGCGCTTGCACGTCGCTGAAGGCGAGACGGTGGCGCAGATCAAACGAGTACGGCTGATCAACCGCGAGCCGATTTCCCTGGAGATCACCTACCTGCCCAAGGCCATCGGCGAGCGTCTGGAGAAGGCTGATCTGGTCACTCGCGATATTTTCCTGATCCTGGAAAACGACTGCGGCCTGACCCTCGGTCACGCGGATCTGGCCATCGACGCGGTGCTGGCCGACAGCGACTTGACCCAGGCGCTGAACGTCGAGCCCGGCTCGCCGATCATGCGCATCGAACGCCTGACCCATGACGCCAGCGGCCAACCTGTGGACTTCGAACACCTTTACTACCGCGGCGATGCCTTCCAGTACCGCTTGCGGATCGACCGGCAAAAAGGGGCGCAGGCATGACTAGAAGTACCCTCGAACAGGAATACGACATCGTCGTGATCGGCGGTGGCACCGCAGGACCGATTGCGGCGATCAAGGCCAAGGAGCGCAACCGCGATTTGCGCGTGCTGCTGATCGACAAGGCCAACGTCAAACGCAGCGGCGCCATCAGCATGGGCATGGACGGCCTGAACAACGCGATCATTCCCGGTCATTCGACGCCGGAGCAATACACCAAGGAAATCACCATCGCCAATGACGGCATCGTCAATCAGGCGGCGGTGTATGCCTATGCGACTCACAGCTTCGAAACCATTGAGCAGCTGGACCGCTGGGGCGTGAAGTTCGAGAAGGACGAGACCGGCGACTACGCGGTGAAAAAGGTCCACCACATGGGCGCCTACGTGCTGCCGATGCCGGAAGGGCACGACATCAAAAAAGTCCTGTATCGCCAGTTGAAACGGGCGCGGGTGAACATCACCAATCGGCTGGTTTGCACGCGATTGCTGACGGACGAAGAGGGCGCGGTCAACGGCGTGATGGGCTTCGATTGCCGTACCGCCGACTTCCACGTGATCAAGGCCAAAGCGGTGATCCTCGCCTGTGGTGCCGCCGGGCGTCTGGGCCTGCCGTCCTCCGGCTACCTGATGGGCACCTACGAAAACCCGACCAATGCTGGCGACGGTTACGCCATGGCCTATCACGCCGGGGCCGAACTGGCGAACCTGGAATGCTTCCAGATCAACCCGCTGATCAAGGATTACAACGGCCCGGCCTGCGCCTACGTCACCGGTCCGTTGGGCGGCTACACCGCGAACAACAAGGGCGAACGCTTCATCGAGTGCGATTACTGGAGTGGCCAGATGATGTGGGAGTTTCACCAGGAACTCGAAAGCGGCAACGGCCCTGTGTTCCTCAAACTCGATCACCTGGCCGAGGAAACCATCCAGAACATCGAAGAGATCCTGCACAGCAACGAACGCCCGAGTCGCGGCCAGTTCCACGCCAATCGCGGCACCGACTACCGCACGCAAATGGTCGAGATGCACATCTCCGAAATCGGTTTTTGCAGCGGGCATTCGGCGTCCGGCGTGTGGGTCAACGAGAAGGCCGAAACCTCGGTCAAGGGTTTGTACTCGGCGGGTGACATGGCCGCGGTGCCGCACAACTACATGCTCGGCGCGTTCACCTACGGCTGGTTTGCTGGCACCAACGCGGCGGATTTTGTCGCCGGACGCGAGTTTTCAACGGTCGATGCCCAGCAGATTGAAACGGAAAAGGCCCGGGTCTACGCACCGCTGGACCGCGAACACGGCCTGCCGCCGGCTCAGGTCGAATACAAGCTGCGGCGTTTCGTCAACGACTACCTGCAACCGCCGAAAGTGACCAAGAAGATGCAAATCGGCCTGCAACGCTTCAGCGATATCCAGCGCGATCTCGATCAGATCAAGGCCCACAACGCCCACGAACTGATGCGCGCCATGGAAGTCAGCATGATCCGCGACTGCGCCGAAATGGCTGCCCGCGCTTCGCTGTTCCGCGCCGAAAGTCGTTGGGGGCTTTACCACTATCGGGTCGACCACCCGCAACGCAACGACAGCGACTGGTTCTGCCATTGCCATCTGAAGAAGGATGAAAACGGGCTGATGACCAGTTTCAAGAAATCCGTCGAGCCTTACATCATCCCGCTGGATGCCGATGAAATGCGGGCCTACGACCGGCTGCGGGTCGGTGCCTTTGCTGCCTGAGCCTCGCAAAAAGAGAGATCGCGAAATGGCCTATCAACCCCAGGAAATCTTCTTCCGCTCCAACGCGCCCGTCACGGTCGATGAGGACCTTTGCATCGCCCACAAAGGCTGCACCGTGTGCGTCGACGTGTGCCCGATGGACCTGCTGGCGATCAACCCGGCCACGCAAAAGGCCTACATGGCGTTCGACGAATGCTGGTACTGCATGCCGTGTGAAAAGGACTGTCCGACGGGCGCAGTGAAAGTCGAAATCCCTTATCTGCTGCGTTGACTGACAGGACGCCATCGCGGGCAAGCCCGGCTCCCACAGGTTTCTTTGTTGTCTGCAAAATTTTGGATTCAGCACAAATCACTGTGGGAGCGGGCTTGCCCGCGAAGAGGCCAGTCCAGACAACCACAAAGCCATCCGGTAACCCCCGGACGCTTGCTTCAAAACACCCCTCGTTTCCCACCGCGCCGTGATCGTGGCGGAGACGAATATCCTAAAAATGATTCGAGGGGATTTACCTATGTCTTTGCCAATATTGCTGCGTGCAGCGTTTGCCGGTCTGGTACTGGCTTCATTCACCTTGTCGGCGTCGGCCGAAACCATCCGCATTGCCATCGGCACCCAGGACACCACGATCAACTGCGCCGCCGGCGGTCTGTTGATTCGCGAGTTGGGCCTGCTGGACAAATACCTGCCCCACGACGGCCCCTACAAAGACGCCAAGTACAAGTTGGAGTGGAAGAACTTCACCAGCGGCGCGCCCCTGACCAACGAGATGGTCGCCGGCAAACTCGACTTCGGCGCCATGGCCGATTTCCCCGGTTCGTTCAACGGTGTGGCGTTCGAAACCGCGGGCAAGCACAGCCTGTTCATCAGCGTGCTGTCAGGCAGCATCAAGGGCAGTGGCAACGGCATCGTGGTGCCTAGCGCATCGAGCGTGCAGTCGCTGGCGGAGCTCAAGGGCAAGACCATTTCCGTGCCGTTCGCCTCGACGGCGCACGGCATGTTGCTGCGGGCCGTGGCTGCCCAAGGCTGGGACCCGCTGAAAGACGTGAACATCATCGCCCAGCCACCAGAAGTCGCTGGCTCCGCGTTGCAGGCCGGGAAGATCGATGCCCACGCCGACTTCGTGCCGTTCGCCGAACTGTTCCCCAGCCGTGGTTTCGCGCGCAAGATTTACGACGGCGCCCAGGCCAATGCGCCGACCTTCCACGGTGCGCTGGTGGATCAGGCCTATGCGAAGAAGTACCCGGAAATCGTCGTGGCTTATCTGCGGGCGAGCATTGAAGCCAACCAGTTGCTGGCAGCTGAGCCGGAGAAATACAGCGAGTTGATCGCCAAGGTCACTGGCGTCGATGCCGAGGTCAATTACCTGTTCCACGGTCCGTTGGGCGTGCAAACCCGCGACCTGAGCTGGAAGCCGGAATACCGTCAGGCCGTCGGGACCGCCATCGATACTCTCAAGCTGTTGAAGAAGGCTGATCGCGGGTTGGACCTCAATACCTTCATCGACGACCAATACATCCGCGCTGCATTCAAGGCCTCGAACCTGGATTACACCGTGCAACTGGCCAACTACGGACAGACGCCGCTCAAAGCGGTGGATGCGTCGAGCGGTAAAGCCATCACCGATTTCAGCCATGTGGCGGAGATCTGGGTGCGTGGCGAGCCGAAGGTTCGGCAGTACGCCTCGGCAGAGTCGGCGTTCACCGCGTTGGCCAGCCTGAAGCAGGAAGGCAAAAACATCCGCGCGGTATATGCCCAGGCGAGTGACAGCGGGATCAAGTTGCTGGCGGATCAGGCGTGGTTTGCCAGTGATGCGAAAGGGCGCCTCAGCGCGTTTCTGCTCAAAGGCCAGGCCCAACAATTCGCCACGGCACAGGGCGGAAAAGTCTTCGACTTCACCGACGCTACCACCCAGGCCGTCGCCGTTCGTTAACCCCCGGAGCAAGCCCGCTCCCACAGGATCTCGGTTGAGAGGAAGTATTGTGTACAGATCCTATTTACGCTGGACCCCCCGAGCCGCCTCACTGCTGCTCTGCCTTTTATTCTGGCAACTCGCCGCCAGCCACCACTGGAACCTTGGCCTGGTCACCTTCGCCAATGTCCCGACGCCACTGGCGGTCATCGAAGCCGCCCTCGGCCTCGGCGACTCCGGCAAGCTCGCGCAACACCTCGGTAGCAGCCTCAGCCGGGTCTTCGCCGGTTACCTCGCGGCGCTGATCATCGGCATCGCTTTGGGCTTGGCCATCGGTCGCTCGAAATGGGCTGAAGATCTGCTGCTGCCACCGCTGGAAGTCCTGCGCCCGATCCCCGCCGGGGCCTGGATTCCGCTGGCGATCCTGATGTTCCCATCCTCAGAGCTGTCGATGGTTTTCATCACCTTCACCGGCGCGCTGTTTCCGATTCTGCTCAACACCGTGCATGGCGTCGAAGGCGTCGACCCACGACTGATTGCTTCGGCGAAAAGCCTCGGGGCAGGGCACCTCATGGTTCTACCTGGTGACCGCCGAAATGATCTCCGGCCAATACGGCATCGGCTATTACACCTGGGAGTCCTACACCCTCCAGAACTACGCCGACATCGTGGTCGGCATGTTGCTGATTGGCGTACTCGGGATGGGCAGCAGCCTGCTGATCAAACGGCTAGGCGGGCTGTTCACGCCCTGGCACCGACCACGAGGAAAAGCCTGATGAGCGTGATGCAAACCCCTGAAGGGCGGATCGACATCCGCCAACTGTCCATCGTCCTCGGCGAAGACAAGCAAGCCTTCGAAGCCGTGCAAGGTCTGGATTGCCAGATCGAGCCGGGGCAATTCGTGTGCATTCTCGGGCCGTCCGGTTGCGGCAAATCGACCTTGCTCGGTGCGCTGGCCGGTCACCTGCAACCGCGAACCGGCACCCTGAAAGTCGACGGTGCGCCAGTCTCGGGCCCGTCCCCGCAGCGCGGCATGGTGTTCCAGCACCACACGCTGTTCCCTTGGCGCACCGTGCGCGACAACGTTGCTTCCGGCTTGAAAATGCGCGGCATTGGCAAAGCCGAACGCCACCAGGCTGCCGACGAAATTCTTGCCCTGGTGGGCCTCGAAGGGTTTGCCGAGCGCTGGCCTGACCAACTCTCCGGCGGCATGCAGCAACGGGTAGAAATCGCCCGGGTGCTGATCAACCGCCCGCGCCTGTTGCTGATGGACGAACCCTTCGGCGCCCTCGACGCGCTGACCCGGTTGAACATGCAGGAGCTGCTGCTGGACATCTGGACGCGAATTCGCACCACCGTGGTGTTCGTCACTCATGACATCGATGAAGCGCTGTTCCTCGCCGATCGGCTGCTGGTCATGAGTTCGCGCCCGGGGCGGATCATCGAAGACCTGCGTCTCGATTTCCCTCGGCCACGCACCACCGAACTGGTCACCAGCCACGAATTTTCCCGCTTGAAGCGTCATTGCCTCGAGTTGCTGCGTCACGAAGACGGTCGGCAGTTACCGCGCCTGAACCCTCTCGGACTTCCCTTTGAAAACAAACTGCCGCGATTTGCCCTATGACCTCTCTATTCGATGTAACCGATAACGACGACATTCTCGCCCTGCAACCACGCCTGACGGATGAAGATCCCGGTGTGCGCCGGATCGCGCTGATCGAACTGGCCGACCTTGAAGAACCGGACGGTTTGCTTTGGCTGATCAATCGACTGGCTGAAGACTCGACCGAAGAAGTCCGCGCCGAAGCCGCACGCTTGCTCGAAGCCTGGGAGGACGAACCGGTGGTGGAAGCGCTGTGCCAGGCGCTGACCGATCCTTCCCACGCCGTGCAAGCGGCCGCCGCGCAAAGCCTTAGCCTGCTCAAGACCGAGGCTGCGGGCAGGGTGATTCTGCCGTGGACCGGGCATGCCGACATCAACGTGCGCATCGCCGCTTTCAGGGCCTTGCGCGAGTTGCGCTTTCCCGATGCCGCCGCTGCCGCTTTAGCGGCATTGAGCGATGAAGACGCCAGTGTTCGCCGTGAAGCTGTCGGTGTGCTCGGTTGGCTCAAGCAGCTCGATGCCTTGCCGGCGCTTGCTCGATTGGCCAGTGAGGACCCGGACACCGAAGTCCGCCGCGCCGCCACCGGTGCCCTTGGCCTGGCGTCCGACGCCCACGTGCTGCCGGCGCTGCGCTACGCCTTGCAGGACGAGGCCTGGCAAGTGCGCGAAGAAGCCGCGACCACGCTGGGCAAGGTCGGTCACGTCGACGCAGGCCCGGCCTTGGTCGAAGCCTTGAGCGACGCGTATTGGCAAGTCCGCCTGCGCGCCACCCGTAGCCTCGGTCGTTTGCGGTACGTCCCGGCCCTTGAGGCGTTGATCGAAACCCTCGGCCACCGCATCAGCAACCTGCGCAAGGAGGCCGCCCTGGCCCTCGGAGAGTTGAACGACCGGGGCGCCATCGCACCTTTGCAGGCTGCGCAGGACGACGGCGACCCGGAAGTGCGCAAAGCCGTGCGCATCGCCTTGAGTCAGCTGCAATGAACCCGGTGGCGATTGGCAATTCCCAAGGTAAACAGCAGTTGCGGTTGAACTGGCCGGATGGTCGCGAGCAGTTGCTGGACCACGCTGAGTTGCGCCGTCAATGTCCGTGCTCGCAATGCCGGGCGTTTCGGTTGCAAGGGCTGACGGTGAAAGTCGATCCTCGCATTCGAGTGACCGAACTGAACGGCCAGGGCTATGGCCTTCAACTCATCTTCAGCGACGGCCACGAACGCGGCATTTACCCATGGCCCTACCTATCAGGACTCACCTGAAACCTGTAGGAGCTCCTACAAGTCCTTGCCAGGAAATTGCCAAAAGAGTACAAATGTACTCCATGACGACTTTAACTCCCCGCCGCACCGCCATCCTGACCTTTATCCGCGATCGAATCGCCGAGCATGGCCAGTCCCCGAGCCTCGCTGAAATCAGCGAGGCGTTCGGTTTCGCCTCCCGTAGCGTGGCGCGCAAGCATGTGCTGGCGCTGACCGAGGCCGGTTTCATCGAGGTCAATGCGCATCAGGCCCGGGGCATTCGTTTGCTCGGGCAACCGGCGCGGCCCGAGTTGCTGGACATTCCGGTACTCGGCCGGGTGGCGGCGGGTGCGCCGATCGGTGCCGATGCCGAGGTTCACAGCCGCTTGCTGCTCGACCCGTCGATCTTCTCGCGGGTGCCGGATTACATGCTGCGGGTCCAGGGTGACTCGATGATCGAGGACGGCATTCTCGACGGCGATCTGGTCGGCGTGCACCGCAATCCCGAGGCGGTCAACGGCCAGATCGTCGTCGCGCGACTCGACGGGGAAGTCACCATCAAACGTTTCGAGCGAGTCGGTGAGATTGTCCGATTGCTGCCACGCAATCCGGCCTACAAGCCGATCATCGTCGAAGCCAATCAGGACCTGGCCATCGAAGGGGTGTTCTGCGGTCTGGTGAGGCAAGGGTGATGGGCGCCGTCGTTGCGCTGGATACGCTGTTCAATGGCGGCCAGGTCTGGAAGGGCCGGCCTGCGCCACCGGCCGTCAGCCCGCAACCCACCGGGCATGCCGCGCTGGATGCGGCGTTGCCTACTGGCGGTTGGCCGGAAGCGGCGCTGACCGAAATCCTTTTGGCCGGGCAGGGTGTTGGCGAATTGCAACTGGTGTGGCCAGCGCTGGCGCGGTTGTCCGCCGCGGGCGAGCGCATCGTGCTGGTGGCGCCGCCTTACGTGCCCTATCCCCAGGCCTGGCAGAACGCCGGGGTCGATCTGCGTCAGTTGTCGATCATCCAGGCCAGCGAGCGCGATGCCTTGTGGGCAGCGGAACAATGCCTGCGTTCGGGCAGTTGCGGCGCAGTGCTGTGCTGGCCGCACAAGGCCGATGACCGGGCGTTGCGGCGCTTGCAGGTGGCGGCGGAAACCGGCTCGACCCTGGCGTTTGCCTACCGCTCGATCAATGAGGCGATCAACCCTTCGCCAGCGGCGCTGCGCATCGCCATCGATGCCAGGCCTGCGCAATTGCGCGTGCTCAAGTGCCGGGGCGGGTTGGCGCGTTCGGCGCCGATTGCCTTCCCTGCGGGGCATTGAGGTTGCCATGCGCTGGGTCTGCATTCTTTTCCCGCAATTGGCGCTGGACGCGGTACTGCGTCAGCGCTCCGATCCCGATGAGCCGCTGGCGCTGCTGACCGGCCCGGCCCAGCGTCGGGTGTTGCAAGCGGTCAACGCTTCGGCCCGGGCGCTGGGCTTGCGCCCGGGCCAGTCGATGACCGCCGCCCAGGCTTTGAGCAAAGGGTTTGTCACGGCTGAATACGACGCTGCCGAGATCGAGCACTGGCAGCAGTTTCTGGCCGCCTGGGCTTATCGATTCAGTTCACAAGTCAGCGTGCATTACCCGCGTGCGGTGGTGTTTGAAATCGAATCCAGCCTGGGATTGTTCGGCGCCTGGCCGCAATTCGAGGCGAGGTTGCGGGCCGAGCTCGGCGAGCTGGGGTTTCGCCATCGGATTGTTGCCGCGCCCAACCCGGTGGCGGCACGGGTACTGGCCAACGCGTATGACGGTCTGGTGGTGCCCGACGATCAAGCCTTGCAACATCATCTTGGACAGTTGCCCATCGACCGGGTCGGGCTGGAAACCAGCGTTGCCACCGCGTTATCGCGCATGGGGGTGCGCACGTTGAGTCAGGTTCAGGCGTTGCCTCGCCATAGCCTGGCCCGGCGTTTCGAGGCTCAGGTGCTCAAGCATCTGGACGCCTTGCTCGGGTTACGGCGGCTGGCGCTGGCGTTCTACTTGCCGCCGGACCGGTTCGATGTGCGCATCGAGCTCAACTTCGACGTGCAGTCCCATCAGGCGCTGCTGTTTCCGTTACGCCGGCTGACCGGTGACCTGTCGGCGTTTCTTTGCGGTCGGGACAGCGGCGTGCAGCGTTTTGACCTGCATTTGGAGCACGCCGGGTTGCCGGACACCGTCATCAAGGTCGGCCTGCTCAGCGCCGAACGTGATCCGGCGATGCTCTTTGAACTGGCCCGGGGGCGGTTGGAGCACGTCCAGGTCGAGGCCCCGGTGCGCGGTTTTCGCCTGCGCGCCGAAGACTTGCCGGCCTTCGTTCCCCAGTATCAGGAGCTGTTCGACGACCGCCCGCAACAATCCTTGCCGTGGGAGCAACTGCGCGAACGCTTGCGCGCGCGGTTGGGAGATGACGCGGTGCAGGGTTTGCGGTTCCAGGCCGATCACCGGCCGGAATGCGCGTGGCAGGCCAGTGTCGACAGTCAGCGCTGTGCAGGGCTGCCTGCCGTGCAACGTCCGGGTTGGCTGCTGACTGAACCGCTGGCGGTGCACGAAGGTTCGACGCGTATCCTGATGGGCCCGGAACGCATCGAGTCCGGTTGGTGGGACGGCGCCGATGTGCGCCGCGATTACTTCCTGATCGAAACCCGTTCCGGCCAGCAGGGCTGGGCCTATCGTGCGGTCGGAGAGGACGGCCCGTTGTGGCTGCAAGGCTGGTTCGCATGAGCATCGACTATGCCGAGCTGCATTGCCTGTCGAACTTCAGTTTTCAACGCGGTGCTTCCAGTGCCCTCGAACTCTTTCAGCGGGCGAAAAAGCAGGGCTATCAGGCCTTGGCGATCACCGATGAATGCACCCTGGCCGGTATCGTCCGCGCCTGGCAAGCGGCCAAAGCCGTGGAGCTACCGCTGATTATCGGCAGCGAAGTGCGCATCGAGAACGGTCCGAAACTGGTGTTGCTGGTGGAAAACCTCGAGGGCTACCAGACCCTGTGCCGACTGATTACCCGAGCGCGGCGCCGCACGCAGAAAGGCCAGTATCAAGTGCTGCGGGAAGACTTCAGCGAACCCTTGCCGGGGCTGTTGGCGCTGTGGGTGCCGGACGCCGTCGATGACTTTGAACAGGGCCACTGGCTGAAACAGACCTTCGTCGATTGCCTGTGGATGGCCGTCCAGCTGCATCGCGGCCAGGACGATACCCGACGGCTGGCTGCGCTGGTGTCCTTGGCGAGGGAACTGCGGATCCCGGCGGTGGCCAGCGGCGATGTGCACATGCACGCTCGTGGGCGACGCGCCTTGCAGGACACCATGACCGCGATCCGTCATCACGTGCCCGTGGCGGAGGCCGGGCTGCGTCTTCATCCCAATGGCGAGCGGCATGTGCGCAGTCTCGCTGCTCTGCAATCGATCTACCCGCAAACACTGCTCGACGAAACGCTGAACATCGCCCGGCGCTGCACCTTCGACCTCGGTCAGTTGCGTTATCAATATCCCCGGGAGTTGGTCCCTGAAGGCCAGACAGCCACATCCTGGCTGCGGCATCTGACCGAAGAGGGCATCGCGTGGCGCTGGCCAAAAGGCCCGCAGGCCCAGGTGCTGACGCAGATCGACAAGGAACTGGAGCTGATCGCCGAGCTGGGCTACGAAAGCTATTTCCTGACGGTTCACGACATTGTGCGATTCGCCCGTGAGCAAAAAATTCTGTGTCAGGGTCGTGGTTCGGCGGCCAACTCGGCGGTGTGCTTTGCCTTGGGCATTACGGAAATCGATCCGGATCGCACCACGCTGTTGTTCGAGCGTTTTCTCTCCAAAGAGCGCAACGAACCGCCGGACATCGACGTCGATTTCGAACACGAACGCCGCGAAGAAGTCCTGCAGTACGTGTTCCAGCGTTATGGCCGGACCCGCGCGGCGTTGACGGCGGTGGTCAGCACGTATCACGCGGCCGGCGCGGTGCGTGATGTGGCCAAGGCCTTGGGTTTGCCGCCGGATCAGATCAACGCCCTGGCCGATTGCTGTGGCCACTGGAGTGATGCAACACCGCCCGTGGAACGCCTGCTTGAAGGCGGGTTCGATCCCGAGAGCCCGGTGCTGCGCCGGGTGCTGAGCCTGACGGGGCAGCTGATCGGTTTCCCCCGACACCTGTCCCAGCACCCCGGCGGTTTCGTGATTTCCGAGCAGCCTCTGGACAGCCTGGTCCCAGTGGAAAACGCCGCCATGGCCGAGCGCACCATCATCCAGTGGGACAAGGACGACCTCGATGCCGTCGGGCTGCTCAAGGTGGATATCCTGGCGTTGGGCATGCTCAGTGCGATCCGCCGCTGTTTCGATCTGTTGCGCCGTCATCGCCATCGGGACCTGAGCCTGGCGACGATCCCGTCCGAAGACTCGCAAACCTACGACATGATCGGCCGTGCCGACACCATCGGCGTGTTCCAGATCGAGTCCCGGGCGCAGATGTCGATGCTGCCGAGGCTCAAACCCCGGACCTTCTATGACCTGGTGATCGAGGTGGCGATCGTCCGTCCGGGGCCGATTCAGGGCGGGATGGTGCATCCGTACCTGCGACGCCGAAACAAGGAAGAACCCGAGATCTATCCGTCCCCGGCACTGGAAGTCGTGCTCAAGCGCACGCTGGGCGTGCCGCTGTTCCAGGAACAGGTGATGCAGATTGCGATTGTCGCCGCCGACTACAGCCCCGGCGAGGCCGATCAGTTGCGCCGCTCCATGGCCGCCTGGAAACGCCACGGAGGGCTCGAACCGCACAAGGATCGCCTGGCCGCCGGGATGAAGAAAAACGGCTACACGGCCGAGTTTGCTGCGCAGATTTTCGAGCAGATCAAAGGCTTCGGCAGTTATGGTTTCCCCGAGTCCCACGCCGCCAGTTTCGCCTTGCTGACCTACGCCAGTTGCTGGTTGAAATGCCACGAGCCGGCGGCCTTCGCCTGTGCGCTGATCAACAGCTGGCCCATGGGTTTCTACAGCCCGGACCAGATTCTGCAGGACGCGCGCCGGCATCATTTGCAGATTCGCCCGGTGGACGTGCGCGCCAGTGACTGGGATTGCAGCCTCGAACCGATCACCGGTGCCCAGCCGGCGATCCGTATGGGGTTGAGGATGATCAAGGGCTTTCGCGAGGACGATGCCCGGCGCATCGAAACGGCGAGGTCGAAGGGGGCGTTTATCGACATTGCCGACCTCGGCGAACGGGCGCGACTCGATGCCCGTGCCCAGGAGCAACTGGCTGATGCCGGTGCACTGCGCGGCCTGGCGGGTGACCGTCATCGGGCGCGCTGGGAAGTGGCGGGGGTGCAGAAACAGCTCGGCTTGTTTGCGGGTCTGCCGAGTCAGGAGGAGGGCGCGGTGTCGTTGCCCAAACCCACCGTGGGCGAGGACCTGCTAGCCGATTACAACAGCGTCGGCACTACGCTCGGCCCGCATCCGCTGGCTCTATTGCGGGGTGAATTGAAAGCCCGGCGCTGCCGCAGTTCGAAGGAGCTGCTGGATATCGAGCATGGACGACCGGTCAGCGTCGCCGGGCTGGTGACCGGTCGACAACGTCCGGGCACCGCCAGTGGTGTGACCTTTGTCACCCTTGAAGATGAGTTCGGCAACGTCAACGTCATTGTCTGGCGCGACCTGGCCGACCGGCAGCGCCAGGTGTTGGTGGGCTCGCAATTGCTCAAGGTCGACGGGCGTTGGGAAAAGGAAGGCGAAGTGCGGCATTTGATTGCCGGACGTTTGAGCGACCTGAGTCCATTGCTGGATGGCATCAGCGTACGTAGCCGCGATTTCCGCTGATCTGTGCCTATACAACACCCTCTGTAGCAGCTGTGTAGGAGCTGTGGGGGGGGGGGGGGGGGGGGGGGTTTTTTTTTTTTTTTTTTAATAAAAAAAAAAAAAAAAAATCTCCCCCCCCCCCCCCCCCCCCCACAGCTCCTACAGATGTGTGTTTGCCAATCCACTGACGCCAATAAAAATTAAACACTGTCCTCCGTGGTGGCACTTTGGCATAATGCCGGCCGCCGACGTCCCGCACGTCGATTGTCGATTTGATTCCCCCTCGCTTTTTCTCCGCTGCAACCCGCAGTGGCTGGCTATTGCCGTGCCGGGATAAACCGTTTTTCAAAAGGAATGCACAGTGAGAATGATCTCTCGGATGTTGGTATCGGCGGCAGCGGTTGCCGTCTTGGGCGCGATGGCCGGGTGTGCGACCGAAAGCTCGCGCGCCTTGCCGGTAGAAAAGGTCGAAAGCGCCAGCCTCGCTTATGCCGGTATTCGCGTACCCATGGCGGTCGGCAAGTTCGACAACCGCTCGAGCTACATGCGTGGGATCTTCTCCGACGGTGTGGATCGCCTCGGCGGTCAGGCCAAGACCATCCTGATCACTCACTTGCAGCAAACCAACCGCTTCAGCGTGCTGGATCGCGACAACATGAGCGAGATCCAGCAGGAGGCCGCGATCAAGGGCCAGTCCCAGCGCCTCAAGGGGGCTGACTTTGTGGTCACCGGTGATGTCACCGAATTCGGCCGCAAAGAGACTGGCGATCACCAGTTGTTCGGCATTCTCGGTCGCGGCAAGACCCAGGTGGCCTACGCCAAGGTCAACCTGAACATCGTCAATATCAATACGTCCGAAGTGGTTTATTCGACTCAGGGCGCGGGCGAATACGCCTTGTCCAACCGTGAAGTCATCGGCTTTGGCGGCACCGCTGCCTACGATTCGACCCTCAACGGCAAAGTGCTCGACCTGGCCATGCGCGAGGCGATCAATCGTCTGGTGGACGGCATGAATGCCGGTGCATGGAAACCGGGCAACTGATCAAGGTCGATGACAAGGAGCGGTACAAGCATGTTCAAGATGTATGCGAAATGGGCGCTGATGGCGTCGACCGTGCTGGTCAGTGGCCTGTTGGCCGGCTGCAACAGCGGCCCGAAAACCCTTTACCAGTGGGAAAGCTACCAGCCGGAAGTCTATGAGTACTTCAAGGGTGAAGAGCCCAAGGAAGCTCAGGCCGAAGCACTGGAGCGCGACCTGCAGAAGATCAGGTCCACCGGCAGGACACCGCCGCCTGGCTACCACGCTCATTTGGGGCTGTTGTACCTGAGCATGGGCAAGGACGATCAGATGGTGCAGCAATTCAGAACCGAGAAGACGTTGTTTCCCGAGTCGACGCCGTACATGGACTTTCTGCTTAAAAACGCCAAGACCGGAGATGCCCAATGATCGCGCGCTCATTGAAACTGATGGCCGGGCTACTGGCGCTGGCGGTACTCGGCGGTTGCGTCAGTCCCAAGACCGTGGACTATTCGGCATACAAGCAAAGTCGTCCGAAAACCATTCTGGTGCTGCCGCCGCTGAACAACTCGCCGGACGTCAAGGCGTCCTACAGCCTGTTGTCGCAGGTCACGTACCCGTTGGCTGAAGCCGGTTACTACGTGCTGCCGATCGCCCTGGTCGATGAGACGTTCCGCCAGAATGGCCTGACCACGCCGGCGGATATCCATCAGGCACCGGCCAACAAACTGCAAGAAATCTTCGGTGCCGATGCTGCGCTGTACATCACTGTGACGGACTACGGCACTCGCTACATGATCATCAGCAGCGAAACCGTGGTTACGGCCAGCGCGAAACTGGTGGACCTCAAGAGCGGCACCACCCTGTGGACCGGCTCGGCTCGGGCTTCGAGCGAGGAGGGCGGTAACAATGGTGGCGGTGGTTTGATTGGCATGCTGATCACCGCAGCGGTGAAGCAGATCATCAACAGTTCCACCGACGCCGGTCACCCGATCGCCGGTGTGACCAGCGCTCGGCTGCTGTCGGCAGGACAACCGGCGGGGTTGCTGTACGGGCCGCGTTCGCCGAAATACGGCACTGACTGATGCCCGCAATCCTGTAGGAGCTGTCGAGTGAAACGAGGCTGCGATCTTTTGACGTTGCTTTTTAAGAACAAGATCAAAAGATCGCAGCCTCGTTTCACTCGTCAGCTCCTACAGGGTTTGTGTACGTGGGCAGAGTTCTATTTGGCCTCAGGCCAAAACCGCTCCCCACCCCCCGGCGCATCCGTCCACGCCTGCAACGACCGTGTCGGCAAATCAAAATAATCACGCGTGCGCGCATACCCATGCCCACCCATCCGGCCAATCGCATCGAGCCCGAGCTGATCGATATACAAGGTTTTCGGGTCGATCAATTCATCCCGCACATGGGCCATCAGCACTTCGCCAAAGATAATCTCCCGGGACTGTCCGATGGACAGCGCCATCATTCTTCGACACTCCAAAGCCACCGGCGCTTCCCCGATCCGTGGGCATTTGACCGTGGTGCCGGGAATGGCAGTAAGGCCCGCAGCAGTCAGTTCGTCGAAACCGGGGGCGAACGGCACGGCGCAGACGTTCATGGCTTCCACCAGGGCATCGCTGACGATGTTTACGGTGAATTCCTGGTTGAGCTGGATATTGCGAGTGGTGTCCTTGGGGCTTTGGTCGCCGTAGTTTTCTACGCCCAACGCGAGGATCGGCGGGTCGGCCGAGAGGGCGTTGAAGAAGCTGAAGGGCGCGGCGTTGATCCGGCCTTCGCCGTCGATGGTGGTGACCAGGGCAATCGGCCGTGGCACCACGCTGCCGATCAGAATCTTGTATTTGTCTCGCGGGCTCAATTGGCTGAAGTCGAAGCTTTGCATGGGCAGGACTCTCTAAAGAAGGGGATCAATCGCGCTCAGCGGCGCGCGTGCGCTGTAGTCGTCAGCGAACGGGATGGACGGTTTGAACAGGTCTTTCCAGTCCGGTTGGCCGAAGGCCCGGTCGCTGTGGCTGCGCATCAGTTTTTCGAATTGTTGTTGGGCCTGGCGTTGCAGGGCGGGGTAGTCGACGCCTTGAACCTGACCGTCCTGCATCACGCAGCGGCCGTCGATGTAGCTGGCGATGCAGTCGTCACCGCGCCCGGCCAATACCAGGTTTTTCAGTGGGTCGAACAGCGGCCCCAAATGCAGGCCGCGAAGGCTGAACACCGTGATGTCGGCCTTGGCGCCCGGTGCCAAGCGGCCCAGATCATCGCGACCCAGGGCCTTGGCGCCGCCGAGGGTGGCGGCGTTGTACAAATCCAGGGTGCTGGTGAGCAAGTTCCCGCCCTCCATCAATCGCGCGATGTTCAGACCCTGGCGCATGTTTTCCAGCAAGTCCGCCGGCCAGGTGTCGGTGCCCAAGGCGAAGTTGATGCCCTTGGCCCGATAGCGACCGAAAGCGTTCAGCGCCTCGCCGTCACGGGCAAACACCACCGGGCAATGCACCAGGCTCGCGCCGCCATCCACCACGCGTTGCAGATCGTCATCGCCTGAGGTGTAGATGCCGTGGGGCAGCAGACTGCGCGGGGTCAGCAGGTCCAGTTGCTGCAACCAGGTCAGGGGTGACACGCCGCGCAGTTGCTCGACCATCGCCACCTCACCGAGCCCCTGGCAGCAATGCAAACGCATCGGCGCGTTCAGTTCCAGGCTGAGCGCGGCGGTGCGTTGCAGCAGGGCCGGGGTGCAGGTCTGGATGCGGTCCGGCAGCAGCGCGCCGCGAATCAAACCCTCGTGTGCACCGTCGAAATCATGGAAAAACCTAACAGCGGCATCGAGCCCGGCCATGCCTCGCGCCTCATCCCAGTGATGCCCGAGGCTTCCATCGGCGCGCCAGTAACTCATGCCGCTCATGTAGCAGGGGCCGAGGTAAGTCCGCAGCCCCAACTCGGCAGCCACACCGGTCACCGCAGAAAACTCGTCGTAGGTTTCGGCCCACTCGCGGTAATACATCGAGGTGATCGGCATGGCGGTGGTGATGCCGTTGCGGATCAGCTGGGTGAAGGCGTAGCGGTATTTGAAGACTTGTTCATCCGCGGTGTAACTCTCCCGCGGGCCGCTCGCCAGATAGTCCTCGGACCACATCCGGCCCATGTCGCGTTCATCGCCGTTGTCCAGCGTCAGCACCGTTGAATCAAGATCCCCGAGCGCATCCAGATCGATGAAGCCCGGACCGATCAACGCGTTGCCGTAATCGAACCACTGATCCACCGGCCCCGGATAGTCGCGCCCGACAAACACGATGCGCGAACCTTCGAACACCACTTCGCCGTCGCGCCACAGCACGTGTTGCGTGCCGTCGAATCCGACCACGCAACTGGCTTTCAAAGCGATCCGTTTCACAAGCGACTTTCCAGCAGTCGGCCACCGGAAGCGATCAACTCACCGCCGCGATAAACCTGTCGCACCGGCCGCGACACCACCGCCTCGCCCAGCGTCTGCACCGGCATCAGCAAAAAGTCCGCCGGCTGGCCGATCTCTAACCCATAACCTTCACAACCCAACGCCTGAGCGCCATTCACCGTCGCGGCTTCGAACGCCGCCGCCAGTTCATCGTCCTTGTTCAAGTCGAAACGAAAGGCCAGCAGCATCGCCCGTTCCAGCATGTCGCCGTTGCCCATGGGCGACCAGGCGTCGCGAATGCCGTCCGAACCCAGGCACACGTTCACCCCGGTCTCGCGCAACGCAAGGAACGGCGGCACCGCGCAATCGGCTGGCGCCGAACTCATCAGGGAAATTCCCAAGGCCGCCAAACGCTCCGCCACTGGTTTGACCTGGCTCCACGGCAACATTCCAAGGCAGTACGCGTGGCTGATCATCACCCGACCCTGACGCCCGAAGCGTTCGGTGTAGTCGGCGATCAGTGCGATCTGCCACAGGCCCAGTTCGCCCTTGTCGTGCAGGTGAATGTCGACGCCACGCTCGAATTCGCTGGCCAGCTTAAACACGAAGTCGAGCTGGGCGATCGGGTCATTGTCGATGCCGCACGGGTCGAGGCCGCCGACGTTTTCCACGCCCAGGGCCATGGCTTCGCGCATCAGTTCGGCGGTGCCGGGGCGGCTGATCAGGCCGGTTTGCGGGAACACCACCAGTTGCAGGTCGATCAGGTCGCGGTAGTTTTCGCGCAGTTGCTGCATGGCCTCGACGTGGCGCAGGCCGAATTCCGGGTCGATGTCGACGTGACAACGCATCGTCAGCGAGCCACGGGCGATGCAGTTTTCCAGCAGGGCGCCAGCGCGCTGGACAATCGGTGCCTGGACTTCGCGCAGCACGCGGCGCTCGTTGGCGATGTAGTCCTTGAGCGTCGGGCCGGCGCTGTTCGGGCGCCAGGGTTGACCCCAGAGGGTTTTGTCGAGGTGGACGTGGCTTTCAACCAGGGCAGGGGTGAGGAGCTGGTTTTGGCCGTCGATGTCGGTGGTGGTGAGGGCAGCGGTCGATGCCGGGCGGCGTTGCTTGAACAGGCCGTTTTCGATCAGCAGGTCTTCGGCGGTTGAACCGTAGGGCCGCACATTGCGCAGCCAGCGGGGTTGGGTCATATCAAGCCTCAAATTTTGTTGTGTTTGGACGGGCCTCATCGCGAGCAAGCTCGCTCCCACAGTGGTTTTGTGTTGAACATGGAATGTGTGAACAACCCAATACCCTGTGGGAGCCGGGCTTGCCCGCGATGGCCACGACTCGGTCTCAAGCGAGCCGATCAACCCTTGAGCTTCGACCAGATCCGGTCCTGCAGCTCCCGCGCCTTGTTGCTGCACTCTTTCTCCGGGCGCAGGCGCGAGGCGAACTCATCGGGCATGTTGATCGCGTCCATCACCCGCCATTTGGCGTCGATCAACTTGTCGCTCTGGATGCCGTTGGCGTAGGCGATGGCGTTGGACACGGCGGCGGCGTTTTCCGGCTTCATCATCCAGTCGATGAAGATCTTCGCGTTGCCAGGGTGCGGGGCGCTTTTCGGTACGGCGAAGTTGTCCTGGAACATCGCCAGGCCTTCGCGCGGGTACACGTACTTGATGGTGCTTTTTTGCAACGTGGCCCGGGCGGTGGAGCCGTTCCAGTTCTGCATCATGATCACTTCACCGGAGGCCATGCGGTCGACGGTGTTGTCCGAGCTGTACATCTTCAAGTGCGGTTTCTGTTTTTGCAGCAGCTCCAGAATGCGCTTGGCGTCCTGCGGGTTTTCGCTGCATTCGTCGACGTTCAGGTAATGGCTGGCCGCGTTGATCACACTGCTGGAGGTGTCGAGGGCGGCGAGTTGGCCTTTCAGTTCCTTGCGCGGTTCGAAGAACTCTTTCCACGAGTCGTCCAGTTTGCCGCCGGGCACCCGCGCGCTGTCATAGGAAAACCCGGTGGTGCCCCACAGGTACGGGGCGGAGAACTTGCGGCCCGGGTCGAAACTCGGGTCGCGGAACGCCGGTTTGACGTACTGGAAGTTGGGCAGGGTCGAGGCGTCGATTTTCAACAGAAGGTTCTGGTTGATCAACGTGCGCATGATCGACTGCGACGGCACGATCACGTCATACGCCGCGCCACCGGCCTGCAACTTGGCCAGCAGGGTTTCGTTGCTGTCGTAGCCGTCCATGGTGACCTTGATCCCGGTCTCCTTTTCGAACTTGACCAGCAGTTCCACCGGGTAATAGTCGGTCCAGTTGTAGAAGAACAGTTCCTTGGGTTCGGCGGCCTGGGCGCTGAACGCCGTGAAGCAATTCAGGGCCAGACCGGCGACAGCGAAACGCATGCTTTTTGTTTTCATTGGCTTTTTATTCATAACAGCAGGCTCCAGACTCATTGGTTTTTGCCGCGCTGTCCCAGCCAGAAGGCCAGTACCACCAGCACGATGGAAATCACCAGCATCAAGGTCGAGATCGCGTTGATCTCCGGCGTTACCCCGGACTTGATTGCCGAGAAGATGTACACCGGCAACGTCGTCGAACCGGGGCCGGCAACGAAGAAGGTCATGATGAAATCGTCGAGGCTGACCACGAACGCCAGCACCGAACCGGACAACACCGCCGGCCATAACAACGGCAAGGTCACCCGGCGAAACACCTGCCACGGGTTGGCGTACAAATCGTTCGCCGCCTCCAGCAAACTCTTGTCCAGGTCATTGAGCCGCGCACGGATCGGTAGGTAGGCGAAAGGAATGCAGAAGCCGATGTGCGCGACGATCACTGTCAGCAAACCGAGCTTGATCCCCAGCGCCATGAACAGCAGCAGCGTGGCGACGGCGGTGACGATCTCCGGCAGGATCAGCGGCAGGTTGATCCCGCCCTCGACCATCTTCTGTCCATAGAACGGCCGATAGGTCGCCAGCGCTGCGAGCAAGGCAATGGCCGTGGCACACACCGTGGCGATGCCGGCGACGATGATCGAGTTCAGCGCTGCGGTCTGGATCGACGGGTTGGCCAGAATCCTTCCGTACCAGGCGAAGGAGAACTCGGTCCACACCGTGGCCGAACGGTTGGCGTTGAAGCTGTAGGCGATCAGCACGAATATCGGCACGTACAGATAGGCCAGGATCAGCAGGCTGACTTCCCGGGTCAGGGGCAGTTTTTTCAGGTGCAGGGCGATCATGCGGTGGCTCCCCGACGCAGAGTTTTAGCGGTGCTGCGGCTATAAAGGGCGTAAAGCACCAGGGACAGCAGCAGAATCCCCAGCAACAGGAACGACAGCGAACTGCCCAGCGGCCAGTTGCGCGCGGTGCCGAACTGTTGCTGGATCAGGTTGCCGATCATCAGCGTCTTGCCGCCGCCGAGAATCGCCGGGGTGATGAAGGCACCGAGACTCGGCACAAACACCAGCAGCGCGCCGGCAATCACTCCGGGCATCGACAGCGGCAGGATGATCCGCTTCAGTGCGTGCCAACGATTGGCGCCGAGGTCGTAAGCCGCTTCCACCAGACGCCAGTCGAGTTTTTCCAGGGTCGAATAGATCGGCAAAATCATGAACGGCAGGAAGCTGTAGACCAGCCCGACGCTGACGGCGAAGTCGTTGTAGAGCAGGGTGATGCCACCGGCCTGAGGGAGCAGCGCATTAATGCTTTGGGCGACCCAGCCATGCTCGCGCAGGATGATCAACCACGCGTAGTTGCGGATCAGCAGGTTGGTCCAGAACGGAATGGTGATCAGCAACACCATGAGGTTGCGCCGACGCGGTGTCAGGCTCGACATCCACAACGCCACCGGGAAGCCGAACAGGAAACACAGCAGGGTGGTGCCTCCGGCCTGGAACACCGAACGCAACAGCGCCTGGGCGTAGACCCAGTTCAGTTCCAGTTCACCGTCGAAACCTTCCTGGAAGAACAGCTGCACGTAGCTTTGCAATTGCCAGTCGGCCTGCCAGTCGACGCCGCCATACACGTTGCGCGGCAACAGGCTGATGTAGCCCATGATGCCGAGCGGAATGGCGATCAGCGCCAGTAAAGTCAGAACCACCGGGCTGAGCAACAGCGCACGGTTGAGGGCGGGAGAAGTTCCGCTGACGCTCATCTCAGGCCTCCATCAACAGGCAGGCGTGGGGCGGCAGGTTGACCGCGACGCGATCACCGACCACCCGGCCACGATTCAGGCCTTCGTTGTTCTCGCGCAACATGACCTTGATGTCGTTGTTCAACCGGCACTGGTAAAGGGTCGCGGTGCCGACATACAACACCGCTTCAATGACGCCGCGCAGGTGATGCGGTTGCGCCGGGTCGACCAATTGCGAGCGTTCCGGGCGGAACGCCAGTTGCACGCTGGCGCCATCGAAGCCCTGAGCCGGGCAGGGGATTTCCACCGGCATGCCGCTCGGCACGAAGAGCTTTTCGTTCTGCTGGCCGCGCTTGAGGTGGCCGGGGAGGAAGTTGATGTCGCCGATGAATTGAGCGACGAAGCGGTGCTGCGGCCGTTCGTAGATATCGTTCGGTGTACCGATTTGCAGGATCTTGCCGGCGGACATCACGGCGATACGGTCGGACAGGGTCAGCGCTTCTTCCTGATCGTGGGTGACGAAAATGAAGGTGATCCCGGCTTCCTTCTGTACGCGCTTGAGTTCGACCTGCATTTCCTTGCGCAGCTTCAAGTCCAGCGCCGACAGCGGTTCGTCGAGCAACAGCACTTTGGGTTTCGGCGCCAGGGCCCGGGCCAGCGCCACGCGCTGCTGCTGGCCACCGGACAACTCGGCCGGTTTGCGCTGGGCCAGGTGTTGCATTTGCACCAGCGTCAGCATCTCATCGACACGTTGCGGGATGAGCTTGCGATCAAGACCCTGCATCTCGAGGCCGAAGGCGATATTCTGCGCGACGCTCATGTGCGGAAACAGCGCGTAGCTCTGGAATACGGTGTTGACCCGGCGCTTGAACGGTGGCAAATCATTGACCGGTTCGCCCGCCAGACGAATCTCGCCTTCGCTGACCTGTTCGAAGCCGGCGATGGTGCGTAGCAGGGTGGTCTTGCCGCAGCCGGAAGGGCCGAGCAGGGTGAAGAATTCATTGTCGGCAATGTCGACTGAAACGTTGTCGAGGGCTGGAGCCAGCCCCGGATCGTCGGAATACCGCTTGGAGACGTTACGCACTTCGATTGCTGTTGGATGACCCATAATGGTGCATTCCTCTAATTATTGTATGCAATATCTGGATGCAATCTAGAAATAACCGGATTAATCTGCTCGTGCAACCCCCTTTTTCAAAGGCTGCTCATCGCCTGGGGCCGGTTGTTTAGCGCTGAAGGAGTGTTCAGATGACCGAGAAAAAACTCGAGACCACGGTCGACCGCGTCTACCAAGGGGTTTACGAGGCGATCAGCAAACGTTCTTTACGTCCCGGCATGAAGCTCGGCGAAGCGTCATTGGCCGAACTTTTTAATGTCAGCCGGACGTCGGTTCGTGCCGCGCTCAAACAGTTGGAGGCCGATGGCCTGGTCACCACCGAGCCCAATAAAGGGGCGTCGGTGTCGTTGCCCAGTGATGAAGAGATCCGCTCGCTGTTTGAAACGAGGCGCCTGATCGAGATCGGCATCGTCACTGAGCTCTGTCGTCGTCGTGATACCGCCGTGACCCAGGACCTGCGTGATCACTTGTTGCTGGAGGATGAAGCGCACCGCAGCGGCGACCATGAACGGCTGATTCATCTGCTTGGCGAGTTCCATATCAAACTCGCGCAAAGCCTGAACAACCCGGTGTTGCTGGACTGGTTCCGCAAGTTGATTTCCCGCGCCTCGCTTTACGCCGCCGCGCTGGATGACGACAGTCACGAAGCTTGCCGCGACGATGAACACCTGCGGCTGATCGAGTACATCGAAGCCGGCAACCAGAGCGCTGCGATCGAACTGACCTGCATGCATTTGAATGGCATCGAGAAAGCGATTCTCGACGTCGCCGCCACGCTGAAAACCGGCTACCACCCGCTCAAGCACCTGATTGAGGTGTAGCCACGAGATCCGTAGCAGCTGCCGAGCTGCGCGAGGCTGCGTTCGGCTGCGAAGCAGTCGTGAAATCAAACACCTCGGTGTGTCAGGACAAACTCGCATGCAGGGTTTACGACTGCTTCGCAGCCGAACGCAGCCTCGCAGGCTCGGCAGCTGCTACAAGGTTCGTCCGCAGGGCAAACTCCCTCGCCACAAATGCCTGGATGATGTGAATCAGCTAACCTCTATGAAACCATTGGCGACCGCGATGCTCGAAACAAACGGGCACGCACCGTCCTCATGCCGTTGCGATCCCTTAAGCCGGTCATCTACAGGGATACAGAGTCAGTCGATGCAGTTTCTAGACGATAGCCATGGGTGTGCAGGCTGGAACGGTGAAATGGCTGGGCGCATCCGCGCGTTCGACTGGAGCCTGACTGAGCTTGGGAACATGGACACCTGGCCCAGAAGCCTGTGCAGCGCGGTGCAGTTGATGCTCGCGTCCCCACTGCCGATGGTGATGCTGTGGGGCCGACCGGGTTACATGATCTATAACGATGCGTACTCGACGTTTGCCGGTGGCCGCCATCCTTACCTGTTGGGTTCTCCGGTGGAACTGGGCTGGCCGGAAGTCGCCGAATTCAATCGGTATGTGGTCGATACCTGCCTGGCCGGCGGCACCTTGTCCTATCGCAACAAAGTCCTGGAGTTGCTCCGCGACGGGATACCCGAAGACGTCTGGCTGGACCTCTATTACAGCCCGGTGGCTGATGATGACGGGAAACCGGCCGGGGTCATGGCGATGGTGGTCGAGACCACCGAGCATGTGATCTCCGAACGCCGCCGTCAGGCCGCCGAGGATGCCTATCACGCCGACAACGAACGGGTGCGACTGGCGCTCAATGCCGGGGCTTTGCTCGGCTCGTTCGTCTGGGACATCAAGGGCAATGCGCTCTCCGGTGACGAGCGTTTCGCCCGCACCTTTTCCTACCCGCCGGAGCAAAACCTGACCGACCTGCCAACGGACATCGCCGAAGCACGGATCCATCCCGATGACCGCAGCTGGGTGCAGGAGCAGATCAACCAATCAGTGGAAACCGGCGAACCCTTTAACGCCGAGTATCGGGTCCTGCGCCCGGATGGCAGTTATCTGTGGGTGCAGGCGAGTGGTGGCTGCGAATTCAATGAGCAGGGCGAACCGTTCCGTTTTCCCGGGGTGTTGATCGACATCCACGAACGCAAGACCGCCGAAGAATCCCTGCTCAAGTTCACCCGCAATCTGGAGCAACGCGTTGCCGACGAAGTCGAAGCGCGGCTGGCCGCTGAAGAACAACTGCGTCAATCGCAGAAACTCGAAGCCATCGGCGGTCTCACCGGCGGCGTGGCCCATGACTTCAACAACCTGTTGCAGGTGATCGCCGGTAACCTGCACTTGTTGGCGCGGCATGAACCGGACAACGCCAATGTGCAGCGCCGGGTCAGCGCTTCGATTGCCGCGGTCGAACGCGGCGCCAAACTGTCTTCGCAATTGCTCGCGTTCGCCCGTCGTCAGCCCTTGTCGCCAGCGGTCTGCGACCTGCGCCAGGTCTTCGATGGACTCGGGGAATTGTTGCAGCGGGCGCTGGGGGAAACCATCCAGATCAATGTCACCGCGGCTGAAGCCCTTTGGCACGTCTACGTGGACTGCAATCAACTGGAAAACGCCGTCCTCAATCTGGCGATCAATGCCCGTGACGCCATGAAAGGCGAGGGGACCATTGACCTGAGCGCCGAGAACATCGCCCTTGATAGCAAGTTTTGTGCGGGCAAGGGCATCGGTGCCGGCGATTATGTCTGCGTGGCGGTGGCTGACAGAGGAGTTGGCATGTCGCCGCAGGTACTCGCACAGGCTTTCGAACCGTTTTTTACCACCAAGGCCGATGGCCAGGGCACGGGGCTGGGACTGAGCATGGTGTTCGGTTTCGTCAAGCAAAGTGGCGGGCATATCGAGATTTCCAGCGTGGTCGGCCAGGGCACTCGGGTGCAGCTGTATTTCCCTCGCAGCCTGCGCCCGATGCTCAACGAAACGACACGTCATGACCCGCAACAGCGAGGCGGACACGAAACCATTCTGGTGGTCGAGGACAACGAGGCGGTGCGCAGCGCAGCGGTGGAGTTACTGCGCGAAGAAGGTTATCAAGTCCTGACGGCGGCCAACGGTGACGTCGCGATGCAGATGTTACTGGATGGCGCCGTGGTGGACCTGATTTTCACCGACGTGGTCATGCCTGGTCTGATTAAAAGTTCGGACCTGGCCGCCTGGGCCAAGATGCAGACGCCGCCGCTGGCTGTGCTGTTCACCTCGGGCAACACCCGTGACATTATTTCGCGCAATCACCAACTCAGCCCCGACACTTACTTGCTGAGCAAACCTTATGGTCCCGAGGCGCTGACCCAAATGGTCCGCACCGTCCTCAACGGCTAAACAGATCCAATGTGGGAGCGAGCTTGCTCGCGATGGCGGTCTGTCAGTTTCATTGATGTTGTATGTGCCACCGTCATCGCGAGCAAGCTCGCTCCCACATTGGGTCGGTGTTTTCAGCTAGCTAATTTAAGGCCCTTCATGACGTCCAAGAGCACTACCAATCCTCCCTCCGGCATGGTCAGGGTGCGCGGCGCCCGGGAACACAATCTCAAAAACGTCGATGTCGACATCCCCCGGGATGCCCTGGTGGTGTTCACCGGCGTGTCCGGTTCGGGGAAATCGTCGCTGGCGTTCTCGACCCTCTACGCCGAAGCGCAACGCCGCTATTTCGAATCCGTGGCGCCTTACGCACGGCGTCTGATCGATCAGGTCGGGGTGCCGGACGTCGACTCCATCGAAGGCTTGCCGCCGGCGGTGGCCTTGCAACAACAACGAGGTACGCCGAGCACGCGGTCTTCGGTGGGCAGCGTGACGACGTTGTCGAGCCTGATCCGCATGCTGTACTCCCGGGCCGGCAGTTATCCGTCGGGGCAGCCGATGCTCTATGCGGAAGATTTTTCGCCCAACACGCCCCAGGGTGCGTGCCCCGAATGTCATGGGTTGGGGCGGGTGTATGAAGTCACCGAAGCGTTGATGGTCCCGGACCCGAGCCTGACCATTCGCCAGCGTGCGGTCGCCTCCTGGCCCACCGCCTGGCAGGGACAGAACCTGCGCGACATCCTGGTGACGATGGGCTACGACGTTGATAAACCCTGGCGCGATCTGCCGAAAAAACTGCGCGACTGGATTCTCTTCACCGAAGAAACACCCACGGTGCCGGTGTATGCCGGGCTCACCCCCGAAGAAACCAGAGTCGCGCTCAAACGCAACATGGAGCCGAGTTACCAGGGCACGTTCACCGGCGCCCGGCGCTACATCCTGCACACCTTCAGCCATTCTCAAAGCGCGCTGATGAAAAAGCGCGTCGCGCAATTCATGCTCGGCAGCCCGTGCCCGTTGTGTGACGGCAAACGGCTCAAACGCGAGGCGTTGTCGGTGACCTTTGCCGGTTACGACATCGGCGAACTGTCGCAGATGCCGTTGCTGCAAGTGGCCGAAGTCTTGAAACCAGTGGCCGCTCACAGCTACCTCGAACAGACCGAGGCGGCGGGCGAAGTATTGACCCACGACCAGACCCGCGAGGCCCGCGAGCAACGAGTGGCCCACGGCGCCAGTGGTCACGCCAACGCGCCGGATGTTCGCCACACACCGAACCTGTCAGTGGAGAAACGCCTGGCCGCGCAGCGGATCGCTCAGGACTTGCTGGAACGGGTCAGCACGTTGACCGATCTGGGGCTGGGTTACCTGGCGCTGGAACGCAGCACGCCGACGCTGTCGTCCGGCGAGTTGCAGCGTCTGCGCCTGGCGACGCAATTGGGTTCGCAGTTGTTCGGCGTGATCTACGTGCTGGATGAACCGTCGGCCGGTCTGCACCCCGCGGATGGCGAAGCATTGTTCGAAGCGCTGCAACGCCTGAAGGCTGCCGGCAACACCTTGTTCGTAGTCGAACATGACCTGGAAACCATGCGCCGCGCCGACTGGTTGATCGACGTAGGCCCGGCGGCCGGCGAGCACGGCGGCCAAGTCCTGTACAGTGGACCGCCGCCAGGGTTGGCGCAGGTGACGAACTCGCAGACGCGCGCTTATCTGTTCGCCGAGCAGGTCACTCAGCCCCAAGCCAGCCGAAAGGCGAACGATTGGCTACGGCTGGAAGGCATCACCCGCAATAACCTGAACAACCTCAGCGTCGAATTCCCGCTGGGCTGTTTTACCTCGGTGACCGGCGTCTCCGGTTCCGGTAAATCGAGCCTGGTCAGTCAGGCGTTGCTGGAACTGGTGGGCGCGCATCTCGGGCGCGCGGCAAGTGACAGCGAACCCGAAGCGTTGAGCCTTGAGGACGACGCACCGCAAGTCAGCGGCGGTCAGGTCTCGGCGGGACTGGAATCGATCAAGCGCCTGGTGCAAGTCGACCAGAAACCCATCGGCCGCACACCGCGCTCGAACCTGGCGACCTACACCGGGCTGTTCGACAACGTACGCAAACTGTACGCAGCCATACCGGAGGCGCAGGCCGAGGGTTACGACGCGGGCCAGTTTTCCTTCAACGTCGCCAAGGGCCGTTGCCCGACATGCGAAGGTGAAGGCTTTGTCAGCGTCGAGTTGCTGTTCATGCCCAGCGTCTATGCACCGTGCTCGACCTGCCACGGAGCGCGCTACAACCCCGAGACGCTGGCAATCATCTGGAAAGGGTTGAACATCGCCCAGGTGTTGCAACTGACGGTGGACGAGGCGGTCACGGTGTTTGCCGAGCAACCGGGTATTCGCCGCTCGCTGGAGGTGCTGCGCGATATCGGCCTGGGTTACCTGCGCCTCGGCCAGCCGGCGACCGAGCTGTCGGGCGGTGAAGCCCAGCGGATCAAACTGGCCACCGAACTGCAACGCAACCAACGTGGGGCCACGCTGTATGTGCTTGACGAGCCCACCACCGGTTTGCACCCAAGGGATGTCGATCGCTTGCTCGAACAGTTGAATACGCTAGTGACGGCGGGGCATACGGTGATCGTCGTCGAACATGAAATGCGCGTGGTGGCGCAAAGTGACTGGGTGATCGACATCGGCCCGGGGGCGGGGGATCAGGGCGGGAAGATTGTCGTCAGTGGGACGCCGCAAAAAGTGGCCAACAGCAAAAAGAGCCGGACGGCACCGTTTTTGGCCAGAACCCTAGGGTAAATCAAAAGATCGCAGCCTGCGGCAGCTCCTTGGTGTACGCCGATCCTTTGTAGGAGCTGCCGCAGGCTGCGATCTTTTGATCTTAAACGCTGTCGAGCGTGCGCCGCACCTTGCCCAGCAGTTCGTTGATCTGGAACGGCTTGATCAGCATCTCCATGCCATGACCGAGGAACACCTGACGGTTGATGGCGGTTTCGGCATAGCCGGTCATGAACAGGATCGGCAGCTTTTCGCGCCATCCCCGTGCCACATCGGCCAGCTCGCGGCCGCTCATGCGCGGCAGTCCGACGTCCGTCAGCAGCAGGTCGATGGACTCATCGTTTTGCAGGCGCTCGAGGGCACCTTCGATGTCGCCCACCTGAGTGCAACGGTAACCGGCATCCACCAACACTTCGGCCACGAACATGCGCACCGACGGCGTGTCCTCGACGATCAACACATGTTCGCCGGCACCCTGATGATCGACGGTGGCTGACTCGGATTCGCAGGCGGTGGGGTCGGAGCTGGCCGGTAGCATGATGGTGACTTCGGTGCCGCGCCGGGCGACGCTGCGGATGTGTGCATCGCCACCCGATTGCCGGGCGAAACCGTAGAGGGTCGACAATCCTAGCCCGGTGCCCTGGCCCAGCGGCTTGGTGGTGAAAAACGGGTCGAACACCTTGTTAATCACGCTGTGTTCGATACCGGTACCGTCATCGCGCACAGACAACGCGACATACGCACCATCGGCCAGATTGGGGTCGCCATGGGAATAGGCGGCATAGGTGCTGACCCAAATGTTGCCGCCCTGGGGCAAGGCATCGCGAGCGTTGATCACCAGATTGAGCATCGCGCTTTCGAGCTGAATGGGGTCGACCAGAGCGATGGCGGCTTTAGAGGTCAATTCGAGTTTCAGCGCGATGCGTTCGCCGATGGTGCGCACCAGCAATTCTTCAAGGGAACGCACGTGTTCGTTGATGTCCACGGGCCGGGTATCGAGGGGCTGTTGGCGCGCGAAGGCGAGCAGGCGATGGGTCAGGGAAGCGGCACTCATTGCCGAGTTCAACGCGGATTCGGCGTAAAACTGAACCTTGTCGGTGCGTGAGGCAGCGATACGTTTCTGGATCAGTTCCAGGCTGGTGATGATGCCGGTCAGCAAGTTATTGAAGTCGTGGGCGATGCCCCCGGTCAGCTTGCCCAGTGCATCCATTTTCTGCACTTGCAGCAGCTGAGCTTCGGTTCGCGCTCGCTCGGCGACTTCTTTGGCCAACTGGGTGGTGGCGTCGTCAAGCCGGGCCAGGTGCGAGCGTTCGCGGTGACGGTGTTCAGTGACATCCTCGACAAACACCAGGCTCAGTTCCGGCGTGCGGTACGGCGAAATCTGCCACTCGGTTTCACGAGTCTCGCCGTGGACCCGCATGCTCAGGGTGCCTTTCCAACGCTCGCCATAGGCCAGACGCAGACGCAGTTCCTCGATGCCGACGTCCTGATCCTCGGCAAAGCACTCGCGCAGGGTGTCCGGGTTGAGGTTGTCCTGAATCAGCTGCGCGAAGGCATGGTTGCATTCATGCACCTTCAACTCGGCATCCAGCACCGCGATGGGCGCCGATACATTGACAAAGATTTCCCGAAACCGCGCCTCGCTTTCGCGCAGGGCATTTTCGGTTTCACGCACCCGCAGCAAAGTGCGCAAGGTCGCGAGCAGCACATCCGGATCCACCGGGTGGATCAGGTAGGCATCGGCACCCGCGTCCAGGCCGGTAATGATGTCGCCGGTCTGGATCGAGGCCGCCGAGACGTGAATCACCGGTAGCAGGGCAGTGGCGGGTTCGGCGCGCAGTTTGCGCACGATGTCGAAGCCGCTCATGTCCGGCAGATTGACGTCGAGGATCAGCGCGTCGATCGCCACGCTGCCGATCAGCTCCAGGCCCTCGGTGCCGGTGCCGGCTTCGAGCACTTCATAGCCGTGGCGTTCCAGGCGCCGGCGCAGCGCGTAGCGCGTGGCGACGTTGTCGTCGACGATCAGCAAACGGATGTCACGCTTCATCGACGGGCTCCAGGGGTGAGATGATCAGTCAGTTTCCGTCACTTGAGCATAGTCAAAGGGTTGCAGCTTTTGACCTTGAATTACCCTTGCGATGGAACCCTGTCCCCGTGGAGGCTTCGAATCTACAAAGCGCGACTGTTTCAGCCGCGCACGTGCAGTGACGAATGAGGTACTTATGAAAGATGACATTGGTCTTGAGGAAGACGCAAAAACCGCCGAACCGGAAAGCGCAGACAAAGCGGTCGACCAGAAGCAACTCCACACCGATAACGACAATGAGTTCAGCCCGGGTTTCAAGCCGAATCCCGACCGGCCCAAACCCGGGGATGACACCGATGCCGACATCGACACCGATGGCGGCTAGGCAGGCATTGAAAACGGCCGCATCAAACGGTGCGGCCTTTTTGTGGGAGGGTTATTTGTCCGGATGAGCAGCCTGGAGTTTTTTCGCCATATCCAGATGTTTCTCCAGCGCCGGCAACATTTTTTGCGCGAAACCTTTCAGGTCCGTGGCGCCTTTGACTTTGTCGTCCGTCACGGTGTTGGCTTCCTTCTTGAACAGCTCGATGGTGTCTTCGTGAGCCTTCACCTGATTGTTGGCGTACGCCGCGTCGAAGGATTCATCGCGCATGTCAAGGATTTTCTCTTTCGCCTGCTTGACCAGCGTGGTGTTGTCCGGCACCTCGATGTCATTTTTTTTCGCCAGCGCCGTCAGTTCATCGTTGGCTTTGGAATGGTCGGTGATCATCATGTTGGCGAATTTCTTGATGTCCGCCGATGAACTTTTTTCCAGGGCCAGTCGGCTCGTTTCGATTTCCGCGATATTGCTCGCGGCCGCGCTGTCGACGAAGTCATTGGAAGTGGCAGCGAAAGCCGTGCCCATGCTGGTACTCAAGGCAACGGCCAACGTGAGGTGGCGCAGGGTAAATCCGTCCATTGGTTATTCTCCACACAGGTTTTCATGGGCGATCGAGTGATCGTTAATCTGTGGAGGCCGACGAGTGGCAAAGGTTTTATCGCGTTTGCGGCAGGGCGACGAACGGGCACCGCTGGTCTGATAGGCGGTCGACAGAACCGGCTAACCGAGGCCATTCTGATAGTTGGTGAACGCCATTGATCGCGTTTGCCTCCGATCAACAAACGGAGGTGTTCCATGCCGGTGCCACACGACCTTTATCAGGATCTCAAACTTTCAAAGGAAGATATCCAGCAAAAACGCACCAAGGATCCGTTACTGGATTCACTGATCAACAAGTATTCGCAGGCGGACGCCGAGGTGGTCAAGGCTGAAACCGCCCAATCGGATGCGCCCAGCGATGACGCACTGAAGAAACTCAAGGCGAAGCGCGTGGAGGTTAAGCAAAAGATCGTTGATCGGCTCCAGACGCCGTCCTGAAGCGACCTACCTGGTCACCGACGATCGGTGACTGAAAAATTGGAACGGCGATAAATACCGGCGCCTCGAATGTTCAGAGTCCGAATTACGGCTCCATGCGAGGTGCCTCATGACCGAACCACTCATCCCCGGCAAAGAAAAGTTCCCCAGCGAAGAACAGGGTAGCTACGACCCCATCCCGACACATCCCGAACCCCTGAGTCCAGGACGCACCACCCTCAATCCCGAAGATGAGCCGGGCATCGACGAACTGCCGAAGAACGAAGGTGCCATCCCGATGGACGAGGATGACTCCATCGCCATGGACCCGGAAAGGGTGCTTGAAGAAACGGATAACGCGGTGCGCGATGGTGAGGTGGATCCGCGTTGAGTCAGGCACGTTTACTGTTGCAATGCCTTGTTCAACGGCAATCGCACCATGTTTTTCGCCTTCAACGACCCGAAATACAACCAATCCCCATACTCGCGAACGGTAGTGATCGGCGAGTAGTTGTCGCGGCTACCGTCCTGCAAGTTGGCGATCACTTTACCGTCCAGATCCAGCCCCAGCGCAAAGGCGCGCTTCTCCACCGGTTTCGGCAGGAAAGTCATGGCTCGCACGATCATCTTGCGCACGAAGGGATGCGGTGCGGTGGCATCGAGCAATGCGTTGCGCGGTGCATAAAGCGCTACCCAGAAGCGGTCGCGACCATTGAACGCGAGGTTGTCCGGCAAGCCTGGCAAGTTGTCGATGAATAGATCACGGGTGCCAGCTTTCGGCCCGCTCAACCAGTAACGACTGATGCGATAGGCGCCCGTTTCGTTGACCAACACAAAGGCATCGTCCGGTCCCAGCGTCACGCCGTTGGCGAATTCCAGCTTATCCAGCAGGACCGCGGTCTTTCCGGTCTGGAAGTCATAACGCAGCAAGCGGCCATCGCCGCCGTGCTCGATGATCGCTTCGCCGTCACTGCCGTAGCCAAAGCGACTGGAGGCATCACTGAAATAGGCGTAGTGCCCGGATTTATCGATCGCCACGTCGTCGGTGAAACCGAAGGGCACGCCGTTGGCCGCAGTGGTCAATGGAATCAATCGGCCCTGGGCATCCAGTGACAGCAAGCCCTTGACCCCGTCGGCAATCACCAGCAGACCGTTGGGATGACGGGCCAGGCCCAAGGGTCTGCCGCCCGTATCGGCCAGAACCTTGGTGACCTTGCCGTCGAGGCTGGTACGGATCAATCGGCCGTCATGCAAACCCGTGATGAGGACGTCTTCCTCCAGCAGCAACGCTTCCGGTCCGTCGATATCCGCGACGCCGACGCGCTCCACGCCTTTGAGGCGCTGATTGTCGGCGTAGATGCCGCTGGTGAGGGAGGGCGCCGGCGGCGGTGTCCAGGCCACCGGTTGAACCTTGGTCGGCATCAGCAGCAGAAAGGCGCCGATGGCGACGATTATCAGCAACAACAGATGGCGAAACTTGACGGTTCGTCTCACGCGCTGACTCCTGCCGGGGCTAACTGTTTTTGCGCCATCTCGCGCAATGCCAGCATCGACGCCGCCGACTCACGATCGATGCGGCGCTTAAGCAGCAGTCGATTGGCAATGCGCATCGCCAGGCCGCTGAACTGATACTCCAGGGTGCGGACAAAGTGTGTGCCATCGCCCCGGGCGTCGCACTCGTAAGTCACCACTAAAGACAACCCGTGATCGCCACGGGCCCAGGCACTCCAGCGGCGTCCTGGCAGGTATTCGTTAACCTCCCAGCGCAAGTGTCCCTCACGCCCGCCGGCCTTGATGTCTTCCTCAAACCGCCCCCCGGCATGCAGCGGACCGCTCTGGCCATCCACCTTCAGGGACGAGGGATGCCACTCCGGCCAACGGGTCACGGTGCTGGCATAGGCGAGCACGTCAATCGGGTCTCCAGCAATATCGATCTGATGCTGCATGCGGGTCATGGTCGTTCTCGTCGGGTGCAAGTCCGTCGGTGCCGGTTCCCAATAAAGGGTGCCGAACAGGTAGTCCATCAGCGGAAAAACGATATTGAAATTGCGTTCCTGCATCAGCTCACGACGGTGATGCAGTTCATGCAGGCGGCGCATCTGGCGGATCCACGGCAACCGTGTGACGGGGTTCTCCGGCGGCAGGTGCTCGCAGGCATGGAATACTTCATAGGTCAGGTAGCCGAGGACCAGACAGCCGCCGAACAATCCGGCGACGTTGGCATCGAACTGCTCAAGCAGCCACCAGATGGGCAGGGTGATGACGACCGTGTGCAACACGATCAGCCAGGCTGGAAACAGAATCACCCGCCAGTCCCGGGCACTGTCGTAGGTCATGTGGCCAGGGGCGAAAAAGCTGTGATGGTCGCCTGCATGGCGTGCGTAGAACATTCGCGCGAAGTTTTTTTTATGATGCCCCAAGTGCCGATGGACCATGTACACGCCGAAGTTGAAGAACAACAACGTCAACGGCATCGCCAGCCATTCCAGTGGCTGAACCTGGTGCACGGTGCTCCAGAATCCGCCGATGGCCAGCAACCCGAACAGCAGCACAAAAGCGCCGTGCAGCCATGGGTTGTAGAGCGGATGAATAGCAGCGCGGTAGCGGGCGCGAAATGCTTCGGTGGTCTGCCTCACTGCAATCACCTGTGGTTATTGTTATCTCCAGCAGATTAGACGATCCCGGCGTTTCAGGCGGGCCGAACCGTGAGGTCACAAATGCCATGGTCCGGTGCAAACCGGATTCAGGTCAGCGGGTTCCAGCGTTGCGACCAGTCATCGTCGGATTTGATCACTTCGCGCAGCAGGTCGAAGGCTTGTTGCAGGATCGCCGAGTCGCGGTCGCGGGAGTAAACCAGATAAGTCGGGTAGCTGAATTCCGGGGCTTTGGGCACTTGCTCCAGCACACCGCTTTGCAGATAGCTCTGGACCACCCGGGTGCGGAAATAGCCACTGCCGCCGTTTTCAAGAATGTACTGCAAACCCAGTGGGCCGAGGTTGAAGCTCAACGCGGCTTTGGCTTTTTCCGGCAGGGCCGCATCGTGCTGACGGCGGAAGTCCGGGCCCCAGTCGATGTACACGTAGGGATCGGGTCTTGCGGCCAGACGGATGAGGACCAGTTTTTCTTCCAGCACCTGTTCGACTTGCAGGCGTGGCCAATACTCGGGCTGGTAAACCAGCGCCGCATCCAGAACCCCCAGCTCCAGTTGGCGCAGCAGGTTTTCACCGTCACGAATTTCCATCCGCAGTGCATGGCTGGGAATCTTCTCGCGCAGTGCGCCCGCCCAGCTGAGCATCAGCGGGTTGCACAGACTGACCTCGCCACCGATGTGCAACACGTCGCGGTAACCCTCGGGCAACGGCAAGTCCCGTCGCGCCGCTTCCCAGGTTTCGACCAGTTGATTGGCGTAGACCACGAAGGCTTCACCGTTAGGTGTCAGGCGCGCACCGGCGCGGTTGCGCACGAACAACGTACTGCCTAGCTGGCTTTCGAGTTTCTGCACGCGCGCCGTGATAGCGGTCTGGGTGACGTGGAGTTTCTCGGCGGCTGCGGCAAGGCTGCCGTGGCGGACGATTTCCAGAAAGGTGCGGGCGAGATCGATGTCCATGGGGCGGCCGGTGTCGGAGGTGCAGGCATTGTAAGAGCAGGGGCTGGCAACGGATACCTCGTAGGCCGGCTCATGTGGCAGTCTTCGAGTTTGAAATGGCGTCATTGGTTTATAAGAAACAGGGTGTTTCTGGAAGTGATTCTGTCAAGTTGAGCATAGGGTTGTTCGTTGATAGGTCGATGAAGTTTCGCTGAGCGCGATACTTAATGATGTGTGTTAGGTAGTCCATTGCTGCTTGCTCTGTAGGGGGTTTTCCGGAGTTAGGGTTGACGTTTTTCTGAAATGTTTTGCAAGATCTTCTTGGTTGTCCGATGTAACAAAATGGATTTAGCTTGAGTTGTCTTTTGAACGGCTTCGACGATTGTCAATAACGTTTGCTGTATCGAAGTCCGGATTATTTAAAGGACTTATTTCAACTGAAAAGGAATTTCAGAAAGTGTCGAATAATTATGCTTATACGAAACAGGATGTAGAAAAAGTTTTCCATGAAATGGAAGAAGAGTTGTTCGCGTCCAGAATGCCAGGTGCAGACGACGAATCTGTGCCAAAGATGCTGGTGGTCGTTGGCGTGGAGGGGGCGGGTAAAACGCATTTGCTCAATGAGCTGCTCAAAACTTCCCGCTATTCAAATTACGTCCCGCTGTACGAGCCTGAATATCGCACCCGTCATCCGCACTACGACGAGATCGAGAAGCATGGCGTGGTGTATGCCTACAAGCAGACCGAAGCGTTTGTCAGGGATCTGGGAGCGATGATCTTTGAGAAGTCCCTTGAAGACAAGTACAGCATCATCATGGAGGCGGGCCTTGAAACCCGCGAGTTTGCCGGTTTTCAAACGGGTGAGCATGCTTGTCTCTATGAATATGAGGTTCATGTCATCGCGAGCAAAAAAGATTTTGCGCACGTGTCGACCATCACGCGGGCACTGGACAGCGTGAAGGGGAATAAGCTGGAACGCTTCGTTTCGCTTCGGGACATAGACGCGGGCATGGCGAATGCCAAAGCGGTGTTGACTGCCTTCGAAGAAGCCTGTTCCAGGGTGCAAGGTTCGGAAATTACGTTGTATGAACGTAACTTTAGTACAGATAAAAGAAGCAGGATGATTTGCCGCAGTCAGTGCGTAAAAGTCGGGGATTTGACGCCGCAGTCGATCAACAGTGGAAGTGTTTCGGTTCCGGTGGCCATGAATCAGGTGCGTATTGAATACAAGTCCGGTGCTGTGCTGTTCGGGGTGTACAAGGCATTTTCCGATATTGCCGATGGGGCGATCTTTCACCGTTATGGTCGTGAAAAGATGGTGCTTGAATGTCACACTGCTCTGGCGGGTACTCTTCAGCTGGATCGGAAGGATGCGGAGTTGGCAGTGAACAACCTTTATTCTTATATTCTTAAATACGCCATTCGCTAATGCACAGGAATGCCATCGTATAAAAATAAACGGTTCGTGTTGAGCGCCGTACTCGTTGATGATTGAACTGTCGAACGTGATTGCCGGAACTGCAAATGAGTTCCGGCTTTTTTATGCGTTTTTTCTAGAAGGCGAAACACGAACAGCCAAACGCCCCCCAAAAACCTTGAAAGTCACTGACCGGCGCGGACGACAGTCTCGCTCTCTCGTGACTGTGCGCATGCACCGCGCAAGCCCCGACGCATTGATGAACCTGCGCCGTCAGCGGCGCCAGGGGTTTCCAATGGCCTGGTACTTTGGCGACCGGCGACCACTCAGGCACCACCGGGACGGGAGGCGGCCCGAGTTTTTCAAACTCGACGCTGCCGTAGACGATCTTGCCGTCAACGATGGTCAGTACCGATTCGATCCATTTGACGGCTTCATCCTCGATGTGGAAATAGTCCGCCGACAACGCAATCAAGTCGGCCAGTTGCCCGACCTTGATCTGGCCTTTTTTGCCTTGCTCGGAGGAAAACCAAGCGCTGCCGTGGGTAAAGAGCTCCAGCGCGGTATCGCGGCTCAAGCCTTGCGGGTACAGCGCCAGACCACCGACGGTGCGACCGCTGACCAGCCAGTACAGCGAAGTCCAGGGGTTGTAGCTGGACACGCGCGTGGCATCGGTGCCGGCGCCGACCGGAATGCCTTCGGCCAGCATACGAGCGATGGGCGGCGTGGCTTCGGCGGCCTTGGCGCCGTAACGGTCGACGAAGTATTCGCCCTGGAATGCCATGCGGTCCTGGATCGCGATGCCGCCGCCGAGGGCTTTTACCCGTTCGATGTTCTGCGGGGTGATGGTTTCTGCGTGGTCGAAGAACCACGGCAAACCGTCGAACGGAATGTCGCGATTAACCTTCTCGAACACGTCGAGCATGCGGCTGATGGATTCGTTGTACGTGGCGTGCAAACGGAACGGCCAGCGCTGTTCCACCAGATGGCGGACCACCGGTTCCAGTTCCTGCTCCATGGTTTGCGGCAGGTCGGGGCGGGGCTCGAGAAAGTCTTCGAAGTCGGCCGCCGAGAACACCAGCATTTCCCCGGCACCGTTATGCCGTAGAAAATCGTCGCCCTGAGCGTAGTGGGAGGTGTTGGTCCAGTTCCTGAAGTCGGTCAGCTCTTCCTTGGGTCTCTGCGTGAACAGGTTGTAGGCAATGCGCACCGTGAGTTGCTGGTCTTTGGCCAGTTGCTGGATGACTTGATAATCGTCCGGATAATTCTGATAACCGCCGCCGGCATCGATGGCGCTGGTGACACCCAGGCGATTGAGTTCACGCATGAATTGGCGGGTGGAGTTGACCTGGTATTCCAGCGGCAGTTTCGGCCCCTTGGCCAGGGTCGAGTAGAGAATCATCGCGTTGGGGCGGGCGATCAGCATGCCCGTCGGGTCGCCATTGGTATCGCGCTGGATTTCGCCACCCGGCGGGTTCGGCGTGTCACGGGTGTACCCGACCACCTTCAACGCGGCGCGGTTGAGCAGTGCACGATCATAGAGGTGCAGGACGAATACCGGGGTGTCTGGCGCAGCCTTGTTCAGTTCATCAATCGTCGGCAGGCGTTTTTCGGCGAACTGGAACTCGTTCCAGCCACCGACCACCCGCACCCATTGCGGCGTGGGCGTGCGGTCCGCCTGATCCTTGAGCATGCGCAGCGCGTCGACCAGTGAGGGGACGCCTTCCCAGCGCAATTCGAGGTTGTAGTTGAGGCCACCACGGATCAGGTGCAGGTGCGAGTCGTTAAGGCCGGGAATCACCGTGCGACCGTGCAGGTCGATAATTTGTGTGCCAGGGCCTTGCAGGGCCATGGCCTGGGCATCGCTGCCGACCACCACGAAGTGTCCGTCCTTGATCGCGACGGCGCTGGCTTGAGGTTTTTTGCGATCGACGGTGTGCAGGCGTCCGTTGTACAGGATGAGGTCGGCGGGGGCATCGGGCATGGTTTTACTCCCTGCGAGTAGCGGGCTGATCCAGGCACCGACGGCGCCTGCCGAAAGGCCTTGCAGTACACGTCGGCGGTTAAATCCGTCGTGGTCGTCAGGTGGGCTCATGGCAATGCTCCACGCAAAGGCTCTTCATAAAAAAAGCGAGGGCAAACAGCCGATGTCTGACGCATGCGGCCAGAAGGAATATAGACGGCAAATCCACAGGTAGCCGTTTTCCGATGGCGAAAAACGACGAATCCCGCCACGAGGGGCGGGATTCGTTTGCAGCCAGGCGTGCCCCCGAAGGTTGGGAGCGGCGCGCTTAGGCCGGGAACAGCTCGGACAGTTTCATGGCCAGCATCATGTCGCCTTCCGCGCGCAGTTTGCCACCCATGAAGGCTTGCATGCCGTCGGTTTCGCCGCTGACGATGCCTTCCAGGGTTTCGCCGTCCATGACTAGAGTCACCTGGGCGTCCGGGTTTTCGCCTTCCTGGAGCTCGCAGGTGCTGTCCTTGACGATCAGCGAGAAGTTCTTGGTGTCGTCGATGCGGAAACCGAATACCAGGTCCAGACCGGCAGCAGCGGCTGGGTTGAACTTGGCTTTCATTGCTTGTACGGCATCAGCTACGGAGGTCATGGTTCGATCCTTTCTTGGGTAATTAGAGCTGGGTGAATACAGCCAGGGTCACAATAGTCCGGACTCAGCGAAACGTGATGAGTTCCGGGGTCTTCAACAGTTGCAGGTGCGCATGAATGTTGAAAGAAGACAGAGCCACCTCGCGACCGCGAAACTTCAGCAGGTTGAGCGAGGTGTTGACGATTTGCCAGTTCAGTTCGAACGCCTGCCTGGCAGGCATTTGCGTAATGAGATGGAGCAGGGCCGTGATAGTGCCGCCGGAGGTGAACACGGCGATTTTCTGGGTGTTGTCGGCGCTTTCGAGGATTCGCTGCAGACCGGCTTGCACCCGTTCGACAAACCCCAGCCAGCTTTCCAGGCCCGGTGTGTCATAGGTGCCGGCGAGCCAGCGTTCGATAATCAGGGCGAAGATTCGCTGGAACTCACCGCGGTCTTGCGCGGCGTTACGCAGGATGTGCAGCGCTTCGGGCTCGTCCGGTAACATGGCTGGCAGCAGCGCGCGGATCACTGCGTCGGCGTCGAACTCATTGAAAGCGGAATCGATTTCCAGGACCGGAACCGGCAGGCCTGCGGCAGCGAACTGTTCCAGTGCGCTGTTGGCCGTGTGCTGCTGGCGGCGCAGATCGCCCGAGAGGCAGCGATCGAAGCTGATGCCCAGCTCGGCGAGGTGCTGGCCGAGGACTTCTGCTTGGCGAATACCGGTCGGCGACAGGACGTCATAGTCGTCTGCACCAAAGGAGGCCTGGCCATGTCGAATCAAATAGATACTGCCCACGTCCGCGTCATCCCGGTACGTTGAAGGTTCGGCGAGGTTATGAGGATGAGGGTGAGCTGTCAATGAAAAAACATACGCTTGTTTGAAATGCCCGTTACAGGGCTGTTGCCAGAGGTTTCACGGCTGGCCGCCGGGGCGGCGCATGGGTATGCTGGAGGTATCCCGCGCGCGTTTTTGCAGCGCATCGTATTAAAGGAGTCCCTGTGGAGTTTTTTGCCGAGTACGCAGTTTTTCTGGCTAAGACCGTGACACTGGTGATCGCCATTCTGGTGGTCCTGGCCAGTTTCGCGGCATTGCGCAGCAAAGGTCGGCGCAAGTCGGTCGGCCAGTTGCAAGTCAGCAAACTCAATGATTTCTACAAAGGGCTGCGCGAACGCCTGGAGCAAACCTTGCTCGACAAGGACCAGCTCAAGGCCTTGCGCAAGGTCGAAGCTAAAAACGAGAAAAAGCAAAAGAAGAAAACCGAGGCCAAGCCACGGGTGTTCGTGCTGGATTTCGACGGCGACATCAAGGCGTCGGCCACTGAAAGCCTGCGCCATGAAATCACCGCGCTGCTGACCCTCGCCACGCCCAAGGATGAAGTGGTGCTGCGTCTGGAAAGCGGCGGAGGCATGGTTCACAGCTACGGCCTGGCGTCCTCGCAACTGGCGCGTATCCGTGATGCCGGTGTGCCGTTGACCGTGTGCATCGACAAGGTCGCGGCCAGCGGCGGCTACATGATGGCGTGCATCGGCGAGAAGATCATCAGTGCGCCGTTCGCGATTCTCGGCTCGATTGGCGTCGTGGCGCAGTTGCCTAACGTCAACCGCCTGCTGAAAAAGCACGACATCGACTTCGAAGTGCTGACCGCGGGCGAGTACAAGCGCACCCTGACGGTGTTTGGCGAAAACACCGAGAAGGGACGCGAGAAATTCCAGGAAGACCTGGACATCACTCACCAGTTGTTCAAGAACTTCGTTTCCCGCTATCGCCCGCAACTGGCCATCGACGAAGTGGCCACCGGCGAAATCTGGCTCGGCGTCGCGGCGCTGGACAAGCAACTGGTGGACGAACTCAAGACCAGCGATGAATACCTCGCGGAACGCGCCAAGAAGTCCGAGCTCTATCACCTGCACTACGCCGAACGCAAAAGCTTGCAGGAACGCATCGGCATGGCGGCGAGCAGTTCGGTCGATCGAGTGCTGTTGAACTGGTGGGGGCGCCTGACACAGCATCGTTTCTGGTAACTCTTCAACTATCCCGGTACTAAACAAAACCGCAGCGCCCGCTGCGGTTTTTTATGCCGATTGTCGAATTCGTTAGTTTAAGAAGTTAACTAACGCGGATCTATAAATATCTTGTGCATATTAAAGGCGTTTGCTTGACAGAGGTTTTGATTAGACTCAGCTGCCCCTAATCAGCAGCAAGGATGTTGCACAATGGAAATAAGCACTCGATACAATGGTAATCCGGATGACTTTGCTCTTTTTGTAAAGTTGTTGCCCGAAAAGTTCATGTTTCTTATCGATGTACGGCCGAACAAGGATCATAAGGTTGTTCATCGATCCACGAATGATGAAATCCTGATTACCTATATCAGGCGCCATCAGCCCAGTCAGTGGAAGCCGGAGTTCAAGGTTTTTATCGAGGGCGAGAATTGGGGAAGTTTGAACAAGACGTTATTTGATGACGTCTCCGCATTGGCGTACGCCATCAGGAAAAGAGGACTGAAGCAAGTTGAGTTCTAACGAATTTTGATGTGCGAAAGGGTGTTTCACATGTAATAAAGCCTTGATGACTGTTGGTCATCAAGGCTTTATTTTTATTAGCGGCGACGGAACAGCGGCAGCGGTTCGTCGGTAGCAGCCTGATAGGTCACCGAGAAGTCCTTGAGACCTTCCAGGGCTTCGTACGGGTCTTTATCGGCGCGGATCGCAAAGGCGTCGAAACCGCAGCGGTGCAGGTAGAACAGCTGGTCGCGCAGCACATCGCCGATTGCCCGCAGTTCACCTTTGAACCCGTAACGGTCACGCAGCAGGCGGGCGTTGGAGTAGTTGCGGCCATCAGTGAAGGCTGGGAAATTCAGGGCGATCACCTGGAAATTTTCCACGTCGTCACCGATTTCTTCCGCTTCTTCATCGGCATCCAGCCATACGCCCAGGCCGCCATCGCGGGCCTTGAGCATGCGGCTGTGTTCGCGCCACAGTTGCAACGGGACGATCAGGTCGTCGCAGTTGCTGACCTCGTCGATGTTGAAGTCCTTGGGCAGCAAGTGCCAGGTTTCGTCGACGACTTCGTTGTTCTTAATTATTCGCTGCATAGACACGCTCCTTGAAGAGGTCGATGCCAATACGCTGATAGGTGTCGATGAAACGCTCGTCTTCGGTACGTTGTTCGATGTACACGTCGATCAGCTTTTCAATTACATCAGGCATGGCTTCCTGGGCGAAAGACGGGCCGAGGATTTTGCCCAGGCTGGCGTCGCGACTGGCGCTGCCACCCAGGGACACCTGGTAGAACTCTTCGCCTTTTTTGTCCACTCCGAGGATGCCGATGTGGCCGACGTGGTGGTGACCACAGGCGTTCATGCAGCCGGAGATGTTCAGGTCCAGTTCGCCGATATCGAACAGGTAATCCAGGTCTTCGAAACGACGCTGGATCGACTCGGCGATCGGGATCGACTTGGCGTTGGCCAAGGAGCAGAAGTCGCCGCCCGGGCAGCAGATGATGTCGGTCAGCAAGCCGATGTTCGGCGTGGCGAAACCTTGCTCGCGCAACTCGCCCCACATCGCGAACAGTTGGGTCTGCTCAACGTCGGCCAGAATGATGTTCTGCTCGTGAGACGTGCGCAGTTGACCGAAGCTGTAACGGTCGGCGAGGTCGGCAACGGCATCGAGCTGCTTGTCGGTGATGTCGCCCGGCGCAACGCCGGTCGGCTTCAGGGACAGGGTCACGGCTACATAACCGGGCTTCTTGTGGGCCAGGGTATTGCGGGTGCGCCAGCGCGCGAAGCCCGGGTGTTCTTTATCGAGTTCGGCCAACGCCAGGGTCTGGTTGTCCAGAGCCTTGTACTCGGGGTCGACGAAGTGTTTGGCCACACGATGCACTTCGGCTTCGGTCAGCGTGGTCTGGCCACCACGAAGGTGCTCCATTTCCGCATCGACTTTTTGCGCGAAGACTTCAGGTGTCAGGGCCTTGACCAGAATCTTGATCCGCGCCTTGTACTTGTTGTCACGACGGCCGTAGCGGTTGTAGACCCGCAGGATGGCGTCGAGGTAGCTCAACAGGTCTTGCCACGGCAGGAATTCATTGATGAACGCGCCCACCACCGGGGTACGGCCGAGACCGCCACCCACCAGCACACGGAAGCCCAGCTCGCCAGCGGCGTTGTGCACCGGCTCAAGGCCGATGTCATGGACTTCGATGGCCGCACGGTCGGAAGTCGAACCGTTGATGGCGATCTTGAACTTGCGCGGCAAGTAAGCGAATTCAGGGTGGAACGTGGTCCATTGGCGGACGATCTCGCACCACGGGCGCGGATCGGTCAGCTCGTCGGCAGCGACACCGGCGAACTGGTCGGTGGTGACGTTGCGCAAGCAGTTGCCGCTGGTCTGGATCGCGTGCATCTGCACGGTCGCCAGTTCGGCAAGGATGTCCGGGATGTCTTCCAGCGCCGGCCAGTTGAACTGTACGTTCTGCCGGGTGCTGATGTGGGCATAGCCCTTGTCAAAGTCACGGGCAATCCTGGCCATCATTCGCGTCTGGCGCGAAGTCAGTTGGCCGTAAGGCACCGCCACCCGCAACATCGGCGCGAAGCGCTGGATGTAAAGGCCATTTTGCAGGCGCAGGGGGCGGAATTCTTCTTCGCTCAGCTCGCCTGCCAGATAGCGTCGGGTCTGATCACGGAACTGCTTGACGCGGTCCTCGATGATCCGCTGATCGTACTCGTCGTATACGTACATATAAGTCCTGTTCTCAGGCTTGGGCCGGTCGGATCCAGTTGCGTTTTTCGCCTAGAAGTCTCCGATGCTGCCTCGGCAATTCTGCGCGCACGGCCGCGCACTCCCAACGGAGCCGGGGCAAGATACCAGTTTGCAGTTATGCGCAAAAGTGATGTTTGAGTATATGTAAAGAACCAAAACGACTAATGAGGCTCATCGCTCTAAAACCCACATTTGTGGTGCGGGCAATCATCGTCTTAACTGTGCTCGAGTCTTTATGCAATCACCGATAAAACCGACAAGAGGCGATGCAATGAGCAACCCTACCAAAACGTCAAAACCCGATAGCACGGTCGATGCTTGGGCCATTCTGTTCCTGATCATCCTGGTCGTGGGCACCGCGGTATTTTGGGTCAGCCATCAATAACCGACCCCGTCCGGGCCCGATTCCGACGATTGTCGGACAATAACCCGAATAAACGCCGTTTTCCGGGACTTCGCTGGCTATAATGCGCGGCGAATTGCCGGGGGGCTCGGACGATCAATGTTGAAGTTTTTCTACTCATTCCTGCTGATGTGCGGCGCGGTTTATGGACCCGGTGTGCGCGCGGAATCGGTGTTGTTCCTGAATCCCGGGAAGACTGACGAAGCCTTCTGGATCAGCTATTCGCAATTCATGCACGCGGCAGCCACGGATCTGGGCATTGATCTGCGAATTCTCTATTCCCGGCGCATGCCGGAGCTCACGCTGGCGCAAGCCCGTCAGGCGCTGCAAGGCCCTGATCGTCCGGACTATCTGGTGTTCGCCAACGAACAGTACGTCGCCCCGCAGATCATTCGCCTGGCTCAGGGCAGCGGGGTAAAGCTGTTTATGGTTAACGCTTCGCTGACGGCCAATCAGCAGAGTCTGCTGGGAGATCGCTCTGATCAGTTGGGCAGCCTGGTGCCCAACGATGAGGAGGGTGGCTACCTGATGCTCAAGGAACTGATTCGCCAGCATCCGCCCGCGGCGCCCGGTCAGGTCATCGAGTTGCTGGCGTTTTCCGGCCTGAAGATTACCCCTTCGGCGCAACTGCGCGAGCAAGGCATGATGCGGGCCTTGGCCGAGCACCCTGAAGTGCGCTTGCGCCAACTGGTTTACAGCGGCTGGACCCGGGAACGGGCCTATGAACAGGCCAAACTGTTGTTCCGGCGTTACCCGAAGGTCTCGCTGGTGTGGTCAGCCAATGACGAAATGGCGTTTGGCGCCATGCAGGCGTATTCGGAGACGGGTGGGATACCCGGCAAGGATGCGTTGTTCAGTGCGGTCAACACCTCGCCGGCGGCGTTACAGGCGATGGTCGACGGACGCATAAGCGTGCTGTTGGGCGGGCACTTCACGTTGGGCGGCTGGGCGCTGGTGGAGTTGCATGATCTTGAACAGGGCGTGGATCTCAGCCAATACGGCGGCCGAGACCGGCAAATCCCGTTGCTGCAACTGATCGACAAGGCACAGGCCAGGCGATTGCTGGCCATGGGGAAATCACCGGATTACGGTGTGAACTTCCGCCGTCTTTCAGCCAAGGGCCGGTCGACGTCGTATCGCTATCCGTTCAGCCTGCAAACCTTGATGCGCTAAACCCCGGTCAGATGCACCACCAGTTGCACGATGCCATACAGCGTCAATGCGAACACCGCGGTGAACAAAATCCCCAGAATCACGAAATGACTGGGCTTGCCGTGAGTGAAGTCCCGCGCCCGGTTCTTCCCGCTCTGCACCCCGAACGCCGCCGCCATGACGCTGTGCAGCATCTGCCAGAAAGTGGGCGGCTTGTTGTCGGCTGGATCGTCCATAAACCCCTCGTCTCCCGTTTGAGTAAGACAAGCATAGACAACCCCCTGAAAGAAGATCGACCCCGGCGCTATCCGGTATAAATATGTACCGCCCTGGACGACAAACCTGCTGATTGACTGGTGCTTCATTTGACAGCATCAGGTATTGCCACATGAGTGGAATCCCATCGGCCCAGGAAAAGGGCCTTCACAACCATTTCATCAAAAAAAAGCTGCACGATCGGATACGCCACCTGACCCCGGCAAACATCCGGGCTCTGGATCGGGCGAGAACACCGGGAGGCCTGGCCGAAAATGCCATGCTGGACTGGTTTCAAAAGGCCTCCAGCGACCAACGACAAACTGTACGGGACGACCAGAAGCGCAGTCGAACCTCCAACGAAACCCTGGCACAAACACTCACCGGGCTCAAAGGGGTCACCGAATTCGCGCAACCGTTGCTCGAAGCGGCGCTGCAAAAAAAGTTCGGGTTGAAAGTTGATGTTACGCAGACCTGGCTCTACGAGCCCTTTGCAGACTCGCTCATCACTCACCAGACACTGCTGCAACTGGCACTGCGCAATTTTGAAGAAGCCCAGGCGTTTGATGAACGTGACGTCATTGCTGAACGAGGTAAACGGGCTGCCAATCTGGAAACTCAAGGAGGACCTTACGGTTGGGACTATCCGGAAAAGGGCCCTTCAACGCGCTACAGGATCAAGAAACTACCGATAAAACCCGCTGATTTCGCCTCGCTATGCCGTGAACTGGATATCGGCAAGCAGTATCAGGAACACCTGACGGCGATGTTTGACGCCGCGGACAGGGCGGCCACCGTGCGCACCCAAACGCTCGGCGCGTGGAAGGACAGTCTGCGGGTGCATGCCCATATCGCCCACCTCAAATCGCTGATCACGCCATCGGCCTACAGCACATTGCTGGCCGTGCTCAACGGCGACAAATCGGTAACACTGGACGGTGAGCGCGTCACTTTCAGTCAGTTGCATGTGCTGGGGTCGCCTGTCAGTGAGCTGTTTGTCATTGGCGCAAGCCGGCGCAAAGGTAAAAAGGTCAACTTCAGCGTGACCAATCCTGGTGTAAGCCTGTTTGACGTACTGGGTTACCAGGACTCGCGGATCATCGTCTGTATTCCGGGTGATCCGGTGGCGCCGGTCATGGAATATGCCTCGCTCAAGTCCTTTGAAAATGACCTGAGCTACAGGCTGCGCGATGTGAATTTCCAGCGCTCTTTCCTCAGGCTCATCCCCCACGGTGATGCGGGCAAGTTCCTCGGCAAGATCAAGACTGCTCTGCAAACACTCAAATGGAACCCGGATTTCCCTTACCGTAAACAGACCCTCTTGGGGCACATAGACGGAATCTACGAAAATGTTTACCGGGACGAGCCGGTTCTTGATATCAGTGAAGAATTTTTTGCCACGGAGCTGTTCGGCGAGCTGTACACGCGGCACCAGACGCGCCTGAAGGAGACTGCCGAGCAACTGGCGGTGCCGACGGCCAAGGTCGATCATGACGCCTGGTATGAACGACTCGCCCGCTATGCCGAGTGGGGACTGAACATACTCAACGTGGCCGCATTTTTTGTGCCTGGCCTGGGCGAGGTAATGATGGCTGTGATGGCTGTGCAACTGACCACAGACATTTATCACGGGGTTGAAGCCTGGAGCATCGGGGACACGGATCAGGCCTGGAGTTATTTGCAGTCAGTGGCCGTGAACGTAGCATTCATGGCGGCCGTAGGTGCGGTTGCCAGTAAAGCGCCGAAAATGCTGTCCACACCCATCGTCGATGGCCTGGTGAAGGTCAAATTGCCGTTTGGCAGCGAACAGTTGTGGCGGCCTGGTTTGACGCCTTACCTGAGCGACAGGGTCTTGCCGGCGGGGCTCAAGCCCAACAAGCTTGGGCAGTATGAAGTGGACGGCAAGACCTATATCAGGCTCGACGGTAACGTCTACGAAAAAACCTTCGACCCCAAGCTGAACAAATGGCGTCTCAAACACCCGACGGCCCCGGACGCTTACTCCCCCGTTCTTGAACACAACGGTGAGGGCGCGTGGCGCCATCGTTTCGAGCGCCCGCTGGAGTGGGATCGTGCCACCTTGTTACGACGTCTTGGCCCGGTCACCGACGGTATTGACGCGGCGACGCTGGAGAAAATCGCCGATATCAGCGGCGTTAACGACGATGCGTTGCGCAAGATCCATACGGATAACCTGCGCTTGCCATCAGCGTTATCCGACACGTTGCGGCAGTTTCAGATCGACCGTCAGCTCAATGACATGATTGAACAGATTCGTCTCGATCAGCCGGTGCCGGACAGCCGCTACAACGACGTCTTGCCGCAAGTGATCAATATGCCGCGTTGGCCGCAGGGGCGGGTGATCGACGTGTTCGACAATGCAAGCCTGAGCGGTGCTTCGTCCCGCTACGGTGAGGCGTCGACACCTGTGAAGCCGAGCATCAGGATTTCCCGTGAGGATGTGTCTGCCGGGAAATTGCCCGAACGAGTGCTTGCGGCGCTGGATGAGAAAGAAATCGTTCGCTTGCTGGGGGGCGAAGGTGCGCGGGTCGAGGCAGAGCGTGAAACGGTTTTTCGACAACAGCTTGGCGCCCGGCTTTCGGGCAACAAAACCTCATTGTTCGACAAACTCAGCCAGGATTCCAAGGCAATAACGCCTGAAATTCAGGCGCTGCAACGTACTTTCCCCAGTCTATCGACGGACGCGGCGCAAGAAGTCCTGGCCAATGCCACAGCCAAGGAACGGCTGCACATCAAACAAACCGGCCGACTCCCCACCAGTCTGTTGCTCAAGGGGCGTGCGCCCGCCCGGGTGACTCGGCTGAACAAGGCCCTGGCCGGATTGCAGCTCGAGAGCATGGCGTCATCCGACAGCCAGCGCCTGGCGCTGCACAGCCTGGAAAAACTCCCCGGCTGGCCGAAAAACCTGCGCCTGGAAGTTCGTCAGGGCGATTGCGGTGGAAAACTGCTCGACAGCATCGGAAGCGAGACGGCCGAGCAAGTCAAATACCTGGTCAAGGACGGCTATCAACATCATCAAGCCAACCAGTTCCAGGCCTTCGACCAACAAGAAAACTCGTTGAACAGCGTGCCGAAAGAAGGCGACAACTTTTTCTCTTCGGTCATGCATGCGTTGCCGGACGACGTCCGCACTCAGTTGGGCATGCCCAATGTGGCGCAGGGTGCCAAGTTACAAAAGACATTGACCACTTATGCCATGGGCCACCGTGATCAGATGATGGAAACCCTCGTGCCCAACGCCACCACGTCACGATTGCGTCCGCCGGTGCGACTGGCCGACGGGAGGGTCGGCTACCCATTGAGCGGGCGAGGTGCCGGAGCATTGGTGAATCCCTCGTTGGTCTCCAGGTTGCGGGATGTCTATCCGAACTTCTCCGATAAGTTGGCGGAATTGATGGTCATCCAGCTTGCGCTTGATGGCATGACCGAAACGCAGATCGCCCATTTTCTGAACGTGCGGGGCCGGGAATACGAGGCACTGACGGCGCAGCTCGAACAATGGGTACACAGCGGCGGCCAGAATACGGTCCGCCATCAAGTCGCACGAAACATTAAATTCGTCTGGCAACAGAGGGGTATTTACGATGGCGATGCCAGTGTTTTTCTGGACGTGGGCGCTGCAGACAGCCTGCCGGAACTGGCCGGCAACTTTCCTCACGTAAGACGTCTTAATATGAACGTTGGTGGATTATTGAGTCAGACACCGGAAGCCTTTGTGCGCCAGTTCCCCAACGCCCGGTCGTTAAGGTTGGGGATCCAGGATGGCGTCGATAGGGTTCAACTGGCCGAGAGGCTAAAGGCACTGCCGAGTATCCGTGAACTGCAAATGGCAGGGCCGCTGGGTCCGGAATTCACCGAAGCTGCCCAATCGGTGATAGACGCGATGCCACAACTGCAACGATTGGACGTGACCGGGGTGGCGGACGAGCTGGATGTCAGTCGCCTGACTCAACTGCATTCGTTGAGTGTGCACGGGACGACAGAGGCCTGGCCGAAGGGCGCTCTGCAATTGCCGCAGCTCAGGTCGCTGGATCTCACTCACTCAGGCGTCAAGACACTTCCCGCTGAATGGCTATCCGGTCATGAATCACTGTGGCCGGGCATGAAACTCAACTGGGCCAGGCTGAGCACTGAGGACTTCGTAAAGGCATACGAGTATGTGCACGACAATCCTGCGCATTTGCTGGATACCGGGCAAATGCTGGATCGTTATTGCCAAGGCACGCTACAGAACGCCCTGGAGACAAGCGACGAGCTTTCGAAGATTGCCCTTGGGCGAATGAAGGCTGAGGGGTTGGCAGGGCGGGCGTTGCTGGCACGGATCAATGCACTGCGCCAGGATGGACAGGCATTGCGACAGCAACTGGAGGCGTGGCAGCAGCGAACAGCAAGAGCCAATGGCCGGCAAGTCAACATTCGGGAACGAGAATCCGTTGCCCGGCGAATCCATGAGTGCTGGCGTGATGGTCTGCGTAAACGCTATGGCGGTACGGAGGAGGCACAGTCTTCGCAACCTCAGGCCGGACCTTCAGGGGTGCGGCCATGGCCTGTCATGCCGCGACAAATCATTTCATCGAATCTTGATTTGTCCGGCTGGGCGCTGGGCGATCTGCCTGAACTGCCAGCGCTGTCAGCAACGAATTTTGCCCATGTGCAAACCCTGCAAATGTCGGGTGTGGTGGCTTCATCCGAGGATTTCAGTCGTTTTTTGAGCGGCTTCACCGATATTCGCGGGTTGGATCTGAGTGGCAATCAACTGCAGGATCTTCCGTCGGCATTGGGCAGCTTCGGAAAACTCACTGATCTGGAGCTGAGCCGAAATCACCTGACAATTACCCCGAGTATGCAACAACGCTTGAACCGGTTGTCTGCCCTTGAAAGCCTGGACTTGCGCTATAACCGGCTCGATTCGCTGGATGTCAGCGCCATGACCCGCTTGAAGACCCTGCGTGTGGGTCATACCGCCATTAAAGACTGGCCAAAAGGTGCGTTGGACTTGTCCGGCCTCGGCAGGCTCGAGATGAACAACAGCGCGATCACGACGATTCCTGAGGCTGCCCTGACCGGCCATGACGCTCTAAGGATCGATATGATTGGCTGTCGGTTGACGGCCAAGGCGCGCACCGATTTGCTGGCGAGTACTTCTTCCGAAACACCCATGGGTATCTCCAGAGCCAGCTTGCAGGCGGGCATTACCATGGGTGAACCAGAGTACTTTCCTGTTCTGGTCGCGCAAAATCCGGACTTGTTATTGCCGCTGCCCGTTGTTCCTGGCAATGACCTGACACGCTTGACCCCGCAAGCCCGCTTGCTAAGGCTTGACCCGGATCTGCCAGGCGCCGAGGCGATACAGATGATTGATGAACTGACGTTACGCCATGGCGGCGCTGGCCCCCTGTATGAGCAATTGGCCAAATGGGACAGACAACATCAGGCATTGACGAAGACCCTGAACACATGGATCGAAACCCCACCACAGCAGATGGGTGAATCTTCTCCTCCTGTGTGGATAGCAGCCACCGAGCGTCGTAAGGCGGCTGACTGGATAATGGCGTGCTGGAGGCAGAACCTCCGCCGGGCGCAGGCTGTGGAGAGCGCATCGGGAGGCTATATCCTTGATCTGTCCGATAACCCCTTGGGCAATCTCCCGGCTCTACCCGCCGACTTCGCTCATGTCGGTGCGTTGAACCTGAACAACGTGTATCTGAGAGAAGAGGGGCTAAGCGATTTCCTCGGCGCGTTTACGCATGTTCATACCCTGGCGCTGAATGCCAACGCATTGAGTGCCTTGCCAGAGTCCGTTACCTCACTGAACAGCCTCAAGCGACTTTCGGCAGTCAATAACCGTTTTTCCGATGCTCCTCAGCTCCAGCGTCAGCTTGCAGGGATGAGCAACCTGGAGTCATTGAACCTGGCGGAAAACTGGCTTGAGTCGATGGATGTCAGCTCTCTTACCCGTTTGCAGGCCCTCGATCTGAGTGGCAACCGCCTGGTCGTCTGGCCGCAGGGAGCGCTTCAGCTCCCCTCGCTCAGCGCACTGGATTTGCGCGACAACATGATCGAGTCCATTCCGCGGGCCCTGATGGCCGACGAGCACAGGGTATTGCGTGCGGGCACGAATCTGGCCAGCAACGAAACCCTGGATGGCGAGAGCCTGCTAATGCTGCGTGATCAGGTGCTGGAAGGCGAGGAGATAATGGGATGGAGGGCAGGAGAGATTGACGAGGCGCTGGAGCGGTTTGAGAGCAGTAGCGACAGCGATAGCGATGACTCGATCGCAAGTGACGTAGAAGTGGATATGGATGAGGTGACAGGTACCGACGCCCGTGAGCGATGGATCGCTCCGTCAGCAGCCGACTCAGAGGAATTGATACGGATATGGAATGACTTCGAGCAAGCGCACAACAGTAAGTTCTTCTTCAATCTGCTGACCAAAATGGAAGGTACGGCAGACTTTCAGACGGGACGTGCTGATCTTGTGCGGCGGGTCCATACCGTACTGAGGGTGGCCGATAGCGACGCAGGTCTGAGGGATACGATATTCGAAATGGCAAGGTCTGGCGCAACTTGCGTTGATGGTCAAATCCTGTTGTTCAGCGATATAGAAGTTAAGGCTTTCGAATTTGAGACTTCGAAGTCCATTTCCCCGGGCCAACAAGGCAGCGTCTTGTTCAGACTTGGCAGGAACCTGTTTCGCCTTGGGAAAGTCGAGGAAATCGCTAACCGCGACATTGTCCAGCGACAGGCACAACGCCGCTCAATTGATCCGGCGGAAGTGCGGTTGGCCTATCGTATCGGCCTTGCCGAGCGACTTGAGTTGCCGGGGCAACCAAGAGGCATGCGCTACAGCGGCAACGTTTCGTCTGCCATGCTGGATGCGGCCCATGCTGAAGTGATCGCGGCAGAACAATCATCGGCATTTATTGATGATTTGGTCGGCCACAAGTACTGGAGCGACTATTTGAAGGACAAATACCCTGAACGGTTCGCCCAGGTGCGAGAGGGTTTCGCAGGCAGAGAGCATGATGTAGAGGAGGCGTATCCAAATTACGGCGAAGGCGCGCAGGAGCAGTACAAAACCGCCATGCAGGCGATAGAGGCAGACCTTCTCTTCGAGCAAGGAAAGTTGGTGCGCGAATTGTCTGAAAAAGAACGGACGCTGGTGGGGCTGTAACGTTAACCCTGCAGCTTTCATAAGTACCCCGGAAGTCGCACCCGTCGACTCCCGGGACCACCATCAGTTGTCGTAACCCAGGTTCGGCGCCAACCACCGCTCGGTCACGCTCAATTCCTGACCCTTGCGCGACGTGTAGCTCTGCACCTGATCCTTGTCGATCTTGCCCACGGCAAAATACTGCGCTTGCGGGTGAGCGAAGTACCAACCGCTGACCGCTGCCGCCGGGAACATGGCGTAGTGCTCGGTGAGGAACACGCCGCTGCGGCCGGCTTTCATTTCCGAGGCCTCAGGGTCCAGCAACTTGAACAGCGTGGATTTTTCGGTGTGATCCGGGCAGGCCGGGTAGCCCGGGGCAGGGCGGATACCGGTGTATTGCTCTTTGATCAGCGCCTCGTTGTCGAGCGTCTCGTCCTTGGCATAACCCCAGTAGTCTTTACGGACCTGCTGGTGCAGCCACTCAGCGCAAGCCTCGGCCAAACGGTCGGCCAGTGCCTTGACCATGATCGAGTTGTAGTCGTCGCCGGCATCTTGATAGGCCTTGGCCACTTCTTCGGCACCGATCCCGGCGGTGGTGATGAAACCACCCACGTAGTCGGTCACTTCGCTGTCCTTCGGTGCAACGAAGTCAGCCAGGGAGAAGTTCGGTTTGCCGTCGGTCTTGATGATCTGCTGACGCAGGTGATGCAGCTTGGCAATCGGTTTGCCGTCATCGCCGTAGACTTCAATGTCATCCTCACGCACCTGATTGGCCGGCCAGAAGCCGAACACCGCACGGGCGCTGATGAGTTTTTCGTCGATCAGCTTGGCAAGCATTTCCCGGGCATCGGCGTACAGCGAGGTGGCGGCTTCACCGACCACTTCATCCGTGAGGATGCGCGGGAATTTGCCGGCCAGGTCCCAGGAGATAAAGAACGGTGTCCAGTCGATGTATTCGGCCAGGACTTTCAAGTCGATGTTGTCCAGCACCTTGGCACCGGTAAACGTCGGTTTGACCGGCTCGTAAGTGCTCCAGTCGAACTGCGGCTTCTTGGCAATGGACGCCGGGTAGCTCAGGCGTTCGGTGCGGGCGCTGCGGTTGGCGGTACGCTCGCGGACTTCGATGTATTCCAGGCGAGTCTTCTCGATGAACGCCGGCTTCAATTCCTTGGACAGCAACTGCGTCGCCACGCCCACGGCGCGGGAGGCGTCGGTGACGTAAATCACTGCGTCGTTGCTGTATTTCGGCTCGATCTTCACCGCCGTGTGCGCTTTCGAGGTGGTCGCGCCACCGATCATCAGCGGCAGGTGGAAATCCTGACGCTGCATCTCCCGGGCGACGTGGACCATTTCATCCAGCGAAGGGGTGATCAGGCCGGACAGGCCGATGATGTCGCACTTCTGCTCCTTGGCCACCTGCAGGATTTTCTCCGCCGGCACCATCACGCCGAGGTCGACGATGTCGTAGCCGTTACAGCCCAGCACCACGCCGACGATGTTCTTGCCGATGTCGTGCACGTCGCCTTTTACTGTGGCCATGAGGATTTTGCCCTTGGCTTCCGGTTTGTCGCCTTTTTCCAGTTCGATGAACGGGATCAAGTGGGCCACGGCCTGCTTCATCACGCGGGCGGATTTCACCACTTGTGGCAGGAACATTTTGCCCGCGCCGAACAGGTCGCCGACGATGTTCATGCCGGACATCAGCGGGCCTTCGATCACTTCGATCGGGCGAGCGAACGACTGACGGGATTCTTCGGTGTCTTCAACAATGTGCGTGGTGATGCCTTTGACCAGCGCATGCTCCAGACGCTTGTTGACGGGCCAGCCGCGCCATTCTTCGGTCTCGGCTTCCTTGACGCTGCCGTCGCCCTTGTACTTGTCGGCAATGGCGAGGAGGGCGTCAGTGCCTTCCGGGGTGCGGTTGAGCACTACGTCTTCAACGGCGTCACGCAGTTCGACCGGGATCTGGTCGTAGATCTCCAGCTGGCCGGCGTTGACGATGCCCATGGTCAGGCCGTTGCGGATCGCATACAGCAGGAACACCGAGTGAATCGCCTCGCGCACCGGGTTGTTGCCACGGAACGAGAACGACACGTTGGACACACCACCGGAGGTCAGCGCGTACGGCAGTTCGTCACGGATGTAGGCACAGGCGTTGATGAAGTCCACAGCGTAATTGTTGTGTTCTTCGATGCCGGTGGCGATGGCGAAGATGTTCGGGTCGAAGATGATGTCTTCCGGCGGGAAGCCGACTTCGTTGACCAGAATGTCGTAGGAGCGTTTGCAGATTTCTTTCTTGCGCGCTTCAGTGTCGGCTTGGCCGGCTTCGTCGAAGGCCATCACGACGACTGCGGCACCGTAGCGTTTGCACAGTTTGGCGTGATGAATGAACTGCTCGACTCCTTCCTTCATGCTGATGGAGTTGACGATGCCCTTGCCCTGGATGCACTTGAGGCCGGCTTCGATCACTTCCCACTTGGAGGAGTCGATCATGATCGGTACGCGGGAGATGTCCGGCTCGCCGGCAATCAGGTTGAGGAAGGTCACCATGGCCTTCTTCGAATCGAGCATCCCTTCGTCCATGTTGATGTCGATCACTTGGGCGCCGGCTTCGACCTGTTGCAGGGCGACTTCCAGGGCTTCGGTGTAGTTGTCTTCACGGATCAGGCGGGCGAACTTGGCTGAACCGGTGATGTTGGTCCGCTCGCCGACGTTGATGAACAACGAATTGCGATCAATGGTGAACGGTTCCAGCCCCGACAGGCGGCAGGCCTTTGGAATGTCCGGAATTTCACGCGGCGCATAACCGGCCACGGCGTTGGCGATGGCTTCGATGTGGCCCGGCGTGGTGCCGCAGCAACCGCCGACGATGTTGAGGAAGCCGCTTTGGGCGAATTCTTCGATGACCTTGGCGGTTTCCGACGGCAGTTCGTCGTACTCGCCGAATTCGTTCGGCAGGCCGGCGTTCGGGTGCGCGGAAACGTGGGTGCTGGCCTTGTTCGACAGCTCTTCCAGGTACGGACGCAACTCGCTGGCGCCGAGGGCGCAGTTCAGGCCGACCGAAATCGGCTTGGCGTGGGCCACGGAGTTCCAGAACGCTTCGGTGGTCTGGCCGGAGAGCGTACGGCCGGAGGCATCGGTAATGGTGCCGGAGATCATGATCGGCAATTCGACGCCGAGCTCTTCGTAAACCCCTTGCACGGCGAAGATCGCCGCTTTGGCGTTCAGGGTGTCGAAAATGGTTTCGATCAGGATCAGGTCGGCACCGCCTTCGATCAGGCCTTTGGTGGCCTCGGTGTAGTTTTCCACCAGTTCATCGAAGGTCACGTTGCGGTAGCCGGGGTTGTTCACGTCAGGCGACAGCGAGCAGGTGCGGCTGGTCGGGCCGAGCACGCCGGCGACGAAGCGCGGCTTGTCCGGGGTTTCCAGGGTCTTGGCGTCAGCAACCTTGCGCGCCAGACGTGCGCCTTCTACGTTTAGCTCGTACGCCAGGTCCTGCATGCCGTAGTCGGCCTGGGACACCTGGGTGGCGTTGAAGGTGTTGGTTTCCAGAATGTCGGCGCCAGCATCCAGGTAGGCTTTCTCGATGGCGCCAATCACGTCCGGGCGCGTCAGGATCAACAGGTCGTTGTTACCCTTGACGTCACTTGGCCAGTCGGCGAAGCGTTTGCCGCGGTAATCCTGCTCTTCAAGCTTGTAGCTCTGGATCATCGTGCCCATGCCGCCATCGAGAATCAGGATGCGCTCTTTGAGGGCGTGCTTGAGAGCTTGAAGGCGAACACTGCGATCGGACATTTGGACTACTCGGAAAGACCATGACGAAGGGGCGGGATAATAGCAAACCTGCGTGGTTTTAGAGCATGCCGCGGTTTTGCATGAATATCGCTCATGTTGGTGCAGGGATCAGACCGGTAGAATCGCGGCGTTTTTTCATGATCGGGACCAGGGATATGTCTTTTCGCGTCATCAGCATTATTTTGCTGTTTTTAAGCTGGGGCGCCGCCGCGCAGGATCCGGCCATTTCCTCTGCCATTTCCTACAGCCGCGACATCCAACCGATCTTCACCGAAAAGTGCGTGGCCTGCCATGCCTGCTATGACGCCGCCTGTCAGCTCAATCTGGGCAGTGGCGAAGGGGCTGCCCGTGGCGCGACCAAGATCCCGGTCTACGACGGCGAACGCCGCCAGGCAGCCGCGCCGACCCGGCTGTTTTATGACGCCTTCGGTAAACGCGCCTGGCAGCAAAAGGACTTCTATTCGGTGCTCGACGCTCAGGGCAGTCAGGCCGCGTTGATGGCGCGGATGCTTGAGTTGGGCCACAAAACCCCCTTGCAACCCAATGCCAAGCTGCCGGAGGACATCGTCCTTGGCCTGAACCGGGAAAACATGTGCGCCCTGCCGGCCGAGTTCGACGGCTACGCCAAATCACATCCCAAAGAGGGGATGCCGCTGGCGGTCACCGGCCTGACCGATCAGCAGTACCAGACGCTGCAACGTTGGCTCGCGTCCGGCGCGCCGATTGACGAGCAAGGCCTTGTGCCAAGCGCCAAAGAAGCGTTGCAGGTGGTGCAGTGGGAAAACCTGCTCAACGCACCGGGTGCACGGCAAAGCCTGGTGGGGCGCTGGTTGTTCGAGCATTGGTTTCTCGCTCATCTCTATTTCAAGGACGGCGAGCCGGGGCATTTCTTTCAGTGGGTACGTTCGAGCACTCCGACTGGCCAGCCGATCGATCTGATCAACACACGCCGCCCGAATGACGAACCAGGCACTCAGGTGTATTACCGCTTGTGGCCGGTGCAAGGCGTGATTGTGCAGAAGACCCACATCACCTACCCGTTGAGCGCGGCGAAGATGGCACGGATCAAAAGCCTCTTCTATAACGGCAATTGGCAGGTCAACGCCTTGCCGGGCTACGGGCCGGAGCGTCGGGCCAATCCGTTCACCACGTTCGAGGCGATCCCGGCCCAGGCGCGTTATCAGTTCATGCTCGATAACGCCGAATATTTCGTGCGTACGTTTATTCGCGGCCCTGTGTGCCGCGGCCAGATCGCCACCGACGTGATCCGCGATAACTTCTGGGCACTGTTCCAGGCGCCTGAGCACGACCTCTACATCATCGATCCGAAGTATCGCGGCCAGGCGACGCCGTTGTTGGCGATGCCGGGGCAGAACGACGATGTCGGCAGCGTCCTGAGCCTGTGGCATGACTACCGCAACAAGCGTAACGAGTACGAGGCGCTGCGCCGTGACAGTTACGCCGATGCGCCGGCACCGAGCTGGTCGACCCTATGGGCTGGCAACGATAACGCACTGCTGACGATCTTCCGGCATTTTGACAGTGCCTCGGTGAACAAAGGCCTGATCGGTGACGTTCCGCAAACGATGTGGCTGTTCGACTTTCCGCTGCTGGAGCGCACCTATTATCAGTTGGCAGTCAACTTCGACGTGTTCGGTAACGTCTCCCATCAGGCGCAAACGCGCCTGTACTTCGACCTGATCCGCAACGGTGCCGAGCAAAACTTCCTGCGCCTGATGCCGGCCGATTCGCGCGACGATTACCTCGACGACTGGTACCAGAGCGGAGGCAAATTCAAGATGTGGTTGGACTACGAGTCCATCGATAACGACAAAGAGACGGCGCTGGTACTGGACGAAAAGGACCCGAAACGCGATTTCGCCCTGCAGTTGCTGGCCCGTTACGGCGACCTCAACGCCAAGCCTGATCCGATCAACCGTTGTGACGGTGCTTATTGCTCGCGGCCGAACATAGATCTGGCCTCGCAGAGCGCCGAGCAGGCGTTGAGTCGCCTGACTTCGCGTCCGGCGGCCGGGCTGAAGGTGATCGATCAGTTGCCGGAAGCGACCCTGCTGCGCATCGAAACCGCGAGCGGCAAGCGCGAGGTCTACAGCCTGCTGCGCAACCGCGCGCACAGTAACGTTGCGTTCCTGCTCGGTGAATCCCTGCGGTATCAGCCAGGACTCGACACATTGACTATTTATCCGGGCGTGCTCAGCAGCTATCCGAACTTCATGTTCAACATTCCGGCCGAGCAAGTGCCTGAGTTCGTGGGCGAGATGGAAAACGCCAAGGACGCTAATCGCTTCGAAAAAATCGTCGAGCGCTGGGGTATTCGCCGCAGCCATCCGCAGTTCTGGTTCTACTTCCATGACCTGAGCCGGTACGTCCACGAGACCGATCCGGTGGAAGTGGGCGTGCTGGACATGAACCGGTACGAGAATCTTTGATCGACAGGCGCATCTTTCCCGACAAAAATACTAGGACTTTGTACGGCGCGATGATTGGCGTAAACTGCGCCCAAGCCTGCGAGGAGTTTCCATGACCGCTATTACCATTACCGACGCCGCCCACGATTATCTGGCTGATCTGCTCTCCAAGCAGAACACCCCAGGCATCGGCATCCGCGTCTTTATCACCCAGCCTGGCACCCAGTACGCCGAAACCTGCATTGCTTATTGCAAGCCGGGCGAAGAAAAACCTGAAGACACGGCGCTGGGGCTCAAAAGCTTCACTGCCTACATCGACTCGTTCAGCGAAGCTTTCCTGGACGATGCGGTAGTCGACTACGCCACCGACCGTATGGGCGGCCAGCTCACCATCAAGGCGCCAAACGCCAAAGTACCGATGGTCAGCGCCGACAGTCCGGTCAATGAGCGTATCAACTATTACCTGCAAACCGAGATCAACCCGGGGCTGGCCAGCCACGGCGGTCAAGTCAGCCTGATCGATGTGGTCGAAGACGGCATCGCCGTGCTGAAGTTCGGCGGCGGTTGCCAGGGCTGCGGCCAGGCAGACGTCACCCTTCGCGAAGGCATCGAGCGTACCTTGCTCGAGCGCATTCCCGAACTCAAGGGCGTTCGTGACGTCACCGACCACACGCAGAAAGAAAACGCCTACTACTAAGTAAGGTGTTCGCTGCAGAAACGAAAAAACGGCACCCGTGAGTGCCGTTTTTTATGGGTGAAGCTTTAAAAGATCGCAGCCTTCGGCAGCTCCTACATGGGAATGAGTTCTCCTGTAGGAGCTGCCGGAGGCTGCGATCTTTTGATCTTAGGGCCGATACAAATGCGCATGCCCGGCACGGTACAGCGATGATTCACTGAAGTGATCACTGCCCAACACCCGACCCACCAGAATCAACGCCGTGCGCCGAAACCCCTTGGCTTCAACCTTCGCGGCAATGTCTTCAAGCGTCCCCACCACCCAGTCCTGATCCGGCCAGGTCGCCCGGTGAATCACCGCGATCGGGCAGTCCGCGCCGTAATGCGGCAACAATTCGACCAGGATCTTCTCCAGATGATTGACCCCCAGATGAATGGCCATGGTCGCCCCATGCTGCGCCAGGCTGCCAAGCTCTTCGCCGGCGGGCATCGCGGTTTTGTCGGCATAGCGGGTCAGGATCACGCTTTGCGACACGTCCGGTAACGTCAGTTCCGCGCCCAACAGTGCCGCGCAGGCCGCCGTGGCCGTGACGCCGGGAATGATTTCAAACGGGATGTCGAGTTCGCGCAGGTAGCGGATCTGCTCGCCAATCGCGCCATAAAGACTCGGATCGCCGGAGTGCACCCTGGCCACGTCCTGGCCATTGGCATGGGCGGATTTGATCAGCTCGATGATCTGTTCCAGGTGCAGTTCGGCGCTGTTGACCACCTGTTCGGCGCGATGGCCTTCCAGCACGGCGGCGGGCACCAGGGAGCCGGCATAGATGATCACCGGGCAGCTGCGAATCAGCCGTTGGCCTTTGACGGTGATCAGTTCCGGGTCGCCGGGACCTGCGCCAATGAAGTAGACGGTCATCGTCGGTTCCTGTGAGAAAAAGGGGCTGGGCAAGGCTTCAGATGAAGATTGCTCATGATCGATGGCGGGGATTATCGAGGATTTTATGCAGCGCAGGCCAATGCCAAGGTGGCCTGGGCATATTTTTGTCGTGAAATCAGCAATTTTGCCGGTGCCTGGGTCAGTTGTTCGGCAAGGGCCAGGGCGGCACTTTCCGCTACGCCGTAGCAGCCGGTGCGTTCGAACGCGATGTCCGAGCGGTGGCTGAGTTGTGGTTGATAGCCGGCCAGTTGTTCGCTGCTGAAGTACATCAACGGTAACTCAAGCTGTTCGGCCAATTCGATCAAGCCAGGTTCGTCGCGCTTCAGGTCGATGCTGGCCAGGGCCTTGATCTGGTGAAGTTCAATTTTATGAGCCTGTAACGCCTGATCGAGCAGCGCCCGCAGCGTGCTGACGGGGCAGCCGCGCTGGCAGCCCAGGCCGACCACTAAAGTCGGCGCTGTGCTGATCTCAGTCATGCGTGGTACTGACCATCGCTTTTGCGGCGGAACAACCAGGCACTGATCAGGCCCAGGGCCAGCCAGAATGCCACGTTGGTCAGCTGCGAAGCGATTTGGAACTGAGCTTCCAGGGCTTCTGGAGCGAGCATCGAATGCACTTCCGGTTGTGGCGCGCCGATCACGTGAGGAACGGCCAGGATCGCCACGCCGAGGATCTTCATCAGCCAGTGACGGCTGAACACGATCAGCGCGATACCGACAGCGGTGGAGGCAGCCGTGCCGATCCACCAGATCTGCCGCTGCGCCAAATCAGCTGCGGCAGTGCCCGGCAGTTCAGGCGGCAGACCGAGGGTCGGTGCCAGCACGAACGTCGCATAACCGGCCAGGCCCCAAAGCAGGCCTTGGGAGGTTTTGGTCGGTGCGCGCAAGGTGTAAAGACCGGCCAGCATCAGGGCGAAACCGACCGCTACCACCAGGTTGCCGCCGGTAGTGGACAGCACGCGCTGCCAGCCGTCTTCCGGTTCCCAGGCTTCAGCATCGTGGGTGTGAGCGGCGACAGCACCTGCGGCGTGTTCGTGAACTTCAACAGCGGCGGGCTCGGATTTTTCGAACGTCTCGGCCTGCAGAATCAGCGGAGCCACCCAGAAGCTTTGCAGCAGGGTCAGCAACAGGGCGGCCAGCAGCCCGGTGAACCCTGCGGTTTGCGCAATACGCTTGATCATGTCGGCAAGTCTCAATGGCACGGGAATGCAGAGCTGTGGCGGGTATCGTGAGCGGCGTTGTGCACGGCCTCGATGTGCGAGAAACCGGCGAAATACACAAGGCTAGCACCCAGGATCGACGCGCACAGGGCGACGGTCAGGCGTTGAGTCAGGGTATTGGTGGTGCTGGCGGTGCTCTTATCGGTGTTGCTGCCGGTGCTGCTGATGATCGACATGGCGCTTCCCTCTGGTCTGTCAGCGGGTGATTTAGAGCGCATGGAAGACCCCTGCGAGTCGGGCACGCAGAGGTTCAAACAGCGCCCGCCCACCGCGGGTTTGTTATTCAGTGATCGTAATGGTCACTTTGTGTTGCGGGCCGGTCTCCGGGCTCACGAGGGGCACTGGCTTTCGCCTTGACCTGCAAGCATCACCTTCCCATGCCGAACTGCTGGCACAGTGGATCTGACGCTTCGCTCGCTTACCGTTGCGGGGGCAGCACCGGACTGACATGACTTTAGAGTAAAGCACATGATTCACCGGTTTCCCGTTTCACCCTGTGAAGGGCACCCGTAACAAGGCGTGTAGGAGAGCATGGGCGGGGGCGGAGAGTCAATTGGCATGGGTTCTCACTTGGGAACCAAATGATGATTGGCTCTTTGTAGGACATTGACCCGCCCCCACACGATGCGTAGCCTTGCGCTTTCGAGGTTCTTCGGCGTCTGCCGAAGCTAAGAAGGGAACGCGGTCGATGCCGCGGCTGCCCCCGCAACTGTGAACGGTGATGTTCGCTGCCACGCCACTGCAAACCCTGTGCAACGGGTTCGCGGGAAGGCGCAGCGAATGCCAGGCCCGCAAGCCCGGCAAACCGTCAGCCAGGAGACCTGCCTCGACACAGATTCTCACTACAACCGGGCGGGGTGATCCGGTGGCGAACTCTTCCGCGCGCGCATCCGTAGCAGCGATTGTCGTCCCGTATGCCCGCCACCTTGCCAAAGGGCATCCGATGAAAACACTGGCCAAACTCCCCGTCACCATCGTTACCGGCTTCCTCGGCTCGGGCAAAACCACCTTGCTGCGGCACATGCTCGACAACGCTCAGGGCCGCCGCATTGCGGTGATCGTCAACGAGTTCGGCGAGCTGGGCATCGACGGCGAAATCCTCAAGCAGTGCTCCATCGGTTGCACTGAAGAAGAAGCCAACGGCCGCGTCTACGAACTGGCCAACGGCTGCCTGTGCTGCACCGTTCAGGAAGAGTTCTTCCCGGTGATGCGCGAATTGGTCGCCCGTCGCGGCGACCTCGACCACATCCTCATCGAAACCTCGGGCCTGGCCCTGCCAAAACCGCTGGTGCAAGCCTTCCAGTGGCCTGAAATCCGCAGTGCCTGCACCGTTGATGCGGTGATCACCGTGGTCGACAGTCCTGCGGTCGCCGCCGGCACCTTCGCGGCTTTCCCGGATCAGGTCGATGCCCAGCGCAAACTCGACCCGAACCTGGATCACGAATCGCCGCTGCACGAGCTGTTCGCTGACCAACTCGCCAGCGCCGACCTGGTGATCCTCAACAAGGCCGACCTGATCAGCCCTGAAGACCTGGCCCGTGTACGCCTGGAAGTCGCTGAAGAATTGCCGCCAGCGGTGAAAGTCATCGAAGCCAGCAGCGGTCGTCTGCCACTGGACGTGCTGATCGGCCTCGGCGCCGGTTCTGAAGAACACATCGACAGCCGTCACAGCCATCACGATCACCACCATGAAGGCGAAGACGATCACGACCACGATGCCTTCGACTCCATCTCTATCGAACTGCCTCAAGCCGACGAAAGCCTGCTGCTGGACGCGCTGACCCAGCTGGTGGTCCAGCACGGCATCCTGCGCGTCAAAGGTTTTGCGGCGATCCCGAACAAACCGATGCGCCTGTTGATTCAGGGCGTGGGCACACGTTTCGACAAGCATTTCGACCGTCAGTGGGGCGCCGACGAAGCGCGTACCACGCGCCTGGTGTTGATCGGTCAGGAGCTGGACGCCACTCTGCTTGAAGCGCAATTGCGCGCCGCGCTCAGCGTTTAAGCCATGCACCTGCTCAGGACTCAGCCCGGCGGTTTCGTGTCGGATGACAACATCGCCGACCTTGGACAAACCCCCGCCGAGCTGGTGATCCTGTGCAGCGGCGACTCCAGCCTGGCGCTGCTCGCCGAAGCCGCGCAGCAGTTGCCCGACGATTACCCTAGCGTGCGCCTGGCCAACCCGATGCAGGTGCAGAACCACGCGTCGGTCGACCTGTATGTCGACGAAGTGCTGCGCCACGCCAAGGTCATTCTGATTTCGCTGCACGGTGGCATCGCCTATTGGCGTTACGGCGTCGAGCGCTTGGTGGAGTTGTCCCAGCGCGGCGTGCAACTGATTCTGGTGCCAGGCGATGACCGCCCGGACCCGGAACTCAGCGACCTAAGCACGGTGGGCGCGGAAGACCGCGATCGGCTCTGGCAGTTTCTGCGTCAGGGTGGCATGGGCAATGCTCTGGATTTTTTTCGCTGCCTCGCCAATCGTTGGCTGGATCGCGACTACGCTTGGGCCGAGCCACAAACCCTGCCGCGCACAGCGATCTACCACCCGCAAAAAAGCCCGGCTGAACTGAAGGATTGGCAAGCCGACTGGCAGGCCGATCAACCGGTCGCGGCGGTGCTGTTCTACCGCTCGCATTTGCAGGCGGCGAACACCGGTTTCATCGATATTTTCTGTCAGCGCTTGCAAGCGGCGGGGTTGAACCCGTTGCCGATTGCCCTGGCCAGTTTGAAAGAGCCCGGCTGCCTGACGGTGGTCGAGGACCTGTTGGACGAAGTCGAGGCAGGGGTGATTCTCAACACCACCGGTTTCGCTCAATCCAGCCCCGAAGCGCCGCACTTGCGACCGTTTCGCCGCAACATTCCGGTGATCCAGGCGATCTGCGCCCAGGACAACGAGCAGGGATGGCGCGCCAGCGAGCAAGGCCTCGGTCCGCGTGATCTGGCGATGCATATCGCGCTGCCGGAACTGGACGGGCGGATCATCAGCCGACCGATCAGCTTCAAAGACCTGGCCTGGCGCAGCGAGCGCAGTCAATCCGATGTGGTCTGCTATCGGCCACAACCGGAGCGCATGGATTTTGTCGCCGAACTGGCGCGGCGCTGGATTGATCTGGCGCGAGTGCCCAACGCTGAAAAACGCATCGCCCTGATCCTCGCCAACTACCCGACCCGCGACGGTCGCATCGGCAATGGCGTGGGTCTCGACACCCCGGCGGCGGCGCTGAACATCCTGCGTGCGCTGCATAAAGAAGGTTATCCGCTGCCGGTCGAGTTGCCTGATAGCGGCACCGCGTTGATCCAGCAGTTGCTGGGTGGCGTCAGCAACGACCTCGACACCCTCGACCAGCGCCCGTGTATGCAAAGCCTCGCGCTGGACGACTACAACCTGATGTTCAACGCCTTGCCCGAATCCAACCGACAAGCCGTGCTGGAACGTTGGGGCACGCCGCAAAGCGATCCGATGTGCCGTGGCGGGCGAATGATGATTGCCGGACTGCGCTTTGGTCTGACCTTCGTCGGCATTCAACCGGCGCGCGGTTATCAGGTGGACCCGAGCGCGGTGTATCACGATCCGGACCTGGTGCCGCCTCACGGTTACCTGGCGTTCTATTTCTGGTTGCGCAACACCTACGGCGCCCACGGTGTGATCCACGTCGGCAAGCACGGCAACCTCGAATGGTTGCCGGGCAAAGGCGTCGGTCTGTCCGAGAATTGCTGGCCGGATGCGCTGCTCGGTCCGCTGCCGAACATCTATCCGTTTATCGTCAACGATCCGGGCGAGGGCGCCCAGGCCAAGCGCCGTACGCAGGCGGTGATCATCGATCACCTGATGCCGCCGCTGACCCGCGCCGAAACTTACGGCCCGTTGCGCAACCTCGAATTACTCGCCGACGAGTATTACGAAGCGCAATTGCTCGATCCGCGCCGTGCCCGGGAATTGCAGCGCGACATCCTGCAACTGGTGCGCGAGACGCACATCGACCGCGAACTGCAACTGGACGAAAAGCTCGACAGTGATGCCGATGCAGCGATCTGGTTGCCGCGTCTGGACACGTATTTGTGCGACTTGAAAGAGTCGCAGATCCGCGACGGCCTGCATGTGTTTGGCGAGTCGCCGACCGGGCGCTTGCGCATCGACACCTTGCTGGCGTTGTTGCGCATTCCGCGTGGCGATGGACGGGGTGCCCAATCAAGTCTGCTGCGGGCCTTGGCCAAGGCGTTCACGTTGGGCTTCGATCCGCTGGATTGTGCGCTTGCCGAACCCTGGATCGGGCCGCGTCCGATTGAACTGCAATCCCTCACCGACGAAGTCTGGCGCACCGCCGGGGATACCCGTGAACGTCTGGAACTGTTCGCCACGCAACTGATCTCGCAAACTCTAAACCAACCTCAAGCCAACCCCGGCCCCTGTGGGAGCGAGCTTGCTCGCGAAGCGGTTGAGCATCCAACATTGATGTCGATTGACCCACCGCTATCGCGAGCAAGCTCGCTCCCACAGGAGGCCACTTGGTCCGACGTCAGCGCGATCGTCGACAGCCTGCGCGAAGTCGTCGCTCCACGGCTGGACGCCTGCGGTCCGGCGGAAATGCGCGGTCTGCTCGACGCGCTCAGCGGCCGCTTCGTGCCGGCCGGCCCCAGCGGTGCGCCGAGTCGCGGTCGACTCGACGTGCTGCCGACCGGGCGCAACTTCTACTCGGTGGACGTGCGTAACCTGCCGACCACCACCGCGTGGCGTATCGGTTTCCAGTCGGCCAACCTGATTCTTGAACGACACTTGCAAGATCACGGCGATCACCTGCGTCAGCTCGGCCTGTCGGTGTGGGGCACCGCGACCATGCGCACCGGTGGCGACGACATCGCCCAGGCCATGGCGTTAATGGGTGTGCGCCCGGTCTGGGCCACGGGCAGTCAGCGGGTCGACGACTTCGAAATTCTGCCGCTGAGTCTGCTGGACCGTCCGCGCGTGGACGTGACGTTGCGCGTCTCCGGATTCTTCCGCGATGCCTTTGCCAATCTGATCCGCCTGTTCGACGCCGCCGTGCAAGCGGTCGCCGCCCTCGACGAGCCGGACGACTTCAACCCCTTGGCCGCCAAGGTGCGTGCCGAGCGCGAAGCGTTAATGCAATCGGGGCTGGATGAAGAGGCGGCCAAGCGTCAGGCCGGTTGGCGCATCTTTGGTGCCAAACCCGGTGCTTACGGCGCGGGCGTGCAGGGCGCCATCGATGGTCGTCTGTGGCAAAGCCGTGACGACCTGGCCGAGGTTTACCTGAATTGGGGCGGCTACGCTTACGGCGGTTCTGACGAAGGCACCGCGGCGCGAGCGCAGTTCGCTCAGCGCCTGAGCCAGGTTCAGGCTGTGCTGCAAAACCAGGACAACCGTGAACACGACTTGCTTGATTCCAACGACTATTACCAGTTCCAGGGCGGCATGCTCGCGGCTGTGGAAAGCCTCAGTGGTGAAGCAGCGGCCAGTTACCATGGCGATCACAGTCAGCCGGACTTGCCGAAGATCCGCACGTTGAAGGAAGAGCTGAACCGGGTGATTCGCTCCCGGGCAGCCAATCCGAAATGGATCGACGGCGTGAAGCGTCATGGCTACAAAGGCGCGTTTGAACTGGCGGCGACGGTTGATAACCTGTTTGCCTTCGACGCCACAACGCAATTGATCGACGACCACCAGTACGCGTTACTGGCGGATGCGTATTTGCTGGATCCGGCGACTCGTGATTTTGTCCGTGAGCATAATCCGCATGCGTTGCGCGACATGACTGAGCGGATGCTGGAAGCGCAGCAGCGGGGGATGTGGAAGGAGCCGGGCGAGTATCGCGAGGCGCTGGAGAATTTGTTGTTGGATATAGAAGAAGATAGTTAATGCGCCGCAAAACCCTGTGGGAGCGAGCTTGCTCGCTCCCACAGGTACAAGGTGTGCCTGCTACCGACCATGACCGAGTATTGAAAATGACCGACACCCCGCATTTCCCTCTCTCCGCCGTGGTCGGCGCCGACGATCTCAAACTCGCCCTCTACCTGACCGCCATCGACCCGAAAATCGGCGGCGTACTCATCGAAGGCCCTCGCGGCATGGCCAAATCGACCCTGGCCCGAGGCCTGGCGGATCTACTGGCCAGCGGCCAATTCGTCACCTTGCCGCTTGGTGCCACCGAAGAACGGCTGGTCGGCACCCTCGATCTGGACGCCGCCCTGAGCGAGGGCCGTGCACAGTTTTCCCCCGGTGTACTGGCCAAGGCTGACGGCGGCGTGCTCTACGTTGATGAGGTCAATTTATTGCCCGATCACCTGGTGGACCTGCTGCTGGATGTGGCCGCCAGCGGCACCAACCTGATCGAACGCGACGGCATTTCCCATCGGCATCCGGCGAAGTTCGTGCTGATCGGCACCATGAACCCGGAAGAGGGTGAGCTGCGTCCGCAACTGCTCGACCGTTTTGGCCTGAACGTCGCCCTCAGTGGCCACACAGCACCGACCGAGCGCGGCCAGATCATCCGGCGACGGCTGGATTTCGACAGCGATCCCCACAGCTTCTGCGCCGAATGGGAAAGCCAACAGCAGTCTCTGCGCGAACGTTGCCAGAAAGCGCGCAGCGCGCTGGCAAGCATCCCACTCGACGATCATGCGCTGGCGCAGATTACCGAGCGCTGCTTTGCCGCCGGTGTCGATGGCTTGCGGGCCGACCTGGTCTGGTTGCGCGCGGCGCGTGCCCACGCGGCGTGGCGTGGGGCGAGCGCCATCGCCGAGGAAGACATCGACGCCGTCGCCGAGTTTGCCTTGCGCCATCGCCGTCGCGAGTCATCGCCACCAGCGCCGCAACAAAGTCAGCCGCCCTCTACGCAAAATGCCAACCCGAGCGAAGGCCAGGGCCAATGGGGTGAAATGCCCGCTCAGGCGCTCCCGGTCGGCGCACGACGTGACGTGCCGAGCTGGCCAAAAAAGCCCTAGGCATTCGCCCTCGATCTGATGCGGGGGCGAATGCCAGACCCCGTGCCGGACGGCTGGACAATGGCAAGCAGGGTAAGCGTCACGCGGCGCGTAGCGGCTCGATCAATTGGCCCGGTACATTGCTGAACGGCCGCCCACGTCAGCTCGACGATGTCTTGTTTCACCTGCGCACCCGTTCGCCCCACGAACTGTGGCTGGTGATTGTCGACGCTTCGGCCTCGACACGCCGTCATCAGGCGTTGAGCGATGCCAAGGGCTTGCTGGCGCAACTGTTCGACGATGCCTATCGCCAGCGTGCGCGCCTGGCGTTGCTCACTGCCAGTGGTCATGTGCCGAAATGGCAAGTGCAAGGGTTGAAAGCCTCCGCGGGTTTGCGCAACTGGCTTGATGGGCTGGGAGCGGGCGGTGGTACGCCGTTGCTGGCGGCGCTGGGTGAGGCGGGGCGATGGCTGGCTGCACGACAAAAACGTTTTCCGGCGGAAAAGCAGCGTTTGTTGCTGGTGACCGATGGTCGATTGAAGGACTGGTCGATATTGCCGGCGCTTGATTGTCCGGGGCTGCTGATCGACATCGAACGCGGGCCGATTCGGCTTGGGCGGGCTAAGGTGATGGCTACCGAGTTGCAGGCCGAATATCGACATATCGATGATATGGAGTGAACCAGAAAGATCACAGGAGTGAGTCATGCGCGTTCTAGCCGCCAACATTCAGGATGATTTTCGCGTCAAGGCCTACGCCGGCACCAATGGCGTGCTGTTGGCCATGGACCTGGCCGAACCCCGTCGCAAAGGCCTCTTGGGTTTCGCCATCGAAAAACAGCAAGGCCCCAAGCCTTGGCTGTTCCTGTTCAACAGACTGACCTTTCCCGGCAAGGTGCATACCTTTCCCCAGTTTCACGCCACCCCCAGCGATATCGCGCCGTTGCAGAAATTTCGCTGGGCCGATTACGCGGTCAATCCGGGGATGACGATCCATTACCGAATCCACCTGGCCTACGGCAGTATTGATGCGCCGCAACTGGGAGAATTCCTGGAAGTGACGGTCACCTCCGACAATGGTCAGCCGAATAACCAAAGCGTGATCTTCAATCGCGCAGTGGCCGCCAGCCAGGCGTTCCAGCGCAAGTTTCCCGAGCTCGACGCGCTGATCAGCGCCAACAAGAACCTGCCCATCGAAGCCTGGCCGGATGTCCCGCGGCAGTGGCTGGAAAACGGTTTGCTCGGACGTTTGCTGGGGTTTATCGAGCGTGCGGTGGATGGCCAGTGGGCGCTGGACATTGCCATCTACGAGTATGAATTGCAGGCCATTGTCGATGCGGTCAATGCCGCGTTCGAGCGAGGGGTAAACGTTCGAGTCCTGTATCACGCTCAACCGGGCGATGAGGGCACCACCCTGAACGAGGCCAGCCTGGAAAAAATCCCGGCAGAGAACAAGCGCGGTCGAGTCACCCATAACATCTTCCACAACAAATTCATGGTGCTGAGCCGGCTCGACGCGGTGGGGCAGCGTCAGCCGGAAGCAGTGCTTTGCGGCAGCACCAATTTCACGCCCAACGGCGTTTACCGCCAGGCCAACGTAGTGCATGTGCTGGACGACACACACGTCAGCGCCAGTTATCTGCGCACCTTCGAGCAGGTCTGGAGCCACCCGGCGGATGTCGGCGACACCCGAAACTGGCTCACCCAAAACAACCCGATGGATTCGCTGCAGCCGATGTTCGCCGGTTTCTCTCCGCGGTCGGGCAAGGGTGATCTGCAAGCGTTTGTCGAGATCATCAGCGCCGCGAAAAAAGACGTGCTGTTCGTCACCGCGTTCGCCTTGCCCGACGACATCCTGAACGCCTTGCTCGGCCTGCCCCACGACGACATTTTGCGTTACGGCCTGCAAAACACCGCCAGCCGTATCACCGGTTTCCACGCCGACCGCACCGCCGAATTCGCCGCCACCGCGCTGCTCAACACCGGGCTGGAAGGCTGGCTCAGAGAGAACATGAAAGGCCAGAAGGGCAACCTGCTGGTGCACACCAAAGCCGTGGTGACGGACTTCACTAGCGATGCGCCGACGATCATCAGCGGCAGCCATAACCTCAGTGCCGCGGCCAGCAATGGCAATGACGAGAACTACCTGATCATTCGCGGTGATACCGATCTGGCAGACCGTTATGGTCTGGAACTGCTGCGGTTCTACGAGCATTACCGCTTTCGCTATTTCGCCAGGAAACTCGCGCTCAAGCAGGTCCATCCATTGGCGGCGGATGACAGCTGGACCGATGACTATTACCTCGACGGGGATTTGCGTCAGCTATCCAGATTGCGTTTTTCCGGACGGTAAACACCCTTGCAGCGCAGACGTACCCTTGTGGGAGCGAGCCTGCTCGCGAAGGCGGCCTTCCAGTCAACCATGATGTTGTCTGACACTCCGCTTTCGCGAGCAGGCTCGCTCCCACATTCGATCTTCGACAACTTGATTACTTCAGTCCCATCGCCTGCCGGTACTGACGAGTACGCCGGGCGATGTACACGCGGTCGAGAATCAACGCCCATAACGCCGAAACGTCGGGACGGGTCTTGCGCCCGCGGCTAAGGCGATTGAGCTGGAATTTCACGACGGCCATGCTCGCCAGTGCCGCCAGGGGGTTGCGCTTCCAGCGAATCGGCGGCAGTTGCGGGTGACTGTTCTGACCTTCGCGCCAGCGTTTGACCAATTGAGGTTCGAGCGCCAGTGCCGTGCCGATCCCGGCCATGGCGATGCCGCTGTCGAGCACCTGTTCGACGATCGCCAGGCGTCGAATCCCGCCCGTCACCATCACCGGCATGTTCGCCACACGGGCCAATTCCCCGGCCATCTCCAGAAAGTACGCTTCACGCGCCAGGGTCCGACCATCCCGGGCCTCGCCTTGCATGGCCGGGGCTTCGTAGCTGCCGCCGGAGAGTTCCAGCAGATCGATCGGTTGATCGTTGAGCCATTGGATGACTTGCCGGGCATCGTCGGCATCGAAGCCGCCGCGCTGGAAATCCGCCGAGTTGAGCTTCACCGCCACGCAAAACTGCGGCGACACAGACTTACGCACGGCGCTGACCACCGCCAACAACAAGCGCGCGCGATTTTCCAGAGAGCCACCCCAGCGGTCGGTTCGGCGGTTGGTCAAGGGCGAGAGGAATTGGCTGATCAGATAACCGTGCGCGGCATGAATCTGCACCCCGGTGAAGCCGGCCTTTTCCGCCAGGGCAGCGCTTATGGCGAAGCGTTGGATGACGTCTTCGATGTCGCGCTCGCTCATGGGTTTGGGCTCGGCAAACATCTTCGAGAACGCGCCCAGGTCCAGTGCCACCGCCGAAGGCGCCAACGCTTGCTGGCCGAGGTTGGCCATGGTCTGACGGCCAGGATGATTGAGCTGCATCCAGAACTGCGCGCCACCGGCCCGACCAATGCTGGCCCACTGGCGAAAGCGTTCAAGGTGCCGTTCATCTTCCAGCACCACGCCACCGGGACCGGTCATGGCGCGGCGGTCGATCATCACGTTGCCGGTCAGCAACAGGCCGGCTTCGCCTTCGGCCCACGCCTGATACAGGCGGAACAAGGCCTCTGCAGGTGCCTGCCCGCTGTCAGCGAGGTTCTCTTCCATCGCGGCTTTGGCGATGCGATTGCCGATGGTCTGGCCGTTGGGCAAATTCAACGCTTGGAAGGGCGACATGCTTGACTCCTCATCAGTGAAGAGTAGAGGCTAAGCTTAAAGTCAACTTTAATGTCAAGCAGGTAAATGAGGTCGTGATGAAGATTGGTGAATTGGCGCAATTGAGCGGGTTGAACGCGTCGCGCATTCGGTTTTACGAGGCTCAGGGTTTGATTCGGCAGGTGGAACGCCGGGCCAACGGTTACCGGCATTATCCCGACCAAGCGTTGCAAACCCTGAAAATCATCCTTTGCGCCCAGCAGGCCGGGTTCAGCCTGGAAGAGTTGAAACAGTTATTGCCGGACAGCGCGACCGGTGAGTTCAAGCAAGACGAATTGCTGGCGGGTCTTACGCGCAAAGTCGAACAGATCGAAGAGATGCAGCTGCACTTGGCGCAGAGCAAGGCGCAGCTGTTGGAGGTGATCGACAACATTCAGTCGCGGCCCGAGGGCATGGGCTGCGAAGCGAATGCCCAGCGGGTATTGGCGTCGTTCAAGCCTTAGCGCCGAGGGTTGCAGCCGAGGGGGCGGGGATCGGATTGCGCATCAGCGTGCCCACCACCAGCGCTCCCAGTAGTGCCAATAACCCCGCGACCCACAACAGCAGACTGAAGCCACCGACGAAGGCTTGGCGGGCCAACGGTTCGACCACGGTGCGCGCGGTTTCCGGTAACAGGCCCATCGCCGCCGTCATGTCACCGGCCACCACCCGCGAGGCGATCCCCTGGGTTTGGCCGAGCCATTGCACGCCATGCTCCGACAGACTGGTGCGCAACAACAGCTCGGTATGACTGGATAACAACGCCCCGAACACGCCGATGGCCAGCACGATTGCGCTGAAGCGCATGGTGGTGCTCATGCCTGAAGCCATGCCAGTGCGCTCCCGTGGCACGCAGGCCATGATGTTCTTTTGCGTATCGCCGTTGAGCAGCCCGGCACCGGCGCCCGTCACCGCAATCGCCAGGGCGAAGGGCAGGTAACCGCCGCTGCTGACCGCCCAGGCACTGAGCAGATTGCCGCTGCCGACCAGGGTCAAACCGGCGGCCATCAATGTGGCGGGGGCAAACCGACGCGCCAGACGTACGCCGATGCGTGGGCAAATCAGCATGGTCAGGGCAAACGGCAACATCCCCAGACCTGAAGCGATGGCCGAGAAACCCAGGCCGTTTTGCAGGTAGAACGGCAGCAGGGTCATCATCACCTGGGCGCAACCGGCGTAGGCAAACATGCCCAATAGCGCGCCGATGAAACGCGGATGCTTGAACAGTTGCAGATCGACCATCGGCCGCCGCTGCATCCGTTCAATCACCACGAACAGCCCCAGCAACAGAGCGCCGCTGATGAGTCGAGCGTAGGTCAGCGGGTTGCTCCAGCCGATCCGGTTCGCCTCGATCAGGCCCCAGATCAGGCACAGCAAACTCGCGCTGAACGCCAGGCTGCCCCAGGGATCCAGGCGTGCGGACTGAGTGTCGCGGGACTCCGGCACGGCGCGCCAGACCATCACCATCAGGAACAATCCGACGGGCAGGTTAAGGTAGAAAATCCAGCGCCAGCCCATGTATTCGGTGATCAACCCGCCGACCGTCGGCGCGGCGGTCATCGCCACCCCCATGCACGCGCCCCAGAACGCCCAGGCCTTGGCCCGTTCCACTTCATCGTGAAAGGTGTGGCCGATGGAGGCGAGGGCCGAGGTCAGCAGCAAAGCCGCGCCGACACCCTTGATCGCCCGGGCGATGTCGAGAAACAACGCATCGGGCGCGGCACCGCAACCGATGGACGCGAGGATGAAAATGCCCAGCCCGCAGAGCAAGGTTTTCTGCCGGCCGAAGCGGTCGGCGATGCTGCCAGCCGGCAACAAAAGGGCCGCGAAGGCCAGCATGTAAGCGCTGACCACCCATTCGATGTCGGCAAAGTTTGCGCCCAGGTCCCGGGCGATCGTGGGCAGGGTCACGGCGACGATGTTGGTGTCGAGGACGATCAGCGAGCAGACGCCTGAGGCTGTGAGTAATGTCAGGCTCGGGCTCACCTTGGGTTTGACGGGCATGGCGGCGTTTCTCTACTGTGAAAGACAATGCAGCTTATCGTCGGTTGATGCTTCCCTTGTTAGGCACGCCTGTTCACTTCATTACCTTTGAGCTAACGCAACGATGGACATACGGCATTTCCGCTATTTTCTGGCCGTCGCCCGGCAAGGCAACTTCACCCGCGCCGCCGAACAACTCGGTATCGCACCGCCGACCTTGACTCGACAGATCCAGGACATGGAGAACGAACTCGGCACGCGATTGTTCGTGCGCCAAACACGTGAAGTCAGCCTGACCGAGGCGGGCGCAGCGCTGGTGATCGAGGCCGAGGCAACGGTGCGGCAATTTGAATATGCTCAGTACAACGCCCAGCGTGCCGGGCGCGGGGATATTGGCCATATCGAACTGGGTTACGTGGCTTCGGCGGTGTATTCGGGCTTGCTGCAGAAACAGGTGCAAGCCTTCAGTCGCGAGTGTCCTGACGTCAGCCTGAACGTACGGGAAAGTCCCATGGCGTCATTGCCGGTGATGGTGGTCGAGGGGCGTTTCGACATTGGCTATGTCCGCTCACCCATGACCCTGCCTGAAGACCTGGAAGCCATTCGCCTGGACGCAGAAGGTTTTGTGCTGGCGGTGTCGACCGAGTCCTGGCTGTGCCGATTGCCAGAGATTGGCCCGGAACATTTGCAGAACGAGACGTTCATCCTGCCGGAGCAAATCAGCGGCACCTTGCAAGTCGCCGCCGAGGGTGGATTTGCGCCGAAACTGGGGGCGCAACCGGGCGGGCTGGTGGCGGTCATTGCGTTGGTGTCGTTGGGGCAGGGCGTTGCAGTTGTGCCCGAATCAGTGGTTGGCCATGTGGGTTTGCCCGGCGTGTTGTACCGGGCAATTAAAGGTTGCGAGGCGAGTTCGTGGTTGTCGTTGATTTATCGTCGATTCGAGAAGTCCGCGGCGGTAGGCCGGTATATCGAACAGGTCAAAAATCGCTAAGCGCAAAAGATTCGCGAGCAGGCTCGCTCCCACAATTGACCGAGTTACCCAAACCAACACGGTCATCTGTGGGAGCGAGCCTGCTCGCGAAAGCGATCTTTCAAACACTGAAAATGACACGGATTAACAGCAAACCCGCCGATTCAACTGCTGAGTTGCGCGACGCACAGTGCACATCCTTCGCAGGGTCTGGCGCAACCACGCCAGATCGTGAACCGGTTTACGCTTCACCGTTGCCGGTTTCACCTTGCCGATGTGCCTGGCGAAGTCTTCCTGCAGGGTTTGCTCAGTGCCGATTCCCTTGAGCTTTTTCAGCAACTTCCCCTCCTTGTAAAACAGCACGGTCGGAGTGCCGGTGACATCCGGGTGGCGGGGGGATTCGCTGGTGTTCAGCATGTAGATCTGCGCGTGATGCCGATACGGCTCAGCGATCTGGCGAAACACCGGTCCGGCCATTTCGCAGGCGGGGCAGTGTTGACTGCCGAAGTACAGGATCACCGGGCGCCAGGTTTTCAGGGCCTTGCGGTAGACCGGGGCCAGCGCTTTGCGAGCGATTTTCGAGCTCATTGAAATCTCCTTTTTCACAGTGCATCGGGTGCCTGTTGACGGTAAAGGAATCAGCCGCGATGAGTCTACTGTCAGAAATTACAGGTAGAGCGCTGCTTCATTTTGAATCGCTACCCTTCAAATGTGGTGCAAGTACCCGTGCGTTGTGGCCATCGGTAGCGGTACTCGACGTGTGCATTGGGTAACAGAGTGACCTGTGCTGTGCCCATCTTATTGATTCACCTGGTTTTTCAATCTCCCCAACATTCCGCCCACATCCTGTGGCACACTTTCTGCTGTCTATTCCGTTGTTACATACCAATATCCGGTATAGCGGAATAAACATCACCCTGGAGTGCTTGCCATGCATCGCCGACCTTCCTTGTTTAAAGCGTGTATTTTTCTTGTCGCAGCTTCAGCTGCTGCCATGGGCGTGGTCCAGGCGGCGGACGGCAAGCTCGATAGCGTGCTGGCCCGCGGGAAACTGATTGTTGGCACGGGCAGTACCAATGCGCCGTGGCACTTCCAGGGAGCGGATGGCAAGTTGCAGGGTTTTGATATCGATATCGCGCGGATGGTGGCCAAAGGGTTGTTCAACGACCCAAGCAAAGTCGAGTTCGTGGTGCAGTCGTCCGATGCGCGGATTCCCAGCCTGCTGACCGACAAAGTCGACATGAGCTGTCAGTTCATCACCGTGACTGCCAGCCGTGCCCAGCAAGTGGCGTTCACGCTGCCGTACTACCGCGAAGGTGTCGGCCTGCTGTTGCCGGCCAACAGCAAGTACAAGGAAATCGAAGACCTGAAAGCCGCCGGCGACAGCGTGACCGTGGCGGTGCTGCAGAACGTGTACGCCGAAGAACTGGTGCATCAGGCGTTGCCCAAGGCCAAGGTCGATCAGTACGACAGCGTGGACCTGATGTATCAGGCGGTGAACTCCGGCCGTGCCGACGCCGCTGCGACCGATCAGTCGTCGGTGAAATACCTGATGGTGCAGAACCAGGGGCGCTATCGCAGCCCGGCTTATGCCTGGAGCCCGCAAACCTACGCGTGCGCAGTCAAGCGCGGCGATCAGGACTGGCTGAACTTCGTCAACACCGCCTTGCATGAAGCCATGACCGGTGTTGAATTCCCGACCTACGCGGCCTCCTTCAAGCAGTGGTTCGGTGTCGATCTCCCGACTCCAGCCATCGGTTTCCCCGTCGAATTCAAATGATCCCGTGAGAGCGGGGCGGTCATAAATCGCCCCGTTCAAGGTACCGCTGACCATGAACTATCAGTTGAATTTTGCCGCCGTGTGGCGCGATTTCGACACCTTGCTGGCGGGGCTCGGTCTGGGTCTTGAGTTGGCGCTGGTGTCGATCGCCATCGGTTGCGTGATCGGCCTGATGATGGCGTTTGCTTTGCTGTCAAAGCACCGCGCATTGCGTGTGATGGCGTCGGTGTATGTGACGGTGATCCGTAACACGCCGATTCTGGTGTTGATTCTGTTGATCTACTTTGCCTTGCCCAGTCTGGGCATTCGTCTGGACAAGATCCCGTCGTTCATCATCACCCTGTCGCTGTATGCCGGGGCCTATCTGACCGAAGTGTTCCGCGGTGGTCTGTTGAGCATTCCCAAAGGCCAGCGCGAAGCGGGGTTGGCGATCGGTTTGGGCGAGTGGCAGGTCAAGGCGTACGTCACCGTGCCGGTGATGCTGCGAAATGTGCTGCCGGCCTTGTCGAACAACTTCATTTCGCTGTTCAAGGACACCTCGCTGGCCGCGGCGATTGCCGTGCCGGAGCTGACCTATTACGCGCGCAAGATCAATGTCGAGAGCTACCGGGTGATTGAAACCTGGCTGGTGACCACAGCGCTCTATGTGGCGGCCTGTTACCTCATTGCCATGATGCTGCGTTACCTCGAGCAGCGTCTGGCGATTCGCCGATAGGAGGCCCACATGTACGAATCCCCCAGTTGGTTGCATGAGTTATGGGTTGCCCGTGAAGTGCTGTGGCAAGGCTTTTTGACCAGCGTGCAGGTCTCGGCCCTGGCGATTTTGTTGGGCACGATGGTCGGCATCGTCGCGGGTCTGGTGCTGACCTACGGCAAGTTCTGGATGCGCGCGCCGTTTCGGTTTTACGTCGACATCATTCGCGGCACGCCGGTGTTTGTCCTGGTGCTGGCCTGCTTCTACATGGCGCCCGCACTAGGTTGGCAGATCAGTGCCTTTCAGGCCGGTGCGTTGGGGCTGACGCTGTTTTGCGGCTCCCATGTCGCCGAGATTGTTCGCGGCGCGATGCAAGCGCTGCCCAGCGGTCAGATGGAAGCGAGCAAGGCCATCGGCCTGACGTTTTATCAAGCACTCGGTTACGTGTTGTTGCCTCAGGCGTTGCGGCAGATCTTGCCGACCTGGGTCAACTCGTCCACCGAGATCGTCAAGGCCTCCACGCTGCTGTCGGTGATCGGTGTGGCTGAATTGTTGCTCAGCACGCAGCAAATCATCGCCCGGACCTTCATGACCCTCGAGTTTTACCTGTTCGCCGGATTTCTGTTTTTCGTCATCAACTACGCCATCGAATTACTCGGCCGGCACATTGAAAAGCGGGTGGCCTTGCCATGACTCAACCTTCCAACACTCAAAACGCTCAGGCCCTGCTGGACATCCGCGGCCTGCACAAACAATACGGCCAGCTCGAAGTGCTCAAGGGCGTTGACCTGACGATGCAGCGCGGCAACGTCGTCACGCTGATCGGTTCCAGCGGCTCGGGCAAGACCACGCTGCTGCGGTGCGTGAACATGCTCGAAGAGTTCCAGGGCGGGCAGATCATGCTCGATGGCGAGTCCATCGGTTATGACGAGGTCAACGGCAAGCGCGTGCGGCACCCGGAAAAAGTCATCGCCCGGCATCGGGCCATGACCGGCATGGCGTTCCAGCAGTTCAACCTGTTTCCGCACCTCACGGCGTTGCAGAACGTCACCCTCGGTTTGCTCAAGGTCAAAAAGCTGCACAAGGATGAAGCGGTGGCCCTGGCGGAAAAATGGCTGGAGCGGGTCGGCTTGCTGGAGCGGCGCGATCACTTCCCCGGTCAGTTGTCCGGCGGTCAGCAGCAGCGTGTGGCGATTGCCCGGGCGATTGCGATGAACCCGAGCTTGATGCTGTTCGACGAAGTCACTTCAGCCCTCGACCCGGAACTGGTGGGCGAAGTGCTGAGTGTGATCAAAGGCCTGGCCGAGGACGGCATGACCATGCTGCTGGTGACCCACGAAATGCGTTTCGCTTTCGAGGTCTCGGACAAGATCGTCTTCATGAATCAGGGGCGGATCGAAGAGCAGGGGCCACCCAAGGAACTGTTCGAACGCCCGCAATCACCGCGCCTGGCGGAATTTCTCAAGAACACGCGGTTCTGATTTTATTCAAAAGAATTTTCACTTTTCAATCAGGAGAAACACTCATGAGCATTACTCGTTACGGCACCGGCAGCACCGCCGGTGGCGGCCAGCCCCGTCCTTTCGCCCGCGCCGTTGAAGCCGATGGCTGGCTGCACGTGTCCGGCCAGGTGCCGGCGCTGGACGGCGAGATCATTGCGGGCGGCATCGTCGAGCAGACTCACCAGACCATGAAGAACCTGATCGCCATTCTCGAAGAAGCCGGCTATGGTCTCGAAGACGTGGTGCGCGCCGGCGTGTGGTTGGAAGATCCGCGGGATTTCTGGAGTTTCAACAAGGTGTTTTCCGAGTACTTCAAAAGCGAACATGCACCGGCGCGGGCCTGCGTGCAGGCGAACATGATGGTCGATTGCAAGGTTGAGATTGACTGCATCGCGTACAAGAAAAAGGCCTGAACCGAGGCGCGCCCATCGCGGGCAAGCCACGCTCCCACAGGGAAACGCATTCTAATGTGGGAGCGTGGCTTGCCCGCGATGGCGGCCGAACGGTCAACATCGCACTCTGATTAAACTCCCCGGCGACTTTGAATGGGAACACAGACATGACCGAAGACACCATCAAGCGCCGGGCTCGCGGTCTGGATCGGGCGTTCGATATCCTCGATTTCCTCAAGGAAGTCGGCAAGCCCCTGCGCCCGAACGAAATCGCCAGCGGCATCGGCAGCCCGAAATCCACGGTCTACGAATTGGTCGCCTCCTTGCTGGACCGGCGGATTCTCGAGCCCGTGGGTAAGGACGGTCACGTCTACCTCGGCCGTCAGCTGTACTTCCTCGGGCAGGCGCACTTGCGCCATTTCGACCTGACCCGCGAGGCCGATCACGCCTTGCAGGAGATCGTCAGCCAGACCCGCGAAACCGCGCAGATGTGCCTGCTCAACGGGCGCAAGTACACCGTGGCATTGATGAAAGAGGGCGAGCGGCATTTCCGCATTTCCTCGGACATAGGCGAGAACGCACCGATTCCCTGGACCGCTTCCGGGCGCCTGCTGCTGGCACACTTGAGCGACCAGGAAATCGTCGACCTGATTGACCACGATGATTTCATCCTGCCCAACGGTGAATGCCTGCCGCTTGAACAGTTTCTCGGTGAAATCCGTCAGGCCGCTATCGACGGCTTCTTCTCTTTCGATAGCGTTGCGGACACCTTTACCCATTGCTTCGCCGCCCCGGTGAAAGACCCGAACGGCGTGGCCATTGCGACCCTGTGCATTGTCGCCCCACGGGCCGATGCCAAGAACAATTACAACGAATACCGCCGGGTGCTGATCGACAGCGCCAACAGCCTGGCCCGTCGCATCAACGAATAACAGCGGCTGCCTGCGGCCGCGAATGTGAGGAGTTCGACCATGTTTTCTGCCAAAAATACTGCCACTGTGGAAAAGGGCTTTGCCCACACAGGTGCCAACCTGGTACGCGACGTCAGCCTGCCTGCATTGGTGCTGCACCGCGAAGCGCTGGAACACAACATTCGCTGGATGCAGACCTTTGTCAGCAACAGCGGTGCCGAACTCGCCCCCCACGGCAAAACCAGCATGACCCCGGCGCTGTTTCGCCGCCAGCTGGACGCCGGTGCCTGGGGCATCACCCTGGCCAGCGCCACGCAAACCCGCGCGGCTTACGCCCATGGCGTGCATCGGGTGCTGATGGCCAACCAATTGGTCGGTACGCCGAACATGGCGTTGATCGCCGATCTGCTGACGGACCCTGCTTTCGACTTCCATTGCATGGTCGATCACCCGGACAACGTCGCTGACCTCGGCGCGTATTTCGCCTCCCGCGGTGTGCGCTTGAACGTGATGATCGAGTACGGCGTGGTCGGCGGTCGTTGCGGTTGCCGCACGGAAGACGAAGTGGTCGCGCTGGCCAAAGCCATTGCTGCACAACCGGCCCTGGCGCTGACCGGGATCGAAGGATACGAAGGGGTGATTCACGGCGATCACGCGGTGAGCGGCATCCGTGCGTTCGCTGATTCTTTGGTGCGCCTGGCCGTGCAATTGCAGGACAGCGGCGCGTTCGCCATTCCCAAGCCGATCATTACTGCGTCGGGTTCGGCCTGGTACGACCTGATCGCTGAATCCTTCGAAGCGCAGAACGCCGGCGGGCGTTTCCTCAGCGTGCTGCGTCCCGGCAGCTACGTAGCTCACGACCATGGCATCTATAAAGAAGCGCAATGCTGTGTGCTCGACCGCCGCAGCGACCTGCACGAAGGTCTGCGCCCGGCGCTGGAAGTCTGGGCTCACGTGCAGTCGTTGCCGGAACCGGGCTTTGCGGTGATCGCCCTGGGTAAACGCGACGTGGCCTACGACGCCGGGTTGCCGGTGCCGCTGTTGCGTTACAAGGCGGGCGTGGTGCCGGCGACGGGCGACGACGTCAGCGCCTGCAAGGTGACGGCAGTGATGGACCAGCATGCGTTCATGACCGTGGCGCCGGGGGTTGAGTTGCGGGTGGGCGACATTATTTCCTTTGGTACCTCGCACCCATGCCTGACGTTCGACAAGTGGCGTATCGGGTGTCTGGTGGATGAGCAACTGAACGTCATCGAAACCATGGAAACCTGTTTCTAAGGCTCCAGACCGCGGCGCGGCCATCGCGAGCAAGCTCGCTCCCACATGGGATCTTCAGTGTTCACACAATCCCTGTGGGAGCGAGCTTGCTCGCGATGGCGGCCGACCAGACAACACAGAAACACCAGAGACCCCACAACATGAACACCATCAGCACCCTCGGCCCCAACACCCCGCGCATCGCCCTGATCGGCGAGTGCATGATCGAATTGCAGCAACGCGCCGACGGCAGCCTGCAACAGAGTTTCGGTGGCGATACCTTGAACACGGCGGTCTACCTGTCCCGGGAGTTGGGCGAGGGCGGCACGGTGGATTACGTCACCGCCCTGGGCGACGATAGTTTTAGCGATGCCATGTGCCAGAGTTGGGCCGACGAAAACATCGGGCTCGATATGGTCCAGCGCTTGCCCGGCCGATTGCCCGGCTTGTATTGCATCCAGACTGACGCCGTCGGCGAACGGCGTTTTCTCTACTGGCGCAATGAAGCGGCAGTCCGCGATTGTTTCACCACCCTGGCCGCCGCGCCGATCCTGGCGGCACTGCCGGATTACGATGTGCTGTATTTCAGTGGCATCACCCTGGCGGTGCTCGGCGTGCAAGGTCGGGAGAAGTTACTGGAAACCCTGGTCGAAGCCCGGCAGCGGGATGCGCGGATCGTGTTCGACAACAATTACCGGCCACGGTTGTGGGCGTCGATCGAGGACGCACGGGCCGCCTATCGCAGCGTTCTGCCCTATGTCGACCTGGCATTGCTGACTGTCGATGACGAGCAGGCGCTGTTTCATTTTTCCGATTGCGAGGCGGTATTTGCCGCTTACGAGCAGATTGGCACGCCTGAGGTGGTACTCAAGCGTGGCGCCGAGGCGTGTCTGATTCGTTGTGATGGAGAGTCGTTTGAAGTGCCGGCGCAGGTGGTCGAGCGGGTGGTGGACACCACGGCGGCGGGGGATTCATTTAGCGCAGCGTATTTGGCCAGTCGGCTCAAGGGCGGTAGCCCGGTTGAGGCGGCTGAAGCGGGGCATCGGCTGGCGAGCCGGGTGATTCAGGTGCCCGGCGCACTGATCCCCAAAGATTAAAACGCAATCCCCTGTAGGAGCTGCCGAAGGCTGCGATCTTTTGATCTTGCTCCTTTCGGGACCGCTGAAAATCAAGATCAAAAGATCGCAGCCTTCGGCTGCTCCTACATAGGGCCTTTCAAGCCCCTCAATCCCGGTAAAACACCTGCACCAGGTGATACCCAAACTTGCTCTTGATCGGCCCGTGCACAACCCGCAACGGTTTTTTGAAAATCACGGCATCGATGACTCCGACCATCTGCCCGGGCCGCACTTCACCCAGGTCGCCGCCGCGCTTGCCGGACGGGCAGGTGGAATACTTCTTGGCCAGCACATCGAAGGCTTCACCCTTGGCGATGCGTTGTTTGAGCTGTTCGGCTTCTTCCGAGGTTTTCACCAGAATATGGCGGGCTTGAGCTTTCATGGGCAGTACCTTGCAACGGTGGTGGCTATGTTGGTGACAGCGGGGGGGCGCGATTATGCCTTAACTCAGTCCGGTTGACCGATCATCGCGCGAATCTTGTTGGCCAACAGGTCAATGGAAAAGGGCTTGGCCACCATGTCCATGCCTTCCTCCAGGAAGCCCTGGCGTTCGGCGGCTTTTTCCGCGTAACCGGTCATGAACAGCACTTTGAGTTCGGGGCGGTGCTGACGCGCAATCTCCGCCAACTGCCGACCGTTCATCCCCGGCAGCCCGACGTCGGTGACCAGCAAATCGACCCGCAGGTCGGATTCCAGCAGAGGCAGGGCAGTCTTCGCGTCTTCGGCTTCATGGGCGTGATAACCCAGCTCGTTGAGCAGGTCGAGCACCAGCATGCGCACCGCCGGATCGTCCTCCACCAACACCACGGTTTCACCGGCAATGGCGGCCGGCGCAGCACTCGTGACCGGCATCAGGGTATTGACCGGCTCGCAAACGTGTAGCCGCGGCAGGTACAGACGTACGCTGGTGCCTTGGCCCGGCAAGCTGAAAAGGCTGACATGCCCGCCCGACTGCTGGGCAAAACCATAGATCATCGACAGCCCGAGACCGGTGCCCTGGCCGATGGGTTTGGTGGTGAAGAACGGGTCGAAGGCCTTGGCCAGCACCGACGGTGTCATGCCGGTACCGTTGTCGCTGACGGCGATCATCAGATAATCCCCGGCCTTGACCGGTTCCAGGGTGTTGATGTCACTGCTGTCGAGGTAAACGTTGGCCGTTTCGATCCGCAACTCACCGCCATTGGGCATGGCGTCCCGGGCGTTGATCACCAGATTGAGCAGGGCGTTTTCCAGCTGGCTGACGTCGGTGCTGACCGGCCAGACGTCATCGGCCAGTTGCAGTTGGAGCTCGATGTGGTCGCCCTTGGTCCGGCTGAGCAGGTCTTCCAGGGAATGGATCAGATCATTGGCGTTGAGCGGCTTTCGATCCAGTGACTGTCGCCGGGAAAACGCCAGCAGGCGATGGGTCAGGGCGGCGGCACGGTTGGCCGAGGACACTGCCGCCTCGGTGAAACGGCCAACCTCGGCGGCGCGCCCATCGGCGATGTAGCGCTGCATCAAATCGAGGCTGCCGATGATCCCGGTGAGCATATTGTTGAAGTCATGGGCGATGCCGCCGGTGAGCTGGCCGAGCGCTTCCATCTTCTGCGCATGGCGCAGCGCCTCTTCGGCGCGCTCGCGTTCGAACATCTCGTTCTGCAATCGCTGGTTGGCTTCGGCCAATTGTTGGGTGCGGGCGGCGACTCGTTCTTCGAGCGTTTCGTTGAGATTGCGCAGGGCTTCTTCGGTCTGTTTGCGCTCGGTTTCGTCAATCACAAAGATATAGAAACCATTCACCGCACCATCCGCACCGTGGCGCGGCAAGTAGTTCATCAGGGCATGGCGGATGCTGCCGTCACGGTGCGGGGTGCGGATGCTGAAACAACAAGGCTTGCCGGACAGCGCCTGGGCGATGTACTCGGCGCGCAAGGCATAGGCTTCTTCACCCAGTACTTCACGGATGGTTTTGCCAAAGAGCTCCTGAGGCGTCAGCCCGTACCAGTCGAGGTAGGCCGCATTGTTCAGGCGAAAGCGTTCCTCGCTGTCCACGTAGCTGATCAGGATCGGCATGGCGTTAATGATCAGTTGCAGCTCGGTCTGACTTTGCCGCAAGGCTTGTTCGGTGTGTTTACGTTCGGTCAGGTCCAGGGCTGCTCCGAGGAAGCGGATCGGCCGGCCATGGTGGTCCTTGTAGCAACGACCCCGGGCAAACACCCAGCGCAGCTGACCGTCGGCCTGCAGTAGGCGATATTCCTCGGCGTACTCGGTGCCGTGGGTGATGGAGTGCTTGATGCTGCGGGTGACCATGGCGCGGTCTTCCGGGTGCACTCCCTGGAGGTAGGCGCTGATGGGCAACTGGCTGGCGAGCAGCGGGTCGATACCGTGTAACTGGGCGAAGTGGGTGTCGGCAATGAAGCGGTCTTCGTTTATGTCCCAGTCCCAGGTGCCGACGGCGTCGGTGGCCGCGAGGGCCAGTTGCAGACGCTCCTCGGTTTCGTGCTGGGCCTTGAGGCTGGCAGCGGAACGCTGCTCGAGCTCGAGGGCGATGCGTCGGCGTTCGTTGGTTTCGATGGCCGTGACCAGAATCCCGGCGACCTGGGCGCTTTCATCGCGGATGGGGCTGTAGGTCAGGTCCAGCCAGAAGTCGGAATCATGGCCATCGCGCTGTAAGGTGAAGCGTTGTTCGCTGTAGGTCCGCACCTGTCCTTGTAGGACGGCGCTGTAAATGGGGTCGGTAAAGTCTTTTAACTCTGGCCAGATCAGGTGCGTCGGCTGTCCGAATGCGTGTGGATGCTTGCTGCCGGCCAGCAGGGCAAAACCGTCGTTATAGATCTGCGTGAGCTGCGGACCCCACAGCAACAGCATGGGCATCGGCGAATGAATCACGATATCCACGGCGGTTCGCAGGCTTTGCGGCCAGGTACTGGCAGCGCCCAGCGGGCTTCGTCTCCAGTCCAGTCGGGCAATCAAGGCCTGGGCATCGCTGCCGGTCGGTGATGCGTTCATCAAGATGTCCTGCACTTAAGTCGGTGTAGCGGTGTCAACTATCCTTGTACCGCAGTAGACGCTGGATGATCCAATTTGGGTCCTTTTTATTCATTGAATGCTTCGCGGGTGCTTTTTGCCATGGAAATCGATGCACTGTTAAGGCTCCTGGCCAGCCAGAATGGCTCCGATCTTTATCTGTCTACCGGTGCGCCACCCAGCGCACGGTTCGAGGGTGTGCTTAGACCCTTGGCCGATCAGCCATTCAAGCCGGGAGAAGTCGCGGCCATTGCCGCGTCCATCATGGACGCCGAACAGCGTCTGGAGTTCGATCGGGAACTGGAGATGAACCTGGCGATTTCTTTGACCGGTATCGGGCGCTTTCGGGTCAATATCTTCAAACAACGCAACGATGTGTCAATCGTCGCGCGCAACATCAAACTCGACATTCCGCGTTTCGAAGACCTCAAGCTGCCGCCGGTGCTGCTCGAAACGATGATGCTCAAACAAGGACTGATGCTGTTCGTCGGCGCTACCGACTCGGGCAAGTCTACCTCGCTGGCGGCATTGATCGACTACCGCAATCGCCACAGCAGTGGCCACATCATCACCATCGAAGACCCGGTCGAGTACATCCATCGGCACAAGAAGTCGATCATCAACCAGCGCGAGGTCGGCGTCGATACCCGCAGTTTTCACGCCGCATTGAAAAATACCCTGCGCCAGGCACCGGACGTCGTACTGATCGGCGAAATCCGTGACCGCGAGACGATGGAGCATGCGCTGGCGTTTGCCGATACCGGTCATCTGGTTATTTCCACGCTGCATGCCCACAACGCCAATCAGGCGCTGGACCGGATCATCAACTTCTTCCCCGAAGAACGGCGGCCGCAACTCCTGCATGACCTGGGCAACAACCTCAAGGCTTTCGTTTCCCAGCGCTTGGTGCGTACCCGTGACGGTCAGCGACGGGCGGCGGTGGAAGTGATGCTGGGAACGCCGACCGTTGGCGACCTGATACGGCGCAATGAACTGGATGAACTTAAAAACATCATGGAAAAGTCCGCAGAGTTGGGTATGCAGACCTTCGATGGGGCACTGTTTACATTAGTGATGGAAGGTGTGATCAGCGAAGACGAAGCCCTAAAAAACGCCGACTCTGTCAATAATCTAAAACTGCGACTTAAATTTCATAACGATGGCGCTTCTACCCCCGATTCATCTTTTGGGGAGTGGGGGTTGATGGAATGATTGTTCTTTTTGTCCGTGTGTTAGTTGGCGGGTTCTGAAATTCCATCTAATGGTTTTTGACTGGCTTGTTTTGCGCTGAGAAGTAAGACTTCGTTCCCGCTACATTGTCAGTCATTTAAATATATGAGGTGGTATTGTGTGTGCTGTATTGAAAGCTAAAAGTTTTTATTCGTCTGTTACCGCTACAGAGGAGTCACGGAGTCGTTTAAAGGCAGATGAAGCAGAGCGGCAACAGGTATTGGAGTTGTTAAAAGAGGCCTTGAAAGAACAATCAGCAGAAGAGTCATTTAAATGGCAAGGGTATGAGTTTGGGTTGGAAGAGGGATCCTCGCTTTATGAAATCCATATGCCAGGGCGCGTTATATGGCATAAGTTAGCCGACCATCCATTCGTGTTTGATTCGCTTCGCGAAAATAGACCCAAGGATTCGGAATCGATTCGGGTGACTGCAAATGGCACGATAGAGTTGTACAGGGATGCATCAGAGCGCTGGGAAGAAATCGATGTTAATGCGCATGCTATAACAGGTGTCCCCGGTAGACTCAGGGATCTGGGGGATATCGCCAAGCAAGCTGGTGGCTTTATAATCGCGATAGACAGTGTGGATGTTGATCAATGGCTCAGGTTTCATGACTTGCATGTACCGGCGGACGCTGCGCAAACCAAAAATCTGATTGATGTTTTTGAGTTTGATCCAGTCGTCGACGATCTGGGCAACTATTGGGGCCAACTTGTTGCTTATGACCAGTCGTTAGCCGTATTGTCGGCTGAGCAACGTGAAGCTATTCGGCAGGCCATTGGCAAACTTGTAGGTGCGAACGAAAAGCTGTTGGAAAAGCTCTATCGCGAAACAGGTCGCGCCATTGTGACGCACTATTACGCCGACGAACGTATCGATCGGTTGGTCAAGTCTCCGGCGGCCCAAGCCTGCGCCATGAAACTCCTGAAGGAACTGGACTGGTTCGGTGCAACATCCGGGCAAGACGTCTCTGCACAGGATCTTGGGCAACTATTGATAACGGCTATTTTGCTGGATCTGTATCCGCACATTGGTAACGCTCAAGCCAGAAAGAGTATCGACGGGTTCGATTTGTATGCACCGACCAATGTCGAACGATCTTCGTCGGTCGTGCGCAAGGAGCTGGAAACCTTTCTACACACCAAAGGCTGGGTGAATCCTGTCGTGGCGCCATTGGCATCACACCTGCTGCTGGCGGAAATCGCGCCAGAATTTCTGGTCAAGGGTGTCCCGTCGTCGCTGATGATGGGTTCGGTTGGCTGGGTGTCCTTCTGCCTTGGAGTTGCCCTGGTGGAAGCGGTCACCAAGGGAGCTTCGCGGGTTTTGACGTATACGCAGATTATGGCGTATGCCGAACTGGAGCCAGTCAGTGATCCACTGGCACGTCTGCGGGATTTGGCAATGCTCGATCCAATCGTTGACTGGGCCCTGATTAATGACGTGGTGACGACAACGGAACTTAAGCAAGCGGAAAAGGAAACGACTGAGCGGGCAATGACAATGTTCGAGAGGTACGTGGACCGCACGCACCTTGCCCGCGCCTATACCAGTTCCATACCAAACAGAAAAGACATCGCACGGGCGGCGATCAGGAGCGTCGAGCCAACTTGTGCCCTGGAAGATAAAACGCTCTATCGGCAACCCGGCCTACCTGGCTCACATACCGCCATGTCTATGGTCGAGCTGCATATGTCCGGTGACCTGGTGGGTGGCGAGTGGGATCTGCTCGGGGTTTTCCCCGACGATCACGCTTACGGTGAGCCCGATTTGAATGCACGTCTTACTAATACAGAAAATAATGGTTACTACGACAAATCCAAAGTCAGCATTCACACAAGCTATCCGAGGCTGCAACGGATGGAGCCTAATAATAATAAGTATCACCGCCAACTGCGGGATTATCTCGGCAATTTGAATAATGCGGTGGTCAGAAATGTGAAGATGGCCCTTTCACACATGTCTCCCTTCGATCTGGAAAACTTTCTGAAAGGTAAGATCACCTTCTTTACCCTTCGCGGCGCGGCGATAGAGACATTTTCCAACCGTTTTGGGGGGCCGCTTACACTTGAAATAGACTACGAAACCCAACAAGGCAAAGATGCTGTCACGGGGCGTTTTGGTATTGTCATGTGCGCTTCTTATGAAAACACTGTTACGTGCTATGAACTGTTTACCTTGCGTGGTGAACTACGTAAAAACAACACACTTGGTGCGCTGATCGCCAATGCAGGAAAATTGCAGGACGCCGCCAGAGTGGATTTTAAAGGTGATCTGAAAACGCAACAGGTACCGACGGCTCCAGAACGATTACCGATTATCCTTAGTGAATACACTCATGGTCTTCTAGAGGCCAGCTCACCCAGAAGCAGCGTGGCGATAATTGACAAGTTGGGTGAACTTGCCGCGCCTGCTACGCCGTCGGAGCGGAAGCAGAGCATTTATCAGAATTTTGATAATGCGCAGCTTGTTCGAATTGCCAACTTCATCGTCAACAATCGTCCGATGATGACGTTTGACGAACTTGAAGCAGTAGCCACTGTGCCAACTGAGCTTGAAACCCAGCGCAAAAAAGGCGAAGAAACTGCAACGTATATTGTCGATCTGGTAGTTCCCTTTAAAAAGTGCATCGAGGATCTATCTTCCGGGGAGCGCAATAAGATGGTCGATGGGATGTATGGCTGCGTTATGGATGTCATCGCAGTGGGAGGGGCGCTTGTGGGGGCTGGCGCCAAAGCACTGAGCATCTCGGCGAAGGCTATCTCCACGGCTTCCAAAGCCGCCCGTCTGACCAAGCTCGCTTTCGTCACCTCTGTTTCCGTCTTCAACCCCGTGGATGGCGTGCCTACGGCATTGTTCGGAACCGGGAAACTCATCCATAAGGGGGCGCTACGCTTTAACAGGCAGGCTCAAGAGATGCTCGGACTGGCGCAATCCCAGTTGCACAAACTCAATGGCCGGCATAAAACCTACGACCTGGTTCGAGCAGCCAATAGCGCCGATACCACCGGACAGGGTACCTGGCGACCCAGTGGTGCAACCGGTGACACGCTAACGGTGGTGGCAGCGCGTAACGCCCGCCAATGGTATGCCCTTGATCGGCTGGGCAAACCCTGGGGACCAAAACTGAACAACTTCATCCTTCAGGCACCTATCCAGTTGCCGCGATTCAGTAAGACATTGCCTGTCAGCTATACCCGACGGTTCATTGAGCAAAGCTTGCCGCTGGCGCGTACAAAAATCGATAACGCGATCAACGTCTTGACCAGTCTTGACTTGACGAAGGAACGCAACGCAATCATCAAGGTATTGCTGGGAAGCAACTCGAGCGATGCACTCGAACGGTTGGTGAACTATCTGAGGTTGGTCAGGGCAGACTTTGCAGGTCTTTCCATCAGTAATATTTTTCTCGATCCGCTCAAGAACACTAACAATATTGCTGCTTTCAACATGGACGCTTACAAGCAATGGAAAGATGCAAAAGACCAATCCGACACGAAATTCATCGAAATCTATACGCCCAACATCAACAAGCACTTCATCGGTCTGGGCTTCAACCATGACGTCGTGGCAGACGACTTGATTCATGAGGTGTTCCACGGTACTGCACAGACTGAAGATGTCAGCTATGCCCGCGATGCGGGACGCAACGGCGAAAGAGGGCAATTGCTGGATGTGGCTGCGCTGCTGAACCTGGCGTCGGGACGTCTGCCGGTTACGGATAAGGGCCGTGCCTGTCACGCCAGTTCCAAAGCCTTTGAAAATGCTGACTCACTGGCTGTGACCACCTCGCTGCTGAGCCAGCTGTATACGGACAAGGGAAGTTATGAACTCAATATGTCCACCCTGCGCGGCGCGCTTGAAGCAAACCCCGGTAGCGCGATTGACGAGCCGGTTCTGATCACTCTAAACAACTCTATTGCGCCGAATCCTGCCAGTGGAAGGCGCCCACCTGGTTCGCACATGGATTAACACACACGCATGATCATTTAAGTTCCGAGTTCCGGCCGATCCCGAAACTGCTCAAGCGCTTCGGGATTGGCCAAGGCATCGGTGTTTTTTACCTTCTCACCATGCACCACGTTGCGCACCGCCAGTTCCACGATTTTGCCGCTGATGGTGCGCGGTATATCGGTCACCGCGACAATCTTCGCCGGCACATGCCGCGGTGTGGCGTTGGCGCGGATGACCTGGCGGATCTGTTGTTGCAGCGCTTCGTCCAGTTCGACGCCCTCGCGCAAACGCACGAACAGCACCACCCGCACGTCTTCCTGCCACTGCTGACCGATGGCCACGCTGTCCAGCACCTGTGGGACTTTCTCCACCTGGCGGTAGATTTCCGCAGTACCGATGCGCACGCCGCCGGGGTTGAGTACGGCGTCGGAGCGTCCGTGGATCATCATCGCGCCATGGGGCAATTGTTCCGCGTAATCGCCTTGGGCCCAGACCCCGGGGAACTGACTGAAATACGAGGCACGAAGCTTTTCCTGCTGAGGATCATTCCAGAACCCGATGGGGATTGCCGGGAAGTGCCGGGTGCACACCAGCTCACCTTTTTCGCCGATCACAGGCTGGCCGTTGTCGTTCCAGACTTCCACCGCCATGCCCAGGCTTTTGCCTTGTATCTCGCCACGGCGCACGGGTTGCAGCGGATTGCTGTTCACAAAACACGAAACGATGTCGGTGCCGCCAGACATCGAGGCCAGGCACAGGTCAGCCTTGAGGTCGCGGTAGACATAGTCGTAACTCTGCGGCGACAACGCGGAACCGGTGCACAGCAGGGTTTTCAGGCTGCTCAGGTCATGGCTTTCGCGAGGTTTGATGCCGCTGCTTTCCAGGGTCGCGAGGTACTTGGGGCTGGTGCCGAAGACACCGATGCGTTCGTCGTCGATCAGGTCGATCAGGCGCTCGGGGGCGGGATGAAACGGCGAGCCGTCGTACAGCACCACCGCGCTGTCCACGGCCAGCGCCGAGACCAGCCAGTTCCACATCATCCAGCCGCACGTGGTGTAGTAGAACAAGCGGTCGCCGGGACCGAGATCGCAATGCAGCCCATGTTCCTTGACGTGTTGCAACAACACGCCGCCGGTGCTGTGAATGATGCATTTGGGCACGCCTGTGGTGCCGCTGGAATAGAGGATGTACAGCGGATGGGCGAAGGGCACGGGAACGAAATTCGGCTCGCCGCCGACGTCGTAGAAATCATCCCAGAGCGTCACGTTGGCCCGGGTGTGGAAGTGTTCGATGTGCGCTTGCGGTCGGGCGTAAGGCACGACAATCAACTGCTGCAAGGACGGCAAGCGTTCGAGGATTTCATTGATCTTGGTGGTCTGGTCGATGTCCTTGCCCGCATAGCGGTAACCGGCGCAGGTGATCAGCACTGTCGGCTCGATCTGGCCGAAACGGTCGATTACGCCCTGGGTGCCGAATTCCGGTGAGGAGCAGGACCAGATCGCCCCCAGGCTGGTGGTGGCGAGCATGGCCACCAGGGTTTGCCAGGTGTTCGGCATGCACGCGGCCACACGGTCGCCAACGACGACGCCAGCAGCAATCAAGCTGTTTTGGAAACCGGCGACATGCTCCGCCAGTTCGGCCCAGGTCAACTGTTCACGCTGGCCGCTTTCACCGATGGCCACAACCGCCACGGCATCGTCGCGACGGCGCATCAGATGTTCGGCGAAGTTCAGGGTGGCGCCGGGAAACCATTGGGCGCTCGGCATTTGCGCGCCCTCAACCAGTACAGCGTCCGGTTGGTCGTGGAAACGGATGTCGAAAAAATCGACGATGGCCTGCCAGAACGCTTCACGCTGATCGATGGACCATTGGTGCAGGGCAGGGTAGTCGTCGACGTGGAGGTTGTGTCGCTGATTGATGAAGCGCCGAAAGGCCTCCATGCGGGTCTTGCCGATGCGCTTGGCGCTGGGTTGCCAGAGGATGTCGGACATGGCTTGCCTCTTCTTGTTGTTGTACAGATCGTTCCCACGCAGAGCATAGGAACGATCATCTGTGGGTTACTGCGCCAACCACCCACCATCAATATTCCACGCCGCGCCACGCACCTGGCTACCGGCCTCACTGCACAAAAACAGCACCAGTTCGCCCAATTGTGGCGGCGTCACAAACTCCAGGGACGGCTGCTTCTCGGCCAGTAAATCATGCTGCGCCTGTTGCGGGTCGATCCCTTTGGCGATGCGGTCATCAATCTGCTTCTGCACCAGTGGCGTCAGCACCCAACCCGGGCAGATGGCGTTGCAGGTGACATTGGTGGTCGCCGTTTCCAGCCCCACCACCTTGGTCAAACCGATCACCCCATGCTTGGCCGCCACGTATGCAGCTTTGCCCACCGAGCCGACCTGGCCGTGCACCGAAGCGATGTTGATGATCCGTCCCCAGCCCTTGGCGCGCATGCCTGGCAGGCTCAAACGGGTGCTGTGGAATACCGAAGACAGGTTGATCGCAATGATCGAATCCCAGCGCTCCACCGGGAAATCCTCCACCGACGCCACATGCTGGATGCCGGCATTGTTGACCAAGATGTCCACGCCGCCGAACTCGCGCTCGGCGTAGGCAATCATGTCGGCGATCTGTGCCGGGTCGCTGACGTCGGCCGGGTGATGGCCAACCTTGCCTCCGCTTTTGTTATTGAGCAGCTCGACCTCGGCAATCACTTTGGACGCATCACCGAAACCGTTGAGGATCAGATTGGCGCCAGCCTTGGCCAGGCTGAGGGCGATGCCCAGGCCGATGCCGCTGGTGGAACCGGTGACCAGTGCAGTCTTGCCCGAAAGAGTCGTCATGAATACCTCACACAATGCCAGTGGCGTAGAAAGTACCGATCACCACAAAAACCGCCAGGGTCTTGATCAGCGTAATACAGAAAATGTCTTTGTAGGCTTCGCGGTGGGTCAGGCCGGTCACCGCCAGCAAGGTAATCACCGCGCCGTTGTGTGGCAGGGTGTCCATGCCGCCACTGGCCATCGCGGCCACCCGGTGCAGCACTTCCAGCGGGATGTTGGCGGCGTGGGCCGCTGCGATGAAGTCATTGGCCATGGCCGCCAGCGCAATGCTCATACCGCCCGAAGCGGAACCGGTAATGCCGGCCAGCAGGGTTACGGTAATCGCTTCGTTGACCAGCGGATTGGGAATGCTCTTGAGCCAGTCGGCCAGCACCAGGAAGCCTGGCAAGGAAGCGATCACCGCACCAAAGCCGTACTCCGACGCGGTGTTCATCGCCGCCAGCAACGAACCGCTGACCGCACTTCTACTACCCTCGGCGAGTTTGCCGCGAATCGCCTGGAAGCCGAACACCAACACCATGATGATGCCGACCAGCAAGGCTGCCTGAACGGCCCAGATCGCCGTGAGCTTGGCGATTTCAGTGGTCACCGGCGCGGTCATGCCCGGCAGCGCGAGGCTATGGGTTTTGCCGTACCACTGTGGAATCCACTGGGTAAACAGCAGGTTCATGATGCCGACGGCCAGCAGCGGCGACACGGCGATCCACGGGTTGGGCAGTTTGATGTCGGCCGCAGTTTCCGGCTCGTTGCGCAGATCGGTGCCATACCCTTCACCGGCGTGCTGCGCTTTGTTGCGCTGGCGCTGCAGAAACAGCATGCCGGCGCTAAACACGAAGATCGCGCCGATCAGGCCCAGCCAAGGCGCGGCCCAGGCGGTGGTGTTGAAGAAGGTGCTGGGGATGATGTTCTGGATTTGCGGGGTGCCGGGCAGGGCGTCCATGGTGAACGAGAATGCGCCGAGGGCGATGGTCGCCGGGATGAGTCGCTTGGGAATATTACTCTGGCGGAACATTTCAGCAGCAAACGGGTAGACCGCGAACACCACCACGAACAGCGACACGCCGCCGTAAGTCAGCAGAGCGCAGACCAGTACGATCACCAGCATCGCCTGACTCGTGCCGAGGAGGCGAATCGCCGCTGCGACGATGGAGCGCGAAAAGCCCGACAGCTCGATCAGCTTGCCGAACACTGCACCGAGCAGGAACACCGGGAAATACAGTTTGATGAAGCCGACCATTTTCTCCATGAACACCCCGGTGAAGGCGGGGGCGACGGCGGAAGGGTCGGTGAGCAGAACGGCGCCGAGGGCGGCAATCGGGGCAAAGAGGATAACGCTGTAGCCACGGTAGGCCGCGAGCATTAGCAGCGTGAGGGCTGCCAAGGCAATGATCACACTCATGGTGTGTCTCCTGGATTGTTATTTTTTTAGGGTGGATCTGTTGTGGGAGAGGGCTATAGCGAGTTTCGTGCCAGACGGTTAAGGCGTTGAAATGTATGGATTTTTTTCAGATTTTCATGGCGCGTTTGAGGCTTGTGTCTCTCTTCGGAGACATGTGTAGATTTAGAAGGCCTCATCGCGAGCAAGCTCGCTCCCACAGGTTGACCGAGTTGCGGGGCAAAGGTGGGAGCGAGCTTGCTCGCGATGTTCTGTCTAACAATGGAGATTCATGTCTCTTTATAGAGACTCAGCAATCCCCAACGCCACCATCTTCTTGTACAACGTCGACCGCCCCAGCCCCAACCGCGCCGCCGCTTCAACAACCTTCCCGCCGCATTGCGCGAGGGTGGCCTCAATCAACTGTCGATCAAATCGCTCCCGAGCCTCACTAAAAGTCTGGTGCGCTACCGGCACAATCGTCACTGGTGCGATGCGCTCTACCGGTGTGAACGTACCAATCGCCGCGCGGATATCCGTGGCATTCAGCACCAAGTCATCACTGAGTAATGCCGCGCGCTCCAGCACATTGCGCAGCTCACGAATATTCCCCGGCCAGGCATGTTGACCCAGCAGTTCCAGCGCTTCACGGTTCAATTCGTGTTGACTGCGCAGTTCTTCCAGAATCGCTTCACTGAGGGCTGGCAGGTCATCGAGTCGATCACGCAGCGGCGGGACCTGGATCGGCAGTACGTTGAGGCGGTAATACAGGTCGGCGCGAAATTCGCCGCGCTTGATCGCGGCTTCCAAATCCGTGGAGGTCGCGGCAATCACCCGCACATCACTCTGGATCACTTCGTTGGAACCCACCGGCTCGAATTCTTTCTCCTGCAGTACCCGCAGCAGTTTGCTTTGCAGTGGCAACGGCATGTCGCCGATTTCATCGAGAAACAGTGTGCCACCCAGGGCGATCTGCAACTTGCCGGCACGGCCCTTGCGATCAGCACCGGTAAACGCGCCGGGCGCGGTGCCGAAGAATTCCGCTTCCAGCAACGATTCGGGAATCGCCGCGCTGTTGATGCTGACGAAGGCTTTGTGTGCGCGCGGCGAAGCGCCGTGGATCGCCTGGGCCAGCAGCTCTTTGCCGGTGCCGGTTTCACCGAGCAGCAACACCGGAGACTCGGCGCTCGCGCTGCGCCGGGCGCGGCGTTTGACTTCCAGGCTGGCGGCGCTGGTGCCGATAAAATGGGCGAAGTTGTATTTGGTCTGCCGCGCTCGCAGCAGCGAGCGGGTGGAGGCCAGTTCTTCCTGCATGCTCATGTAGCGCTTGAGCATCGGCGAGAGGCTGCGTAATTCATCGAACAGCGCAAACCCGATGGCGCCGATCACCACACCGGCGTCGTCATGAATCGGCAGGCGCATCACCACCAGTGGTTCTTTGGGGGTGTCTTGCATGTCGAGCAAAATCGGCCGACCGGTGCGCACCACCTCGCGCAAAAGACTGCCAGGGATCACACTTTCGCAGGCCTTGCCGATGGCCACTTCCGCCGACTCCAGGCCGAAGCGTCGGGCATAACGCTCGTTCATCCAGACGATGTTCGCATCGCGGTCGACAATCACCGTGCCTTCGCTGGACTGCTCGATGATCTCGAACAACGAACGGATCGCCAGCAGGCGAACGCTTTGGTAGTCCTTTAGGCTTTCGGTGGTGTTCATGGGCGTCATGTCCAAAATGTGTAGTGTCTGTGCGGGCCGCATCGCGAGCAAGCTCCCACATTTGATCTATGTCGTTCACAAATCTCCTGTGGGAGCGAGCTTGCTCCGGGCGGCGTTCCGACGATGGCCGTTACGCGGTCCAACTGCATAGCGCGATTATGACTATCGCGGATGCGCCGCCGCCAACAGCTCCTTGGTATACGGATGCTGCGGCGAATCGAACACGTCGTGGCTGGCACCGCTTTCCACGACTTTGCCGTCCTTGATCACGATCATGTCGTGAGCCAGCGCGCGCACCACCGCCAGGTCGTGGCTGATGAACAGGTAAGTCAGGCCGTGTTTTTCCTGAAGTTGGCGGAGCAGGGCGACCACTTGTTTTTGCACCGTGCGATCCAGCGCCGAGGTCGGTTCGTCCAGCAGGATCAGCGCCGGTTTCAGCACCAGCGCCCGGGCGATGGCGATGCGTTGGCGTTGGCCGCCGGAAAACTCGTGCGGGTAGCGATGACGACTTTGCGGGTCGAGGCCGACTTCTTCCAGCGCCCGAATCACTTCGGCTTTGCATTCGTCAGCCGTCAACTGGCTATGCACCTCAAGGCCTTCACTGATGATCTGCGCCACGGACATCCGCGGGCTGAGGCTGCCGAACGGGTCCTGGAACACCACCTGCATTCTCTTGCGCCACGGCCTCAGCTGTTTTTGCGTCAGGCCGTCCAGCGCTTCACCTTGAAAGCGAATGCTGCCTTCGGAGTCGAGCAGACGCAGGATCGCCTGACCCAGTGTCGACTTGCCGGAACCGGATTCGCCCACAATCCCCAGCGTCTTGCCGCGCTGAATATTCAGGCTGATGCCGTCCACGGCCTTCAGGTAGGTCTTGCGCTGAAACAGCCCGCCACCGAGGGCGAACTGCACCCGCAAGTCATCTACCTCAAGCACGTTCTCGCGCTCGTCCCGGGGCAGTGCTTCACCTTCAGGTTCGGCGTTCAGCAGCACGCAGCTGTAAGGATGTTTCGGTTCGGTAAACAGCGTTTCGCAAGGTGCCTGCTCGACGATCTCGCCGGCCTTCATCACGCAGACTCGTTGGGCAATGCTGCGCACCAGATTGAGGTCGTGGCTGATCAGCAGCAGCGACATGCCGAGTCGCTGTTGCAGGGATTTGAGCAGCAGCAGGATCTTGCGCTGCACCGTCACGTCCAGTGCTGTCGTCGGCTCGTCGGCGATCAGCAGTTCCGGTTCGCAGGCCAGCGCCATCGCGATCATCACCCGTTGCCGCTGGCCACCGGACAATTGATGGGGATAGGCCTTGAGCCGCTCTTTGGGCTTCTGAATGCCGACCAGATGCAGCAACTCGAGAATCCGCGCTTGCGCCGCTTTGCCGGCCAGGCCCTTGTGCAGCAGCAGGGTTTCGCCGATCTGCTTTTCGATGCTGTGCAATGGGTTGAGCGAGGTCATGGGCTCCTGGAAGATCATCGCGATGCGGTTACCCCGCAGTTCTCGCAACACCTTGGCCGGGGCGCCGACCAGCTCCCGGCCACGGTAGCGAATACTGCCCGTGGTTTCGGTGCCGGTCTCGGGCAGCAGTTGCAGGATCGAGTGAGCGGTCACCGACTTGCCGCAGCCCGACTCGCCCACCAGCGCCAGGCATTCGCCGGGGCGGATGTCCAGGCACAGATTGCGCACCACGGTCTGGCCGCTAAAGGCCACGCAGAGGTCACGGATTTCGATCAGGTTGTTACTCATATCAGCAGTCCGCTTCATGACCGAGGATCAAAGGCATCACGCAATGCCTCCCCGATAAACACCAGTAAAGAAAGAATCAACGCCAGGGCAAAAAATGCCGTCAGCCCCAGCCACGGCGCTTGCAGGTTCTGCTTGCCTTGGCCGATCAACTCGCCCAGCGAGGCACTGCCGGCCGGCATGCCGAAACCGAGGAAGTCCAGCGCCGTGAGGGTCGAGATTGCCCCGGTCAGAATGAACGGCAGGTAGCTCAGGGTCGCATTCATCGCGTTGGGCAGAATATGCCGGACGATGACTTTACGGTCGGTCAGGCCCAACGCGCGCGCAGCTTTGACGTATTCCAGGTTGCGTCCGCGCAGAAACTCCGCGCGCACCACGTCCACCAGGGCCAGCCAGGAAAACAGCGCCATGATCCCCAACAGCCACCAGAAATTGGGCTCGACGAAACCCGACAGGATGATCAGCAGGTACAGCACCGGCAGCCCTGACCAAACCTCCAGCAACCGTTGACCGATCAGGTCGACCCAGCCGCCGTAGTAGCCTTGCAGGGCGCCGGCCGCGATGCCGATCAGTGCGCTGACAAAGGTCAGTATCAAGGCAAACAGGATCGACACCCTCGCACCGAAAATCACTCGGGCCAACACGTCCCGCGCCTGGTCGTCGGTGCCCAGCCAGTTGACCTTCGTCGGAGGGCTGGGCGTGGGTTGATTGAGGTCATAGTTCGGCGTGTCGTCGCTGAAGGGGATTGGCGGGAACAGCATCCAGCCACCGTCCTGGTGAATCAGCTTCTGCACATAATCGCTGCGGTAGTCCGCCTGGAACGGCAGCTGCCCGCCAAATTCCTGCTCGGTATGACGCTTCAGGGCCGGGAAGTAGAGCGAGCCCTGATAACTGACGATCAGCGGTTTGTCGTTGGCGATCAGCTCGCCACCGAGGGTCAGCAGGAACAGCCCGACAAACAGCCACAGCGACCACCAGCCACGACGGTTTTTCTTGAAACGCTCAAAACGACGACGACCTAACGGTGAGAGCTTGAACATCAGGCGTTCCTCGCGGCGAAGTCGATACGCGGGTCGACGAGGGTGTAGCAGAGGTCACCGACGAGTTTTATCAGGAGACCAAACAGCGTGAAGATGAACAGCGAACCGAATACCACCGGATAGTCCCGTGACACCGCGGCTTCGTAGCTCATGCGACCCAGGCCGTCGAGAGAGAAAATCACTTCGATCAGCAGGGAACCGGCGAAAAATACGCTGATAAACGCCTGGGGAATCCCCGAGACCACCAGCAACATGGCATTGCGAAACACGTGACCGTAGAGCACTCGGCGTTCGCTCAGACCCTTGGCGCGGGCGGTGACCACGTACTGGCGCGTGATTTCATTGAGGAAGGAGTTCTTGGTCAGAATGGTCAGCGTGGCGAACCCGCCGATCACCAGCGCTGTCACCGGCAATACCAGGTGCCAGAAGTAATCGGCGATTTTGCCCGCGGTCGATAATGAATCGAAGTTGTCCGAGACCAGCCCGCGCACCGGGAACCAGTTCAGCGAGGTGCCACCGGCGAAGACCACGATCAGGAACATCGCGAACAGGAACGCCGGCATGGCGTAGCCGATGACGATCGCGGTGCTGCTCCAGATATCGAAATGGCTGCCGTGGTGCACGGCCTTGCGGATGCCCAAAGGAATCGACACCAGGTAGGTGATCAGTGTCGCCCAGAGCCCAAGGGAAATGGTCACCGGCATTTTTTCCAGGATCAGATCGGTGACGGTCGCACCACGGAAAAAGCTCTTGCCGAAGTCCAGGCGCGCGTAACTGGTGAGCATCAGCCACAGGCGTTCGTGCGCCGGCTTATCGAAGCCGTATTGCTTTTCGATGTCCTTGATCAGTTGCGGGTCGAGGCCGCGACTGGATCGGGAGGTGCCGGACATGCGTTCGCCTGAACCGCCGCCGACACTCGCGCCGCCGATGCCTTGCAATTGCGCGATGGCCTGTTCCACCGGGCCGCCCGGCGCGGCCTGGACGATGATGAAGTTGACCAGAAGAATGATCACCAACGTCGGAATGATCAGCAGCAGACGCCGCAGTATGTAAGCCCACATCAGTGCGGCCCTCCGGGTTTGCCACGGCTGATTTGCTCAGCGGTCATCTGTTGGTTGGTCAGTGGCGTGGTGCTGATTTCCCACCAGCTCTCGATGGCTTCGTCATTGCTCGCTTGCTCGTTGGGCCTGCCAAAACGATTCCACCACACGGTGGAGCTGCCCGGCGGGTAATAGTTGGGAATCCAGTAGTAGTTCCATTGCAGCACCCGGTCCAGCGCGTGGGCGTAGTGCAGCATTTCGGGTTGGGTGGTGGCGCGAACCAGCCCGGCGATCAGTGTGTCGACCGCCGGATTTTTCAAGACCATGTAGTTATTGGCGCCAGGGTCGTTGGCCGAGACCGAGCCGAAGTAATTGAGCAGTTCACCCCCGGGCGAAGTCGTCACCGGGTAGCCGGTGACGATCATGTCGTAGTCGCGGCTCATCAGGCGATTCACGTATTGGGACGAGTCGATACGGCGGATGTTCATGTCGATGCCGATCTGTTTCAGGGTGCGCTTATAAGGCAGTAGCAAGCGGTCCATGCCGTTCTGGCTGACCAGGAAAGTGAAACTCAACGACTTGCCTTCGGCGTTGACCAGTTGATCACCGTCGGGTTTCCAGCCAGCCTGTTCGAGCAAATCGAGTGCCTGCAACTGTTTGTCGCGTATCACGCCACTGCCATCGGTTTTCGGTGCCTGGAAAACCTGGGTGAACACCTCGTCGGGGATCTGCCCGCGCAGCGGTTCGAGAATCGCCAGTTCGCCGGCGTCCGGCAGGTGTCGGGCGGCGAGGTCGGTGTTGGAAAAGTAGCTCTGCTGGCGGATGTACATGTCGCGCATCATCTGCCGGTTGCTCCACTCGAAATCCCAAAGCATGGCCAGTGCCTGACGCACTCGACGGTCCTGGAACAGCGGGTTTTGCAGATTGAACACAAAGCCCTGAGCCGTTTGGGGAGCTTGCGTTGCCAGGTGCGCCTTTTGCAGTCGCCCGTCACTCAGGGTCGGGCCGTCGTAGCCGATGGAGTAACCGGTGGCGGAAAATTCTCGGTTGTAGTCGTAGGCTCCGCCGCGCAGGACCTGACGGGCGACGTCGGTATCGCCGAAGTACTCGATGCTGAAACGATCGAAGTTGTAGAGGCCGCGGCTGACCGGTAAATCCTTGCCCCACCAATCGGCATTGCGCTCGAAGGTGATGCTGCGACCGGAGTCGACCTTGCTCACCCTGTAGGGGCCGCTGCCTAAAGGTGGCTCGTAACCGCCACCATTGGCGAAGTCGCGAGTCTTCCACCAATGCTCGGGAAACACCGGCAAGGTCGCGATATCAAGGGGAAGGGTACGGTTTTCATTACTTTTAAAGTCGAACCGAACCGTTAGAGGTGATTCCACTTCGACGCCTTTGACGTCGGCAAATTGGGTGCGATAACGCAGGCTGCCCTGGGTCATCAACAGGTCGAAGGTGTAGCGCACGTCTTCAGCCGTGATCGGTTTGCCGTCGGCGAAACGGGCCTTGGGGTTCAGGTAGAAGCGCAGGAACAAACCGTCGTCCGAGCGCTCCATCTTCTGAGCCACCAGGCCGTACACGGTGTAAGGCTCGTCCAGCGAACGCTGGGCGAGGGGCGAGTAAAGCAGGCCGTCGATCTGTGTGACGCCAATGCCTTTATCGATGTAGGGCAACATATGATCGAAATGACCGATTTCGACGGCCGAGCGGCGCATCGTGCCACCCTTGGGGGCTTGCGGGTTTGTGTAGGCAAAATGACTAAAGCCGGCAGGATACTTCGCCGGTTCACCGTACACGGTCAACGCATGTTGCGGTGCTGCAATCACACCGGTGGCGCTCAACAACAGGGCCACGGCCGTGAACAATAAAGTAGGGAACGCCAGTCGCATTGTCAGCCTTAGAGCCGGGTGGTCAATAACCACAATTTGTACGCTAGCGGCGCGTCCCTCGCCACTCGTATCACGTAACTGAAACACAACGGCCCACCAAAAGGCGGGCCGCTGTGCAGAAAACTTAAAGGTTGATCAGTCCTGACGGCTGGTCACTTCCAGCAGGTGGTAACCGAACTGGGTCTTGACCGGGCCTTGCACCACGTTGATCGGTGCGCTGAAGACCACGGCGTCGAATTCCTTGACCATCTGGCCTGGACCGAACGAACCCAGATCACCGCCCTGGCGGCTGGACGGGCAAGTGGAGTTGGCTTTGGCGACGTCGGCGAAATCGGCGCCGCCTTCGATTTGGGTTTTCAATTCGTTGCACTTGGCTTCGCTGGCAACGAGGATGTGACGGGCAGTGGCTTTAGCCATGGTGAAATACTCCTTTCAATGTTCAGTAAAGTGCGGAGCCTACCGGATTCAGTGGTCTATTTCTTCTCAAAGTTCCGTACAGACTATGCAGGCCGGTACGGTTTTCCTTTATAGGCCGGCATTTCTCAGGCGCTCCGCATGTTGCACATACAGGGCAATCGGGTCGATGCCCTTGCGCAGCGGACCGGCGGTCTGGCTGAGGCTGTCCAGATGATCCAGCGGGTAGTCGGACCGGATGACTTTGCCCAAATGGGAGCTGTAGCGGCCAACCAGGCCATCGTTCTGCTCGGGTTCGGTGGTGAAGTAGTGGGAAAAGGAGCGGAGGAACCCGTGCAGCGGATTCAGTGCATCGAGCCCTTTGTCGAGAATGTCGCCCTGCAAGGTCCCGCTCCAGGAGTAATAGCGTACGCCGTCGACCAGCTCGCGACCCTTGCCACCCCAGGTTTTCGGCAACCCTTGGGGGTACTTGTCGTTGAACGCGCCTACACCTTCGGTGGTCAGGGCATTCAGAGCGGCGATGGCGTTCTGCGGCAGGTGACGGTGACCGCTGAGCAACGACAGAAAGTCTGCAAACAACGTTGCAACCGTCGTGGCGACGTGTTCCGGCAGGCGCCCGGGCGTCAGCGCCTTGCGCAAGAAATCGGCCAGTTCCGAGCCGTGATTGGGTCCACTGACGGATGTCACCGAAGCGATTACCTCCGGCGCTGTCGCTGCCGCGTAACGTGCAGCGAGTGCGCCTTGGCTGTGGCCGATCAGGTTGACTTTGTTCGCACCGGTTCCTTCCAGTACTCGTTCTATCTGCGCCAGCAGTTGGTCGCCTCGAACTTCATTGCTATGGGTAGCCGACAAGTGCGGGATAAACACTCTTGCGCCTGCACTCCTGAGGGCCTGCTTGACGTCATGAAAGAGTTCGATCTTGCCGATGCGATCGAAGCCGAAGAGCCCGTGGACCAACAGAATCGGATACTGAGTAGTTGCATTCCGTAGCATGTTCTTTCCTTTTTCGCAGTCGTTCAGAGGTGTGTTGATGGGCTCACTCTAAAGCACACCAGCTGTTCGGCGTTGTATGAAAAAGCCGCTGTAACCTGATGAAAACGGAATAGAAAATGTACGAAAGTTCGAAAGTAGATGAGGTCTTGTTCGGAATATTTGGACATCTTTTTATCTGTAACAGAGCGTTTTCTTGCGATGGCCTACTTCGGGAACATCCTTTGCCTGTTGATAGTGTCTCGATTCCGACGTCCAGTCCTCGATGGGAGGACTGGAAGAGGGGGTGACTCACGCCGATTGTTGATTCCTGCTCTGCGCTCTGAGCCGATCGGCTGTCTGGCGCAACAGTAATTCCGTCCCGCTCCAGCCAAGGCAGCCATCTGTTACTGATACGCCGTAACGCATTGATGGGCCCAGCGGTTGGCAGCCTTCGAACAAGTGACTCTCGATCATCATGCCGATCAGTGATCGATCACCTTGCAGGCGCTGTTCAAGCACATCGTTAAACACCGCTGGCTGACGCAACGGGTCTTTGCCGCTATTGGCATGGCTGCAGTCGACCATAATCCGGGCCGGAATCTTCAGTTTGGTCAAGTCACTGTTCACCTGGGCGACGCTGTCGCGGTCGTAGTTCGGCCCGCGGTGTCCGCCACGCAGCACCAGGTGGGTGTCGGGATTGCCCGGCGTCTGAATGATTGCCGGATGACCTTGGCTGTCGACACCGAAATGACGATGCGGATGGGCGGCAGAGCGCATGGCGTCGCTGGCAACACCGACACCACCATCGGTGCCGTTCTTGAAGCCGACCGGCATGCTCAGGCCACTGGCCATTTCCCGATGGATCTGCGATTCGGTGGTGCGAGCGCCAATAGCGACCCAGCTCAGCAGGTCGTCGAAGTAGCCGGAAGCCATCGGTTGCAGTAATTCGGTGGCAATCGGCAGTCCCAGGCGGAGCATTTCGCGCATCAACTCGCGGGACAGCGTCAAGCCGCCGGCCATGTCGTCGCTGCCATCAAGCTGCGGGTCGTAGGCCAGGCCTTTCCAGCCGATGGTGGTGCGGGGTTTTTCGACGTAGGCGCGCATCACCAGCAGCATTTCATCGCTGACCTCGGCGGCGAGGCGGGCGAGGTTGCCGGCGTATTCGAGGGCGGACTGAGGATCGTGAATCGAGCAGGGGCCGACGATGACCAGCAGACGGGAGTCTTCACCGTTGAGGATCGCGCGAACCGCTTGGCGGTGGGCGGCGACTTGCTGGCTCAGGGCATTGCTGAGTGGCAGTTGCTGTTTGAGTTGCAATGAGCTTGGCAGACGCAAGGTCAGCGCTTCATTGGCAGGGCTCAAGGTGGACAGCGGTAGAGCGGAGACGGACGAGTTCATATTCGGGCTTCCTGGGCAGGCGGCGGGTTCGTTCCCGCGCACTCGGCCCTACTGGGGTGTTCGACAATTGGCCGGATTGGCTGCGTGTGTGTGCTTGCCACCTGTGGGTGACCGATCGGAGGCGGCAGGCTGTCCCGAGCGGAAGCTGGTAAATCGCCAGGCGGTAAAACTGTCGTGACGGTAATAAGTGGCGTAGTTCATTTTTGAATCCTCTGGTTGTCTGGTGTGTCGCTAAAAATGTGCGGGGCTGAAAAAACAAAACCCCCGGTCGGGAAGCCGACCGGGGGTTGAGAATTCTCTGGTGGCGACCCGTTTAAAGTGGGCGCCGTGTGGGTATCAGGCGCGCCAGTGGCTAAACCAATACCCAAAATAAAAGCTGACCGGAGCACAAACGTCATTCACCCGGGCAGCCGCCACCGAGCGCAGGGCGCTGACGGTACGAAGCGGTGAGAGGGCGTTGAACATGGTTTGTCTCCGATGAGTGCGCCGAGCTTACTAGAGGCCAGTACACGGATTCAATCAGAAAATGCTATCGATCACCGACGGCATTTTCTATCGCTTGAGTGCGTCGCCGGTTGTGACACACTTTGTGTTCCGCTTACGTACAACGTCACAAGGACGAACCATGACGCCCCTGATCATCGCCGCTGCTCAATCGATCTCCATCGCCGGTGACCTTGCCGCAAATATTGTGTGGCATCAGCGCTTCATACAACTTGCCGCGGAGCAGGGCGTGCAGTTGTTGGTGTTTCCGGAGTTATCGCTGACCGGGTGCGAGCGTGGACTTGCGGCTGAATTGGCTATTGCGCCAGACGCCGAGGTTCTGCAACCGCTACGGGATTTCGCGCGGGAAGTCGGTGTGACGACAGTCGTCGGGATGCCGATTCGCCTGTCGCAGGATTCGCCCGTATTGATTGGGGCGCTGGTGTTGGGCGCTGATGGATCGCTCGGGATCTACAGCAAGCAACATCTGCATCCAGGCGAGGAGGTTGCATTTGCACCGGGCACCGGCGGTTCGACCCTGACCATCGGTGCCGATACGGTCGCGTTGGCGGTGTGCGCGGATTTCTCTCACGCCAGTCATGCCGCCGCGGCGGCGCAGCAAGGCGCCGATCTCTATGCGGCGGGCGTGCTGATCACGGAAAACGGCTACGCCCCGGATACCGCGTTGCTGCAAGGCTACGCCAGCGCTCATTCGATGACGGTACTGATGGCCAACCATGGCGGTGCAACGGGTGGCTGGGAATCGGCAGGACGCAGCGCGATCTGGGCGTCGGACGGCTCGCTGGTTGCAGCCGCACCGGGTACAGGCAACCTGATGGTCGTGGCTCGGCGCGATGCTGATGGCTGGAAGGGGCAAATAGTGGCTGTCGCGGAGGCATGATGGCATTTGAATTACGCCCGGCGGCGCTCCGGGACCTCGACTTCGCTCGTGAACTGACCCGCAAAAACATGCTGCGCTATTACATTCAGCACGATCTGCTGTGGCAGGACGAAGGTTTCGATGTTGGCTGGGCAGGGCGCGAGAACTGGTTGATTGTGCGCGGTGAGGCATTGGTGGGTTTCGTAAGCCTGAGTCGTGATGCCAAAGCCCTGTACATCCGCGAGTTGCATGTCATCGAAGCATTTCGAGGGCAGGGCGCCGGTTCCTGGACGATTGATCAGGTATTCGCCATGGCGTGCAAGGAACGGCGTCCGGCATTGCGTTTGACGGTTTTTGAAAATAATCCCGCGCAAGCGTTGTATGAGAGAAAGGGGCTCAAGGTGGTCGGCACAGACGAGTGTTTCCTGAGAATGCAGCGCGATATCGATGCCTCGCCTGGCTGAAACACGCATACGACAAGCCTTTCAAGATGTATTGAAACTTTTTATATGACGCTTGCCGCTAGGTCTGCCAGTCGCTTTTTGCTAAGGTGTCGGCAACCCAATAAGACCATTTCGCGAGGTGTCTGCTTGATTAGGGTGCTAGTAGTCGATGATCATGATCTCGTTCGTACAGGCATTACACGAATGCTGGCTGACATCGATGGCCTGCAAGTGGTCGGCCAGGCTGAGTCAGGCGAAGAATCCCTGCTCAAGGCGCGTGAGTTGAAACCCGATGTGGTATTGATGGACGTCAAGATGCCCGGCATCGGCGGTCTTGAAGCCACGCGCAAATTATTGCGCAGTCATCCGGATATCAAAGTCGTCGCGGTCACCGTTTGCGAAGAAGATCCGTTTCCGACTCGGTTGTTGCAGGCCGGTGCCGCGGGTTATCTGACCAAGGGCGCCGGATTGCCGGAAATGGTCCAGGCTATCCGCCTGGTGTTTGCCGGGCAGCGCTACATCAGCCCGCAGATTGCACAGCAACTGGCGATCAAATCCTTCCAGCCGACCAATGATTCGCCTTTCGATGCCTTGTCGGAGCGGGAAATCCAGATCGCGCTGATGATTGTCGGCTGTCAGAAGGTCCAGATCATTTCCGATAAACTGTGTCTGTCGCCAAAAACCGTGAACACTTACCGTTACCGCATTTTCGAAAAGCTTTCGATCAGCAGCGATGTCGAGTTGACGCTGTTGGCGGTTCGTCACGGCATGGTCGATGCTAGCCTCTAAAAATGACTGAAGTCTTCGATCCAAGCGCCTTTCTGTCGACGGTCAGTGGGCGTCCTGGTGTGTATCGCATGTTCGACAGCGAGGCACGCCTGCTCTACGTCGGCAAGGCCAAGAACCTCAAGAATCGTCTGTCGAGTTATTTCCGCAAATCCGGTCTTGCGCCCAAGACCGCGGCGCTGGTTGCGCGTATCGCTCAGGTCGAAACGACGATTACGGCCAATGAAACCGAAGCCTTGTTGCTTGAGCAGACTCTGATCAAGGAGTGGCGTCCGCCCTACAACATCCTGCTGCGCGACGATAAATCCTACCCCTACGTCTTTCTCTCGGATGGTCAGTTTCCACGCTTGAGCATCCATCGGGGTGCAAAAAAGGCCAAGGGCAAATACTTCGGCCCTTATCCCAGCGCCGGCGCCATTCGCGAAAGCCTGAGCCTGCTGCAGAAGACGTTTTTTGTTCGTCAGTGCGAAGACAGCTATTACAAGAACCGCACCCGTCCTTGCCTGCAATACCAGATCAAACGCTGCAAGGCGCCCTGTGTCGGGCTGGTGGAGCCTGAGGTATACGCTGAAGACGTACGGCACTCGGTGATGTTCCTTGAGGGGCGCAGCAATGCGCTGACGGATGAGTTGTCCGCAGGAATGGAAGAGGCGGCGATCAACCTCGAGTTCGAACGTGCGGCCGAGTTGCGGGATCAGATTTCATTGCTGCGCCGGGTCCAGGACCAGCAAAGCATGGAAGGCGGGACGGGCGATGTCGACGTGATCGCGGCGTTTGTCAATCCGGGTGGTGCCTGCGTTCATTTGATCAGTGTGCGCGGTGGGCGGGTGCTGGGGAGCAAGAACTTCTTCCCGCAGGTGGGTATTGAAGAGGACGTTTCTGAAGTCATGGCGGCGTTTCTCGGCCAGTACTTCATCAGCAGTCCTGAGCGCGACTTGCCGAGCGAACTGATCGTCAACGTGGTTCACGAAGACTTCCCGACCCTGATCTCGGCCATCGATGAGCTGCGCGGTCGCGAATTGACCATCAGTCATAGGGTTCGTGGTACGCGAGCACGCTGGCAACAGTTGGCGGTCACCAATGCCGAGCAGGCCCTGGGAGCGCGACTGGCTAACCGTCAACACGTTGCTGCACGTTTCGATGCCCTGGCGGAAGTGTTGAATCTGGATGAGCCACCACAGCGCCTGGAGTGTTACGACATCAGTCACTCCAGTGGTGAAGCAACCGTGGCGTCCTGCGTGGTGTTCGGCCCCGAAGGTCCGATCAAGTCCGACTACCGTCGCTACAACATTGAAGGCGTCACCCCGGGCGATGACTACGCCGCGATGCATCAGGCCCTGACTCGACGCTTCAGCAAACTGAAGGACGGGGAGGGCAAGCTACCGGACATTTTGCTGGTGGACGGTGGCAAGGGGCAGCTGTCCATGGCCCGCGACGTGCTCAATGAACTGGCCGTGCCTGACCTGATTCTGCTGGGCGTGGCCAAGGGCGCCACGCGCAAGGCCGGTTTCGAAACCCTGTACCTGAATGATGCTGCCCACGAATTCACCTTGCGCGGTGATTCCCCCGCGCTGCATTTGATCCAGCAGATACGCGACGAAGCTCACCGTTTCGCGATTACCGGGCACCGCGCCCGTCGCGGGAAAACTCGCCGCACGTCTACACTGGAGGGCGTCGCCGGTGTCGGACCGACCCGTCGCCGCGATTTGTTGAAACATTTTGGTGGATTGCAGGAGCTGTCTCGTGCCAGCATCGAAGAGATCGCCAAAGCACCCGGGATCAGTAAAAAGCTCGCAGAGTTGATTTATGCCAATCTGCACAGCGAGTAGAATGCCCCCTCACCTCGTAGCCAGTTGTGCCGATGAATATCCCTAATCTGATTACCGTACTACGCGTCCTGCTCATTCCGATCTTCATTTTACTGTTCTACCTGCCGTATCAATGGAGCTACCTGGCGTCCGCCTCGGTGTTCGCATTTGCCGCCGCCACAGACTGGCTGGATGGGTATCTGGCCCGCCGACTGGAACAAAGCACACCGTTCGGGGCTTTCCTCGATCCCGTGGCTGACAAGCTGATGGTCGCTGTTGCGCTGGTATTGCTGGTGCAAGAACATGGCAACCTGTGGCTCACACTGCCGGCCGCCGTGATCATCGGTCGCGAGATTGTCGTCTCGGCACTTCGCGAATGGATGGCCGAACTCGGCGCCCGCGCTCACGTCGCGGTGTCGAACCTGGGCAAATGGAAAACCGCCGCGCAGATGCTGGCGCTGGTGATCCTGCTGGCCAATCCGTCGGATTTCACGTTCTGGGTGCTGCTGGGTTACGCCTTGCTGCTGATATCCGCGGGCCTGACGTTGTGGTCCATGGTCCAATATTTGCGGGCTGCCTGGCCGCATCTGAAGACCGACGTGGAAAAGAAATAAACTTTTTTGAATCAAGGGGTTGACGGGGTACCTGGATTCTATAGAATGCGCCTCACCAAGACGCGGGAATAGCTCAGTTGGTAGAGCACGACCTTGCCAAGGTCGGGGTCGCGAGTTCGAGTCTCGTTTCCCGCTCCAATTATTGTTCTACAGGCTTCCATTGAAGTCTGTAGAGAATGAAAAAAGAGGCTTCGGCCTCTTTTTTAGTTCCAGTAAGTTCCACTCGAAAACACTACCATCCACGTTTTCTTAGTACATTTTTTAGTACATTAATCCGGCGCCTGGTAGATCACTTTTTCGTGGTACTTAACTCATCGGAAGCCGTACAAATTTCCTCTATTCAAACGAGACGGAGATTGTACGATGGCTCTCACCGATACTGCAGTCCGGCACGCCAAACCCCGCGCCAAGGACTACACCCTCCCTGACTACAACGGCCTCGCTCTTTTCGTGAATACGAAAGGCGCCAAGTACTGGCACTTCCGCTTTTGCTGGGCGGATAAGTAACCCCGTATTTCTCTCGGTACAGATCCTGAAATTAGTTACGAGATGCTCGCGCTCTGCGTGGTGCTGCCCGGGCGCTGGTCGCCAGAGGCATCGATCCGCGTGTCCATCGGCAGCTGGAGCGTAATGCTAGGCGCCTGGCCTCGGAAAACGCCTGAGAAGCGGTTGTTCAGCATTGAAAGTGGCACGCAAAGTTGAACATCGTGTTTCTGGTCGTGGGTCTCGATAGTCCGGTCGGACCCAGTCGTTTGCCACACGATAGAACACGATATGGCGTGGGCTTTTGACCGTCCCGTGGGGGTGTTTGGCCTGCTGGCGTGAATAGATGAGGTGGTAGCTGCGAAGGCCCGGTGCAAGCTCATCGCGGTCCTGGCTGCCAATACGATAAGGCGTGCCGGCAATAGCTTGCAGCGCCGCGAGGATCAGCGCCTGGTAGCGCTGGCGTGCTTGATCGCCGAACTGCGTCTGGGAGAGCCTGAGGATGTCGACAATGTCGGCGCGCGCTGCGTTGGAAATCCGATACTGCGGCATGCTCAGTGTTTCTCTCTCGCGGGGAGGGTTGCCTCCAGGCTCAAGCCCTCGAGGTAATGCTCCAGATCCCCTTCGTTCAACTGAGTAAAGCGCCCGTGCTCAAGGTCCATGATGCCGATCGAGGTCGCCTGACGCAGGGCCTCAATTTTGGCGGTGTCTTCGGCGACACGCTGTTCCAATAGACGCAAACCTTCTCGCATCACTTCGCTGGCATTTTGATAACGGCCGGACTGAACCAGGTCTTGGATAACCTGTTCCTGGTGAGGGGTGAGAACAACGTTTCGAGTCGCCATGGGTGGGCTCCAGATCAGCGCAAACAGGTTTCGATCGTTGGCATATTATGCCATTTTGCCCGCGAACATATAGATTTGGGTTTGTTTCTGACGAACTGGATCGTACGGGTTCATCCGCCGCGCCGAACAGAGCGTGCTGGCTCCGGAGTGTATTTGCAAATGCTCAAAAGGGTGTTGCAGGCGGGACGTCGGCGCCGTCTTGATCAGAGTGCGCCTTGGGCCCTCAGCCTGGCCAGGCCCTGTTTGATGAATCCGGCGTTCTCACGGATCGTGTGAAGCGCGCCGCGGACATTGTCGCCAGTATCCGTCGCACCTTGGCTCTCAACCCTCAACGTCAACTCCATCAGGGCCGCCTCTAAGCAAGCTGGTTTTGGTATAGACGTTCGAGAACATCGGGTAGCGAGTTTTCAGTGGGCATCGTTTCGAGGGGGGGCTCCCGGGATGAATGGGTCAGGCCGCTGTCCGATCCGGTTGGTAATCAGTGCCGTTGCGCAGCATCGCCCAAGCCATGCGTGCGGTTTTATTGGCCAGTGCGATAGCGGCCACGTTGGGAGGTGAGCGCTCGGCTAAACGGACAACCCACCGGCTGAGTCGATCGTCTTTGGATTTGGCCGTGCGCAGTACCGACACCTGAATATCCTGTTGTTCGATGGTTTTGATGGCGACGAAGCGCATGCTGCGACGGCTCATCGCCTCACAGATTGCCTCGGCATCGTTGGTGTCATGCTTGTTGCTCTGGACGTATGGCTTGACGAACTGCGGCGCGATCAGCCTCACCCGAAATCCACGTGCCTGTGGCTGCGGCGCCCAATAGTGCGCACCGCCACATCTTTCCATTCCGATCTCACAGCCGGGCTCGATCTTCTCCTGCACTGTTTGAAGCCAGCGATCACGAGGTAAACGCTGCTGCCAGACCGGCTGCTCATGACGATCCACGCCGTGAATCTGAAACACGTTCTTGGCCAAGCCGACCCCAAGGCGCATAAGCTTCATGTGTAGACTCCTACTCACGGTTGACTGCGGTTCGCACCTTCAGTCTGGCACTCGAGATGCCGAGGTGAGGAGGAGTTCCCACCGCTTATGGCCAGTAGCTGCCTGTCGCAGACCTCATTGAGGTTTAGCCGTATGAGTCCGGTCGGCACACCGCCCGGCTTCCGGCCCGAGGCTAAGTTGTAGGGTCAACTCCCACGCATTAGTGCGGACATTATCCATGGAGTCGGTAAGCTCAATGCAAATGTCCGTGTAAGACGGTGTACCTTCTGATTGGAGCATTACAGATGCCATTCCAGATTCAGAAACGGCGTATTGGCCTCGGTGCCAGGTGTGTTGGCAGAGTTGTTACCGAACTTGTTCTTCCAGTACTCGTAACCCACCCCGGCAAAGAAGGTATCTTTCTTGCCGACAGTGAGCTCGCCCACGTCCACCAGCAAGGTGAGGTGCACGAGCGTTTCACTGACGCTGTCGTTGCCGAAGCCGTCCTTGCCCTTGGGCGGGACGAAGTTGGCAAAACCCTTCCATTTGAGCGGTACCGAACCGAGCTGAAATGGAATGTCCCAGGCGGTTTCCAAGTAGTAAGTGTCGTTGAAGCGGATATCGTGCTCCTGGGCGAACGGCAAGCCATTGTGGTTGCGCTCGGAGCGGTACATCACACTGAAGTCCCAAAAACCTGTCACGTTGAAATTGATCGTCGGGCCGATGACGAGCATGCGTTTTGCTGGCGCGAAGGCAGTGTTTTTGGTGTTCCAGTCGACGCCACCCGAAAGTGACCAGTCCCGAACGGGTCCCCACTTGAAATCCTGGCCGGATATTTTATTCAGTGAAAGTTGATGGCGATATATCGCATACACCTCGGTAGCACCGTTGTCGCCGCCGGCGGCTGGATCGTCTTTATCGGAAAACAACACCTGCACGTCGAGGAAGTTGCTGCCGTATTTGTATCCGTCAACGTGAGTGAACTCAACGATGTGTTTGGCGATCGGGCCATCGATGCCCGGCTCAGCGAAGTGGGTGCCATACCAGTAACTGATTGAGTTATCGCTCCAGTCGGCAGCTTGCAATGAAGTGGCCGTCGTCAATAACAGAGTACTGATGGCAAAGGTCTGCCGAACGAGAAACGTGCGGTTCTGCATCTTTCATTTCCTTGAGTAGTCGTCCACTTCGGCTTGAGGGACTTTTTTATAGGTGCCGAGAAACTGTTGCCGTTTGAAACCAGCTCAATCGACCGCTGCCGCTGCCTCCAACTTTTCACACACCAGCAAATCCACGTAATGAATCGGTTTGCTCCGATGCTTGAGCATCCCGCCGTTACGCAGATTCAACGCCGCCGTCATCTCCGCCAGAATCGAGAGCGCGACGCTTCCGGGCGCATCGCAGCCAAGGTCCAGGCCCATTGGGTAGTGCAGCTGTAGCAATGCATTCAGGGCAGGATTATGTTGGCGAATGTCGGTCAACAAGCGCTCGGTCCGCTCGCGGGGGCCGAGTTGGCCGATGTAGGCCGGTGCGCCTTGCAGCAATTGGCCGAGCCAGTGTCGGTCCTGGCGGTAGCTGTGAGACATGACGGCTACCGCTGCGTCGTTGATCAACGGGGCGAGGTCAAAGGGGGCGTCGAGGTCCGCGACGATGACGGCATCGGCCTGCGGGAAGCGTTCAGGGCGGGCAAAGTGGCTACGGCTGTCGATCACGCTGACGTGCCAGCCCAGCAGTTTGCTCATGCGCACCAGCGGCTGTGCGTCGTGACCGGCACCGAAGATCACCAGACGCGGCGGCGGGGCCAGGTATTCGAAAAACACCTCGAACTCTCCATGGGCGCCGGTGTAGAGCCGCAGAGAGGATTTCTTCTCGCTGAGTGTTTTGCGCAGCTCGTTGCGGACCGTGCTGTCCAGCGCTGGATTGCGCAGCGCGGGGCCTGCGCCCGACACCACCTGATCGCCAACCCGCACTGACGAGCGACGTGACGTGGCAATGATGGTCGCCATGGCCGCCGGCTGCAGGCTGTCACGCACCTGCCGCAACAGTTCGATGGCTATCGACGGGGTTTTCACGCGCAGGCGTTCGAGCATGACGAACACCGTGCCGTTGCAGCCGAGGCCGAAGGTCAGGGCGCTTTGCTCGTCGTCTTCATCCTCGGTGGCGCCGGTGCTGTAGCGGCGCACCACCGGCTCGCCGGATTCGGTCAACCACCAGGCTTTTTTGGCCAGATCCTGTTCCAGGCAACCGCCGCTGACGGTACCGATGGTTCGGCCGTGGAAGGGGATGAGCATGCGTGCGCCGGGGCGGCGATAGGCCGAACCTTCGACCTTGACCACGGTGGCGAGGACGGTTTCTTCGCCTTGCCGCGCGGCAGTTTCGATGGCGTGGAGGAGGTCGTTTAGACCGGACATGGTTTGTTATCCCGAAAGTAGGTGCGGAACCTGTAGGAGCCGGCTTGCTGGCTAGCCAACTCCAACAGGGGGATGTGTGTGCGGCCAGATCAGTCGACGACATGCATCAACTGCTGCACCCCCTCCCACGCTTCAGCGCGCATGCGCTCCAGATCCAGCCCCGGAATCACGCCGTCGTCGACCACCAGCCGTCCCCCGACCATGCTGTATCGCACGGCAATCGGCTCACCCGCGACCACCGGCGCCACCGCGATATCGTGAAAGCCAAAGAACCGTGGATGATCGAGGCCATAGATCACCAGATCGGCGGCCTGACCAATTTCCAGCGTTCCGACCGAACCCAGCCCCAACACTTGCGCGCCGCCGGCCGAGCCCCAATGAATCACATCTTCGGCGGTGGTCGCTGAAGCCCCTTGTTCGGCCCGATGAATCAACCACGCCGTGTGCGCTTCACCGACCATGCTCCCGGATTCGTTCGATGCCACGCCATCGACCCCAAGCGATATCGGCACCCCGGCCTCATACATTTGTGGCACCGGCGCGACGCCGCTGCCCAGCCGCGCATTGCTCACCGGGCAGTGAGAAATGCCGGTACCCGTTTGCGCGAGCATGCGGATTTCCCCCGGTTGCAAGTGCACCGCGTGGGCGAACCAGACGTCCGGGCCGAGCCATTCGTGTTCGGCGACAAACTCCACGGGCAGGCAGTTGTACTTTTCGCGGCAGAAGTTGACGTAATTCTGAGTCTCCGAAAGGTGCGTGTGCAACCGCAGACCTAGGCCACGCGCGGTGTGGGCCAGTTCGCGCAGCAGCGTTGGCGGCAACGAGAAGGTCGGTGTGGTCGGCGCGACCACCACTCGACGCATCGCATCCGGCGTGTCCTGGTGATACAGCGACTTGAGCCGCTCGATATCGCCGACCATCTGGTCCAGCGTCTCCGGTTGCAGCGCGGTTTTCGAGAAGCCGGGGTGAGCGCTGGCCGATTCCAGTGCACCGCCCCGGCACAGCACAAAGCGCATACCAAACTCATCAGCCATGTCGAACAGCAGGTCGCCGGTCTCGGTGGTGCCGTTGGCGTGGTAGAGATAATGGTGATCGGCGCAGGTCGTAACCCCCGACAACAGCAACTCGGCCATGCCCAACCGCGCAGCGATCCGCGTCAGTTGCGGAGTAAAGCGGTTGAGACGCGGGTAGGGCACGCTGGCCAGCCAGCCTTGCAGATCCTGATTCAACCCTTCGGGCACGGCTTTGAGCAGGTTCTGGAACAGGTGATGGTGGGTGTTGATCCAGCCGGGATAGACCACCGAGTTTCGGGCGTCGATCACTCGCTCACCGGGTTGCGCAACCAAGCCTTCGGCCATTTCGGCAATGCGACCGTTGACGATGCGGATATCGACGCTACCGGCCCGTGCACGCGTGCCGCGCAAGCCGGTCATCACCGCCACCGGGTTTTTGATCAGGATGTTTTGAAGTTGAGTCATGTGCTACTCCAGTCAGAGGCTGTGGGGCGCAGGCTTGGTGGCTGTGCCATCGGGAGCACTGACGCCGTTGAGCGCCGCGTTGAGCAGCACCGACACCAGGCAGGCAATCACCACGCTGCTATGCAGGAACGGCTGGGACCACTCGGGCATTTGCTTGAACAGGGCTGGCGCTAACACCGGCACCAGGGCGGCGGCGATGGTGAAGCCGACGATCAATACGTTGAAGCGGTTGCGCTCGTAATCGACTTTGGCCAGGGTCTGAATGCCCGCTGCGGCGACCACCCCGAACATGGCAATCCCGGCACCCCCGAGGGCGGCGGTCGGCATCGACGCGATGATCGCCCCGGCCTTTGGCACCAGCGCCACGGAACACATCAGCAAACCGCTGATCGCCACTACCCAGCGACTGCGCACGCCGGTCAAAATCACCAGCCCGACGTTCTCCATGAAGGCAATGAACGGAAACGCAGCGAACATCCCGGCGATGGTGCTCGCCAGGCCATTGGCGCGCAGGCCATTGATCACCTGTTTTTCTTCTACCGGTTTGTCGACGATGTCGCCGATGGCCACGAACAGCCCCATGGACTCGACCATCTGCACGATCATCACCACCACGATGGTCGCAATCGGGATCAGGCTGAAGGTCGGCAGGCCGAAGTAGAACGGGTAAGGCACGGTGAGCCAGGGCGCTTCCTGCACGCTGTGAAAACTGCCCATGCCCAGACCGTAAGCCAGTCCCGCACCCACCAGCATCCCGATCAGCACCGCCATGTTGCGCATCATCGGCCCACCATAACGGTTGACCAAAAGAATGGTCGAGAGCACCACGGCGGCGACGGCAAGGTACGCCGGCGCCCCGAAATCGCTGGCGTTGCGGCCACCACCGATCCACTCATAGGCAATCGGGAACAGCTGCAAACCGATCACCGTGACAATGCAGCCGGTGACCACCGGCGGAAAGTACCGACGCAATCGGCCCACGAACGGCGCGACGAGCATCGTAAAGATCCCCGCGCCGATCACCGCCCCGCAGACCCCGGCGAACCCCACCTCCGGGTTGGTACCGATGGCGATGACCGGGCCGACACTGCTGAACGCCACGCCCTGCAAGATCGGCAAACGCACACCGAATTTCCAGAAGCCGACGGTTTGTAAAAGCGTGGCGATGCCGGAGCAGAACAGCGTGGTGCTGATCAGCACCACGGTGTCGGCCTGGGACATTTTCAGGGCGCTGGCGACAATCAACGGCACGGCGATGGCACCGATGTACGAGACGGCCATGTGTTGCAGGCCAAGGGTGAGCATTTGGCGGACCGGCAGAATCTGGTCGACCGGGTGGACGGTGGAAGGGGTTTTTGATGGGGATGTGGCTGACGACATGGGGAATCACCTCTTGCTGTTTTTATGCTGTAGAGAGGGGTATTCGTTCTGTGTGCCCGGAGCCGCCATCCACCGGCTCCGATGCCGTTTTTTCAGCCTGCCAGGCAGGCGGCAAAGCCTTGGTTCAACGCCGCGCGGTCCAGGTCGCGGCCGATGAACACAATCTTGCTGGAGCGTGGTTCCGTGCCCCATGAGGTGGAGGCACGGAACTCGACCAGGCTGTGAACGCCCTGCAGCACGTAACGCTGATCCTGATCCGCGACGGCCAGCACACCTTTCATGCGGTAGAGGTTGTCGGCCTGCTCATCGCGCAACTCGCTGATCCACTGGTGGAAGGCGAGCAGATTCACGGCGCCGTCCACGGCGATGCCGACTGACGACACGCTCGGATCGTGGTCATGATCCAGATCATGGTGGTGTTCGTCAGCGTGGTGATCGTGCTCAGAGCCGATTTCCATCAGCTTTTGCGTCGACTCGAACGCACCGATGCCGAGAATCTTCGACAGGTCGATCTCGGCGTAGCTGGAGGTCACCAGATCCGCCGTGGCGTTCAACCCGCGAATCTTGCCCCGCAGCGCTGCCACGTCGTCCTCGCTCACCAGATCGACCTTGTTGATGACGATGCGGTCGGCGCAGACAATTTGATCCACCGCCTGATTGTCCACGCCATCCAGTTGCAAATCCTCCAGATGCTGGGCGATGTGCTTGGCGTCGACCATGGTCACAATGGCGTCCAGTTCCACTTCATCGGCAATCGGGTCGTTGATGAAAAAGCTCTGGGCCACCGGATACGGATCGGCCAAGCCACTGGTTTCGATCAAGATGTGATCCAGCCGCACCGGGCGCGCCACCAGTTCGCGGACAATGCGCACCAGGTCCTCTCGAACCTCGGCGGTGCAGCACACGCAGCCGTTAACCATCTCGTAGATTTCTTCGGTCTCAGAGCTGAGCACCAGGTCGCCGTCGATGCCGACTTCGCCGAATTCGTTTTCGATCACGGCAATCTTGCGGCCGTGGTTTTCCCGGAGGATGTAGTTCAGCAGGGTTGTTTTGCCGGCGCCGAGGAAACCGGTAAGGATGGTCACCGGAATTTTGCGGTTCGGGGTAGGGGCGTTGAATGGGCTGTTCATGCGAGCTCCTTGGTTGTTGCGAAATGGCCGGTGGCCGATGGGCCGGGTTCACCCCAGCGCAGCGCGGTCCCGGCGTCGAGGCCGAACAGGTCGAGAACACGGCCGAGGCTGTGATCGACCATTTGCGAAAGGTTTTGCGGGCGGGCGTAGAAGGCCGGCACCGGGGGGGCGATGATCCCGCCCATTTCGGTGACGGTGGTCATGTTGCGCAGGTGGGCGAGGGTCAGCGGCGTTTCCCGGGCCATCAACACCAAGGTGCGGCGCTCTTTCAATGTGACGTCGGCAGCGCGGCCGATCAGCCCCGAGGAAGAGCCGGTGGCGATCTCCGCCAACGTGCGCATGGAGCACGGCGCGACCACCATGCCCAGGCAGCGAAACGAACCGCTGGCGATTCCGGCAGCCACGTCGTCGGCGCGGTGGTAGTGGCTGGCCAGCGCGGTGACGTCCGCCAGTTTGTAGTCGGTTTCATGGGCCATGGTCAGCAGCGCGGCCCGGCTGATGATCAGATGGCTTTCGATGTTCAGTTCAGCCAGCAACTCCAGCAAGCGCACGCCGTAAATGAAGCCGGACGCGCCGCTGATGCCGACCACCATGCGCTGGCGGTTCACGATTGATAGCTCTTGAGCAGATTGCGCGCACGCTCGACCACGTCCTGATCCAGCTGCGCCTTGATCCCGTCGAATCCCGAACCGCGCGTGGCATCCAGGCCCATGCGCGAGGTGGTGCCGTTGACCGAGGACGACGGATCGAGCGGACTGCCGGGTAAACCGTCGATGACGAAAATATCCTGATGCGGCTGAAAGTGTGTGGCCAGTGCCCACAGCACCTGGCTGTCGTCGCTGATGTCAATGTCGCTGTCCACCGCGATCACGGTTTTCAGGTACGGGTCCCAGCCGAGCAGGGCGAGCATGACCTGCCGCGCTTCGCCGTCGCGGGTTTGATCCAGCGCCACGTAGCAATGAAAGTGCGTGCCGGAGTTGGGGTAGTGCACGGCGGTGACGGCGGGGAAGCGGGCCTTGAGTTTCTCGCTCATTTCCGCTTCCCGTGGCAGGCGCGCCAGGGTCAGGTGTTCGGCGTACCGTCCGCCGACCACGTCCACCAGCCAAGCGTCCTTGCGCCGCATGAGGGTGTCGATGCGCAGCACGTTATTGGTTGAACGGTCTGAGGAATAGCCGCTGAACTCGCCGAACGGACCTTCCTCGGCATAGGCCGCCGGATCGATGGCGCCTTCCAGTACAAACTCGGCATAGGCCGGTACGCCGATGCCATAAAGCGGGGTCTTGACCAGTTCCAATGGGGCACCAAACAGGCCACCTGCCACTGCGCGTTCATCGCTGCCGAACGGCAAACGTGCTGCTGCGGCAAGCATAAACAGCGGATGGGCGCCGACCACCATGGCCACGCGCAATTCTTCACCGCGCTCACGAGCGGTTTGCAGCATGCGCCACAAGTGACCGCGCGAATGCAAGCTGGTGGCAAGGGTCTGTCGGGCATGGCGCATTGAGCGGTGATAGCTCATGTTGGCAATTCCGGTGACCGGGTCTTCGGCGATGATGATCGCGTTGGTGATGTACGGGCCACGGTCACTGTCGAAGTGCTTGAGCATCGGCAACAGTGCCAGGTCCACAGCTTCGCCTTCGAAGATCTCGTCCAGCACCGGACCGGTTTCGACGTAGCGGGGCGCGATCGGATGATTGGCGCGGGTCTGAAAGGTTTCGTGCAACTGCTCCGGGGTGACACCGAAGATACGTGCGATGCGGGTTCGGGAGGCGAACAGGTTGGTCGCCACCGGCACACCGAGGTTGCCGACTTTTTCGCAGATCAGCAGCGGGTCGCGGCCCTGGGTGGCTAGGGCATCGACCAGGGCGGTGACGTCCTGATCGGCGGAAAGAGATTCGTGGACGGTGAGCACATCGTCCGGGTACTGCCGGCGATAGGCGTCGATAAAATCGTGAAAATCCTGGGTATCGCCGAGCGTAGAGAGGGTCATGGTTTCACCTCGTAAAAAGCAGGCGCGCAGGGCTGAGGGCGACGTTTGATCGACAAGCCGTTGGCCTGCCGGTCGATCGAACGCCGGGCTCATCTGTACGCCTGTAAAGTCGCTTTGCTCTGGTTTTAAAACGCTTAGAGGTAGGTCGTGGTCAGACGAATGTCCGCCTCGATCAGATCCTTGGGTGGCGGTGTCGGTTCGATGCCGCACAACCGGGCAATGTTGTTGCCCAGGTAATCCTCAAGGTGATCCTCATCAATCCCCAGGCCTTGCGGCGCTGGCGAACACAGCACTTCCAGTTCCCGCAACCACATGCCCGGTTCGTTCGGCGGCGAGTCGGTGCCGAAGACGATCTTGTTGCGCGGCAGATCCTTGGCGAACTCGACAATCCGCGACTGGAAGCACCAGCCGGATTCGCAGTACACGTTCGGCGTGTCCATGGCCATCCAGAACGCTTCGAACGAGTAGTTGCCGCCGGTCTGGATGCCGAAGTGACCGATGATGAAGTTGACCATCGGGAATTCGCGGATGATCGGGTAGAACATCGTCGGGATGGTGTACGGACCGTCACCCGTGTGGATCAGCACCACGATGTTGTACTTGGCGCAGACTTTCATCGCCGGCCGCAGCCAGTCCAGTGCCCGGTCGGGACGATAGCCGTGCATGTTGGCGTGCAGCTTGAGCATCTTGAAACCGTATTCCTTGATATGAAACTCCAGCTCTGCCGCACCGTTTTCCGGTCCCCAGCGCGGGTTGAAGTTGAAGTTGCCAATGAACCGATCCGGGTACTTCATGCACAGCTCGGCGATGTACGACATGTAGTCGCGCACGCCTTCGCGGCCCCGCCGGTTGCCGTCGCGATAACCGGTGTTGCCCGGTGGCGGCTGGATGAAACCCATGTCGATGCGCCGCGGTTTGCCATTGATCATGTACGGGCCGTCCATCAGCTTGAGCATGCGCTCGCCGGTAAACGGTTCGCCGGTGTGGCGCCAGGCCTCATCGACCAGGTTGGTGGGGTGCAGATGGGTATCGATAATCATCGGTTCAACTCCTGGCCAGTTGGGTAGTGACAGGGCGCTTCAACTGCGCCTCGGCTTCGGACACGGAACGTGGCGGCGGGGTCGGTTCGAGGCCGATCATCCGTGCGGTGTTGTTGCCCAGGTATTCTTCGAGGGTGTCCTCATCGAGATTCAGACCTTGCGGCGGCTCATGGCAGAGCACTTCCAGCAGGCGCAGCCACATGCCCGGCTCGTTCGGAGGGGTGTCGGTGCCGAAAAGGATTTTGTGGGTCGGCAGGACCTTGGCGAACTCGACGATCCGCGATTGCAGGCACCAGCCCGATTCGCAGTAGACGTTGGGCAGTTCCATCGCCCATTGCATCGGTTCGAACACGTAGACGCCGCCGGTCTGCACCCCGAAGTGCGCCATGATGAAATCGACGTTGGGGAACTCCTTGATCATCGGCACCCATTCCGACGGGATGCTGTACGGCCCGTCGCCGGTGTGCAGTTTGACCGGGATGCCCAGCTCGGCGCATTTCTCGAAGGCCGGACGTACCCAGTCCAGCGCACGGTCCGGGCGATAGGCGTGCATGTTGGCCTGCATCTGGACCATCTTGAAGCCGTGTTCCTTGACGTAACGCTCAATCGCCTCGACACCGTTTTCCACGCCGCAGCGCGGGTTGTAGACGAAGCAGCCAATGAAGCGATCCGGGTAGGTCTGGACCATCTTCAGCGTGTAAGCCATGTAGGCATCGATGGATTCGCGTCCGCTGAGGTCGCCGTCGGTCCAGGTGTAAATGGTGTTGCCTTGTGGCGGCTGGATGAAGGCTTTGTCGATACGGCGAGGTTTGCCGTTGACCATGTACGGGCCATCCATCATCTCCAGCAGACGCTCGCCGGTGAACGGGTCACCGTCATGCCTCCAGGCGAGGTCCACCAGGTCGGTGGGATAGCAACTGATATCGATGATCATTGAAGTCGATCTCCTGATAGCGGGGAAGGGAACCTTGCGGTTCGCAGCAGCCACGTCCCGGGCAATCGGCCATTTCTATGCGCACTGCTGCGCATTCCCTCGCCTGGTCGCATCCGGCTCGGGACGCTGGCTGCTTGGGGAGGAGTATTGGAAGGGGGGATCGGGTTCGTACAATATTAATTGGGCGAGGGGTTGATACGCGTTCGATATGGGGCAGGATTTGTGGTGGGTGCGCGGGCCTCTTCGCGAGGAAGCCCGCAGGGGAATGCGCTCCAAATGTGGGAGCGAGCCTGCTCGCGAAGACGTCAGATCAGTGTTTGCTGAGCCAACTGCTTGATCACCTCAACCACCGGCGCCACCCGCTCAGCCTGTCCCGGCGGCCACACCGCATAGAGGTTGTAATGCGCCGCAATCTTCGCGTCGTTCAGTTTCACCAAGCGCCCCGAGCGCAATGCATCCGCTGCCAGCAACCCGCGCACCAGTCCCGCGCCAACCCCTGCTTCGGCGGCCGCAATCAGGTTGGCGGCATTATCAAAAACCACTCGCGCCGCTGGTTCAGTCGGCGCCATTGCGGCGGCATCCAGCCAGGGGATCCACGACCTGCGCGTGTACCCCAGCAAAGGCAATTCCAGCACCTGCGCCGGAGTAATGGGTACCTGTAAACCATATCGCGCCAGCAACGCAGGTGATGCGACGGCCCGGACGCTGTCGCCACAAATCTGCGTCATCTCGCAGTCTTCCCAATCGCCATACCCGTATCGCAACGCCAGGTCCACCCGCTCGAACGAACTTCGATCCGACCGCGGCATCGACAGCAACACCACTTCATGGTCAGGCAATAAATCGAGCAGTTCCGGTAACCGTGGATTGAGCCAGCTATGCGCCAATTCACTGTCGACATCGATGGTCAACCGTTGCGCGATGCTGCGGTTTTTCACCGAGGACAGCGCCCTGTCGATCTGCGCGAGGCCGTCGGACAGCACACTGGCAAACAACTGCCCGGCATCGGTCAGGTTGCTGCCGCCGCCTTCGCGTACGAACAGCGGCTGGCCAATGAAGTCTTCCAGGCTGCGGATCTGCTGGCTGATAGCACTGTGGGTCAGGTCGAGCTTGCGCGCGGCGCTGGAGAAGCTTCCGCTGCGAGCAGCCTGGATAAAGGCACTCATGGACTGCACCGACGGGTATCGCTTGTACATGCTGTTAGTCCTACTTACACAGGATGGCAGAAATCGTCGCTGGCCCGTTTTTGCGCAGGCTCCCAATAATCGGCGACCAGGCCTGCACAAAGACGGGCCGCTCTCTTGGAGCCTGACAATGATCGAATTCACGGTAAACGGCGAACGACACGAGCTGGTAGAGACATCGCCCTCCATGCCCTTGTTATGGGTGTTGCGTGATCACTTGAAACTCACCGGCACCAAGTTCGGTTGCGGCATGGGCCTGTGCGGTGCCTGTACCGTGCACCTGGACGGTGTCGCAGTACGTTCCTGCCAACTGCCGGTCGCCGCCGTGGCGGGGCACAGCATCACCACCATCGAGGGCTTGTCGCCCACCGAACAGCATCCGCTGCAACTGGCCTGGGTTGCCGAAGATGTCCCGCAATGTGGTTACTGTCAATCCGGACAGATCATGTCCGCGGCCGCGTTGCTCAATACCGGTGCGACAGTCACCGATGACTCGATCCGCAACGCCATGTCCGGCAACGTGTGCCGCTGCGGCACTTACGGGCGAATCAATAAAGCCATCAAGCGCGCAGCTGCTGCGCCGAAGGAGGCGTGATGACGTTTATCGACGACACACAGATCGAACTGCCGCGCCGCATTTTTCTCAAGCAAGCCGCCACCGTTGCGTCCGGTCTGGCCATTGCGTTTTATCTGCCCACGGGCTTAGCGGCGACGGATCCAAAAGTGCCTGCGCCTGCAGGTGAATTCGAGCCCAACGCCTGGGTTCGGGTATTGCCCGACGGCACGGTGAAACTGGTGGTGCACAAACACGATTCCGGCACAGGCACCCACACCGCATTGGCCGCTTGCGTGGCCGAGGAACTGGACGTCAACCCGATGACCGTGCAGGTGATATCGCCGGAAAATCCGTTCTTTGAAACCTACATTCACCCGATATGGAAAGTCTTCTCGACGGGTGGTAGCACCAGTGTTTCGCTGGAATACGATCGCCTGCGGATGGCCGGTGCCACGGCGCGCGCACTGCTGATCACTGCGGCGGCCAAGCAATGGAAAGTCAGTCCCGACAGTTGCACAACCGAAGAGGGCAGGGTGGTGCATTCCGCCAGCAAACGCAGCCTGGGTTACGGTGAGCTGGTGAGTGTTGCCGCGAAATTGCCAGCACCGGCCAAGGTCACTCTGAAGGACCCCGCGCAGTTCAAGTACATTGGCAAACTGCGGCACAAGCGCGATGCGGCGGCCAAGGTGTGCGGGCGCTTCAAGTACAGCATCGACGTGGAATTGCCAGAAATGCTGGTGGCGGTGATTCAGCGCACGCCGGTGGTCGGCGCCAAGGTTGTCTCGGTGGATTCCAGTACGGCGTTGCAAGTACCGGGTGTGCGTAAGGTGATCACGATTCCCGGCCGGCCTGATGTGCTGGGCGGCAATCAGGAAGGCGTCGCAGTGCTCGCGGACAACTACTGGGCAGCCCAACAGGGTCGTGCGTTGCTCAAGGTGCAATGGAGCGATTCACCCCTGGCCGGTTTCGACAGCGATCAACTGGCGACGGCGCAAGCGGCGGCCATCCACGACAAAAATGCACAACGGGTGTCCGCCATGGTTGCAGGTGACGTGAGCGCTCAGTGGCCGAAAGCCGCGAAGCTGCTCGAAGCCGATTACCTCATGCCGTACAAGGTGCAGAACCCGCTGGAACCGATCTGCATCACCGCCGAGGTGAAGAATAACGCCATCACCTACTGGGGCGGCGTTCAGGTGCCATCCTCGGCGCTGGAAGCTGCGCAAACGGTGTGCAAGATCGCCAAGGACAAGGTCACCATCAACGAGTTGGTGTCCGGTGGCAGCTTCGGGGCGCGGGAGGCCAAGTACTGGTTGTTCGAAGTGGCATACCTGGCGCAGCAGGCCAAGGTGCCAGTCAAGTTGATGAACAGCCGTGAAGACGAAATGCGTGCGCTGTTCATGCACCCGGCGACTCTGCATCGAGTCAAAGGTGCGCTGGATGCTCAGGGCAAACTCACGGCGTTGAAACTTGACGCTGTCTCACCGGCTTCGCCGGAACAGTGGGAACCTGGCTATTTCGAACGCCCCGACCACATGGACTACAGCACGACCGAGGCTATCACCGCGTGGGACTTTGCTTATCGTCCTGCGAATCTGGACCTGGTCTGGGTCAGGCACGAAAGCAACGTGCCCAGCGGTTGGTATCGCTCCGTGAGTTTCATTCCCAATGTGTTTGCCGTCGAAAGTTTCATGGACGAATTGGCACACAGCTCGGGACAGGATCCGTTGGCCTTTCGCCTGGCCAACATGCAAGGCCGGCCCCGGCACGTCGCGGTGCTGAAGAACGCCGCCGAACGTGCCGGTTGGGGCCAGCCATTGCCGGAAGGGACAGCCTTGGGGGTCGCCACCAATCAGGGTTACACCAGCTTCATCGCGGTGGTCGCCAGACTTTCGAAAAAAAACGGTGTGATCAAGGTCGATAAGCTCACCTGCGTGGTCGATTGCGGCCTGGCGGTGTCGCCGGGCGGTGTCGAAGAGCAGATCTATGGCGGCTTGATGTGGGGCCTCGGCCACGCGCTGTTCGACCGCATGGACATCAAACAGGGCAGGGTGGTGCAGAGCAACTTCCATGATTACCGGGTGCCCCGGATGTCGGACATGCCGGCGATAGATATTCTGGTACTGGACGGCGAGCCGAGCAAACCTGGAGGTGTCGGTGAACTGGGCAGCACGTCGGTGGTCCCGGCCATCGCCAATGCGCTGTTCAGCTTGACCGGTGTGCGCCAGCGCTCGACGCCACTGACCCTGGGATAGCCGTCATGGACTTGCGATTGCTGCGGTATTTCATGGCCCTTGCTGAAGAGCTGCATTTTGGCCGGGCTGCCACGCGTTTGCACATTTGCCAACCGCCGCTGAGCCAGCAGATTCGTCTGCTGGAAGAGGAACTGGGTACACCGCTGTTCGAGCGCAGTCATCACCGGGTCGAACTGACGGCGGCCGGGCAGATGCTCAAGGAACAAGCGCCGCTGGTGTTCGAACAACTGAACCGCGCGCTAGACCTGACTCGTCAGACCGGTCGTGGCCAGTTGGGCGAGTTGGAAATCGGCATGATCAGTTCGGTGATGGTGGGCGTGCTGCCGCGGGCCTTACACCTCTTCCGCGAGCGCTATCCTCAGGTGTCCTGGCGCCTGCATGAAATGACGCCGGCGGCACAGGTCATGGCGTTGAAGGAGAAACGCATCGATGCCTGTGTGTTCCGGGTCGGCTATGACGATCCGCAGTTGCGCAATGAACTGCTGATCTACGAGCCGATTCGCGTGGTGATGCCCGTTGATCATCCGTTGGCCCGACGCGAAAGCCTGGCGCCTTCGGACCTGGCGCAGGAACCATTCGTAGCGTTGGAACTCAAGCAGTCGCGGTTTGCCGATTTTCTCTACCAGTGCTGCATCAAGTCCGGATTTACTCCGCAGATTCGTCAGGAGGTGATCGAGGTGCAAACCCTGCTGAGCCTGGTGCGGGCCGGTTTCGGTGTGGCGCTGTTGCCAGCGTCCATTGAGCAGATGGCGCCAGCCGGGCTGGTGTTCCGTCGCCTGACACCGGCATTGCCGGAAGTGCCGTTGTACGCCACTTACCGCGCGGACGATGACTCGCCGGTGCTCAAGCTGTTTCTTGATACATTGCGCGAGTTAGTCCTCGGTGAAGGGGGGGGCGAGCTTAAAAGATCGCACCTGGAGCTGCCGAAGGCTGCGATCTTTTGATCTTGCCCCAGACCATTATGAACCGTCACAAGACCTCTGCTGCATGCGTGCCTTCACCTTGCCCTGAGTGAAGTTGCGGTCGCGATTATTGACGGCTTTGAATTTGCTGCCGTCGATGGCGATGATCGACTGAGAGAAGAGAATGAGGTTGCGGCAAAGAACTACGAACTGGCGGCATACGCGGCGAATGGCTTTGCCGTTGTCTTTGCGAAAGTCGGCAATGGTTTTGAAGTCCGGAGCTAAACGCCCCGTAGCCACATCGACTCGACGTTGCGCTCGGCCTCACGTTCAAGCCGGCGGCTGGACTGAATCCGATTGAGGTAGCCGTAGATATAGATCTTCAGCAACACCGCTGGGTGGTAGGCCGGACGACCCGTTGCGGCAGGATCGACGCCCTCAAAACCAAGAGCGCCCAGGTCGAGTTCATCGACAAAAACATCGACCACGCGGACTGGGTTTTCTTCGGCTACGTAATCGTCTCGTCCAGACACTCCGGCAGCAAGGTGACTTGCGTCCGAGCCTCACCTTCAATAAATCGCTTCATGACCACCCCCGCTAAGATCTCGGCGATCAGAAGATTAGACAATTGCAGGTGTTTTCACACAGCCTGGACCCAGAGCGGAAGATCGGTTTGACTGCATGAGTGGCGTATGGCAGTGCAAACAGCCTTCAAAGTCGCGCCCCCTCCCATGATCGGTGCATGATTCGATGCCGAGGCGCCGACTGTGGCACCAAGGCGGTTTTATTCTAAGTATCGCCGTACTCATCCCGCATCGCTGTCCTGAACCATGCCTTACCGGTGTGAGCTGGTTGGCCTGTCATTTGCCAGAACCATCGCACAAGCACGCACACCCGACTGCGCAACCGAAGCCGTTCGACATCAGGCATCCGGCGCTTGAGGCGGTGGGCGTAATAAATTGATCGATTGATCTCAAACACTTTGCACAGCCAATCAATCGGCTCATGGACGCTCAGCTGATTGATCAGCGCGTACGCTCGTGATCTTCCGACATCAAGAGCGCGGTAGCCTTTTTTTAATATGGATTTTTCCCGTTCAAGGCGAACGATCCGAGCTCCCAGCTCCTGGATTTTCTGCTGTTCCGGTGTCAGCGCTTTGCTTTGCGGGGTGACGCCTTGGCGTTCCTGCTGAATCTGGTCGACCCAACGACATAGTGCCGACTCGCCCACACCGAGTGAACGGCTGGCTTCGATGTAGCTATAGTTTTGCTTGAGCGCGAGGTTGGCAGCCTCGCGTTTGAATTCAGCAGAAAAGGAACGGCGTTGTTTGGTCATCTGACACCTTGATTTGGCGAGCATTTTCGCCTAAATGGGTGTCCGGTTTCATTAGACCACTACACACAGGAGTGTGGATGCGTTATGGCGTTTTCACGTTGTCTGCTCATGACGACAGCTTCGACCTCATCCACCACTTACTTTCCAGTGTTTGACATCATCCGCAAATACCATCTGCTTCATCTCATGTGCAATACCGTAGGCCAGGGATTCGTGTGCAGCGATGACCTTCTCTTCCGCTGAAAGGCAATGGAAAATATCGAGTTTGGTCGTTGCGTCAGCGGTTTCGAGTGTGAAAATTTGCACGTAGCGCGCGAGGTCGTTGTCGAGGCTCAACAGGTACTCGCGCAAGCGTTGATGGTCGACCGATTTTTGACTGAAGTACCAGTTCATCGGGTGAATCAGGAAGCGCGCGTGAGGCGACGTGATGCGACGACTTGCCGCCAAAAACATGATGATGCCCATCGATTCGATGTTGCCGGCATTAATCGCGCAAAGCGGCACCGGCAATGACTTCAGGAAGGTATAGAGCGTGAAGCCGAAATTGGTGCTGCCACCGCAGGTGGACAGATTTAGTAACAGCGACGTAGCACCTTGGTCGATGGCTTCGAGGCAAACATCCCTGAAACGCTCAGTCGTTCCCTGATCGATCTGGCAGTGAAAATGGACGATGTGTTCGGTCATCGACTTACCTCCCCTGCACGACGCTCGGAGGACTTAAGAGGATTTATATCCTAGTAAAAATTTGGACTCTTTTGAAAATAATCCAAGCGCAGGGTGATCGGCGGTACTTCCGCCGCCAGTCGATTAGGCCAAATTTGCGGGGAACTATCTTCCCTATTCCGCTCGTCCTGAGATGGCATTTCAGCTCAAGCTTTCGATTTTTCATGACCTATAATTAGAGACGAGCACATGAGCTCGCCCCTGAGAAAGGAAGAGGTGAACAGAAATGGCTAACACCGGAAATAAAACCCCCGGAAACTTTGCCAATGACCGGGATAAGGCCTCTGAAGCTGGCAAGAAAGGCGGAGAGGCATCAGGCGGCAATTTTGCTAACGATCCACAACGAGCTTCTGAGGCGGGCCAAAAAGGTGGTCAGGCTTCAGGGGGACAACAGTCAAAAGATGCTGATCGTATGTCTGGCGGCGGGCAGGGAGCCGGGCGCGGTGGCAACTTTGCCGAAGACAAAGGAAAAGCCTCTGAGGCGGGCCAGAAAGGCGGTCAGGCTTCAGGCGGACGGCAGTCTAGCGATGCAAATCAGGCGACCAGCGGTGGCCAGGGAAGTGGTCGCGGCGGTAACCTTGCAGAAGACAGGGAAAAAGCTTCTGAGGCGGGCCGGAAAGGAGGTGAACACAGCCCCGGTGGCGGACGTAAATCCTGATGCCGTGTGATACATCAAGCCCCGTATTTTTCTCGGGGCTTGATCTTTTTCGCTGGGTGTACGCCGGAGACGAGTTGCCAGGTTAATGGGAATGATCGGCGTCAAAAAGAATCAACTGACAAACATCTCCGCGGAACAGTCATAGTTCTATCCCCCCAATGCCATTGACCAAATCAAATTCGCGATCATCGAGCGAAATGCAAGATCTCGGCGAGAACTCGAGAGCCTTCTCTTCAGCGTACAAAATCTAAGACGGAGCGACGTCCATGTACCTCGTCGAAATGTGCCCAGCAGCTGAGGCTATACAAGACCGACAAACGACAGAATAACTAGGACGATCACAACTGCCCCGACGATGTAGATAATATTATTCATGAAAACGATCTCTCTATCTCAATAGGGTTGGGACACCAAGGTGTCTAATACAAATGACACCTTCACTCGCAATTCCGTTCCGCAAACCGATCTGAAAGTCGGCGCAATCGCAGCAAAATTTCGCATTTGAGATTTTCAAACACTCTCTTGTCGCCACTTCATGCACATGCTGTTTTTGATGTACCGTTAGGAGACTAATTACATAGAGATTGCCCATCTAAGCTTTTGCTGTACCAAACACAGAAATGGGAGAACCACGGGAATACCGTGAATCAAGAAGTGCTCCTGCACGCTGTCCGTGATTTCGCAGCCCCTTTTGCAGTTCGCTTGAAAGCATGCTGGGGACTGCCTATGGCACTACGTGAATTGATAGGTGCTATCTACTCCTTGCCTCCCATGCAGGCGCCGCGAACAAGTGGTCATGCGCCTTGCTGCAGCCATGACCAATGGCGAACCCGAAGCAGACCTTGAAAGACTTCAACGGTTAGCGGGCCTGGCCTGAACATATTCGGGACTTGCAGGTCGGGCATCCCACCGAAGAAAAGCTGGTCTAGGATTGCTTGTTATTAATGCAAGGGATTTGCAAGGAGCAATGGAATGCGCGACAAGACGTTTGGCCTCAAACCAGTCCTCCTGATAGTCGATGATCAGGTCACTGACCTAAGAGTTCTGAGCATCGCAGTGCGAGATTTAGCCGAGGTCTATGTCGCCAGAAGTGGTCAGGAGGCGCTTGAGATTGCTCGTCAATGCAGGCCCGATGTGGTTTTGCTCGACATAGAAATGCCAGGAATGAGCGGCTTCGAGGTCTGCCGGGCGCTGAAATCCGATCCGGAACTTTTGGACGCTGCGGTCATTTTTGTAAGCTCTCATACGCAGACAGACGATGAGCTTCGCGCTCTCGAGTGCGGCGGAGTGGACTTCATTCAAAAGCCGCTGAATATTCCAGTTGCCAGAGCCCATATCAAGGCTCATATCGCCTTGCGAAATGAGGCCAAGAGGCTCGCCAATCACGATGCATTAACTGGACTACCCAACCGAATACTGTTGCAGGATCGTACCGAGCAGGCTTTACAAAAGGCCCGTCGCAACCATAGCCGTGTGGCGATGCTACTGCTTGATCTGGACAACTTCAAAGTGATCAACGATTCGATGGGCCACTCTGTCGGCGATTTGGTGTTGCAAGAGGTTGCATTGCGATTATCGCGATCTTTGCGCGTAGTGGATACCCTCAGCAGGCAAGGAGGAGACGAGTTCATCCTCCTCCTGCCAGAGGTGATAGGTTTCGACGCAGTGGGCGACTTCGCTGAAAGGGTACTCGCAACAATCTCCAGTCCATTTTCAATCCAGGCAAACCGATACGACCTTTCCGCAAGCATCGGTATTAGTGTGTTCCCTGAGGATAGCGACGATCTGGAGTCACTTTACCGGCATGCCGACTCGGCCATGTACCAGGCGAAACTTTCAGGTCGCAATCGCTATTGTTTTTTTTCTCTGCATATCGAGAGCAGCATGCGTGCCAGGCATCTGCTTGAGCGCCATATGCGCACTGCTTTGGAAGATGGCGTTTTTGAGGTCTTTTACCAGGCGAAGGTCGATGCCCGGCAGAACCAGGTTATTGGGCTGGAGGCGCTCATCCGGTGGCGCAATCATGACGGTGTTTTGGTTTCGCCTGTCGATTTCATTCCACTGGCGGAAGAAACAGGGCTGATCATTCCGATTGGCAAATACGTTCTGCTCCAGGCCTGTAACGACGCGAGAGTGCTTCGTGAACTGGGTCATGACATTTCCATTAGCGTTAATATCTCCGTCGTGCAATTTCGCGAGGAGTCCTTCCTGGACATGGTGAAAGGCGTCTTGGCCGAATCTGGACTAGAAGCAGAATCCCTGGAGTTGGAGATTACCGAAGGAGTGCTGGCAAGAGATATTGATAACGCCCGCGAAACCCTCTTTCATCTCAAGGCGTTAGGGGTCCGCATTTCGATCGACGATTTTGGCACAGGTTATTCGAGCTTGGCTTATCTCAAGCGGTTTCCAATTGATGTTCTGAAAATAGATCAGAGCTTTGTACGAGATATGCTCACCGATAAAAGCGATTCGGCGATCATTGAGGCGATCATAAAGTTAGGCCAGGCGCTAGGTCTTGAGTTGGTGGCCGAAGGCGTAGAAACTCAGGAACAGGCCAATGCGCTTCTGAGGCAAGGCTGCCAGATCATGCAAGGTTATCTTTATTGCCGTCCTATACCCTTCGCTCAAATATGCTCATTTTTATCCTCGGGGCTGAAGGTTAATGTTATGCATGCGGATAAGTTGCAGACGGTCCCCCAACAGGGTTAGAACTTTTATAGTGAAGGCTTGAAGGCCTTCTGTAATGGGGCAATGCGGGTGAGAAAACAAAGGTTTTTTGCATTGAACTGGGGAGCAGCGATCACTCTGGTGGTGGGGGTAGGGGTAAGCATTCTAGGCGCCTGGATCCTTGAACGCATCAACGAGCAGCAGGCACAAGAAAGGGTCGCAGCGGCTACCGAGGAAGCCGCAGAGTTGGTTTTAACTCGCCTCAATCTTTACCAATACGGATTGCGAGGCGCTCGTGGAGCTGTGCTGACAGCGGGTGAGCATGGCATCAGTCGCGAAGTTTTTGACCAATATCACCAAACGCGCGACCTTGCTGCCGAGTTCCCCGGCGCAAGTGCCTTGGGCTTTATCAGGCGTGTACCGGAGCGCGATGAACGCGAGTTTCTCAAATACGCTCGGGCCGATGGCAAAGCTGATTTCTCCATTCGTCAATTCTCACCCCATTCAGGCGAGCGTTACGTTGTCCAGTATGTCGAACCGGTTGAGGGTAACCAGCCTGTAATTGGCTTGGACATAGCTTCGGAAACATCGCGGCAGGAGGCTGCCCTATCTTCGATGCAGAGCGGTGTGGCACGGATAACCGGGCCCATCACTTTGATACAGGACACAGCGAAACCGCAGCAGTCTTTCCTGGTTTTGATGCCCATCTTTCGCGGCGGAGAGACTCCGGCGACCGCTGTTGAACGCGAGGCCGCAGCGTTTGGCTGGAGCTATGTCGTGTTGCAGACAGAGCAGGTACTCAGAGGCCTGCGCATAGAAAATGAGACGGTGCATCTGCGATTAAGGGATATCACTGTCCCTGGGCAAGAGAAGCTGTTTTATGAAAGCACCGACGACTCGGCCAGCCATGAAACGCTAATGACCCACCAGGTGGAGCGCGAGGTATACGGGAGGCGATGGCAAGTTGAACTCGGCGCGCATCCATTGTTCATCCAGCGCCTGCATCAGGTTTCACCAACGGTGGTTCTGTTGATGGGTGGTTTGCTCACTCTACTTCTGGCTACTCTGGCGGGTGTTGTGAGTGTCAGCCGTCAACGCCGGCGGCAGATATTCGCCGAGCAGGCAAGGCTGGCCGCCATCGTTGAAAGTTCGGCCGATGGCATTATCGGAAAAACACTCGATGGCATCGTGACCAACTGGAACAAGGGAGCCGAGCACCTTTTTGGCTATACCGCCGAGGAGGCTGTGGGCCAGACGCTGGTCAGTCTGGTTGTTCCTGAGGATTTTGTAGCTGAAGAAGCCCATATCCTTGCGCGCATAAGGGCGGGGGAGCGTATCACCGGCTTTGATACCCAACGTCGCTGTAAAGATAGTCGGCTGATCGATGTCTCCGCCAGCATCTCACCCATTTATGGCGAGGGTGGTCGCGTCGTTGGAGCCTCCAAGACGTTAAGGGATATCTCGGCGAAAAAAGCAGCAGAGGCCCGAATTCTCGAACTCAATTCCAACCTGGAGGAGCAGGTTGCGCAGCGAACGTCCGAGTTGCGGCATCTCAATCTGTTGTTGGGTACTGTGCTGCGCTCGGCCACTGAGGTCTCGATCATTGCGACAGATCTCGATGGTGTTATCCGTGTATTTAACAAAGGCGCCGAGCATTTGTTGGGTTATGACGCCGATGAGTTACTGGGAAAACACACACCAGCGCTGATCCATGTACCCGAAGAAGTTGCTGCTCGTGGCGTAGAACTGAGCGAGGAGTACGCTCAGGCGATCGACGGCTTCCATGTGTTTACCCATAAACCTGAGATTGAAGGCGCAGAAACACGTGAGTGGACTTACATACGTAAGGACGGCTCGCGGTTTCCTGTCACGCTGGTGGTCACCTCCATGCGCGATGACGATGGGAAATTGAGCGGCTACCTGGGCATCGCGGTAGACATCACCGAACGGAAAGCGGCAGAAAAGGAGCTGGCTGCGAGCCTGGAGACGACGCAGAAACAACGTAGTGAACTGATGGCGGTGCACGACCAGTTAGTGATGGCTGCTGAGGTAGCCGAACTGGGCATTTGGTCATGGACGTTGGCGGACAATAACTTGCAGTGGAATGACCGCATGTTCGAGTTCTACGGTCAGTCACTGACGTTGCGCAATACTGGTCTGAGTTATAAACACTGGTACGCGCGTATTCACCCCGAGGATGCTGTGGCGGCGGCTGCAAAGCTGAATGCCGCCGTCGAGGGGAATGGTGTGTACGACACAGTTTTCCGTGTCGTTCACCCGGACGGTCAGATCCGCTTCATACAGGCAGGCGCGCAGGTCGAACGCAGTCCCAGCGGTACGCCCCTGCGCGTGACGGGTATCAATCGGGATATCACCTCCCAGCGCGAGCTGGAATCACATCTACTGTACGCCAAGGAACAGGCCGATACCGCGAGTGCGGCAAAATCGTCGTTCCTGGCCAACATGAGCCACGAAATACGCACGCCGATGAACGCCGTGCTGGGCATGTTGCAGTTGGTGCAGAACACTGACCTGAATGGTCGTCAACTCGACTATGTGACCAAAGCGCAGACCGCTGCGAAATCACTGCTGGGTTTGCTCAATGACATCCTTGATTACTCCAAAATTGAGGCCGGCAAGCTACAGCTGGATGTGCACCCGTTCGAACTCGAACCGCTCATGCGTGATCTCGCCGTTGTGCTGGCAGGTAATCAGGGCCAGAAAGAGGTCGAGGTCATGTTCGATCTGGACTCCAATCTACCCAACGACCTGATAGGCGATAGCCTGCGGCTGCAACAGGTGCTGATCAACCTGGCGGGTAACGCCCTCAAGTTCACCATGGAAGGCCAGATCGTGGTCAGCGTCGAGCAACTGATGCGCACGGAAAACTCTTTGAAATTGCGCATCGCCGTTTCTGATACCGGTATCGGTATCAGCCCGGAGCAACTTCAGCACATTTTTGAAGGATTCACTCAGGCCGAGGCTTCAACCACCCGCCGCTTTGGCGGTACCGGGCTGGGCTTGGTGATCTGTAAGCGGTTGGTCAGCTTGATGGGCGGTGAACTTCAGGTGGAGAGCCAGCAGGGTGTGGGAAGTCGCTTCTGGTTCGATATCACGCTGGATGTAGCGCCGAATTCGCTGCTGAGATCTGACAGCTCTGGAGTCGATGCGTCCATACGGATACTGGTCGTCGACGACAACGCCATGGCGGGTGAATTGCTGTTGCGAACGGTTCATGCATTGGGGTGGAAGGCCGACCACGTGTGTGGCGGCACGCAAGCAGTGGAATGGGTGAAGAACGCCCAGGCGAGAGGCGAAGCCTACGACGTGGTACTGATGGACTGGCGGATGTCCGATATGGATGGGCTGAGCGCTGCGCAATTGATCCGTCAGCAGGGCAACGGCGTACCTCCTCCAATGGTCATTATGATTACCGCTTACGGCCGTGAAGTGCTGGCTGACGCATACGAGATGGGAGACGCTCCCTTCGTGGGGTTTCTGACCAAGCCTGTTACTCCCAAGCAGTTAGCCGACGCTGTTCAGCGAGCACTCAACGGCAAAGGCCTTGCGCAGTCACTCCCGTCCAAGTCAACAGTTGAAAGGCCGCAGCGTCTGGCCGGGCTGCGGCTATTGGTGGTGGAAGACAACATGCTTAATCGGCAGGTTGCCGATGAGTTACTGACAGGGGAAGGCGCTCAGGTGACGCTGGCTGAGGGTGGGCTGGAAGGTGTGAGCAGGGTGATATCTGAGATGGTGCCGTTCGACGCGGTGTTGATGGATATCCAGATGCCGGATATAGATGGCTTGGAGGCGACCCGTCGCATACGATCGGATCCACGTTTTGCAGCGCTGCCAATAGTTGCGATGACAGCAAATGCCTCCAATACCGACCGTGAGGCCTGTCTTGCTGCGGGGATGAATGAGCATGTCGGCAAGCCCATAGATCTGGAACAACTCGTCGCAACATTGCTTTTTCAAGCGGGCCGTGAGGATCGCCAGGCATCTCCAGCTCTGGGCCAAGCCAATGCAGGAGAAGGCGTCATCGAGCCTCGTGAATCGATCATTAGCCGCTTTGGTGGTGACCTCGATTTGATCCGCAACGTGCTGCGTAACTTTGGTCCCGAGCTAGAAAAACAGCTTGTCCGGTTGCACGATCAGATCCAGCGGCAAGACGCATCGGGGGCGGCTTTCGTGCTTCATACAATTAAAGGCAGCAGCGGGACCATGGGTGCCAAGGCGATGTCGCTGCTGGCCGGCGACCTGGAGCAAAAGCTGAAATCCGCAGATGCTGAGTCTGTAGCGAGCATCTTTGCTGACGCAACATGGTTTGACGAATTGAGCAGGTTACTGCAACAAAGCCTTGAGCAGATGAATGTCGACTTTGGTCAGAGCCCACGAGCAAAGATCAGTGCAGGCAAGGAAACAATGGAGCCGACGCAATGGAAAGAATCCCTTAAAGAGATTTTGCTATTGCTGGAGGCTGGTAACCTTCAAGCCATAGAGCTGGCAGACGCATTGGCGTCAAAAACGCCGCAATCCCTGCGCCCACAGTTCGATGAACTGGTTGTCATGGTGCAGTCGCTAGACTTTTCCGCTGCGATGCCGATTGGTCGTGAACTGTTGAGATCTGCCTGATGGAACAATCGATGCAAACCTGGTTACCACATCCCCATAACCGTCCAAAACTCCTCATTGTTGACGACCAACCGATTAATATCCGGGTACTCCATGAGTTGTTTCGTGAGGACTGTGATGTGTTCATGGCCACCAGCGGTGAGCAGGCGATCACCCTGTGTCGGAGCCAGCTACCCGATCTGATTCTGCTGGACGTGGTCATGGAGGGCATGGACGGGCATGAAGTATGCCGTCGACTCAAGGCTGACCCTGCGACCCAGGGCATCCCCATCATCTTCATTACCGCACAGCAGCAGGAGTCAGATGAGGTGCTAGGTCTGGAGCTAGGCGCGGTGGACTTCATCAGCAAACCGATCAATCCCACCATTGTTAGAGCACGTGTGCGAACACATCTGACCCTGAAGCTACAGAACGATCTGCTGCGCTCCATGGCGTTGATGGATGGCCTTACTGGAGTGGCCAATCGACGCAAATTCGATGAGGACATATTGGCGGATTGGCGCCAGTGCTTTCGAGAGCAAAAGCCGCTGTCGCTCATTTTAGTGGATGTTGACTTTTTCAAACGCTACAACGACCAATATGGGCACCAGGCTGGAGATGGCTGCTTGAAATCTGTTGCCCAAGCGTTATCTGAAACGGTTAGACGCCCCTACGATCTGGTCGCTCGGTATGGTGGCGAAGAGTTTGCCTGCGTTCTGCCCAATACAGATCTTTGCGGAGCGGTCCAAATTGCGGAAAAAATGCAAGAGCATATCCGGGCGCTGGGTATCGAGCATTCTGCTTCTGATGTCGATCATGTGGTGACTATTTCTCTAGGCGTCGCAACATTGACGCCCACTGATGACCTTGAATTCCAGGCGTTGATAGAAGCTGCGGACAAGCAACTCTACGAAGCGAAGAAAGCGGGCAGGGCCAGGGTATGCTCATCTGTAATGTCATCCGGGAACCGATGACGACTAGCAATGCGACGAAGCCTCTCAAGGTCATTTTGGGTTTCCTCACCAATTCAGTCGAGTTTAAATCGCTGTGTCCTGCTTCGGCTGTAGACATGGTGAAAGACCTTCGTCATTGCGCCAAATGAACTCAGGATGATAAGAGTTTTGAGCAATCTTGTCGCAGGACAAGGGGCGAAGAATGAGGCTAGAAAGAAGAAATTCAGGTATTCCGAGGTGGTATCCGTCAAACCTGTCCCTTAGCCGATGCGATTAACAGCGAGTTTTGTAGTCAGCAATGCTTGTGAATCGGTTGTTTGCTTTGGTGGCAAGGTGCCACAATAGTTTCTGACGCAGCATCATGATCAGGCGGATCAAATGGATGTCCCAACATCTCGGAATAACCAGGATTTTTTCATAGTAGAGCAGGTGCGAACTGACCGATTGCATCAGCTGTTCCGCCAATCAGTTTCTGCGGTTTTCGGTAGTTACCTAGCTGCCGTCATTCTGTGTTGGATGTGCTGGGATCGTTTTGAGCACAGCGTCGTTGTTTGGTGGATACCCATACTGACGGGATCGACGTTGTTGCGGATCTCGATGTTCATTGCCTATTTTCGCAGCCAGGAAAGTGAGCGCACACCTCAACGATGGGAGTGGAAATACTGGAGCACGCTAGTGTTATCTGCCGGTATCTGGGGCGCAGGGGCATTAGCTGTAATGCCACCAAACGACCTTTTGTCGCAGACCTTGGTCATGCTCTTTACCGTCGGAATGTCGGTCAGTGCGGTGTCCTGCTACTCCGCCTATCGATACATGACGTTAGTGTCCATCGGCTTGGTTTTGTTGCCGTGCACCACATGGCTGCTGTTTCAATCGTCAGCGATGCAGGTCGGTATGGCACTGGCCGTTTTAGTGTTCACGTCATTTGTGGCCAGCGCTACACGCAGTCTATCCGATGCATTGGAAACAGCCTTCCGTCTGACACGTGAAATCGAGCGGGCGCATAGCATTTCCACCCGTGCAGCACAGACCGATGAGCTCACTGGCCTGAAAAATCGTCGAGCTTTCTTTGACCATGCCCAGCAGTTGCATGATTACTGTAAGAATAACCGGTTGCCTTTGTGCGCCGTGATGTTGGATATGGATCACTTCAAGCATATCAACGACACCTATGGTCATCAGGTCGGGGATCAGGTTCTGCGTCAGATGGGTGTGGTCATCAGTACGTCCTTTCGTGAAACTGACGTCCATGGCAGGCTGGGTGGCGAGGAGTTCGCTGTTCTGCTCCCGGACACCTCCATTGAGGTTGCCGTTAAGATTGCTGAACAACTCATCCAGACTATCGCCGGATTGATGACTGAGCCTGTTCACTGCATAACAGCCAGCCTCGGCGTAGCGTCAACGGATACCGGTGATAACGATCTGCACAGCTTGATGAACAGTGCCGATAAAGCACTGTATCGAGCAAAAGCGCTTGGACGTAATCAAGTCGCTGTCGCTGAGTAAATCTGGTGTGTGTCAATTGTCAGAAACGGGGTCGATGGATTCATCGGTCGGGGTAGGGGTAGTGCTCCTAAATCGAGCATTTCCCTCCGAAAATTTTCCGGGGGCAACTACAGCCAACTCTGGGGGAAATGCCCTGTAAATGGGGCGACAGTATGGGGTGGGTGACTCGACTCCGGGTATTTAGCTTTTCTGGTGGACGCAAACTCAAACTCCCGCACCTCTGGCGGCTGGTCAGCGCAGATCATGAACCTCATTTGTCATCGCCCGTTCACTGGCAATGTGGTTAACACGATCATCTCCTGGGTAGCCGCCTACATGGTTGCTGTGATCATCGCTAGATTCACTTCGAAAATGACCTGCGTGATCGCCGCCAACGCCCCCAACTGCATGAACGCCATGGTAATCGCCTGGCTCGGAGTGAGCGCCAGAGCGGTCATAGGATAAATTCCTGGAGTGACCCTATCCGGAATGCCCATCGTAATGGCCGCTGCCGCAGCGCCCACTGCTGCTATTACCGCCGCCAAGATCACTGCCAGCGCGATTCGCAGTCGTTACTACTGTCACCGTCGCTTTCATTACCATGAACACCTCCGTTGTTGATTCCGCTGCCGGCCGTTTATGCCCTCCTAGGCATGAACACAGTCTCAAAAGATGGGGACTGTAAAAAGTGCCAAAGCAAGGCCAGGGCCAATAGCAAGAATCTCGACGAGAACATTCACTCGTGGAAATTTTACGAGCGGAATGAGGTAAGTTCAGCAGGGAAAGCTATTGTCTATTTGTTCACCTTGCCAGCTGCAGCCCAATCAGCTCGTCCCTGAAGTGGCTGGCAGGGTGAACTCTCTGTTTATCGTTTTGCATCGTATGATCTAAAAACATGAACACCTATCGAGAGGGAAGCATTGAAACCAGTCGACCATTTTTGGCCGATGCCTCCCGCATGATTCTGCCTGTCCAGAGGGGAAGATTTTGAGCTTTGACTTTCGGAATCATTGCCACCCAAGAGAATCAACCGACCAATACATTGGACATGTGCCATGCCTCTTCCCGCCAACACCTTAGGCTGTCTTCCTAGCCATCGTTCGCTGCTGCTAATTGCTGATTCCTACGCTCATTGGCTAACGGTGCGTGTACAGCATGGACGCGGTTGATTCTGCGCTAATAGCGGCGCGTGCCCAGTTCGCGATCACCATAAGTTTTCATATCGTGCTGGCGGCCTTCACCATCGGCTTGGCCAACTTTCTGGTCGTGCTCGAAGCACTGTGGCTGTGGCGCGGGCGAAGGATCTACCTGGACGTCTACCTTTACTGGCTAAAAGTGTTTGCCCTCAACGTCGCGGTAGGCACCGCCTCGGGTCTGATTCTGGAATACCAGTTCGGGCTAAATTGGTCGCGGCTTTCGACTCAGGCAGGAGATATTCTCGGCCCGTTGATGTTCTATGAAGTGCTGGCGGCGTTTTTCCTGGAAGCTGGTTTTCTTGGCATCATGTTATTCGGATTGAAAAAAGTTGGCCCTCGTCTGCATTTCTTTGCTACCTGCGCGGTAGCCCTCGGATCGCTGATCAGCGCGTTTTGGATTTTGTCGGCCAATTCCTGGATGCAGACACCCGCCGGTTACTCCATTGGCGCCGATGGCCGCTTCATTGCCGAAAACTGGTGGGCGATCATCTTCAATCCGTCGTTCCCTTACCGGCTTGTGCATATGACGTTGGCCGCGCTGATCGGCAGCGCCACGCTGGTGGCCGGTGTCAGCGCCTGGCAGCTATTACGGGGGGCCGAGAACCCGCGAGCTCGGCTTGCATACTCCATGGCGCTGTGGGTGATTGTGTTGCTCACACCTGTGCAAATCCTGGTGGGAGATCTTCATGGTGAGCACAGCCTTAAAGTACAGCCGCAAAAGGTCGCTGCCATCGAAGGCTCCTGGACTCGCCCGCCTGATGGCGCAGGCGAACCATTACGCTTGTTCGCACTTCCGGACATGGCTGAGCGACGCAATCATTGGGAAGTGGCGATTCCGCGCATAGGGTCGCTCTACTTGCGGCATGACCTGAGTGGCACCATCGCCGCCCTGGATGAATTTCCGCCTGAGGACATCCCGCCTGTACCAACGGTGTTCTTCGCCTTCCGTTTCATGGTCGGCTTGGGCCTGTTGATGGTGGGACAGGGCTTGGCCAGTCTGGTGTTGCGCTGGCGACAACGGCTGTACGCAGCGCGTTGGATGCTCCGAGTCTGTGTGCTGATGGCCCCGGCTGGATTTCTGGCGATGTTGAGTGGTTGGGTGGTAACCGAAGTCGGACGCCAACCCTTCACCGTCTATGGTTTGCTGCGCACGGCTGACAGCCTGTCTTCGGTGTCTCGACAGCAGGTGGTAGGGTCAACGTGGACGATCCTGTCGTTTTATGTGGCGATCTTTGGCGTGGGTCTATGGGTGTTGCTGCGACTACTGCATGAGCCTCCTCACGAGGGCGAGCCCGGGCCGCAACCTACTCTGGCTGACGAGACGGGTAAACCTTGAGGGAATACATCCATGTTGGAGAATGACTGGATAATCCTGCTGTCCGCTGCGGCCCTGGCGTTCTCGGTATTGAACTACGTGCTGTTGGACGGCACTGATCTTGGTGTTGGCGTACTGCTCGGCCTTACCCGATGTAGTCAGCACCGTCGTACCATGGCCGTGACCATCTTGCCGATCTGGGACGCCAATGAAACCTGGCTGGTGCTGGGAGGCGGGGGGTTACTGGCCTTGTTTCCGCTGGCTTACGCCACCTTGCTGCCGGCGCTTTATCTGCCGTTTATCGCGATGTTTTTGGCGCTGGTTCTTCGCGCGGTAGCGCTAGAATTTCGAGACTACTCGCCCAGCTATCGTATCAAACGCATGGTCGACGGCTTGCTGCTGGTCGGTTCGCTGCTGGCCGGGGCAACTCAGGGGATTGTGTTGGGTACGCTTGTACAAGGCGTGCCTAATCAGGGCGGGCAGTACAGCGGGGACGGCTGGGAGTGGTCAGGTCTGTTTCCGCTGTATTGTGGCGCGGTGCTCGTGGCGGGCTACACGTGGTTGGGCGCCTGCTGGTTGTATTGGCGCACTGTAGAAGATCTGCAACGACGATCAGGTCGACAGGCGAGGGCGCTGGCCATCGTAACCCTGGTGCTTCTGGCCGTGTTGGTTGTCTGGACAGCGACACTGGACACTCAATATGCGCATCGGCTTTCCAATCGTCTTGTCTGGCTGCCGGCCGCAACACTACTCATTGCACTGCTGATCGGCTTCATTTTGGGTTTTCGAAGCCGCCGGCAGTATCTGCCGCTGTTCGCAGCATTGGGGATCTTCGTTTTGGCGTTCGCATTGATGATCGCAGCGCTATATCCGTTGATTGTCCCGCCGCACCTGACCTTGCAAGCTGCCGCCTCCAGTCCGAACAGTCAGGTTTTCATGTTGGTGGGTTTCGCCGTGCTGATACCGGTGACGCTCATCTACAACACCTATGGCTTCAGAGTTTTCAGCGGAAAGGTTCGTGCCGCTCGTGATTGACCGCAGCCTTTCAACGCTGGCCAACCCAATACTGGTGTACGGCGCTCTGCAAGCCTTGCACCGGGGCTATCTCCTTTAACGTCAGGGATTTAAGGCATAGTTTCTGTGCTCACCTATGCGCTAGACGGTAGCCATGACAGGAGAGTTAAACGCCAAGTGCTGACAGCTCCCAGAAGTGCAAGTGCAGGTCGATTTACCGAGGCGCATATATAGCTCCTCGATAACCAATCTTGGGGTCTGCAGTTGAGCTAAAAGCTGATCAGTAGGTCAGAATAATCAGCTGCATTTGTCCCCATACAAGGATCCCACCATGCGCAAATACATCCTGGAATACCTGTTCAACGGCGAATCCCGCACACGCATATTTGAACTCAAGCAGTCTCAGCTGCCCTTACATGAGGCGGCGATGCACCTGCTACAGCTGCATTTTGGGGATGGGGAGAACAGCCTGATCATGCCCACTGCGGACGCGACGCCGGAGGAGATTTTAGAGCAGGCTGAGCTGGTGGGGCTGACGCAGATTAAGGTCGTCGATCAATCCAGTTGATGCCAGGTGCAGCGTCCAGCAAAGCGCGCCTCGGCATATAGGGCTGCTTTTGGCCGATTGCTGTCCGTCACGATGGGCTGAATACGACCCATAGGAGACTTTCAAACCAGAGAAAACAGATCCGTGTCTGCCTGGTGATTGCCCTACAACTAAGCGTCAGACTGTTTTTTTGCCAGCCCGATGGCTGTAGTCATATGAGGTACCGCGTAGGCCTTGTACCAATGATTCATTCCCGCAATAGCTTTCTGAGCAGGTGCCGTGTCGGCTGCCCCGATCAATTCCGCGCAAGCCTGCGCTTCAATGGTGTTCTTCAGGTTACGTCGAGTGGGTCTCTGTGGACAGCATTGAACGGCAGCTACTGGACAATAGTGCCCCCGTTATCCGATTCGCGGATGCTGCTGCACGAGATGCTCACGTTTAGCTTCCAGCTCGGCGATTTCTGCGTCGATGTTCTCGATCTCCTGCTCGATGTTGTCGTGATGCTCCTGCAGCAGTTCGTGCGCTTCCTCAATGTCGGAAGCCGCCGGAGCTGCACCACGCAACGGTTTATTCGCCGTTTCTTTCATCGTCACACCGGTAATCAAACCCACCACGGCAATCACCATCAGGTAGTAGGCCGGCATGTACAGATTTTGCGTGCTTTCCACCAGCCAGGCCACGGCGGCAGGGGTCAGACCCGCGATCAACACCGAGACGTTGAAGGCGCTGGCCAGGGCGCTGTAGCGGATGTGAGTGGGAAACATCGCCGGTAGGGTGGAAGCCATCACGCCGATGAAAAAGTTGAGCAGCACCGCCAGCACCAGCAAACCGGAAAAGATCAGGCCGATCTTGCCACTGTTGATCAGCATGAAGGCCGGGATGGCGAGGAAGAACAGACCGACGCTACCGCAGATAATGAAGGGGCGGCGGCCAATCTTGTCGCTGATGAAACCGATCATCGGCTGGACGAATAACATGCCGACCATGATCGCGATGATGATCAACACGCCGTGATTTTCGCTGTAGTGCAAGTTGTGTGTCAGGTAGCTCGGCATGTAGGTGAGCAGCATGTAGTAGGTGACGTTGGTGGCCGCCACTACGCCGATGCAGGTCATCAGACTGCGCCAGTGCTGGGTGGCCACCTCCTTGAAAGACACTTTCGGGCCTCTGGCAAGGCCTTCGCGCGATCACCCTGTTCCAGTTGTTCGACATGCTGCTGGAACGCCGGTGTCTCCTCCAGCGCGTGACGCAGGTAGAGCCCGATCATGCCCAGGGGCAGGGCGAGGAAGAAGGGCAGGCGCCAGCCCCATGCCTCAAACTGCTCTTCGCCCAGAATGGTGGAAATCAGCACGACCAGGCCTGCGCCAAAGACGAAGCCGGCGATCGAGCCGAAGTCCAGCCAGCTGCCAAGGAAACCGCGCTTGCGATCTGGGGCATATTCGGCGACGAAGATCGAGGCGCCGGTGTATTCACCGCCCACTGAAAAACCTTGGGCCATTTTAGCGAGCAGCAGGAGGATCGGCGCCCAGATGCCAATCGAGGCATACGACGGAATCAGCCCGATGGCGAAGGTGCTGAGCGACATGATCACGATGGTGGCCGCCAGGACTTTCTGCCGACCGTACTTATCGCCCAACGTACCGAAAAACAAACCACCCAGAGGCCTGATCAGGAAGGGAACCGAGAAGGTGGCCAACGCAGCAATCATCTGCACACCGGGATCAGCGCCTGGGAAAAATACCTTGCCGAGAACATAGGCAACAAAACCATAGACGCCGAAATCGAACCACTCCATCGCGTTGCCGAGTGCAGCGGCCGTGATCGCCTTGCGCATTTTCGCGTCATCGACAATGGTGATGTCTTCCAATCCGATCGGATTGACGGTTTTCTCACGTGATTTCATGCGAGCCACTCTGTAACTGATCTGTCCTTATGCAAACCGCTGAGCTTCGGTGTGGCGCAGGCCAGACGAGTTTGCCTTTACCGATGCCATCTTTTTGATAGCACGGCTTCTTTCTGATCAGATACAAGAGAACACGAAAGAATTCACATCTCGCCGTTATTTTTTGCTAGCGGCAACAGCTGTCAACGCGTCTGGTCGAAACGAAACGATGCCCCATATGCCGACGCGGGCAAGCGACTCGCACGATCGACGCGCAACCTTGAGCGGAAAGTGCCGCCCTTAGGTTCGGTGCGAAAGAAGCCGCGCTTCTGCAACTCGGGAATGATCAGTTTGACAAAGTCTTCAAAGCTACCGGGGCTAATCAGGGGGGTTGAGCATGTAACCGCTGGTACCGGATATCCGGGCGTGCATGAGACCTATGTTGGATTGCTGTGGATACTGAAGATCGGCCTCAAGATTTCGATATTCGGCTGCGCTGGCCGTATGCCTTGCCAGGGAACGCGCGCTATGACCTGAACATGGCCGGTTACGGCATTCCCCGCCTGACCTTCGGCGCCCTGTACGTGCGCGGCAGCGGCATCGACGGTACGCACATGGACCCCAACTGTGGTTACAAGTGGTTGGGTTACGGGCAGGGCGGCAAGCACTGGGAACGTGATCTGCAGGCCAAATACGTGGTGCAGTCGGGCGTCGCGAAAAACCTCGCGTTCAGCCTGCGCCATGCGGTTCATCGCGGGAATGCGGTGCAAGCGGAGCTGGACGCCAATCAGACCGCCTGGCGATCGAATACCCGCTGGGTGGTAAATTCTGAACCGGAACGGGATCGCCTTTGTGCACTTTTATAAGGCCGCGCAACACGCCTCTGCACTATGCGAAGGCAAACATCGGGCTTTGATGGGCGCCCGTGGTCAACGTTTACTGGCGCAAGGACTGCCAACGGCCAACTGGCACAAAGTCTGCAAGACACTGTTCAGGCCCACTGTGAATGCAGTCGAGTGGGCAGCCCCCTCGGTCAACGACGATCGATTGGCCGAACAGGTCGCGGGCAACATCGGTGGATCCGGCATAGATGCCTGACCTGGCACCGTAAACGAACAGGCAAAGACGCCTGGAACCGCAAGGTTTCAGGCGTTTTTTTTTGCTTTTTGAACAGCTATCGACGGGTGTCTCTTATGAATTCCAATGTTGCCACTTTGAACAAGCTGCAAACGCTGATCGTGATCGGCAATGGCATGGTCGGACATCATTGTGTCGAACAGCTGATCGAACGCGGTGCCCTTGATCACTATCGACTGCACGTGTTCAGCGAAGAGCCGATGCGTGCCTACGACCGCGTGCACCTGTCCGAGTATTTCTCCGGCCGTGATGCCGAGTCGCTGGCCCTCGGTGAAGCCTCGCTGTACCAGACCCCGGGCGTCACGCTGCATCTGGGGGTGCCGGTCCTGGAAATCGACCGTACACGCCGTCAGGTGATCACCGCGCAAGGCTGTGTCTCCTACGACAAATTGGTGCTGGCCACCGGGTCCTATCCGTTTGTGCCGCCGATCGAAGGCGCCGAGGGCGATTCGCGTCTGGTGTATCGCACCCTTGAAGACCTCGACGCCATTCGTGCCGCGGCAAGCAACGCCCGACGCGGTGTGGTGGTCGGCGGTGGCTTGCTGGGCCTGGAAGCGGCCAACGCGCTGAAAACCCTGGGGCTGGAAGCCCATGTGGTGGAATTCGCCCCGCGCCTGATGCCGGTGCAGCTGGACGAGTACGGTGGCCTGGCGCTCAAGGCGCAGATCGAACGCCTCGGCGTCGGCGTGCATTTGTCGCGCGGCACGCAATCGATCAGCGCAGGCGAGGAATACCGCTATCGGATGAACTTCGCCAATGACGAATTCCTTGAAACCGACCTGATCGTGTTTTCCGCCGGTATCCGTGCGCAAGACGCACTGGCCCGTCAATGCTCGCTGGAAGTCGGCCCGCGCGGCGGTGTGGTGATTGACGATCAATGCCAGAGCAGCGATCCAAACATCTATGCCATCGGCGAGTGTGCCGCGTGGAACGGCAGCATTTTTGGCCTGGTCGCCCCGGGCTACCAAATGGCGCGCGGTGTTGCCGCATTGCTGTGCAACGAAACCGCCGAGCCGTTCATGGGCGCGGACATGTCGACCAAGCTCAAGCTGCTGGGCGTCGATGTCGGCTCCATCGGCGACGCCCACGGCAGCACACCGGGCGCGCGCAGCTATCAGTTCATCGACGAAACCACGGCCAGCTATCGACGCTTGGTGGTGGACGCGACCGGCAAGCACGTACTCGGTGCGGTGTTGGTCGGTGACAACAGCTATTACGACACGCTGCTGCAATACATGCAGAACGCGATTGCGCTGCCGGCGGAACCCGCCAGCCTGATTCTGCCATCGTCCGAAGGCGCGCCGACCTTGGGTCCAGGCGCGTTGCCCGAAGCGGCCACGGTGTGCTCGTGCCACAACGTCACCAAGGGTTCCATTTGCTCGGCCATCGACGGTGGCTGCACCGACCTCGGCCTGCTCAAATCGCAGACCAAGGCCTGCACCGGTTGCGGCGGTTGTGCCGGGCTGCTCAAGCAGGTTTTCGAACATGAGTTGATTGCCCGAGGCGTCAGCGTCGACAAGAGCCTGTGCGAACACTTCGCCTATACCCGCCAAGAACTTTATGCGCTGGTGCGGGTAGAAGGGGTGATCACTTTCGAAGAACTGCTGGCCAAGCATGGCCGTGGCCACACCGGTTGCGACGTGTGCAAACCGGCGGTGGGTTCGATCCTCGCGTCGTGCTGGAACCAGCCGATCATGGACGCCTCACTGGTGCCGCTGCAGGACACCAACGACACCTTCATGGCCAACATGCAGAAAAACGGCACCTATTCGGTGGTGCCACGCATCCCCGGTGGTGAGATCACCGCCGACAAACTGATCGCGATCGGTGTGGTGGCGAAGAAGTACGACCTCTACACCAAAATCACCGGCGGCCAGCGTATCGACCTGTTTGGCGCGCAGTTGCATGAACTGCCGGACATCTGGGCCGAGCTGATTGAGGCCGGTTTCGAAACCGGGCACGCCTACGGCAAATCGACCCGCACGGTGAAGTCGTGTGTCGGCAGCACCTGGTGCCGTTATGGCGTGCAAGACAGCGTGCAAATGGCCCTGACCATCGAGGACCGCTACAAGGGCCTGCGCTCGCCGCACAAACTCAAATTCGCGGTGTCCGGTTGCACCCGGGAATGCGCCGAGGCTCAGAGCAAAGACGTTGGCGTGATCGCCACCGAGAAAGGCTGGAATCTTTACATCGCCGGCAACGGCGGCATGCGTCCACGTCACGCCGAGCTGTTCGCCACCGACCTCGACGATGCGACCCTGATCCGCTACATCGACCGCTTCCTGATGTTCTACATCCGCACCGCCGACAAATTGCAGCGTACCTCGGTGTGGCGCGAAAGCCTGGAAGGCGGCCTCGATTACCTCAAGGACGTGATCATCAACGACAGCCTCGGGCTCGGTGAAGAGCTCGAATCGCAGATGCAGTTGGTGGTCAATCGCTATGAATGCGAGTGGGCCAACGCCCTCAAAGACCCGGAAAAACTCAAGCGCTTCCGTACCTTCGTCAACGATAAACGCCCGGACCCGGACATCCACTTTGTCCAGGAACGCGGCCAGCGGCGCCCGATCATGGCCGCCGAACTCAACCTTATCCCTGTTACCGAGGAGATTGTCTGATGAGCCAGTCCAATACCCAACGCATCGATTCCCTGGAAAGCACCGAGGCCTGGCAAACGGTGTGCGAGCAACAGGACCTGGTCAGCAACTCCGGCGTTGTCGTTTGGTTCGACGGCGCGCAAGTGGCGCTGTTCTACCTGCCGGGTGCCGAGGGTCGGACCCTCTACGCCATCGACAACCATGACCCGCAATCCGGGGCGAATGTCATCGGTCGCGGGTTGGTGGGCAGCATTAAGGGGGATCTGGTGGTTGCATCGCCGATCTACAAACAGCATTTCCGCCTTGAGGACGGCAGCTGCCTGGAGTACCCGCAACAGCGACTGCGTGTTTGGCCCGTGCGGTTGAACAGCGGCGTGGTGGAAGTCGGGGTGGCTTGAGCCTGTTCAACAGCATCGCGTATCCGCATCGGAGGCATTTATGAAAACAGCCGCACAATTGCTGAAACTCAAGGTCGTGCAAAACCGTCAGGTGCACAGCATCGCGCCCGATGAGATGGTGCTTGAAGCGCTGAGGATCATGGCTGAAAAGAACGTGGGCGCGCTTCCGGTGATCGAGGCCGGGCAGGTGGTTGGCGTGATCAGCGAGCGCGACTATGCGCGCAAGGTAGTTCTGCAGGGGCGCTCTTCGGTTGGTACGCCGGTGCGCGACATCATGAGCGCGCCCGTGGTGACCGCCGACAGTCAGCAGAGCATCGAGCGTTGCATGGCGGTCATGACCGACAGCCATTTGCGTCACTTGCCGGTGGTGGATGGTGGCGAACTGATTGGTCTGTTATCGATTGGGGATTTGGTCAAGGAAGCCATCGTTGAACAGGCTGATCTGATTCGGCAGCTGGAGCATTACATTCGTGGGCACTGAACAGGTCGGTGCCACGGTGTTCACTTAAGGTTGGGGGACATATCCGTTTCTGCGGTGATGGCTGCTGGCGGTTTCGCTTTTACAGCCATCCCTTTCAAGGTCTTTTGGCTTTGGCGGCCTTGAGTACCCGATCTGTCGACACGTGGGCATTTACTGCCTTGCCCTCAAGCCACTCCTTTGATTTGGGCACCTTCGGACCTCGTTTGCTTTTGGCGACGGTTTTTGGCGGGACGTTTCTGGCCAGCGCCAGCAAGTGCTG
>NZ_JBIWAM010000003.1:185556-382629 GCF_044760065.1 Pseudomonas sp. NPDC098740 | reverse complement strand
CGTTGATAGGTTGGGTGTGTAAGCGCTGTGAGGCGTTGAGCTAACCAATACTAATTGCCCGTGAGGCTTGACCATATAACACCCAAGCAATTTGCGAACTCGAAAGAGGCCAGATTGCGGTGTGTGAAGACGAAACGAACCGAAAGTTCGAGATACTCACAAAACACCAAACTATCGCATACCCATTCGCTGGAGCGTGATCCGCAAGGAGAACGACCTGGCTACCGAATTTCTTGACGACCATAGAGCATTGGAACCACCTGATCCCATCCCGAACTCAGCAGTGAAACGATGCATCGCCGATGGTAGTGTGGGGTTTCCCCATGTGAGAGTAGGTCATCGTCAAGATTAAATTCCGAAACCCCTATCTGCGTATGCAGGTAGGGGTTTTGTTTTAGTAGAAGTCACCAATTTTGCTGGCACGTTACGCTGTAACGGGCTGGTCACAGAATTTCTTGACGACCATAGAGCATTGGAACCACCTGATCCCATCCCGAACTCAGCAGTGAAACGATGCATCGCCGATGGTAGTGTGGGGTTTCCCCATGTGAGAGTAGGTCATCGTCAAGATTGAATTCCGAAACCCCTGTCTGCTAACGCAGACAGGGGTTTTGTCGTTCTGGGCTCGCTAAACGCTCAGAAACGCCATCGCCAAACCAGGAAAATGTTCCCGCAAAAACGACAAAACCAGCCCCCGGATTCAGGCGCTGGCTTTGTTGGAGTGATGAGTGATTAGAACTGGTAGCTCACTGTCGCGGCGACATTCCGTTCTTCGCCCAAGTAGCAGAAGTTCAGGCTGGCACAGGAGGCCACGTAGGACTCATTCGTCAGGTTGTTCGCATTCAGGCGAACATCCACGTCCTTCAACCCTACTTTGCCTAAGTCGTAACCAACAGACGCATCGAACAGCGTGTAGGACGGCACCTTCATGGTGTTTTCCGCGTCGGCCCAGCTATAGCCGACATATCGCACACCACCACCCAATCGCAGACCATCGAGTGCCGCGCTGTCGAACTTGTAGTCAGCCCAGATCGAAGCCATATGCCGTGGCGCCTGGGTCGGCGAGTTGCCCTTGTTCTCGATCACGTCCGTGGCCGTGCTCAAGGTGCTGATCATCGACTTCGAGTACTCAATGTCGGTGAAGGTGTAGCTGCTGAGCACTTTAAAGTTGTCAGTCAGCTGCATGTGCGCTTCCAGTTCCAGGCCCTGGGAGCGGACTGCACCTACGGCGCGATAGAAGTTTTCCTGCGGCAGTTTGGTCGCCAGGTTCTCCTGATCGATGCGGAACAGCGACGCGGTGAGCAAGTTATCGGTGCCCGGCGGTTGGTACTTCAGGCCCACCTCCCACTGAGTGCCATCGGTCGGTGCCAGGGGATTACCCGCACTGTCCGAGTAAGAGTTCGGGTTGAACGACTCGGAATAACTGATGTAAGGCGCAATGCCGTTATCAAACAGGTACAGCGCCCCGGCGCGACCAGTCAGCTTGGTGCGTTTGTCACTGATTTCAGTGCCCACCGGCCGGCCGGTTTCAGCCAGCCGATTCTCATCGGACGTTTCGACCCAGTCTTGGCGTAGCCCGAGCGAGAAGCGCCACTTGTCCATCTCGATCAGGTCTTGCAGGTACACACCGGTTTGTTCCAGGCGACGCAGATAACTGGTCGGACTGTAGAATTCGATATCCGAATTTCCATACACCGGGTTGAACGCATCAATCGGTGCCAGACCACCGCTGGTCCAGTCGACCACGGTTTTGCGACGCTGGTAGTCCGCGCCCATCAGCACGGTGTGTTTGGTTGCACCGGTGAAGAACTCTGCTTGCAGCATGTTATCGACAATGACCGCGTGAAGTTTCTCGTCGCCACCGGTGTAATAACGATTCAACTCACTACTGGTCGGTGTGGTCCAGCCATAGGCATAGACCTGATCCAGCTTCACTTTGGAGTCGAGGTAACGGAAGTTCTGCCGTGCAGTAAACACGTCATTGAAACGGTGCTCAAACTGATAACCGAAGGACTGCTGATCACGCTGGAAGCCGTCAATGCTCGGTTCACCTTCGAAGAAGTGTGGGGAGATCCGATTCCCATTGCGCTGATGAATTGTGCCGTCGGCCGGCACGCCACCGTGATAACCGCCGTCCGGATCGTGTTGCAAATACGCTTGCAGGGTCAGCGAGGTATCTTCAGTGAAATCGATGCTCACCGTAGGCGCGAGGGCGAAGCGTTTTTCTTTGTTGTGATCGAACTGTGTGTCGGACTGATCCGCCAGCCCTGTCAGGCGATAGGCGATGCGTTTGTCATCATCCACAGGGCCGCTGAAGTCGAAACCCATACCGCGCTGACCCTGGGTGCCCACTGTGGCTTGGACCTGGTGATAAGCCTCATACAGCGGCCTCTTGCTGGTCAGCGCCACCAGGCCGCCGGGTGAGCTGCGACCGTAGAGCACCGATGACGGCCCTTTGAGAATATCGACGCGCTCCAGGAAGTACGGGTCTACCTGCATGGTGCTGTAGGTGCCACTGTCCCCCATGGACTTCAAGCCATCCAGATAGATGTTATCCACTGAACCATCGTTGAAGCCGCGCAGCGCCACGTAGTCATAGCGGTGGGTTGCGCCGTAAGGGTTGGTCAGCACGCCGGGGGTGTAACGCATGGCCTGGGACACGGTTTGCGAACCTTGATCGTCCATTTGCTCGCGGGTCACCACGGAGACACTTTGCGAAGTTTCCAGCAACGAGGTACTGGTCTTGGTGGCGATCTGGCTATGCGTCGCGTTGTAGCCGTCCATGCTGCCCAGAGCGTTACCGAGGGCAAAGCCTTTGATGTCGGTAGTGGGCAATGCCAGCGCTTCGGTATCGGCGACCGGGCGCAACACGTAGCTACTGCCATCCGGACTCACGGCCTCCAAACCCGAACCGCTGAGCAAACGACGCAGTGCCTGATCCGCCGAATACTCGCCCTGCACGCCGGGTGACTGAAGGCCCCCGGTTTGCGAAGGCGTCGTCGACAAGGTAATCCCCGCCTGACGCGCAAACTGGTTGAGCACATCGCTCAAGGGGCCCGCGGCAATGGTGTAGCGGTGACTGCTGACCTCGCTGCCCTCTGCCGCTAGGCCTAGTGTCGGCAACACGCCGACACCCAGCGCGGTAGAGAACAACGCAACGCGTACGGCGTAGCGCAGGACGCCTGAATCGGCGGCGAAATGAAGAGGGTTCTTACTGGTGGCGCGCACAGTCATTGTAGGTTTCCGTAGGAAGTCGCTGAGGTCAGGATTGAAGTGCTTGCTGACTAAGCCGGACTTGCCCGGAAAACCCGCCAAAAATAATTCAGGCCTGTCGCTCCAGCGTCACCCACCAGCGAGTGCGATAGCGCAGTTGCACCGGCAGAGTTTGCGGCAGGATGGCCAGCAACCTGTCGGTATTCTCCAGTCGGAAAACCCCGGACAGCCGCAAGTCGGCAATGTCCGCTGAGCACGTCAGATACCCGTGGCGATAGCGTCCGACTTCATCAAGGAAATCCCCCAGCCGCATATTGCGAGTCACGATCAGCCCATCGATCCAAGTGCCGGCATCCATGTCCAGCGGCGGTGCCAAACGCGCTCGGCGGTGATCGATCAGATAGTTCTGCCCGGCCTGTACCTGGGTCGGCGTGCCATCCGCAGCAAGTGGTGAATGTATGAGGACCCTGCCGCCGGTAACACTGAGCCGCGTGCAGTCGTCGTCCTGCCGCAGGATGAAACGTGCCCCCACGCCTTCATACACACCTTGGCGACTTTGCACCCGCAGCGGTCGATCAAACGGAGATCCTTCGTCGATCCCGCCGCACGTCACGATGATCTCGCCGCGAGTCAGTTTGATCAGCCGCTGCTGCGCGTTGTAATCCAGATCCACTGCACTGGCGGTGTTGAGTTCCAGTCGTGTGCCGTCGGGCAATTGGAAACCGCGCCGTTCGCCCGTGGCGGTGGCGAAATCGGCGGACCACTGTTGCCAGCCCACTGCATCTTTGCCCAGCCACGCCGCCGACCCCATCAGCAACGCCCCCGACAGCAGCTTCAAGGCCTGGCGGCGTCCCAGTCCCTGAGCGCTGTTTTCCAACGTATTGAAGGCCACTTGAGCACCGGGTACTGCCCGCAGGTTGCTGCTCAATTCAGCTTGCAGCGACTGCACCCGTTGCCAGGCCAGTTCGTGTTCATGGTGTTCGGCCCGCCAGACCTCGCATTGCTGACGTAGCCTGGAATTAGCCGAGTTGTTACGCAGACGCAGCAGCCAATGGATGGCTTGTTTGACCACCTGCTGGTGCGGTTCACCGCGCCGATTCAGCGACAAGTTATCCACAGGCATCACGTTTCATACCGCAGCACATAGCAGTGATACAGCGCGTCGGCCACATAGCGTTCCACCGAACGCAGAGACAAGCCCATCTGCTGGGCGATGTGTTTGTGGGTAAGCCCTTCGCACTGCGCCAGCAGAAACGCCTGACGAACTTTCGGCTTCAGGCCTTCGAGCATGCGCGCGATGCTTTCCAGCAACTCAAGCACTAATGCCCGCGCTTCGACGCTCGGGGTTTCGGACTCGGGCAAATGGGCGATGGTTTCCAGGTAGGCGCGTTCGATTTCTTCACGGCGCCAATGGTCGATCACCAGCCCACGGGCGATCGTTCGAAGAAAGGCGCGGGGAGCCTTGAGCTCCAAGCGTTCGGTTCTGTGCAGCAGACGCACAAACGTGTCCTGAGCCAGGTCCGCCGCATCGGCTGCATTACCCAATCGTGCGCGCAGCCACGTGTTGAGCCAACCGTGATGGCTACTGTAAAGCGCCTGTACTGCAAACTCAGGTGAGGACATGAACGCGACAGCCCGAACGCCACAAATGATAATTAGTCGCATTGTCATCAAGGGTTGGGGAATTTGCAACTGCCGTACGAACAACCGTCATCACAAAAAGACTGAGCCGGCGCTCTGGCACGCCGTTCGGCGGGTATCTGACACGAATGCCGACCATTTCGTACAAACGCCTAAGTTTTCTCCGATTTGTGCCGACAGCCTGATGAGACATGCGTGCACCAAAGTAGAGCGGCCACAGATCCTGCCTGCGCTGTTACATGGAATGTTGCAACCCGGAACGCATCCCCACTTTTTGCATAAGAAGTCCCATGAAATGAATCTCAAATTCAGCCATAAAATCCTTCTAGCCGCCTCCGGCGTCGTGGTGCTGGCTTTTGCGTTGTTCACTTTGTACAACGACTATCTGCAGCGAAACACCATCCGTCAAAACCTTGAATCGAGCGTCCAGCAGGCCGGCGATCTGACCGCCAGCAGCGTGCAGAACTGGATGAGCGGCCGCGTGCTGGTGTTGGAAAACCTCGCGCAAAACGTCGCCCATCAAGGCGCCAATGCCGACCTCCCGGGGCTGGTCAATCAACCGGCCCTGACCTCGAACTTCCAGTTCACCTACGTGGGCCAGGCCAACGGCGTGTTTACTCAGCGCCCGGACGCGAAGATGCCTGACGGTTACGATCCGCGTCAGCGTCCCTGGTACAAACAGGCCGTGGCTGCCGACAAGACCATGCTGACCCCGCCTTACATGGCTGCCGTCGGTGGCTTGGTGGTGACCATCGCCCTGCCGGTGAAAAAGAACGGCGAGTTACTCGGTGTGGTCGGTGGTGACCTGAGCCTGGAAACGCTGGTGAAGATCATCAACTCGGTGGACTTCGGTGGCATCGGCCACGCATTCCTGGTCAGCGCCGACGGTCAGGTAATCGTCAGCCCGGACAAGGATCAGGTGATGAAAAACCTGAAGGACATCTACCCGAACGCCGGCGTGCGCATCGAGAAGGGCAATCAGGAAGTCACCCTGAACAAGCAGGACCGTATCCTTTCGTTCACGCCGGTCAGTGGTTTGCCGAATGCCGAGTGGTACATCGGTCTGTCGATCGACAAGGACAAGGCCTACGCACCACTCAGCCAGTTCCGCACTTCTGCGCTGATCGCGATGTTCATCGCCGTGACGGCCATTGCCGTGCTGCTGAGCCTGCTGATCAACGTGCTGATGCGTCCGCTGACCACCATGGGCCGTGCGATGCAAGACATTGCTCAAGGTGAGGGCGATCTGACTCGACGTCTGGCCGTGGAAAGCAAAGACGAATTCGGCGAGCTGGGCGGTTCTTTCAATCAGTTCGTGGAGCGAATTCACGCGTCGATTTCCGAAGTGTCGTCGGCCACCCGTCAGGTTCATGACCTGTCGCAACGGGTGATGGCTTCGTCCAACGCTTCGATCGTCGGCTCTGACGAGCAAAGCGCCCGCACCAACAGCGTGGCCGCGGCGATCAACCAGCTGGGCGCCGCCACCCAGGAAATCGCCCGCAACGCCGCCGATGCTTCCCAGCACGCCAGCGGCGCGAGCGAGCAGGCTGATGATGGTCGTCAGGTGGTGGAGAAAACCATTCTGGCGATGACCGAGTTGTCGCAGAAAATCAGCCTGTCCTGCACGCAAATCGAAACCCTGAACGCCAGCACCGACAACATCGGGCACATTCTGGATGTGATCAAAGGCATCTCCCAGCAGACCAACTTGCTCGCGCTCAACGCGGCCATCGAAGCGGCTCGCGCCGGTGAAGCCGGTCGTGGTTTTGCGGTGGTGGCGGACGAGGTGCGTAACCTCGCTCACCGCACTCAGGAATCGGCGGAGGAGATCCACAAGATGATCACCTCGCTGCAGATCGGTTCTCGCGAAGCGGTGACCACCATGAACGCCAGTCAGGTCTCCAGCGAGCAGAGCGTCGAAGTGGCGAACCAGGCCGGTCTGCGACTGGTCAGCGTGACCCAGCGCATCGGCGAAATCGACGGCATGAACCAGTCGGTGGCCGCGGCGACCGAAGAGCAGACGGCGGTCGTGGAAACCCTCAACGTGGACGTTAACCAGATCAACCTGCTGAACCAGCAGAGCGTGGCCAACCTCAATGAAACGTTGAAGGATTGCGATGCGTTGTCCCTGCAGGCGAACCGATTGAAGCAGTTGGTCGACAGCTTCAAAATCTGATCAAACGATGTTATAGAAGCCCGCTGTGGAGTTATCCACAGCGGGCTTTTTCATGCTTTACGCAAACAGCTTCAACACATTGTTCATAGAGTCATCGGCAAAGCCCTGCACGAAATCCTTGAACCCAGGCAGTGCCTCGGCGCCGCCCTGTGCGGGTTCGGCGATGATGGTCCAGGTCGCCCGCGACTGACTTTCCCCCAGCGGTTCAACACTCATCGCCGCCCACAAATTGGCCACGCCCAAGGTGTTGTAAATCGTGGTCCAGGTCATGTTCAGCGCCTGGTCATCCCGGGAGTTGAGTTGCTCGACCACCAGGTTGCCGTCCTTGAAGAATTTCTTGCGCAGGGACGATACGCCTTCGCCGGTCATCTCGATGTGCGACAGCGCCGGAATGAATTGATCGAAGCCGGCAAAGTTACCGACCACCGCCCAGACCTTCTTGGCATCGGCCGGCACTTCCACCGAGGACACCACGTGGCAGCCTTGAGGGTTTTTGATCAGGGTATCGGGTTGCAGAGTGCTCATGGTCTTGCTCCATTCTTGGGGTTGGGTTGAATCAGATGAAGTTGATTTCTTTGAGGTAGTCGCAGCCGCGACGAAGCAGCGCCGGGGATTTTTCCGGGTAATGCGCGCCCATCTGCCGCACGCCCGCCTGGGCGTTGGCGTGGCCGATCATTGAGATGTCGCCGATGTCTTCCTCGAAGCCGTTGAGGTAGAAACCGAGCACGCCGAACAACGCGTTGTCGCTGTCGACCCGGCCCAGTTGCTGCTGCCAGTCGGCGACGCTGACCATGGAAAACTCCCGACCCGCCTCACGAAATGATGCGACGTAGGCATCCCAGCTCAGAGGTTCGGGGTTGTGCAGGTTGAACACCGCTTTTTCGGGTGAATAACGGCTGGCATGGAAGGCGATGAACCGGGCGAGAAAGTCCACCGGCATCAGGTCGAAATTCAGCGCGAACTCCGGCACCTGGCCGAGCTGGATCGAGCCTTTGAGCATCAGCATCAAGCGATTCTTGTGAGGCTGGCAGACACCGGTGAGGCTGTTGAAACTGATGTTGCCGGGGCGATAAAGATTGACCCGTACGCCACGTTCGCGAGCGCGTTCGAGGATCCGCTCACCGACCCATTTGGACAGGTTGTAGCCGTTCTTGATGTAGATCGGCGGGGTCTGCGCGGCGGGCAATTCCAGCACCCGGCCATCGGCGGCAATCGTGCTGGAAGCCGAAAGCGTCGAGACGAAATTGAAGATCTTCTTGCTGCGCCCTTCACACAACCTAAGGCACTCGAAAATCGGCTCGACGTTGTCCCGCGCCAGCGACTCGTAATCGAGTACGTGATTGACGTTGGCGGCGTTGTGCACCAACGCGCCGAACTGCCGATCCAGTCGCTCGTAAACATCCGCTTCGAGCCCCAATGACGGACGCGTAATGTCCGCCGCATAAACCCGTACCCGACTCAGGTCCAGATGGTCCAGGCGGTTTTCTCGCAGCGCATGGGCAAAACGCTCGGCCGCCGATTGCCCACCGCCGTCGCGCACCAGGCAGGCGACTTCGCTGGCGCCCCAGGCGAGCAACGCTTCGACGATGTGCACGCCGACAAAGCTGTTGGCGCCGGTAACGATTACCTTGTGCACATCGCCCATGCGGTTGACTGGCAACGTCTGGATATCCAGTTCCCGGAAGGCATCGGCCAAGGCCTTTTCACTCAATACTTCTTCGGTGCCGGAGCCGCGCACCAAGGTCGCCAACTTGGCAATGGTCGGCAATTCGATGAAGCGGTTAATCGAGATGCTGCGACCGAACTCTTCCCGCAAACGCAAGAGCATGCGTGACAGCAGGATCGAGTGGCCGCCCAGGTTGAAGAAACTTTCGTCGGTGGAAATATCGCTGGCCGGCAGCTCCAGCAGCTCGGCCCAGATATCCAGCAGCAGCGCCTCATCGGCACTGGCGGGCAAACGCCGCAACGTGTTTTCGGAGACATTCACGGGCATTGCCAGCAGCGCCTTGCGGTCGACCTTGCCGTTGCTGGCGAACGGCATGCTCGGCAGTTCGGTCCACGCGGTGGGCTGCATGTAATCCGGTAGAAACTGTTTCGCGTGAGCCTTCAGCGCTTCGCGAGCGGTGCCGGGTTGATCCTCCTGAGGCTGCGCGAGGAAGGCCAGAATCCGTCGATGGCTGTCGATGACCACTGCCACCTGGCGGTACAACTGACTGTCGCGCAGGCAGCGTTCGATCTCTTCCGGCTCGACGCGAAAGCCGCGAATCTTCACCTGATTGTCCCGCCGTCCGCACAGCTCGATGCCGTCGCGAGTCCACTTCGCCATGTCGCCGGTGCGGTAGGCGCGCAGGCTCTGGCCATTCGGCAGGCTCAGGTTCAGATAACGTTCGGCGGTCTGCTGCGGGTTGTTCAGGTAGCCCAGGCACACGCCCGGCCCGACGATGTACAACTCACCGACGGTTTGCTCGGCCACCGGTTGAAAATCCTCATCGAGAATCAGCACCTGACTGTTAGCGATTGGCGCGCCGAGGGTGCGGTTGCTGTCGCCGGTGCGCAGTTGCCGCGCGGTAATCAACACCGTCGCTTCGGTCGGGCCATAGAGGTTGTAGAGGTTGCCCTGACGGGTGAGCTGCTCAATGACGTAGGGTTCGCAGACATCGCCGCCGGTCATCACATGATCGAGGCATTGCAATTGATCCAGCGGCAGGATGCTCAACAACGCCGGCGGTAAAAAGGCGTGACTCAGTTGTTGATGGCGGATCAGCTCGACCAGTTGCAACGGATCGCGGCGCTGATCGTCGCCGGGCACGATCAGTTCGGCGCCCTGGAGCAGGGTCGGGAAAATATCGATCAGCGACGAGTCGAAACTCAATGACGAAAATTGCAGCACCCGACTCTGCTCGGTCAGCTGCACGTAGTCGGCGTACCACGCGGTGAAATGGGCGAGGTTGGCCTGGCTGAGCAACACGCCTTTGGGATGTCCGGTGGTGCCCGAGGTGTAGAGCGCCATGCACGGCGCATCTGGGTCGGGTCGTTGGCGCATCAAGGGTTGATCGAGATCCACATCACCGATGTCGATGCGGCTGATGTCGAGTCCCGGCATTTGCGCCGCGAGCGGGTGCTCACCGTCATGCAGCAGCAAGACTGCCCCGGCGTTTTCCAGAATGTATTGCTGGCGTTGCAGGGGATGGCTCGGCTCCAGCGGCAGGTACACTGCGCCACTGCCAAGAATCGCGAGAATCCCCGCATACAACGCGCTGCATTTCGGCAGGCAGATCCCGATCACCAACGGCCCGCGATGCTGCGCGAGCAACGGCTGCAAACGCTGCTGGATGGCGCGGCTGTGGGTGTGCAAATGCCGATAGCTCAGGGACGTGCCGGCAATGTTCAGCGCGGGTCGTTCGGCACACTGGATGAAGCGCTGCTCCAGGCGCTCGATCATCGGGATTTGGCTGAGCTCCAGCAGCGCGGGCGCCGCCGTGAGGTTGAGCCGATGGAAAAACGCGAGGTTCTCCAAGTAGAGCAAGTTTTCCACGTGCTCGAAGCGAGCGGGAACAGCAGGGTCGGCCAGCAGAAAATAGTCGGCATCGCGGGAGTAACGGCTGACCAGCAGCGCCACGTGATCGACCAGCTCCTCCACTGCTCGCAGACGCAATGCCTGGCCATTGCCCGAAGGTTCGTCGGTGATCGGCACGCGAGTGAACAGCGTCGAACCGTACATGCACAGCATGTCCAGCGGCGGCAGGCCAGAAATCCCAGGCACACCGATACCCAGTTGCAGCGTCAGTCGCGGTGCATCGCCGACGTCTTGAACAGGCAGGCTGGCGTCGTCGATCAGCAAATCAGCGTTACCCAACGGCTGCTCGTCGACGGCTGTCAGGCGCACCAGAGAATGACCGTGTTGTTCAAGTTCCAGCGCCAGGTCGGTCAAGAACTGGCTTTGTCCAATGAGCAGAATGTCGAGACGTCTCATGATGGGCTCCTCGTTAAACCAGGTAATCGCTGAGGGCGTCTTGCACGCACGGCGAATCGAGCAGCGAACTGCTGCGGAAAAACCGCACGATGTTGGCGACCAGCGGGTGATGGCGATTGATCGGGAAGGCCAGCCCCGACACTTCGCTCTTGAGGGCGTGGCGTGCGCCATCGCTGATCTGCAAAGACTCGATCAGGCGGAAGTCGAACGACTTCTGGATGTCGTTGGTCAGGTAATGGCCAATGAACACCGGCAGGATGTGCGCGATGCATTGGCGGTCGTCTTCGCTCGCGGTGTGCCAGTAGATGCGCACCAGCCGCGCCCAGAATCCGGAGTGGCGACCTTCGTCGAGCAAGTGGTCGGCCATCAGGCCCTTGATCGACTGCTTGACCGTGTCGTCCTTGGCGAACGCCGCAACATCGCCGGTCACGGTGTTCTCGGCGATGGCCACGCAGATCAATTCCACGGCGCTGCGCAAGTGTTCCGGCGCAAGTGCCACGGCCGCTGGAATGGCCCGGCTGAGTTCGATTTCATCCGGCAGTTCGATGGGCGTGATGCCGGTCATGGCGACGGTCTGTTGCATGAAATCCATTGCCACGAGTGCGTGGTAATCCTCGTCCACCACCACGGTCATGGCGTCGTAGCGGCAGGCAAACGGGAAGGCCACGGCGAAGCGATTCTTGGCGATGCTGCGGGCGGTCTTGTCGACGATTTCGGTTTCGAAAATCACCACGTCGTTGATGAATTTGTAGAGCGTCTGCACCAGCGCAAAGTCGCGTTGCTCCGGGCATTCGCGCAGGAACGTTTCGCTCAGCACCAACGGTTGGCGGCTCAACGGGTAGATCAGCTTGTCGTCGTTCTCCAGCACACGCCGGGGGCGGGTACGGATGGTCGCGCGGCTTTCCCAGGCATCGGCGAAGGATTGGTAGTCGGCGGCGTTCATGCGTTCACCTCTGCAACCGGTTCGCTCATGCTCAGGCGCAGGCCGTCCCACAGGGCGATGCGACTTTCGACGGCGGCGATGGCGCTGGCGTAGACGTCTTCTTCGCGTTGTGGATCGCCGTCGACCAGCCGGGCGAGGAGTTTTTCAGCGGCGGGGCCGTGGTCTTCGGAATCGACTTCGATGTGGCGTTCGAGGTAGTAACGGAAGGTCGGCGCCTGTTCGATGCCGATGCCCCAGTCATCAAGAATTCGCTGGAACATCTGCGGGATGACGCTCTCGCGACCATGCAGAAATGCCGCCGCAACGCTGTGCCCCGGCGCATGCAACGCGGTGTGCAACGTGTTGCGCACGAACTGCGCTGCCGCCGGATCGACGTCCACGCTTTGCAGTGCCACGTCGTAACTCACGCCTTCTTTTTGCAGCGCGACGAAGCGTTCGACCACCGCCGTGCTGGCGCCGACTTCGCGCATGGCATCCAGGTACAACTCGAAATGGCTGTAGTGACCCTGGGCTGGGCGATCATCGGACTCCTCACCCAGCACAATTTCATTGATCAGCCGAGCCGCTTGCGGGTCTCTTGGCGGCAACCAGGGCAGTTGCACGCAGGTGAGCTCCTGTTGCAGACGTTTGGTCAGCGACATGAAATCCCACACCGCAAAGACATGGGTTTCCATGAAACGTTGAAGCACCGACAGCGAATGGATTTCGGAGAAGATCGGATGCGCACTAAGTTCTGCTTTCTTCTGGTTGAGGCGGTCTTTATTCGTTTTCATGAGTGAGCCTATAAGTGAACTGGAAATGCCGTTGGGGGTGTTTGATAAGTAAGCGGTCGTTAGTGTGAACTTTTGTTGGCGAGCGGATGCCTCAAGCGAATTGATATGGTGAATTGCATTAAGTCGTTAAGTGACGGTCTGGCGCCCGTATTCAAGGCGGCGGAGAAAAACTAATACACGAATAAAGTGTCGGGCAAGTTATTTTTATATTATTTGAAAGTTTAACTTTCTGGCGCACGACAAGTTCCAATAAAACTTTTCATCTGAGTTTCATTTGGATGTAGTTACTCCTTCCGGCTTATATAAGTCAGAATTAAAATAAAGAGTGAATGCCTCACTCGAAGCAACTTTCTAACTGAGTCGTTGAAGTGAATTGAGGGGGCGGAAGTTGACTGGGATCAACGCCGGTTCTTCCTTTCCCGTGGCAAGACTCCTTCCGTAGGTTCTTGGTGCGGGGACTGCGCCGCTCGTGCGGTGCGTCGCCCGTTCATTATTTGTTGGCAGCCCAAGAGTGAGCGTAAATCACGACAGCCGCTATCACCGGCGCGTCATCGACTCGGAGTCATTGTGGGTCTTGAGAGGGGTAAATCGAGGGCAGGGCTTTGGGGAGAAGCGCAGCGCAGCGCAGCAAGCGAGAACGAGCAGTTCGATCTGCTCGCTCAGGCTTGCCGGCGCGGTTTACTTGGAGGTTTTCTTGTTCAGCGCGTCGGGGCTGTTGAGGTAGCGTGTGATGACCTCGACGCCCCGGTTGAGGTGATGTTCGAGCAACTTCACCGAGCGTTCGACGTCCCGGTCTTCGACGGCCAGCAAGAGCGCCCGGTGGTCTTCCTGGGACAGTTTGCCCAGGCCCATGGCTTCCAGGTTGAAGCGCAGGAAGCGCTCCTCTTCGTTCAATCCGTCTTCCACCAGCCTCAACAGCCGTTGGTTCGGCGCCTTGCAGTACAGCGCCATGTGGAAGAGCCGATTGAGCCGGCCGATTTCGGTGTAGTTGTTTTCCGTTTCCAGGTCGTCGATATGACGGGCGGCCTGCTCGAAATTCTCCTTCTCGAGCAACGGGATCGACAGGCGCAGGGCTTCGGATTCCAGCAGGATCCGCAGTGCATAGGTTTCCACGGCATCGCCCTGAACCAGCGGCGCGACGACCGCGCCTTTATGAGCGATCACGTTGAGCAGCGCCTGGGCTTCGAGTTGGCGCAAGGCTTCGCGCACCGGCATGCGGCTGACACCGAAAAGATCAGCCAAATCTTGCTGACGCAGAGCGGTGCCGCAGGGAATGCGACCGTCGAGAATGGCCGAACGCAGGGTTTCTTCGATCACCGAGCGTGCCAGATGAGCGGGAATCGGCCCGTTGACCTTGATGCTGTTCAGAGGATTGGGCTTCTGTGTCACAACTACGCACCCTGTTTGACTGAAATAAATTTGGATCCAAGAGGACACTAGTGACTGCCTGACAGGTTGTCAAACGGACAAAAGATCGCAGCCTGCCGTGGCCCCAATGTTTTTAATGACACCTGCCATACAAAGTTTAGCGCGCCAGCAGTGATCTCACCGTGCCATTGTCTTTTACCGGGCTAACCTGCACCATCGACCGATTTCCACCTGCCTGACCTGGATGCCTCGCATTGGCGGTACGTTTCGCGATCCCTCGGACTTTGCGCTGGCTGTGCTGCGCGTTGCTGCTGGCCGGCGTTATGCTGGGCGGGCTGCATGCCGATTGGGATTTTTCGCTGATCAGCCGTCGCGCGCAGGCATTGTACGGGCCTTTGGGCGAAGGACAGCCACGCATTGATGCCTGGCAGCACTTATTGGTCACGCAAAAGCAAGTTGGCGAGCTCGAACAGCTTAAAGTGGTCAACCAGTTCTTCAACAAGCAGATGCGTTACGAGGAAGACATCGACCTGTGGCACGAGGTCGATTATTGGGAAACACCCATCGAGGCCCTTTGGAAGGGCGCCGGCGATTGCGAAGATTACGCGATCGCCAAGTATTTCAGCCTGCGTCATCTCGGTGTTGCCAGTGACAAGCTGCGCATCACGTACGTCAAGGCCTTGCGCCTGAATCGGGCGCACATGGTGTTGACCTACTACTCAAGCCCCGAGGCCATGCCGCTGGTACTCGACAGCCTGATCGATGCGATCAAACCGGCCAGCCAACGAACCGATTTGCTGCCGGTGTACTCTTTTAATGCCGAAGGGTTGTGGTTGCCGGGCGCCAAGGGCAACAAGAAAGTCGGTGACACCAAACGCCTGTCTCGTTGGCAGGATGTGTTGAAGAAAATGCAGGCCGAAGGTTTCCCGGTCGAGACGACTAACTAGGAGCACGCGCTCAGATGTCCTTGTTCAAACAACTGTTGATCGCTATCTGTCTGTTCCTGGTGATCGCCTTCACCGGTAGCTTCGTGGTCAGCCTGGAAAGCTCGCGCACCCAATACGTCAACCAGTTGCGCTCCCACGCTCAGGACGCCGCGACCGCATTGGCGCTGTCCCTGACGCCGAACATCGACGACCCGGCGATGGTCGAGTTGCTAGTCAGTTCAATCTTCGACAGCGGTTATTACGCGAGCATCCGCGTGGTCGATCTCAAGACCGATCAGACCATCGTCGAGCGCAGCGGCATTCCAGCGGTGAATAACGTGCCGGACTGGTTTGTCAAAATGATCGGGCTGGAAGCGGCCGGTGGTGATGCCCTCGTCAGCCGTGGCTGGGAGCAGGCGGCGCGGGTCGAGGTGGTCAGCCATCCGATGTTCGCGTTGGCAAAACTCTGGCAGAGCGCGCTGGGCAGTCTTGGCTGGTTGCTGATCTGCGGTGCGGTGAGTGCGGTGCTGGGTGCGCTGTTGTTGCGCCGGCAACTGAAGCCGCTGGATTACATGGTCAAGCAATCCCACGCCATCGCTCGCCGCGAATTCCTCAGCCTGCCGGAACTGCCGCGCACACCCGAACTGCGCCGCGTGGTGCAGGCCATGAATCAGATGGTCGAGAAGCTCAAGGCGTTGTTTCAGGAGCAGGCCTTGCGTAGTGAGAAGCTGCGGGTCGAATCCTATCAGGACAACCTGACAGGCTTGGCTAATCGTCGCTATTTCGAAATGCAGTTGAACGCCCGGGTGAGCAATCCGGAGCAGGCGAGTTCCGGTTATCTGCTGTTGTTGCGGGTCAAGGACCTGGCCGGGTTGAACCAGCGGTTGGGCGGTCAACGCACTGACCAGTTGTTGAAAGCGGTTGGCGAGCAGCTGTCCCGAGAGTGTGCCAAATACCCGGAAACCCTGAACCTCGTGACGAGGGTTCGCGGCGGCGAGTTCGCCGTGCTGGCGCCGGGGCTGGTGCGCGAAGAAGCACTGCAACTGGCGCAGAACCTCGACAGTGCCTTGGCAAGCCTGCACGCGACGGGCGCTACCGACGTGGCCTCGGTGGCCTCGATCGGGCTTGCGCCGTTTGTTTATGGTGACTCCCCGCAAGCGGTGCTTGGGCTGGGCGATCAGGCGTTGGCTCAGGCGGAAAGCCAGGGTGAACCGAGCTGGGCGTGCCTCGATCACAGCGCCTCGGCTAGCGTCGGTGATGACCATCATGCCTGGCACAACTTGCTGGATCAGGCGTTGGATCAGAAGCGTTTCGAGCTGTATTTCCAGCCGGTGGTGGCCGCTCAGGACACGCAGTTGGTGCTGCATTACAAGGTGCTGTCGCGTCTGATCGACGACGAGGGCCAGACCATTCCCGCCGGGCGCTTCCTGCCGTGGCTCGAGCGCTTTGGCTGGACCGCGCGGTTGGACCGGCTGATGTTGGAGCTGGTACTTGAGCAGATGGCCGACCATGAAGAGTCGCTGGCGCTGAACCTGTCTTCAGCGACGTTGGCCGATCCGCAGGCGTTGAATAAAGTCTTTGAAATCCTGCGTCAGCATTCGAATCTCGGGGAGCGATTGACCCTGGAAATCGGTGAGGAGCAGTTGCCGGAGCAAGCCATGCTGGAAGAACTGACGCGACGCCTTCACGAACTCGGGTTCTCCCTGAGCCTGCAACGCTTTGGCGGGCGCTTCAGCATGATCGGCAACCTGGCGCGGCTTGGGTTGGCGTATTTGAAGATTGATGGCAGTTACATTCGGGCGATTGATCAGGAGGGTGACAAGCGATTGTTCATCGAGGCGATTCAGCGGGCGGCGCACAGCATTGATCTGCCGTTGATTGCCGAACGGGTCGAGACGGAAGGGGAGTTGATGGTGATACGTGAGATGGGGTTGTATGGGGTTCAGGGGCAGTTGTTTGGTGAGCCGAAGCCTTGGCGGTGAGGCTGATGCCGCCATCGCGGGCAAGCCCGCTCCCACAAGGGCAATGCGTAAACCTGTGGGAGCGGGCTTGCCCGCGAAGGCGTCAGTACCGACAACATCGAAGGTTGGGGCCTTAGATCAACCCCGTCTCATCATCATCGATCAATTGGCTCAACCCACCCAGCGCCTCACGGGCCTGGTTCCGATCCATCAGCTTGGCCTGGGCGGCGGCCGGAAGGTCGGTGACGCGGATCACACCCTTGCTGGTCAACACCTGGATCAAGTCGTCGAGTACCCGGATCATTTCCAGGTCGCTCTGCTTGAGCTGTTTGAGGCTGGTTTCCACTACTTCATTGGCATACCAGGCCTGGATTTCATGGTGGTCGGCCGGCAGTGTTTCCGTGGCCTCGGCGTAGGCCGCGGCTTCCACGCGCACTAACTGACCTTGCGCATCGCGTTGCACGTAGAACATTGAACATCCCTCGGAAATGGACCAGCGTCATGCTGTCAGCAGCATAGGCCAACTGGACGCGAGTATGCGGTGCGGCGACGAAATCGTCACCGGGGTGATGGACGCAAACGTGACGGCCGCCCCATAAGGGCGGCCGTTTTTCGTTGGATCAGCTGTTGTTGTGATCAATTTTGATGGTCGGGTCACTGCCGGCAATCAACGAGTTGATGCTGGCGCTGGACCAGTTGTTGCCTTCCAGTTTGATCGTCACATCGGGTTGCGCCGCTGCAGCATCAGCGCCGTTGAACTTGCCGGCGGAGCTGACTTGCAGGGACGACACGCCGTCCACGGTGGTGATCTTCAGGAAGTTGTCGATGGTGCTGCCGGTTTCACCCTGCAGCAGATCGCGCAAGTCGATGCGGTCACCCTCGCTGGCCTTGAAGTCCTTGATCACGTCGCTGCCAGTGTCACCGGCCTTCCAGACGAAGGTGTCGGCACCCGAACCACCGATCAGAATATCGTTGCCCTGACCACCCATCAGCGAGTCGTTACCGCTGCCACCGAGCAGGATGTCATTACCCTTGCCGGCGTCGAGGAGGTCGTTGCCACCCTGGCCGAAGAGAATGTCATTACCGGCACCGCCCAGCAGCGAGTCATTACCGTCATGCGCCCCGGACACATCGAACACGGTGTAGTGCTCGGTGATGAACTGATGCACGTTGCTGGTGGTGACTTTGCTGACGTCCACGCCGGTTTCTTTTGCGACGAACGCCTGCATCGCCTGATAACCCTCGCCGGCAACGCCGTTGAAACTCACCAGGTCACCGAACAGGATGTCGTTGCCGTCGCCGCCATTGACCGTGTCGGCGCCAGGCATCGTCGCTTCGGTGTGCCCGATGATCGAGTTGGCCAGGTCTTTCGGATCGATGTTGGTTTGCGGCGTTTTATCCGAGTCGTACGGCTTCAGATCGGCAAGGGTGACGTCCTTGTTTATGCCGATGGCTTCTACCGTCGAGACCTTGCTCAGCAGCGCGAAGCTGTCGGTGGAGTTGTCGATGGCGTTGGAGCCGGTGCTGCTGCCGTTGCCGTCGCGGGACGAGAACTCATACGTACCATCGCCTTGGGCGTGCAGTGTGCCGAAATCTTTATCTGACCAGCTGCCACCGGACTTGGTCCAGACGGTGACGTTGCCCGAAGCGGTGATATCGATCTGGTGGTTGCTGTCCGGGTACAGGGTGATCGCTTTGCCCAACTGGTAGTTGCTGGTGGTGATTACGCTGTCGAGTTTGGCGCCGCCATACAGATTCGGGTTGGTCGATTCATCGTTCTGGTAGTAAGTCGGTTTGCCGTCGGTGATGAAGTACGTGAGGTTCGTCGCGCCCTTGTTGGCAACGGCATCGGCGCTCTGGAACCAGTTGGCCGTGGTTTTGAACACGTCCTCGTAGTTGGTACCGCCGCCGGAAGCCATCGAATCCAGTACCGCTTTGAGCAGGATCAGGGCATTCGGATCGTTCAGGTTGACCGACACCGACTTGTTGACCTGGTTATCGAAGTCCGCCAGGAAGATATTCACCGTCCCCGAGTTGCCGCCCATGCTCTGCTTGAGCGTGTTGAACACCGACGTCAGCGAGTCCTTGGCTGAGCTGACCGACGACGGGCTCATACTGCCCGAGCTGTCGACCATGAACGCAATGTTGTAGTTGGTGCCCGGCACCACGGTCAGCCCGCCGATGTCGGCGACCATGATGTCGTTGCCGTCAGTGCCGCTGATGGTGTCGTCAGCCGCCGTGGCGGTGGCGGCGTTGTAGACCGCCGGGTAGACCGTTACAGGGATCGTCGCGTTGCTTTGCGCCGAACCGCCGAGCGATTCGGTGGAGGTCGAGGTTACGGTCAGGTTGAACTGGCCGTTGTAGTACGGCGGCGGAGTGACGGTCAGGGACCCGAGGTTCCAGCCCGTGACGTTGGCTTCGCCGGACGTCGCGCTGGCGGTGAAAGTGTGCCCTGCACCATCGGTGAGTACCGAACCTGCCGGAATGCCGCTGATCTTCACGCTCAGGCTTTCGGAGCCGTCGGTGTCAGTCAGGGCCGTCCTGATTGCGGACAGGTGAACGCTGGTGCCTTCTGCGGCTTCATTGAGTTTGTAGCCTTCGTAGTAGCCTTCGCCGCTGGTGCCGTGCAAATCGGACACCGTCACGCCGGAAGCGGCGAGATCCGCCACGCCGGGGTACAGCGGCACGCCGGCGCTGTTCAGGTCGACCGCGGCACTGCCGTTGACCGACAGGTTGACGTCATAGTTACCCGGGCCGCTCTGGTTGTGGTGGTAGATGTCCAGCGTGTAGTAACCGCTGGTGGTCGGGGTGAACGAACCGCTCAGTTTACCGCCCGCGCCCCACGTCGTGGCCGCCACGTTTTTACCGCCGATGGTCACCAACAGGCTGTCATCGCCGGTGCCGCTGAAGGTGTAAGTCTTGCCGGCTTCGAGGTAGATCAGGCCGGAGGTTTTCGACGCCGTGCCAGCCGCGACGCTGCCGTCGGACTGCACGTTGCTCACCGTGCCGCTGGAGTTTGGTTTGCCCGCGCCGTCGATGACGCTTTTCAGCGTGCCCGAAGACGCGCCGCTGCCATCGGTGCCGAGGCCCGACAGGCCGGTCCAGACTTCTTTGATCAGCCCGGTGGATTTGACGCTGTTGTCCGCAACGCTCAGGGAAGGCGCGTCAGCCACTGGCGTGATGTCGATTTTGATCGTGCCGGTGTTGCCCAGTAGCGAGCCGTCAGTAGGCTGGAATTGGATCTGTGCGTAGTCCGCCAGTTTGTTACCCAGGCCGGCGTTGTAGCCGTTGCTGCCGGACTCGTTGGTATCCGGCAGGAAGCGCAACTTGCCAGCGTCGATATCAGCCTTGGTGAACGTCTGGTTGTTCGCTACATCGGTCCAGGTCTTGCCGTCAGTGGCCAGGAACTGCAATTTGCCTTCGCCCGGCAGTTGAGTGATTTTCACGCCCAGGTTGGCGGCGGCGCTATCGACATCGCTGACGCCGAAGGTCGACCAGCCAAGGATCAGCGGGGTGTCTTCGGTCCCGGTGACATTAACCGGTGCGGCGGTCGGTGCATCGTTCACACCGACTACGTTGACGGTAGTGGTCGCGGTGTTGGAGTAGTTGCTGCCATCCGTCACGGTCACGGTGATGATCCGCGGCACGCTGCTCGGGTTTTCACTACTGTTGGTGAAGCTGATGTTCTTGATCTGCTGCATGTAGTCGGCAAGTGTCGCGTTACCGGACAGGGTCAGCGTGACCGTGCCATTCGTGCTGTTGGCATTGATGGTGATGCCGTTGACGCTGTTGCCCAGGTTCAGCGCATCGCCATCCTGACGGTTGGTCAGCACGATCGTCGCGCCGGTCAGCAGGGTGCTGTCCGGGTCGGTGATTTTAAGGTCGGTGTCGCCGATCGATACGCTCTGGCCAGTCGTGCCTTCGGTGAAAGTCACGTTGTAGTTGGCACCGGTGGCGCCGCTGGAGTTGTTGGCATCCAGGTCGAGCACCGGCGGCGCGTCGTTGTCGATGATCGAGGTGCTGACGCTGCCGTTGGACGCACTGATCGCCAGGTTCTCGAAGTTGCCACCGGTAGCCGAATCGATCTTGACCACGAAGTTTTCAGTGCCTTCGGTGATCCTGTCGTCCAGGGTCGCGACGTTGAAGCTCGCACTGCTCCCGCCCGCCGGGATCTGCACGGTGTACACGCCGGTGAAGTCCGAACCGTCGGCGGCGGTGCCGCTGTAGACGATTTTCAGGGTGACTTCGGTCTGCGCCGGGTTAGTCAGGTTGACGGTGTAGCTGGCGGTCTGGCCTTCGGTTACCGAGGTGCTGCCGGTGATGCTGACTTCGGTCTTGTTGAAGGTGTCGGTGACGTTGGTCTCTGCTGGAGCCGTGCTTGGTACCAGGTTCTCGAAATTGCCGCCAGTGGCGGTGGTGATCGTGGCGCTGACTTTGCCGGCGTCGATGTAGGCATCGTCTTTCGGCGCATCGACGGTGACGGAACCGCTGGTAGCGTTGGCGGCGATGGTGATCACCTTGCCGTTGCTCAACGTGACGGTCACTGGCGTGCCGGCAGCGTGGGTCAGGGTGGCGGTGTAGACGATCGAGCCGCCTTCAGCGACCGAGTTGCTGGCGCTCAGAGTCAGATTGGTCGTGTCGGCTGTGTCGGTCACGGTGGTGCTGACCGGTGTTTTGTCGGCGACCAGGTTTTCGTAGTTACCGCCGCTGACGTTGGTGATCGAGTTGGTCAGCGGAGTGTGACCGGTCAACGCGTCGTTGGGTGCGATGGCCGTTACGGTGCCCGTGGTTTTGCCGACTTCGATGGTGATCGTTTGGCCGTTGGCCAGAGACACAGTCACTGGCGAACCGGTTACCGGCGCGCCGACTGTCGCGGTGTAAGTGACGGTGCCACCTTCAGCTGCCGACTCAGTGGCTTTCAGGGTTACAGTCGAGGTGTCGATGGTGTCGGTCACTTCGGTCACTGCCGGAACAGTGCTCGGGACCAGGTTTTCGAAGTTGCCGCCAGTGGCGGTGGTGATCGTGGCGCTGACTTTGCCGGCGTCGATGTAAGCATCGTCTTTCGGCGCATCGACGGTGACGGAACCGCTGGTAGCGTTGGCGGCGATGGTGATCACCTTGCCGTTGCTCAACGTGACAGTGACCGGAGCGCCGGCGGCGTGGGTCAGGCTTGCGGTGTAAACGATTGAACCACCTTCAGCCACCGACTCAGTCGCGCCGAGGCTAACCGTCGTGGTGTCAGCCGTATCGGTAATCGAGGTATCCGCAGGCTTGCCGTTAACTTCCAGCTTCTCGTAGTTACCACCCTTGGCGTCGTCGATCTTGACGCTCAGGGAGCCGCCACCCGCGAGGGCATCGTTCGGCGCGGTGAAGTTCACACTGGCACTGCTCGAACCGACCGGAATGGTGATGGTCTGGCCGTTGGACAAGGTCACCACCACCGGCGAACCGGTGACTTCAGCAGACACGGACGCGGTGTAAACCACGGTGCCGCCTTCGGCCACAGTGCCGTTGGCGGTCAGACTGACTGTCGAGGTGTTGAGGGTGTCAGTCACCTCGGTCACTGCCGGGACAGTACTCGGGACCAGGTTTTCGAAGTTGCCGCCGGTGGCGGTGGTGATCGTTGCGCTGACTTTGCCGGCGTCGATGTAGACGTCGTCCTTTGGCGCATCGACGGTAACGGAACCGCTGGTAGCGTTGGCCGCGATGGTGATCACGGCGCCGTTGCTCAACGTGACGGTCACTGGCGTGCCGGCCGCATGGGTCAGGTTCGCGGTGTAAACGATCGACCCACCTTCAGCGACCGACTCAGTCGCGCCGAGGCTAACCGTCGTGGTGTCAGCCGTATCGGTAATTGAGGTATCCGCAGGCTTGCCGTTAACTTCCAGCTTCTCGTAGTTACCGCCCTTCGCATCATCAATCTTGACGCTCAGCGAACCACCGCCAGCCAAGGCATCGTTCGGCGCGATGAAGTTCACGCTACCGCTGCTCGATCCAACCGGAATGGTGATGCTCTGTCCGTTGGATAGGGTCACCACAACCGGCGAACCGGTCACTGGCGCGGTGACGGATGCGGTGTAAACCACGGTGCCGCCTTCGGCCACCGTGCCGTTGGCCGTCAGACTGACTGTCGACGTATTGATCGTGTCAGTCACTTCCGTGACCGCCGCTGCCGGGTTGGTGACCAGGTTCTCGAAATTGCCGCCGGTGGCGTCCTTGATGGTCGCTTCGACTTTGCCGGCGTCTTTGTACACGTCATCGGCAGGCGCCTTGACGGTCACGGAACCGCTGGTAGCGTTGGCCGCGATGGTGATCACCGCGCCGTTGCTCAATGTCACGGTGACCGGAGTGCCGGCAGCGTTAGTCAGGTTCGCGGTGTAAACGATCGAACCACCTTCAGCCACCGACTCAGTCGCGCTGAGGCTGATAGTCGTGGTGTCAGCGGTGTCCGTCACTTTGGTCACGACGGCCGAGCGATCGGTATCCAGTTTTTCGAAGTTGCCGCCAGTGCTGTCCGCGATCGCTGCACTGACGGGCGTCGCGCCGGTGTAGATGTCATTTAGCACGGTGTACGGCGCCGAACCGCTGGACTCGCCGGCCTTGATGTTGATCACCAGGCCGTTGTTCAACGTCACGGTCATCGCCGTGTCGGCCGGGTGGCTAAGCGTGGCGGTGTAGACGATCTGGTCACCTTCGCCGACGGTGCTCACATCGGCACTGAGCTTCAGCGTGGTGGTGTCGGTGGTGTCATTGACGGTGGTGGTGTGGGTGGTCTTGCTGACGTCGAGCTTCTCGAAGTTGCCGCCGTCGGTGCTGGCGATGCCAACGGTGATCTTGCTGCCGTCCTTGTAGACGTCATCGGCCGGTGCCGGGATGGTGATGGAGCCCGACTTGTCGCCGGCCTTGATGACCACGCTCTCGCCATTGCTCAGCTTGACCGTCATGTTAGTGCCGGCGGCGTTGCTGAGGTTGACGGTATAAGTGATCGTACCGCCCTCGACCACGTAGTCGCTGGCGGTCATGGTCACTTTGGTGGTGTCCACGGTATCGCTGACAGCGGTGTCCGCCGGTTTGCCGTTGACTTCCAGCTTTTCGAAGTTGCCGCCTTTGGCATCATCAATCTTGACGCTCAAGGAGCCGCCGCCAGCCAAGGCGTCGTTCGGCGCGATGAAGTTCACGCTGGCGCTGCTCGAACCGACCGGAATGGTGATGGTCTGGCCGTTGGACAAGGTCACAACAACTGGCGAATCGGTCACTGGCGCGGTGACGGATGCGGTGTAAACCACAGTCCCACCTTCGGCCACCGTGCCGTTGGCCGTCAGGCTGACCGTCGAGGTGTTGATGGTGTCGGTGACATCGGTAACCGCAGCCGCGGGGCTGGTCACCAGGTTTTCGAAGTTGCCACCGCTGGCATCCTTGATGGTCGCTTCAACTTTACCGGCGTCTTTGTAGACATCATCGGCAGGCGCCTTGACGGTCACGGAACCGCTGGTGGCGTTGGCGGCGATGGTGATCACCGCACCGTTGCTCAATGTCACGGTCACCGGAGTGCCGGCAGCGTGCGTCAGGTTCGCGGTGTAGACGATCGAACCACCTTCAGCGACCGACTCAGTCGCGCTGAGGCTAACCGTCGTGGTGTCAGCCGTATCGGTAATCGAGGTGTCCGCCGACTTGCCGTTAACTTCCAGCTTCTCGTAGTTACCGCCCTTCGCATCATCAATCTTGACGCTCAGCGAACCACCGCCAGCCAAGGCATCGTTCGGCGCGATGAAGTTCACGCTGGCGCTGCTCGATCCGACCGGGATGGTGATGGTCTGGCCGTTGGACAGGGTCACGACCACCGGCGAACCGGTCACTGGCGCGGTAACGGACGCGGTGTAAACCACGGTGCCGCCTTCAGCCACAGTGCTGTTGGCCGTCAGACTGACCGTCGAGGTGTTGATGGTGTCGGTGACATCGGTAACCGCGGCCGCGGGGCTGGTCACCAGGTTTTCGAAGTTGCCGCCGCTGGCCTCCTTGATAGTCGCTTCAATTTTGCCCGCGTCTTTGTAGACGTCGTCTTTCGGTGCGGCCACGCTGACATGGCCGGACACCGCATCCTTGAGGATGGTGATGGTCGCGCCGTTGCTCAGCTTCACGGTCATGTTGCTGCCGGCGGCCTGGGACAGGGTCGCGGTGTAGACGATCTGGCCACCTTCCTGCACCGAGCCGCTAGCGCTCAAGGTCAGGCTGGTAGTGTCAGCAGTGTCGGTGACTTTGGTGACGATGGCCGAGCGATCGGTGTCGAGTTGTTCGAAGTTGCCGCCGGTGGTTTCCTTGATCGAGGCAAGGATGTCCGCTGCGCCGGTGTAGACGTTGTTCGGTACGGTGAAAGACGCAGAGCCGCTGGACTCGCCGGCCTTGATGTTGATCACCAGACCGTTGCTCAGGGTCACGGTCATCGCCGTGTCCGCTGGGTGGTTCAGGGTCGCGGTGTAGTTGATCTGACCACCTTCGCCGACGGTGCCCACGTCTGCGCTGAGTTTCAGCGTGGTGGCGTCGATCGTATCTTTGACGGTGGTGGTGTGCGCGGTTTTGTTGACGTCGAGCTTCTCGAAGTCGCCGCCGCTGGTGCTGTCGATGCGGACGGTGATTTTGCTGCCGTCCTTGTAGACGTCATCGGCCGGTGCAGGAACGGTAATGGAGCCCGACTTGTCGCCGGCCTTGATCACGATGCTTTCGCCGTTGCTCAACTTGACCGTCATGTCGCTGCCAGCGGCATTCGTCAGGTTGGCGGTGTAGGTGATGTTGCCGCCTTCAAGCACCTGATCGCTGGCGGTCATGGTCACTTTGGTGGTGTCCAGGGTGTCGCTGATGGCGGTCGAGGTCGGGGTCTTGTCGGCGACCAGATTCTCGTAGTTGCCGCCGGTCACATCCTTGATGGCATTGGTCAGTGGCTCGTGGCCGACCAGGGCGTCGTTCGGGGCTTTAACGGTGATCGAAGCCGTGCTTTCACCGACCGGGATGGTGATTTTTTCACCGTTGGCCAGGGTGACAACCACGTCCTTGCCGGTGACCTTCGAGGTCACGGAAGCGGTGTACACCACGTTGCCGCCTTCGGCTGCGGTGGGCGTTGCCTTCAGGCTGATCGTCGACGTATTGAGGGTGTCAGTCACTTCGGTGACCGCCGCCGCCGGGCTGGTGACCAGGTTTTCGAAGTTGCCGCCGCTGGCGCCTTTGATGGTCGCTTCGACTTTACCGGCGTCTTTATAGACGTCGTCTTTCGGGGCATCGACGGTGACGGAGCCGCTGGTAGCGTTGGCGGCGATGGTGATGACTGCGCCGTTGCTCAGGGTGACGGTCACTGGCGTGCCGGCAGCGTGGGTCAGGTTCGCGGTGTAAACGATGGAGCCGCCTTCAGCCACCGACTCAGTCGCGCTGAGGCTAACCGTCGTGGTGTCAGTCGTATCGGTAATCGAGGTGTTCGCCGGCTTGCTGCCGACTTCCAGCTTCTCGTAGTTACCACCCTTGGCATCATCAATCTTGACGCTCAGCGAGCCACCACCGGCGAGGGCATCGTTCGGCGCGGTGAAGTTAACGCTGGCACTGCTGGCGCCAACCGGAATGGTGATGGTCTGACCGTTCGAGAGGGTCACTACAACGGGCGAATCAGTCACCGGCGCGGTGACGGACGCGGTGTAAACCACAGTGCCGCCTTCGGCCACAGTGCCGTTGGCGGTCAGGCTGACGGTCGACGTATCGATCGTGTCAGTCACCTCGGTGACCGCAGCTGCGGGGCTGGTGACCAGGTTCTCGAAGTTGCCGCCGCTGGCGTCCTTGATGGTCGCTTCGATTTTGCCGGCATCTTTGTAGACGTCATCGGCAGGTGCCTTGACGGTCACGGAGCCGCTGGTAGCGTTGGCGGCTATGGTGATCACGGCGCCGTTCGACAGGTTCACGGTCACCGGCGTGCCGGCAGCGTGGGTCAGGTTCGCGGTGTAAACGATCGAGCCACCTTCCGCCACGGAATCTGTAGCGGTCAGGCTAACGGTGGTGGTGTCAGCCGTATCGGTAATCGAGGTGTCCGCCGGCTTGCCGTTAACTTCCAGCTTCTCGTAATTGCCGCCCTTGGCGTCGTCGATCTTGACGCTCAGCGAACCGCCACCGGCCAGTGCATCGTTCGGCGCGATGAAGTTCACGCTGGCGCTGCTGGCGCCAACCGGAATGGTAATGGTCTGGCCGTTGGAAAGGGTCACAACCACGGGCGAACCGGTGACTTCAGCAGACACGGACGCGGTGTAAACCACGGTCCCGCCTTCAGCCACAGTACCGTTTGCCGTCAGACTGACCGTCGACGTATTGATCGTGTCAGTCACCTCGGTGACCGCAGCTGCGGGGCTGGTGACCAGGTTTTCGAAGTTGCCGCCGCTGGCATCCTTGATGGTCGCTTCAACTTTGCCGGCGTCTTTGTAGACGTCATCGGCAGGTGCCTTGACGGTCACGGAACCGCTGGTAGCGTTGGCGGCGATGGTGATCACGGCGCCGTTCGACAGGTTCACGGTCACTGGCGTGCCGGCAGCGTGAGTCAGCGTCGCGGTGTAGACAATCGAACCGCCTTCCGCCACCGAATCCGTAGCGCTCAGGCTCAGGGTGGTGGTGTCTTTGACGTCGGTTACCGACGTGACTGCCGGGGTTTGATTCGCCACCAGGTTTTCGTAATTGCCACCGGTGGTGCCGTCGATTTTCACGCTTAGCGAACCGCCGCCGGCCAGTGCGTCATTCGGTGCGGTGAATTTCACGCTGGCGCTACTGGCGCCGACCGGAATGGTAATGCTCTGGCCGTTGGACAAGGTCACGACAACCGGCGAACCGGTCACTGGCGCGTTGACCGAAGCGGTGTACACCACGGTGCCGCCTTCAGCCACAGTGCTGTTGGCCGTCAGACTGACTGTCGACGTATTGAGGGTGTCGGTCACGTCGGTAACCGCTGGCGTCTTGTCGGCCACCAGGTTCTCGAAGTTGCCGCCGGCAGTCTTGGTGATGCTGGCTTCGACTTTGCCGGCGTCTTTGTAGACGTCATCCTTCGGCGCGGCGAAATTCACCGAGCCGGTGGTGGCGCCTTTGGCGATGTGGATCACCGCGCCGTTGTTCAACGTCACGGTCATCGCGGTGCCAGCGGCATTGGTCAGGGTCGCGGTGTAGACGATCGAACCGCCCTCGGCGACCGAACCGGTGGCGCTCAGGCTCAGGCCGGTGGTGTCTGCCGAATCGGTGACGGTGGTAACCGCCGGCGAATGGTCGGTGACGACTTTTTCGAAGTTGCCGCCGCTCTGGCTGGCAATCGTAGCCTGGACTTTGCCGCCGTCGATGTACGGGGTGTTGGCCGGTGCAGCGAAGTTGACCGAACCGGTGGTGGCGCCGGCGGCGATGTTGATCACGGCGCCGTTGCTCAACTTCACGGTCATGGCCGTGTCTGTCGGGTTGCTCAAGGTGGCGGTGTAGGTGATCTGGCCACCTTCGCTGACGGTATGGCTGGCCGACAGCGACAGGGACGTGGTGTCGACCGTGTCTTTGACGGTGGTAGTCACTGACGCTTTGCTGATGTCGAGCTTTTCAAAGTTGCCGCCGCTGGCATCCGTCATCGTCACGGTGAGCTTGCCGGCATCCTTGTAGACGTCGTCGCTTGGCGCCGCGATGGTGACCGAGCCGCTGGTTTTGCCGGCGTCGATGGTGATGGTCTCGCCGTTGCTCAGCTTGACGGTCACCGGCGTTTGCGCGGCGTTGGTGAGGGTCGCGGTGTAGGTGATGTGCGAACCTTCGAGTACCGATTTTTCAGCGCTGAGGGTCAGGTGTGTGGTGTTGGTGGTGTCCGCCACATTGGTCACGGCCGGGGTCGGGCTGGTGACCAGGTTTTCAAAGTTGCCGCCAGCGGCGTCCTTGATGGTGACTTCCAGTTTGCCGGCGTCCTTGTAGACGTCGTCTTTCGGCGCGTCGACTTTCACCGTGCCGGTGGTTTTACCGGCATCGATGGTGATGGTCGCGCCGTTGCTCAACGTCACGGTCACTGGGGTGCCGGCCGCATGGGTCAGGGTGGCGGTGTAGGTGATCTGGCCGCCTTCTTTGACGTTGCCAGTGGCGCTCAGCGACAGGGTGGTGGTGTCGACGGTGTCGGTCACGCTGGTACTGACCGGGGTTTTATCGGCGATCAGGTTTTCGTAGTTGCCGCCGCTGACTTTGGTGATCGAGTTGGTCAACGGCGCGTGGCCGCTGAGCACATCGTTGGAGACCACGGCATTGACCGTGCCGCTGCTTTGGCCAATGCCAATGGTGATGGTCTGGCCGTTGGACAAGGTCACCACCACCGGCGAACCGGTGACCGGTGCGCCGACCGAGACGGTGTAAACCACGGTGCCGCCCTCGGCCACACTGCTGCTGGCGGTCAGGGTGACGGTCGAGGTGTCGAGGGTGTCGGTGACGGTGGTGACGGCTGCAGCCGGGCTTTTGACCAGGTTTTCGAAGTTGCCGCCAGTAGCGGTGGTGATCGTGGCGCTGACTTTGCCGGCGTCGATGTAGGCATCGTCTTTCGGCGCGGCGACGGTGACGGAACCGCTGGTAGCGTCGGCCGCGATGGTGATCACCGCACCGTTGCTCAACGTCACGGTCACGGGCGTGCCGGCCGCATGGGTCAGGTTCGCGGTGTAAACGATCGAACCACCTTCGGCAACCGAGTCGGTCGCGCTGAGGCTGATCGTTGTGGTGTCAGCCTTATCAGTAACCGAGGTGTCCGCAGGCTTGCCGTCGACTTCCAGCTTTTCGAAGTTGCCGCCCTTGGCGTCGTCGATTTTGACGCTCAGCGAACCGCCACCGGCCAGTGCATCGTTCGGCGCAACAAAGTTCACGCTGGCGCTGCTCGAACCGACCGGAATGGTGATGGTCTGGCCGTTGGACAAGGTCACCACCACCGGCGAACCGGTGACTTCAGCAGACACGGACGCGGTGTAAACCACGGTGCCGCCCTCGGCCACAGTGTCGTTGGCCGTCAGACTGACTGTCGACGTATTGATCGTATCAGTCACTTCCGTGACCGCAGCCGCCGGGTTGGTGACCAGGTTTTCGAAGTTGCCGCCGCTGGCATCTTTGATGGTTGCTTCGACTTTACCGGCGTCTTTGTAGACGTCGTCTTTCGGCGCCTCGACGGTGACGGAGCCACTGGTAGCGTTGGCGGCGATGGTGATCACCGCGCCGTTCGAAAGGGTCACGGTAACCGGAGTACCGGCCGCGTGGGTCAGGTTCGCGGTGTAAACGATCGAACCACCTTCAGCAACCGACTCAGTCGCGCTGAGGCTAACAGTCGTGGTGTCGGCAGAGTCCGTCACCGCGGTATTCGCAGGCTTGCCGTCGACTTCCAGCTTCTCGTAATTGCCGCCCTTGGCGTCGTTGATTTTGACGCTCAGCGAGCCGCCACCGGCAAGTGCATCGTTTGGCGCGGTGAAGTTCACGCTGGCGCTGCTGGCGCCAACCGGAATGGTGATGGTCTGGCCGTTGGACAGGGTCACCACAACCGGAGAACCGGTGACTTCAGCTGACACGGACGCGGTGTAAACCACGGTGCCGCCCTCGGCCACAGTGTCGTTGGCCGTCAGACTGACTGTCGACGTATTGATCGTATCAGTCACTTCCGTGACCGCAGCCGCCGGGTTGGTGACCAGGTTCTCAAAGTTGCCGCCGCTGGCGTCCTTGATGGTCGCTTCGACCTTGCCTGCGTCCTTGTAGACGTCATCGGCCGGTGCCGGGACGCTCACGCTGCCAGTAGTCGCGTCGGCGGCAATGGTGATGACCGCGCCGTTCGAAAGAGTCACGGTGACTGGCGTGCCGGCCGGATTGGTCAGGGTTGCGGTGTATACAATCTGACCGCCCTCGGCCACTTCGGTGGACGCCGACAGGCTCAAGCCAGTCTCATCCTTGGAGTCGGTAATGGTGGTCAGCGCTGGCTCGGTGCTCGGGGTGAGCTGCTCGAAATTACCGCCGGTGGTTCCGGTGATGGTGGTGCTGACAGTGCTGCCATTGTTGTAGACGTCATTGGCTGCGGTGTCGACGGTCACGCTGCCAGTAGTCGCGTCGGCGGCAATGGTGATGACCGCGCCGTTCGAAAGGGTCACGGTGACTGGCGTGCCGGCCGGGTTGGTCAGTGTCGCGGTGTAGGTGATCTGGCCGCCTTCGACGACAGTACCGGTGGCGGTAAGGCTCAGGCCAGTGTTGTCTTTCGAATCGGTGATCGTGGTCTGCGCCGGCTCGATGCTCGGGGTCAACTGCTCGAAATTGCCGCCGGTGGTTTCGGTGATGGTGGTGCTGACGGTGCTGCCATTGTTGTAGACGTCATTGGCTGCGGTATCGACGCTCACACTGCCGGTGGTCTTTCCCGCTTCGATGGTGATGACCGAGCCATTGCTCAAGGTCACAGTCATCGGCGTGCCCGCCGGGTTGGTCAGGGTGGCGGTATAGGTGATCTGACCGCCTTCGACGACGGTGCCCGTGGCGGTGAGGCTCAGGCCGGTGTTGTCGGCCGAGTCGGTAATGGTGGTGACTGCTGGCGCGGTGCTCGACACCAGGTTCTCGAAATTGCCGCCGGTGGCGCCAGTAATCGTGGTGCTAACGGTGCTGCCGTTCTGATAAACGTCATTGGCCGGGGTATCGACGTTCACGGTGCCAGTGGTTTTACCGGCTTCGATGGTGATGGTCGAGCCGTTGGACAGGGTGACAGTGACCGGTGTTTGAGCCGGGTTGGTCAGGGTGGCGGTGTAAGTGATCTGGCCGCCTTCGGTGACCGTCGAACCCGCTGTCAGCGTGACGGTGGTGGCGTCCGGCGAGTCGGTAATGGTGGTCACGGCCGGGGTCGGGTTTGGCGCCAGGTTTTCAAAGTTGCCGCCGGTGGCACCGGTAATGGTGGTGGTGACCGTGCTGCCGTTGTTATAGACATCGTTGGCCGGTGTCGGCACGTTCACGCTGCCGGTCGTGTTACCGGCGTCGATGGTGATGATCGAGCCGTTGGACAACGTGATGGTGACCGGCGTCTGGGCCGGGTTGGTCAATGTCGCGGTGTAGGTGATCTGGCCGCCTTCGGTAACGTTGGCGCCGGCAGTCAAGGCGACCGTGGTGGTATCGACGGTGTCAGTGACCTGGGTCACGGCCGGGGTTGTCGGCGGGGTGACGATGATGCCGCTACCACCTGTGGTGCCGGTGACGGACACGTTGATTTGAGTCGGGTCGCTATAGACAGTGTCGTTCGGCGCGAGCGGGACGTTGACGGTACCGATCAACTGGCCAGCCTGGATCACGATCACTGAGCCGTTGGACAGGGTGATGGTCAGGTCGGTCAGCGGAGCCTGGCTCAGCGTCGCGGTGTAAACCAGCACGCCACCGGCCTCAGTGATGGCCGGCGTGGCGCTCAAGGTCAGGGTCGACTCGCGCTGCACGTTGGCGCTGGTATCCGCAGTCTGGCCACCGATGGTGTTCTGTGCAGCCAACGCTGCGGTGCCGATGCCCGCAGTCGGGAAACCAATGGTCGGATCGACCCGGCCAGCGGTTGCATCCAGCATCACGAAGCTGTGACCGCTACCTGCCGCGCCGCCTGTGCCGGCAGCCGTTGGGCCGGCCGCGGTGGCTTCAAGATCGGTGGTCGGGTCGGCACCGGCAACGATGGCTTGCTGCAGCTCTTCAACTGATGGCGCGGCTTGTGCAGTGGCTTGTGCAAGGTCAGTGCTGGAATCCGGATCGCTGCCGCTCCACTGAGTGTCGCGGCCCAGGTCCAGGGTCCGGCCATCAGCCAGTTCAAGCGTAACGGCGCCCGCCGCGCCGGTGTCTACCTGATCGCCGACAAACAACCGGTCGCCTTCAACGAGTATGCGGCGGACGCCCTCTGGGGACACCGCGAAAACCTGACCGACAATGCTTTTGACGATGGCCACAACACTGCTCATTGAAGACTCTCCGGGTGTCACATTCAGTTGACTTCCATGATCCTGGCGGCGTGTTTGCCAAACAGTCTGGACGTTCTTTCAAGCTATTAGAGGCACAACTTTGACGCAGTTATTCGTCAACAAATTGGCTATATTTTTTCGTTATAAACTTTATGCCAAACTATTGACCTTGCGCACGCCATCCTAAACACTCGCCCCTGTAATGTCACATTGATATTTAAGCGCTGGCCCGTGCCAGAGAGTGTGACGCAGTTCCAAAATGCAACTTTCCGACATACGGTCATTCCGGTTGTCATCATCCGATGCAGCGGCACATTCTGCAGTGATTCAAGACAAGTAATTCCTGGAAACTCCAACCATGCGTTTGCACCTGCTCAAGGCTTTACCCTTCGCCCTTGCCGCCAGTTTTGTTCAGGCGCAGTCCCTTCCGGAGGCCATGCAACAGGCACTGGATGTCCATCCGGAAATCCAGGCAGGCGTTAACAGTCGTTTGGCCGCGGATTATCAGTTAAAGGCAGCAAAAGGTGGATACCTCCCACGGGTCGATCTGCTGGGCGGCTATGGGCGCGAAGGCACTGACAGCGTCACCACGCGTGCCGCCGGCAACAACAATCACTGGGAAACCCTGAACCGCAGCGAGTCGAGCGTGCGGTTGTCACAAATGGTGTTTGACGGTTTTGCGACGTCGAGTGAAGTGGGGCGTCAACAAGCCACCGTTAACTCCCGCGCTTACTCCTTGCTGGGCACGTCCGAACGCACCGCGCTCACCGTCGCTCAGGTGTATCTCGATGTACTGACCCGCCGCGAATTCGTACGCCTGGCAACCGAGAACCTGAAGAGCCACGAACGGATTTTCGACCAGATCAAGTTGCGCACCCAGCGTGGCGTGGGCAGCGGCGCCGACCTCGATCAGGCCGAAGCGCGTATGGCCCAGGCCCGCAACAACCTGATCACCGAGCAGACCAACCTGGCGGACGCCGAGACCAACTTCCTCAGCGCCGTCGGCCAGATGCCCGATCAGCTGGAGCGTCCTTCCGATTTCATGGCGCTGTTGCCCGCCAACCTGAATGAAGCCCGGGCGCAGATGCTGGAGAACAGCCCGATCCTGCGTTCCGCCGAATCCGACATCGTCGCTGCCGAGAAACAGTACGCAGCCGCCAAGTCGAGCTTCTACCCGCGCTTCGATGCCGAATTGGGTCGTTCTGCCGACAACGATCTCGACGGCCAGAACGGTCACAGCAATGAATGGCAGGCCATGTTGCGCATGCGCTTCAATCTGTATGCCGGTGGCAGCAACAAGGCTGATCTGGAATCCAAGTCCTACCAGTCCAACCAGGCACTGGATATTCGCAACAACGCCTTGCGCGTGTTGAACGAAGAGCTGGGCCTGGCCTGGAATGCATTGAACAACGCCAATGCCCAAGTGCCGATCGCTCAGCAATATGTCGATCACAGCACCCGCGTGCGCACCGCCTATCAAAAGCAGTTCGGTCTCGGCGAGCGCACCTTGCTCGACCTGCTCGACAGTGAAAACGAGCTGTTCTCGGCTTCTCGTCGCCTGGCGGAGATCAAGAACATTCAGTTATTTACTCAGTACCGAATCAAGGCGACCATGGGCGAGTTGCTCAAGAGCCAGGGAGTGGTCGCACCGTTGGCATCCGTCGTGCAAAACGACGTGAAGCCCAAGGTTCAACTGCCCGGTATGAATTGAGCAGAACCTTCATTGTTCAATTGTTAGCCAAGAGTGTGCCGAGCGTGGAATCAGAAGTCAGTCGAGTTCAACTCATTCATGATCCACGCGCGCTGCACGACGATCCGCTACTGGACGGCTTGCTGGCTCTTTGCACCTTGCATCAGAAACCGGCCAGCGCCGCGATGTTGACCACCGGCCTGCCGTTGCCCAAGCAGCGGCTGAGCGTTGAATTGCTGCCCCGCGCGGCAGCCCGCGCCGGCCTGCAAGGGCGGGTGCTGGTCCGCAAACTGGAGCAGATCCCGGCGATTGCCATGCCGGCGCTGTTGCTGCTCAAGGATGGTCGCAGTGCCGTCCTGCTCGGCTGGCACGGTGACGACCAGGCGCGCCTGCTGCTCAGCGAAAGCGATGGCGGCGAAAGCGTTGTCAGCCGCGAGCTGCTGGCCGATGACTACATCGGCAAAGTGTTCTTCGCTCAACCCCAGCACAAATTCGACGTCAATCACGGCACGCTGATCCCGCGCGCACGCTCGTGGTTCCGCGACACCCTCAAGCGGTCGCGCTGGCTGTACGCCGACGCCATCGCCGCCAGTTTCCTGATCAACATCATTGCCATGGCCGCGCCGCTGTTCGTGATGAACGTCTACGACCGCGTCGTGCCGAACCAGGCCGAATCGACCCTGTGGGTGTTGGCCATCGGCATCACCGGGGCTTACCTGTTCGACCTGATCCTCAAGAGCTTGCGCAGCCTCTGCCTGGACCTGGCCGGGAAGAAAACCGACCTGATCATCTCGGCCACGTTGTTCGAGCGCATCGTCGGCATGGCCATGAAGTACCGCCCGGCGCGGGTCGGCAGCTTTGCCCAGAACATCCATGAGTTTCAGAGCCTGCGCGATTTCCTGGCTTCGCTGACCCTCACCAGCCTGATCGACCTGCCGTTTACGCTGCTGATCTTCATGGTCATCGCGATTCTCGGCGGGCATCTGGTGTGGATTCCGGTGCTGGCGTTCCCGATTGCCCTGCTCATCGGCTATGCCTTGCAGAAGCCGCTGGTGGCGACCATGGAGCGAACCATGGCCCTGGGCGCCGAGCGTCAGTCGAGCCTGATCGAAACCCTCGCCGGCCTCGATGCAGTGAAGGTCAACAACGCCGAAAGCGAGCGCCAATATCAGTGGGAGCAGACCATCGGCACCCTCAGCCGCCTCGAGTTGCGAGTGAAAATGCTCTCCGGTCTGGCGATGAACATCACCTTGCTGATCCAGCAACTGGCGGGGGTGATCATGATCGTCTTCGGCGTGTACCAGATCATCGACGGTCACCTGAGCATGGGCGGTTTGATCGCCTGCTACATGCTCAGCGGCCGTGCGCTCAGCCCGCTGGCCTCACTGTCTGGCCTGCTGACGCGTTACCAGCAAGCGCGGGTAACCATGACTTCGGTCGATCAAATGATGGAGCTGCCGCAAGAGCGCAACTTCGAGGAACGCCCACTGAGCCGCAAGGTGCTGCAAGGCGCCATCGAATGCCGGCAGATGAACTTCACCTACCCGAACCAACAGAACGCGGCGCTGAAGAACATCAACCTGATCATCAAACCTGGCGAGAAGATCGGCATCATCGGGCGCAGCGGCTCGGGTAAAAGCTCCCTGGCCAAACTGCTCGTAGGCCTCTACCAGCCGGACGACGGCGCCCTGTTGGTGGATGGCGTCGATATCCGTCAGATCGACGTCAGCGAATTGCGCCACAACATCGGCTACGTGGCTCAGGACATCCAATTGCTTGCCGGGACCCTGCGCGACAACCTGGTGTCGGGTGCGCACTATGTTGAAGACGAAATGGTGCTGCAAGCTGCCGAACTGGCCGGCGTCCACGAATTCGCCCGTCTGCACCCGCAAGGTTATGAGCTGCAAGTCGGCGAGCGTGGGCAGAACCTGTCTGGCGGTCAGCGCCAGAACGTTGCCCTGGCCCGTGCGTTGCTGCTCAACCCGCCGATCCTGCTGCTCGACGAACCGACCAGCGCCATGGACAACACCGGCGAAGAACGCCTCAAGCAACGCCTCGCGGCGGTGGTTGAAAACAAGACCGTGGTGCTGGTGACGCACCGGGCTTCGCTGTTGTCGCTGGTGGATCGTCTGATCGTCATCGACCGCGGGCAGATTCTCGCCGACGGCCCGAAAGCCGCCGTGATGGAAGCGTTGAAGAAGGGGCAGATCAGTGTTGCTTAAGTCGGGTTTCAAGAATTCGATCGGCCGTTATTTCAAAGGCTCCGATTCGCTGCATGGCCAGCCACTTCCCGAGGTCAACAAAGCGCTGATCGAAGATGCCCCACGTGTGGTGCGGCTGACCATCTGGGCGATCATCGGCTTCTTCGTGTTCCTGATGCTTTGGGCCAACTTCGCCGTGATCGACGAAGTCACCAAGGGCGACGGCAAAGCCATTCCGTCGTCCAAGATCCAGAAAATCCAGAACCTTGAGGGCGGCATCGTCTCTGAGTTGTTCGTGACCGAAGGGCAGATCGTCGAGGCCGGCGCACCGCTGATTCGCCTGGACGACACGCGATTCGCCTCCAACGTCGGCGAAACCGAAGCCGATCGGCTGTCGATGCTGCTGCGAGTAGAGCGCTTGAGCGCGGAAGTCGATGACCGTCCGCTGAACTTCCCCGCTGACGTGCTGAAGGCTGTACCTGGTCAGGCGGCCAGCGAGGAGTCGCTGTACATCAGTCGCCGTCAGCAACTGCACGATGAGATTGGTGGTTTGGCGGAGCAGTTGATCCAGCGTCAGCAAGAGCTGCGCGAGTTCACCTCCAAGCAGTCGCAGTACCGTAACGGCCTCGCGTTGCAGCGTCAGGAAATCGACATGTCCGAGCCGTTGGTGGCCCAAGGCGCGGTATCGCCGGTTGAAGTGCTGCGACTCAAGCGTGCCGAGGTTGAAACCCGCGGGCAACTGGACGCGACCACCCTGGCCATTCCTCGCGCCCAGTCGGCGATCAAGGAAGTGCAGCGCAAGATCGACGAGACTCGCGGCAAATTCCGCAGCGAAGCACTGACTCAACTCAATGAGGCACGCACTGATCTGAACAAGGCCCAGGCCACCGGCAAGGCGCTGGAAGACCGGGTCAGCCGGACGCTGGTGACATCGCCGGTGCGTGGCATCGTCAACAAGTTGCTGGTGAACACCATTGGCGGCGTAATCCAGCCGGGTAGCGACCTGGTAGAAATCGTACCGCTGGATGACACCTTGCTGGTGGAAGCGAAAATTCGCCCGCAAGACATTGCGTTTCTGCGTCCGGGGCAAGAGGCGACAGTGAAGTTCACGGCGTATGACTACACCGTTTATGGTGGGCTGAAGGCCAAGCTTGAACAGATCGGTGCCGACACCATTACCGACGAAGACAAGAAAACCACTTACTACATCATCAAGCTGCGCACTGATCGCAGCCACCTGGGGACGGATGAAAAGCCGTTGCTGATCATCCCGGGGATGGTGGCTTCGGTGGATATCATCACGGGTAAGAAGACTGTGCTGAGCTATCTGCTTAAGCCGATTATTCGGGCGCGGGCCGAGGCGTTGCACGAGCGGTAGTTCTCTGCGGGGCTGATGGCCTCATCGCGAGCAAGCTCGCTCCCACATTGGATGTGTGTCGATCACATAACCCCTGTGGGAGCGAGCTTGCTCGCGATATAGGTGGTCAACTCACCACAAACCTACCCGGCTAAACCTTGACCCGAGCCTGCATGATCTCCGACTCCTCCCAATGATCCAGCGCTCGCTCTACGAGCAACTGCACGCCATCGGCCATGCGGCTGAGCGCCAGGGCTACGGAGCGCCGTGTCCCGTCCACATCGTCCGCCAGATTGGCAGCGATGGCGCTGATGGACAGCAGGTCTTCGGAGGCGTTGGCCAGAAGGGTTTCGGTGTTGACATCGGGGGCGACGGTGAAGAGGTTGCCTTTGCGGTGCTTGGGCGGTTTTTCGGTGGTCGGGGGGAAGTAGTGGGCGAAGGCGCGGTCTGCGGCTTCTTTGAGTTTTTCGGCTTCGAGAGCTTCTTGGGAATCGGTTCCAGAGTGCTCTGGAGGATTCGGAGTTACCTTGATCATATGAAATACCCTAAACAGTAAGTGGGAGCCGTCACCGTTCGTTTGCACGCGAATTAGGTGGCAGCCGTGCGCAGGTGTGCAAGACCGGGACTGTTTAGGACACCCAGCAGATCCGAGGATCTCCTGCGCGCAGCCGCCATAAAGCAATGAGCCATGGCAATTGCGCCCTAAACAGTTTCGTCGGACTTGCACGTCCGTGTCACCGTTTTTTCAGTGACAAGGCCAGACTAGACCTGGGTTTGGGCCGTAACAAGTTCACCAACACCGCTACAACTTGAAGGAAATCTCCGACGGGGCTACCGGACGTTGGTGTCTGTGGTGAAGGTCACTCTTTGGACGACAAATCCGCCATCCCCTTGAGCAACTCGATCGGCAGCGGAAAGACGATCGTCGACGTCTTGTCCCCGGCAATCGAACTCAACGTCTGCATATACCGCAACTGCATGGCCCCAGGCTGGCGCCCGAGCATTTCAGCGGCCTGCATGAGTTTTTCCGAGGCCTGCAATTCACCCTCGGCGTGGATGACTTTGGCCCGGCGTTCCCGCTCGGCTTCGGCCTGTCTGGCGATGGCGCGGACCATCGATTCGTTGAGGTCTACGTGCTTGATCTCGACGTTGGCGACCTTGATGCCCCAGGCGTCGGTCTGGGCGTCGAGCACTTGCTGGATGTCGATGTTCAACCGCTCACGTTCGGCGAGCAGTTCATCAAGTTCGTGTTTACCGAGCACCGCCCGCAACGTGGTTTGAGCCAATTGGCTGGTGGCCATGAGAAAGTCTTCGACCTGAATAATCGCTTTCTGCGGATCGAGTACACGGAAATACAGCACCGCGTTGACCTTGACCGAGACGTTGTCGCGGGTGATCACGTCTTGTGGCGGCACGTCGAGGACCACGGTACGCAAGTCGACGCGAACCATTTGCTGCACCACCGGAATCAGCAGGATCAAACCAGGGCCTTTGACCTGCCAGAAGCGCCCGAGCTGGAACACTACCCCGCGCTCGTATTCGCGCAGGATGCGGAAGGTCGACCCCGCCAATGCAATCACCAGTAACAGCAGCGCGGCAAAACCCAGTTGCAGGCCCATGGTTATTCTCCACCCGGCGCCGCGTCAGCCGCGGCCACTTCCAGCAATAATCCCTTGCGTGCCACCACCCGGACCCTTTGCCCGGGTTGCAGCGGCGTGGCGCTGAGCACTTGCCACTTTTCTCCTTGCAGGTGCACCCAACCGTTGTAGGCATTGCCGGTCAGCGACATCACCGGGGTCACGCTGCCAACCAGTCCTGCATCGCCACTGACGTTTTCGCGCGGTCGGGTTTTGAGGGCGTGGATCAGCAGGAAAATCAGCAACAGGGCACTGATCAGGCCCAGGCCGATCATCAACGGAACCGGCACCTCGGTGTTGGTCAGAATTACCGCACCGATCACGAACATTACAATGCCGCCCAGACCGATCACGCCGTAATTGGGCAGGGCTGCCTCGGCGATCAGAAACGCGATGCCGAACGTGATCAGCCAGATCCCGATGGGGTTGGGCACCAGCAAGACGACGGTGTCCTCCGCGAATACCGATCCGCTCAAGGCCAACAGCAGCGCAACTGCACAACAACGAGTGTTCACGTGACCCTCCGGGAGAGTCATTGATGGTTCTTTATACAGTCTAGCTGAGCTCTGAATTGTACGAATTTTGATCAGTTGTTGACGTTGTTCCGGCGGGCAGATTTCCCGCGCGATTGCGCCAGCGGGCCTAGACTTTTAGTGGAGAGAAAAGGTTTAACCATTGTCCGCGAAACGTTATTGCGGACTCCGAGGTGCATCATGCGTATGGCAAGAACTGTGCAGGACAGCCTCAATAAGGCTCACTGCGAATTTGACATCGTCACCCATCCGCACTCGGCCAGCAGCCTTGAAACGGCGCGGGTCGCGGGTATTCCTGCCGAACGGGTGGCCAAATCGGTGATCCTCGACGACCACCACGGTCATTTCCTGATGGCTGTGCTGCCAGCGAGCCGTCACCTGGACTTGAGCAAAGTACGCGGCAGTGGCGAATGGCAGATCACCCGGGAAAGCACCCTGGCGCATCTGTTCCAGGATTGCGAACGCGGCGCGGTGCCTGCGTTGGGCGAATCCTATGGCATGGACATGGTCATCGACCCACTGCTGACCCGGCAGAAAGACATCTACCTGGAGGCGGGTAACCACAACAATCTGGTGCACATGAGCATGCCGGAATTCCTGAAAATGGTGCCGCATGCTGAAGTGTGCGAGTTGAGTCAGTAGTTTTTGCGGCGTCAGTGGCGCCGTCATCGCGAGCAAGCTCGCTCCCACAGGGTTACGCGATTCCTGTGGGAGCGAGCTTGCTCGCGATTGACTGCGCAGCAGTCACCCAATTTTTTGCCATTACAAAGGAGCCCACCATGGAATCCCCGACCCACAGTCTCCCCAACCTGTTCAAACAACTCGGCCTGCCTGATGACGCCGAAAGCATCGACAAATTCATCGCCACCCATTCACCGCTCAAGCCTGAATTGCATTTGGCGGATGCGTTCTTCTGGTCCAAGAGCCAAGCAGATTTCTTGCGTGACGACATTCTGGATGACGCGGATTGGGCGGAGGTGGTGGATCAGCTGGATGTGCTGTTGCGGAAGGGGCGGGGGGTGTAAAAAAATCTGAGAGAAAAATGGCGAAATGTAAAAAAAACTGGTGAGTGGTAAAAAATCTGGGTGGACATCCAATTTCAGGGTTTTTTCTATGTTGCTCATAAAGTGTGAATAGACCAGAATCGTGACCTGAATTGAGGTCTTAATTATGCAAAATGTTCTGGCCGACATGGCTGTCAGTGTGTCTGAGTTGAAGAAAAATCCATCGGCGGTCTTGAGTGGCGCCCATGGTGGGGCTGTCGCGGTGCTGAATCACAATCGAGTTATGGGTTACATGGTCCCGGCCGATGTTTTCGAGGCCATGATGGAGCGGCTCGATGACCTCGAGTTGGCGGAAATTGTTCGCTCACGCAGGCATGAAACGCCGATCCCGGTAAATCTGGATGACCTATAAGCTCGAATTCCTGCCGTCCGCACGCAAGGAGTGGGACAAACTGGGTCATACATTGCGCGAGCAATTCAAAAAGAAACTGGCAGAGCGACTTGAGCTCCCGCGAGTGCCCTCAGATTCATTACATGGAATGCCTGACTGCTACAAAATCAAGCTGCGGTCATCGGGGTACAGGTTGGTGTACGAGGTTATTGATGAGCGAGTAGTCGTTTCTGTGGTGGCAGTGGGCAAGCGTGAACGTAGTGCTGTTTACGACCGAGCCAAGAAACGTTAATAGTCTCCGACCTTTCTTATTCCGCCGCCTGCGCGCGCTTGGCGGCAAATTCAGTTTCGATCTCTTCATTGCTGAAGTATTGGCCTTGACGCTGTGATAGCCGTGCCGCGTCCACTTTCCTTTGCAGGAAATGGCGGTACTGCTTTGAGTATGCAGAATCCAGGTTGCTTTCAGATTCTGATTCAGGAGGTTTAGTCATTGGTTAAGTCTCGGTCCGGTCGCAAAGCGTTACGCAGTTTCGAATGCTACGGTGATTCCTGCCGAAGCTAGTCATGGGTCATGACCCCCAATTTGTTTCAAAACTTGACCAACTTTCCCTTCAAATGCCATATTGATAGTTAGCAAACTAACAGTGTGTGTTTCCCCTCGTGCCGAAGAACCTCGACGCTCTCCAGATGAACATCAGCAGCTCCATGGTGGTGGCCGCCAGGCATTGGCGGAAGATCTGCCAGACCACGCTGGTCAACTATGGAATCTCCGAAGCCTGCGCCGTTCCGTTGTTGATGATCGGGCGTTTGGGCGAGGGTGTGCGGCAGGTGACGGTGGCGCAGGCGGCCGGGATGGAGAGCCCGTCCCTGGTGCGCCTGCTGGATCAGTTGTGTCATGCCGGCTACGTCTGCCGCACCGAAGACGCCCATGACCGGCGCGCCAAATGCCTGAGCCTGACCGAGACGGGTCGTGAATTGGTGCAAGCTGTCGAAATCGAGCTGGTGCGCTTGCGCCATGAAGTGCTCGAAGGGATCGATCAGCGTGATCTGGAAGCGGCGTTGCGGGTACTGAGGGCTTTTGAATCGGCCAATCATCTGCCGGTGATCAACCCTTGAGTGGATTTTTGACCGGCATGCCCCCGGCGCGGGACTGGTTCTACGGTGTACGAACGTTCGCGGCATCGATGATCGCGTTGTACATCGCCATGCTCATGCAAATGCCCCGGCCTTACTGGGCGATGGCCACGGTCTACATCGTTTCCAGTCCGTTTGTTGGCCCTACCAGTTCCAAGGCGCTGTACCGCGCAGTCGGCACCCTTCTCGGTGCCGCCGCGGCGGTTTTTTTCGTGCCGATGTTTGTCCAGAGCCCCTATGTGCTGGTGGTGGTCATCGCGCTGTGGACCGGGATTCTGTTGTTTCTGTCGCTGCACCTGCGCACGGCCAACAGTTACGCCCTGATGCTCGCCGGTTACACCTTGCCGCTGATCGCCCTGCCGGTGGTGGATAACCCGTTGGGGGTGTGGGACGTGGCCGAAGCGCGGACGGAAGAAATCTTCCTCGGCATCGCGGTGGCGGCAGTGGTCGGCGCCATGTTCTGGCCCCGGCGGCTGGCGCCGGTGTTCAACGATTCGGTGAACACATGGTTTGCCGCTGCCTCGACGTATAGCCTGCGTTTCCTCAGCCGCAACGTGCTGCCGGACGAAGTGAGCGCGCTGCGTTCGTCGATGGTCGCGACTTTCAACTCGCTGGAATTGATGATCGGCCAGTTGCCCCACGAAGGCGCGCGGCCGCAAACGGTGCGCAACACCAAGGAACTGCGCGGTCGCATGATTCACCTGCTGCCAGTGATCGACGCCCTCGAAGACGCGCTCTATGCCCTTGAGCGGCGCACGCCCGAGCTTGTGGATAAGTTCGCGCCGCTGCTGGCCGCGACCACTGAATGGCTCGACCACAAAGACGCCGACCTCGAGCGCTGGCAAGCGCTGAAAGATCAACTCGAAGCACTGCAACCGTCCGCCGAAGCGTTGGATGATCGCAAGCAGCTGCTGTTCTCCAACGCCCTGTATCGCCTCGGCGAGTGGATCGATGTGTGGCAGGACTGTCGCAGTCTGCAGTACGCCATCCAGTGCGAAAGCCAGGACAGCTGGCGCGCGGTCTATCGGCACTGGCGGCTTGGTCGGCTGTCGCCGTTTCTCGACCGCGGGCTGATGCTCTATTCGGCGGCGTCCACGGTCACCGCCATCATCGTCGCTTCGGTGCTGTGGATTCTGCTTGGCTGGACCGACGGTGGCGCCGCGGTGATTCTGGCGGCGGTGGCATGCAGCTTTTTCGCCTCGATGGACGACCCGGCGCCGCAGATCTACCGGTTCTTTTTCTGGACGGCGATGTCGGTGTTATTCGCCAGTCTTTATCTGTTTCTGGTCCTGCCCAACCTGCATGACTTCCCGATGCTGGTGCTGGCGTTTGCCGTGCCGTTCATTTGCATCGGCACCCTGACGGTCAAGCCGCAGTTCTATCTGGGCATGCTGCTGACCCTCGTCAACACCTCGTCCTTCATCAGTATTCAGGGCGCCTACGACGCGGATTTCCTCAGCTTCGCCAACTCCAACCTGGCCGGTCCCGTGGGCTTGTTGTTCGCCTTCGTCTGGACCCTGATCGCCCGGCCGTTCGGCGCCGAACTGGCGGCCAAGCGCCTGACCCGTTTCAGCTGGCGCGACATTGTCAGCCTGACCGAGCCGGCGACGTTGTCTGAGCACCGGCACTTGGGTGTGCAGATGCTCGATCGCCTGATGCAGCATCTACCGCGCCTGGCCATGACCGGCCAAGACACGGGCATCGCCCTGCGGGAAGTGCGCGTGGCGCTAAACCTGCTGGACTTGCTCGCCTATACACCGCGAGTACTCGGCGTACCGCAAGCGCTGCTGCACCAGGTGGTGGCCGAGGTGGGTGAGTATTTCAAGGCCTGCCTCAAGGCTGGCGAACGTTTGCCGGCGCCGAGTCCGTTGCTGATGACCCTGGACCGCACCCGCCGTGCCCTCAACACGGAGTGCGATGAAGGTGCGCGTCTGCATTTGCTGCACGCCCTGAGCGGCCTGCGCCTGTCGCTGCTGCCAGGGGTGGAATTCGTCGGCACCGGCGAGCTCGAAGAACCGCTTCCCCATGGCATCGATGGAGCGCCTTTATGATCGGTGACCTGGATATCAGCGGGGTGTTTCTGCCCACGCTGCTGGTGCTGATGGGCATTACGTATGTGTTGTTCCTGCTGGTGCACGGGTTGCTGACGCGTCTGCACTTTTACCGTCTGGTCTGGCACCGGGCATTGTTTAACGTGGCTCTCTACGCTGTGCTGCTCGGCGCCGTGGACTCACTCAGTCGATACCTGATGACATGAAAAAACCTTTTTTGACCCTCGGTCGCGTGGTGCTGACCCTGCTGATCGTGACCTTCGCCGTTGTCGTGGTCTGGCGCATGGTGATGTATTACATGTTCGCGCCCTGGACCCGGGACGGCCACATCCGTGCCGATATCGTGCAGATCGCACCGGACGTGTCCGGGCTGATCCAGCGAGTCGACGTGCGGGACAACCAATTAGTGAAACGTGGCCAGGTGCTGTTCAGCATTGATCAGGACCGTTTCAAACTGGCCCTGCGTCAGGCCAAGGCGGCGGTCGCCGACCGTCAGGAAACCCTGGCGCAGGCGCAACGCGAAGCCAAGCGTAACCGTGGCCTCGGCAATCTGGTGCCGGGTGAGCAACTGGAAGAGAGCCAGTCCCGGGTGGCCCGCGCCGAAGTGGCGTTGATGGAGGCCCAGGTGGCGGTGGACAGCGCCCAGCTCAACCTCGACCGCTCGACCATCCGCAGCCCGGTGGATGGTTACGTCAACGACCGTGCACCGCGCAACCAGGAATTCGTCACCGCCGGGCGTCCGGTGTTGTCGGTGGTGGACAGCAATTCGTTCCACATCGACGGTTATTTTGAAGAAACCAAACTGGACGGCATTCATGTCGGCCAGAGCGTCGATATTCGGGTGATCGGCGACCGAGCTCGCCTGCGCGGGCATGTGGAAAGCATCGTCGCCGGCATCGAAGACCGCGACCGCAGCAGCGGTAGCAACCTACTGCCCAACGTCAATCCGGCGTTCAGCTGGGTGCGGCTGGCCCAGCGGATTCCGGTGCGGATCGCCTTCGATGATGTGCCGGCCGATTTCCGCATGATCGCCGGTCGCACGGCGACGGTTTCTATTATGGATGACCACCAGCAGGAGCCCGCGAAATGAGCAGGGCCTCGGGTTTGGCTATCGCCGGGTTAGGCCTGTTGCTGTCGGCCTGTCAGGTGGTCGGGCCGGATTATCACTTGCCGGACGAGGCCGCCGTACACCGTGAAGACTTGCAGGGCGACTTGGCGGAGAACGGCAAAAATGTCGTCTCGGCACCGGTGCCCGGCGACTGGTGGCGCTTGTATCAGGACCGGCGCCTCGATCAATTGGTCGAGCAGGCCATGGCCTCCAACACTGATTTACGCGTGGCGGCGGCGAACCTTTCCCGAGCCCGCGCGCAGGTCGATGAAGCTCAAGCGGCCGGTGGCTGGAGCGGCGGCGTGAAGATGGGCGCCCAGCGATTGCAGGAGTCCGGCGAAGCGTTCTTGCTACCGGAGAAAGTGCCCGTGGCCAACGTCGGCGACATTGGCATTACCACCTCGTATCAGTTCGACCTGTTTGGCACGTTGCAGCGCGGCATCGAAGCGGCCAAGGCCAATGCCGATGCGACTCAAGCCGCAGCCGATACCGCACGAATCACTCTGGTGGCCGACGTCGTTCGGGCCTACACCCAAGTCTGCGCAGCCAACGAAGAGCAGGAAATCGCCCAGCACTCCCTCGACTTGCAAGCCCAGAGCACCACGCTGATCCAGCGTCTGCGTGACGCCGGGCGCGGTGACGAAACCCAGGTCACCCGCTCGCAAACCCAATTCAAATCCCTGCGCGCCGACATGCCGCGTTATGAGGCCGCGCGTCAGGCCGGGTTGTTCCGCTTGTCGATGCTGTTGGCCAAACCTGTCGACCAATTGCCGCCAGGCACCAGCGACTGCGCGGAACTGCCGAAAATTGCTCAATTGTTGCCGGTCGGTGACGGCGCGATGTTGCTCAAGCGCCGTCCCGATGTGCGACAAGCCGAGCGACGACTGGCTGCCGCGACTGCCGGCATCGGCATCGCCACCGGCGAGTTGTACCCGGACATCAGCATCGGCGCGACCGTCGGTACCGTCGGCATCCTGGAAAACCTCGGCAAACCGGCGACCAATCGCTGGGGCTTCGGGCCGTTGTTGACCTGGACCGTGCCGTCCAACGGCTCCCGCGCACGCATTCGCGAGGCCGAAGCAACGACCCAAGGCGCGCTGGCACATTTCGATGGCGTGGTGCTAAACGCCATCCGCGAAACCCAAACCGGCCTGGCCCAGTACTCCGCGTTGCTGCAACGTCGCGACGCACTGGCCGACGCCGAGCAATCGGCGCAACTGGCGGCAGACCAGACTCACCGCTTCTTCCAGGCCGGTCGCGCATCGTTCCTGGCGGACTTGCAAGCGACCCGCACCTACACCGACGTGCGGGCGCAACTGGCTTCTGCCAGCACGCAGGTTGCCATGAGCCAGATCGATTTGTTCCTGGCCTTGGGTGGCGGGTGGGAAAGCGGACGAACGCAAGGCACGAACTCCGGCAAACCCTGAGGCCGTTGCTATGCTTTGATTTGATGAGGTCGCGCGTCGAACTCATCAATCAAGGCTCGCGTTGGTCATGGGGATTCCAATAATGAAAAACCCTTATGCTCCCGGCTTCTGGTGCGCTATAGCGGCATTGGTGTTGCTGTCGGCCACCTATTTCTACGGCATCATGCTGGCCCACCAGATCGACAAGGCGCTGGTATTCCTCGACAGTGCTTCAGCGCTGATTGCCGTGATGGCAATCGTGGTGGTGGCCTGGGCTTCGCTTCAGGGCCAGCGCATCAAAAAAAGACAGCTCGAACAAGGCAAGACACTGGTGCTGATCTGGGACACCAAGGTCGCGCTGCGCCGTGTCGAAACGGTGTTCGATCGGTATTTCTGGGGCAGTTACTGGCAACCGGGGCGTACGTTCCAGGAAGTCATGGGCGAACTCACCGGCACGCCGCTGGAAAAAAGCCTCGAAACCCTGAAAAAACAATGCCAGGCGCTGGACAAGCAAGTGTCCGAGGACGGCTGGCACTGGCTCAACAACGCCCGTGAACTCTCCGATGTCGCCAACGCCATGGCCCGCGGACGTTATCAACTGGACTTCTGCGACCCGCGCTCGGAATCCCCAAGCGGCACGGCGGTGATCAATCGCGACTTCGAAGTGCTGGTCTATACATGGACCGCACGGCTCAAAAGCTTTGATCATCAGCTTGATGAGATCGAGGTTCAGTATTCCTGAATGGGATGTTGCCTGACCTGACACCTTCGCGAGCAGGCTCACTCCCACATGGGTTATGTGTCGATCACAACACCCTGTGGGAGCGAGCCTGCTCGCGAAGGCGATCTAATGAGCACTGAAACTCTCACCCCCTGCCAGCTGTCCACAAGCAGCGGCATTCCATAGACACTCTTTAACCTTTAATCATTGGGTCGGCTGGTGCGCCTGATGCTAATCTCCATCGCACTTTTATCGCAGTCGTGACCGTAACCCGTCATGGGTTCAGGGAAGACGACCACACCTTCAAACAACGGACATTGATCGGGTCATTCATGAATAAATCTGCAGGCGTGCTTCTTGGAATCGTCGTTGCCATCGGTGCAATCAGCGCTGGTGGTGCCTGGTACACCGGCACCAAACTCGAAGGTGTGCTGAACACCTCGATCGCCGACGCCAACAAAGAGCTGCAAGCCGCGCTGGTCGGTTCCAACGGCACGGCATCGCTGGAGCTGGTGTCGCTGGAGTGCCATGTGTTCAGCAGCACCGCACACTACCGCCTCAAGGGCGAAGGCGAGATGTTCGGTGAAGCACCGGTGGAGTTGCTGTTCGTCGATCGCATCGAACACGGCCCGCTGCCGTTTTCGCGCTTGGTGTCGCTGAAGTGGCTGCCGGTCCTGGCCACCAGTCACTACGAACTGGAAAGAACCCCGACCACCGAGAAATGGTTCGCCGCTGCCAAGGACAAGTCCCCCCTCACGGGCGTGGTCAATATCGGTTACGACAATGCCACCAACGGTACCCTGCAATTGCTGCCGCTGGACGTGGCGCTTGACGACAAGTCCAGCCTGAAATTCTCCGGGCTGAACCTCGATGTCGCCGCCAGCGCTCAAGCGCAGAAGGTCAAGGCCGACGGCTACATGGACAGCCTGACACTGAGCACGGTGGCTGAAGATCAGACGCCGGTGAAGGTCGAACTGAACGGTCTGACCCTGGCCAGCAACCTGACAAAAAGTACCTACGGCTACTACACCGGCTCGAATACCGTCGAGCTGACCGACAGCAAGACCACCTTCGGCGCCAAGCAGTCGGTCTTGGGTGTCAAGAAGTTTGAAATGAAGAACCAGACCGAGGAATCCGGCACCAGCGCTTCGGGGCGTGCCGATTACAAGGTGGGTGAGGTTTCCTTGAACGGCAAGGCTGTCGGGTCTGCGCAGATGGCCATGAGCCTGAAGAACCTCGACATCCCGGCAACAATGTCGTTGATGCAGATTTACCAGACCAAACTGCAACCGTACGAGAGGGCCGCCGCTGAGGCCGTCGCTGCGGGTGAACCGGCGCCAGAGCTGATCCTGACCACGGCCGAAGAGGCTCAGGTCAAAACCGGCCTGGAGAAACTGCTGGCCGCCGGCCCGCAGGTCGCCTTGGAGAATCTGTCGTTCAACACCCCCAATGGCGAAAGCCGCGCCAACCTGGTGCTCGACCTGACCAAACCACAATCCATGGACCTGCCGCCCGACCAACTGACCCAACAGTTGATCGCACTGCTGGACGTCAACGTGAAAGTGTCCAAGCCAATGCTCGTTGACCTGCTGAGCGTGCAGTCGCAAATCGACGGTCAGACCGACGCCAAGCTCATCGCCGATCAGGCCACCGCCACCGCCGACATGTTTGGCAGCATGGCAGTCGGTACGCAGTTGGCAAAACTGGAAGACAGCAACATCGTCGCCAAACTGCACTACGCCAATAATCAGGTGGATTTCAACGGCCAGAAGATGACCGTCGAAGAGTTTGTCGGGTTTGTCATGAGCAAATTCGGCGGGAATGTCACCGTCCAGTAAAACCATGGCTTACAGACCGACGCCCGGCGTCTGCGCAACGCAGACGCCGGGCGTTTTGCTGTCTGGCGTTTGAAACGGGGGGAGCAGCCGTTAATTCAAGTCCCGAATCAGCCGCCACGCCTCATCCACCGGCAACGGCTGTTTCATCCGTTCGGCGAGCAGCGCTATCGCACGTTCTTCATCGCAAGCCACCGCGGCGACCACCAATCCCTCCTTGCCGAACAGGCCGATGAAAGGCGGATGGTCAGGATCACCTTTGAACTCGACCTCATCCCAAGTCGCGGCGTGTCCAAGGTAGTCGTAGTTATTACCGAAGTGCCAGGTCCAGAAATAAGGCACGTCGAGGTAATGCTCGTCACCGCCGAGCATGTTCATCGCGGCGATCCGTGCATGTTGCTGGGCCAGGCGCCAATGTTCGATCCGTTGGGGCTGGCCGTTGAGCGGGAAGGTCGCGATATCGCCGGCGGCCCAAAGCCCATCGGTCACGCGCATCCCGCCGTCGACCTTCAGCGACTGGTCTTTTTCCATGGGAAGGCCGGTAAATGCGCCGGTTGCCGGGCTGACGCCAATACCGACCAACACCAGATCCGCCGGTAAACGTTGACCATTGTCCAGCCGTACCGCTTCAACCCTGGCGGTTCCTTCGATGTGCGTTGCATTGCCATCCGTATGAAACACCACGCCGTTAGCCTCGTGCAGGGCACGAATCGCCTTGCCGACGGCGTCGCCAAACTGTTTGGCGAAAGGCACTGCGTGGCGGGCCAGAACGGTGACGTCCAGGCCGTATTGACGCAGGGAGGACGCGGATTCCATGGCGATGAAACTGCCGCCGATGATCACCACTCGTTGGCCCGGTTTTGCCGAGCCCAGAATCCGCTGCGCCTGATCCTTCGACCGCAGCACGAACACCTGCGGCAGGTCGGCGCCAGGCAGCGTCAGCGGATTAGGTGTGCCACCGGTGGCGAGCAGCGCAGCGTCGTAGCTCAGCGATTGACCATCAGCCAGGCGCAACGTCTTGTTCGCGGCGTCCAGGCTCGCCACTTCAGCGTTTATTCGCTCAATGCGCTGTTCGCGGTAAAAGTTTTCATCACGCAGCGGCGGGACTTCTTCCGGCGGCATCTCCCCGGCAATCACGAATTTGCTCAAGACCGTGCGGTCGTACCCGGCGTCGGTTTCACGGTCGATCAACAGCACCCGGCCACCGAAGCCCTTTTCGCGCAACGCTGCCGCGCACGCCGTGCCTGCGGCGCCGGCGCCGATGATCACAAACGTCCGCTCATCGTCGGCCGGAGGGGTGTGGCCGTCTGGTAACGGCTGGTCGTCGACCCAGACCTCATCTTCGCGTACCTCAAGGGGATATCGCTTGAGGCTGTCCAGGGCCGGCGGTTCACATAGCGCGCCGTCCTCGATCCGAAACGTTCCCTTGTGCCACGGGCAGATCAGGCGCCCATGACACAGCGCACCCTCGGCCAGCGGCGCGCCGGCGTGGGGGCATTCGCCCTGATAGGCACGCAATTGATCGCCAACCCGCAGCAGGAGGATTTTGGTGTCCGCGATCCGCACTTCCAGGCCACGGTTTTCGGGAACGTCGGCGAAACTGGCAACGCGGTGCAGTGCCATCATCACTCTCCAGGCAAGCGTTTCACTTAAGAGTTTGGCGCTTATCTCGAGGTTCAGCCAATTCCCGCTGCCACCGAATGAACGGTCCGGCTATAGTTTGCACGCCGACGACGGCCCCACCCGCACAAGGTGCTCCGGTATGACCCGATTGACCTCTCTGAACCCTTGGCTGGCAGCCGTTGCAGTCGTCCTTTGCGTGCAATTTCCGGCGCAGGCCCAGGAGCGTTTTACCCTGAACATCCCAGGTGTCACCGACGATCGACTGTTCACCTCGGCTGCCGCCAGCGATGCGCCCAATTGTGGTGGGCACAACCAGTCACCGGCCTTGAATTGGAACGCCGGCCCGGCGGGCACCCTCAGTTACGCCATTGTCATGCACGATCCGGATGGCCAAAAAGGCCAAGGCGTTGATCACTGGGTGCATTACGGCATCAAAGCCACGACGCATCAGATTGCCGCCGGCGTCGGCGCAAAATCCGCCCTTGAAGGCGTCGGCGGCACCAACAGCAAAGGCACCACCGGTTATGTCGGACCTTGCCCGCCGGTCGGCGACAGCGCGCACCACTACATCATCCAGCTCTACGCCCTGGACCTGGCGCCGGAAGCTTTGCCCGCCGGCCTGACACGCGCCCAGCTACTGGAAAAAATCAAAGGCCATGTGCTGAAAAACAGCAGCGTGGTGCGGCGTTATCACCGCTGAAATTTTTTCAGCCGTCTTAACCCGAATCGACGGGGCTGTCCGTCTCAGAGGATGAATGGATCAATTTCCTCCTGAGGTCAGCCCCCATGTCCCTCCCTCTGCATTTCCTCCGCCCGGTTGCCCAGGGTTTCGCCGCCGGGATGCTGCTGGCCATCGCCGGTTGCGGCGTTTCATCCAAGCCTGATTCCACCTCGACTCCGCCACCGGCTCAAGGTGCGCTGCCGTCTGAAGTCGTGGTGCGCAGCGAGGCTGTCATGGCGGGCTCCTCGATGGCCAAGCGCAGCGTGCGTCCGGCGCCGAGCTATGCGCCGCTGCCCGCGGGCGAGGCATCTGCGCAGGGATATCGGGATGAGCAGCGGGAACAGTATCAAGCGCTGGCGGATAACCCGATTCACAGCGTGACCGAAGCGCCCGTCTCGACCTTCAGCGCCGATGTCGACACCGGTGCTTACGCCAACGTCCGCCGCTTGCTCAATCAGGGGCGCCTGCCACCGGAAGGTGCGGTGCGACTGGAGGAAATGGTCAATTACTTTCCCTACGATTACGCATTGCCCACCGATGGCTCGCCCTTCGGCGTGACCACAGAGTTGGCGCCGTCGCCGTGGAACCCGCATACCCGATTGTTGCGCATCGGCATCAAGGCCACAGACCGCGCGGTCGCGGAACTGGCCCCGGCGAACCTGGTGTTTCTGGTGGACGTGTCCGGCTCGATGGACCGACGCGAGGGGTTGCCGCTGGTCAAAAGCACCCTGAAATTGCTGGTCGATCAATTGCGCGAGCAGGATCGGGTGTCGCTGGTGGTTTACGCCGGCGATTCGCGTGTGGTGCTGGAGCCAACGTCCGGACGCGACAAAGCGAAAATTCGTACAGCCATCGATCAATTAACCGCCGGCGGATCAACCGCCGGAGCGTCAGGCATCGAACTGGCCTATCAGATGGCGCAGCAAGCGTTTATCCACAAGGGCATCAACCGCATCCTGCTGGCCACCGATGGCGACTTCAACGTTGGCATCAGCGACTTCGACAGCCTCAAGCAAATGGCTGTGGATAAACGCAAGACCGGCGTTTCCCTGACCACATTGGGTTTTGGTGTGGATAACTACAATGAACACCTGATGGAACAGTTGGCCGATGCCGGCGACGGCAACTATGCCTACATCGACAACCTGCGCGAGGCGCGCAAGGTGCTGGTGGATCAGCTCGGCTCGACCCTCGCGGTTGTGGCGAAGAACGTGAAGCTGCAAGTGGAGTTCAACCCGGCACTGGTCAGTGAATATCGGCTGTTGGGGTATGAGAACCGTGCGTTGAAGCGTGAGGATTTCAGCAACGACAAAGTCGACGCCGGTGAAATCGGCGCAGGGCATACGGTGACAGCGTTGTACGAAATTGTGCCCAAGGGCGAGAAGGGCTGGCTGGAGCCGTTGCGGTATGGCAATCCTGGGGCCGCTGTTTCCGAAAAGACTGGGGAATTGGCGATGTTGCGCGTGCGCTATCAGTCGCCTGAGGGTGGGAATAGTCGCTTGATCGAGCGGCCGATCGCCAACGGTCAGGTCGACAAAGCCAGTGAAGACCTGCGTTTTGCGGCGGCCGTGGCGGCGTTTTCCCAGCAGCTCAAGGACGGGCGTTATACCGGCGATTTCAGCCTGAAGGACACCGAGGCTTTGGCGCGCGGTGCGCGGGGCGAAGATCGATTTGGTCTGCGGGCAGAGTTCGTGCAGTTGGTGGAGTTGGCGCAAAGTCTGCGAACCACGACCGCATCGAATAGTGAGCCGCTCAAAGGAGGCTACAACTGAAATGTCTGCTCCTGAATCGAGCGACGAATCGCTGCTGGCCCGTTATCGCGCAGGCGACGGGCCGGCGTTCGAGATTTTGTACGCCCGTCACCGCCAAGGGCTCTACCGATTCCTGCTCGGCCTGAGCGGCAAGTCCGAGCTGGCCGAAGAGGTTTACCAGGACACCTGGCTGAGCCTGATCCGCAGCACCAGTCAGCCACAAGGCCGGGCGAATTTTCGTACCTGGCTCTACCAGATTGCCCGCAATCGACTGATCGATCACTGGCGCAAACACGGAATCCACAACCCCTTGCACGACAGCTATGACGAACAGATCCACGCGCTGAGCGATGACGCTGCCGATCCCGAACAACTGCTGAGCCTGAGCCGCGACAACCAGCGCCTCGAAGCGGCCCTGCAAAACCTGCCCGCTGATCAGCGCGAAGTGTTCCTGCTGCGCGCCCATGGTGATCTCGACCTGCCGCAGATCGCCACCCTCACCGAAACACCGCTGGAAACCGTCAAAAGCCGCTTGCGCTACGCCCAGCAAAAACTGCGTCGGCTGCTGGCCGAGGAGGTACTGACATGACTGACGCCCGTCCTACGCCAGAAGACGAAGTGGTGAAGCACTATCGTGAACACGCGACCGACGAACCACCGGCCCATCTCGACGCGTTCCTCCTGACTGCCGCACACCGTGAAGTCCCTGTGCAGAAGCCAGGTCTGTGGAAACGCTGGGTCCAGACCTGCCAGAAACCCCGTTGGCAAGTTGCATTTGCCAGCCTCGTCGGAGTGGCCCTGATGCTTGCACTGGTGCAACGCACGGAGGAGCAATCGCCGAGTTACGACTTCGCTACTGCACCCAAAGCGTCTGCGCCGGTCGCCAAAAAAGAAGCCGCAGAGGTATCACCTTCGGTTGCCCGCTCGTTGGCTGCCCCGGCCGGCGCGATGTCCGCCCCCGCCCCCGCGCAGAGCGAATCGATCAGCGCTGAAATGGCTGACGAAGCGAAGGTCAGCAAACGCCCGGCGATAGCTCCGGTAAAGTTTATCGACGATCAATTAAGGGAAGTGATCCGCCTGCAAAGGGCTGGTCAGGCTCAAGCGGCCGCTGACCTGATGGCGACATTGCACAAACGCTTTCCCAAGGAAAATCTCACGGCCAGACTCAAGGATTTGCAGAAAAACTGAGAGGCAGAGCGGTCAGTCATTTGGCATCGACACCCGAAAGCGCGCACTATCGGCCTATAGCCGATGCGTTGGAGGAAGCCATGGCGAAAAAAATCGACCGCATCGCCCAAATGCTCAACTGCCCCGAGAAGGGCGAGGAATTACGGCGCGCGGTGACTGAGAGCCGTAAGGAGTTTCTGCTGGCGAAGCAGGAAGAGGAAGCGTTTGAGGAAGACGTTCTTGATGATGAAGTGGTCGAGGACGAAGAGGATGATGAATACGACGAGTTTGATTGGACGACTGAGTAAACAACCGCTTCGGCGGTTTTTTTCAGACTCAGTTGTTCGGTTAAACCGAACAACTGCATCCAGCGCCCGTCCTGAGGCTTTAACGACGGACACAAAAAAGCCCCAGACCCTAAGATCTGAGGCTTTCTCGTTTCTACGTTTGGTGCACCAGGCGGGATTCGAACCCACGACCACTGCCTTCGGAGGGCAGTACTCTATCCAGCTGAGCTACTGGTGCAATGCGGGCGCCATGATACTCATATGCACTGCGGGCGTCCATGCTGCTGAATCGCCTGCGTTTTTCCAAAGCGTAACCTGCGGTTGCTACGTTGATCAGAAAAATTAGGCAAATGCGGCGTTTTCGTTCTTTTTTTCGAACAGGCTATTGTCCTTTACCCCCTTTGATCCTAGGATTCGTTTGAGATTTCAAACGCTCTTGTCTGGGTGCTGAACCGCACGAGTTTCAATCAGTGCGCTATTTATGTGCTTCAGCCCGGTGAATGATTTCCCTGACGGCAGCCTATAAGGCGCCTTTCTACAATCATAATTCGCTCCGCGCTTGCCGCGGTGCTGTTAAGGAAAGCCGACATGCAGCTTAAAGACACCCAGTTGTTCCGCCAGCAAGCCTTTATCGATGGCGCTTGGGTTGATGCGGACAATGGTCAGACGATCAAGGTCAACAACCCGGCAACGGGCGAAATTCTGGGCACCGTGCCGAAAATGGGTGCTGCCGAAACCCGCCGTGCAATCGAAGCCGCTGACAAAGCGCTGCCGGCCTGGCGTGCACTGACCGCCAAGGACCGTGCGAACAAGCTGCGTCGCTGGTTCGAGCTGATCATCGAGAACCAGGACGACCTGGCTCGCCTGATGACCCTCGAACAAGGCAAGCCATTGGCCGAAGCCAAGGGCGAAATCGTTTACGCCGCTTCCTTTATCGAGTGGTTTGCCGAAGAAGCCAAGCGCGTCTACGGTGACGTGATTCCGGGCCACCAGCCAGACAAGCGCCTGATCGTGATCAAGCAGCCAATCGGCGTGACCGCTGCAATCACCCCGTGGAACTTCCCGGCCGCGATGATCACCCGTAAAGCCGGCCCGGCCCTGGCCGCCGGTTGCACCATGGTGCTCAAGCCTGCTTCGCAAACTCCGTTTTCCGCATTCGCTCTGGCTGAACTGGCCCAACGTGCCGGCATTCCAGCCGGTGTGTTCAGCGTGGTGTCCGGCAGCGCCGGCGACATCGGCAGCGAGCTGACCAGCAACCCGATCGTGCGCAAACTGTCCTTCACCGGCTCGACCGAAATTGGTCGTCAGCTGATGGCTGAATGTGCCAAGGACATCAAGAAAGTGTCCCTGGAATTGGGCGGCAACGCGCCGTTCATCGTGTTCGACGACGCGGACCTGGATAAGGCCGTCGAAGGCGCGATCATTTCCAAGTACCGCAACAACGGCCAGACCTGCGTCTGCGCCAACCGTCTGTACATTCAGGATTCGGTCTACGACGCGTTCGCCGAGAAGCTGAAAGTGGCCGTGGCCAAACTCAAGATCGGCAACGGTCTGGAAGAAGGCACCACCACTGGCCCGCTGATCGACGAAAAAGCCGTGGCCAAGGTTCAAGAGCACATTGCTGACGCGATCAGCAAAGGCGCAACTGTTCTGGCCGGTGGCAAGGTCATGGAAGGCAACTTCTTCGAGCCGACCATCCTGACCAACGTGCCGAAAAACGCTGCCGTGGCCAAGGAAGAAACCTTCGGTCCACTGGCGCCACTGTTCCGCTTCAAAGACGAAGCCGAAGTGATCGCGATGTCCAACGACACCGAGTTCGGTCTGGCTTCGTACTTCTATGCTCGCGACCTGGGTCGTGTGTTCCGTGTGGCTGAAGCCCTGGAATACGGCATGGTCGGCGTCAACACCGGGTTGATCTCCAACGAAGTCGCGCCGTTCGGCGGCATCAAGGCGTCGGGCCTGGGCCGTGAAGGCTCCAAGTACGGCATCGAAGATTACCTGGAAATCAAATACCTCTGCCTGGGCATCTAAGCCCGGCCAGGCATTGCTTCAAACGCAAAGGGCACGAGAGCGCTGTCCCTTTGCGTGCAACAAACGGAATTTTCTCTGTGGCCGGGAACGCTGTGGCAGTCGATCATCGCATGCTGCCGTAGTTGCCTCCCCGCTGCATTTTCCTTGAACCACGCCGCCCGATGAGCGGTGAATGAGGACTTTATGAGCAAGACTAACGCATCCCTGATGAAACGCCGCGAAGCCGCTGTACCACGCGGTGTTGGCCAGATTCACCCGATCTTCGCCGAGTCCGCGAAGAACGCCACCGTGACCGACGTTGAAGGTCGCGAGTTCATCGACTTCGCCGGCGGTATCGCCGTGCTGAACACCGGTCACCTGCACCCGAAAATCATCGCCGCCGTGACCGCGCAGTTGAACAAGCTGACCCACACCTGCTTCCAGGTACTGGCTTACGAGCCGTACGTAGAGCTGTGCGAAAAAATCAACGCCAAAGTGCCAGGTGATTTCGCCAAGAAAACCCTGCTGGTGACCACCGGTTCCGAAGCCGTCGAAAACGCCGTGAAAATCGCCCGTGCCGCCACTGGCCGTGCCGGCGTGATCGCGTTCACCGGCGCTTACCACGGTCGCACCATGATGACCCTGGGCCTGACCGGTAAAGTCGTGCCTTACTCGGCCGGCATGGGCCTGATGCCAGGCGGCATCTTCCGCGCGCTGTACCCGAACGAACTGCACGGTGTGAGCATCGACGATTCGATCGCCAGCATCGAACGCATCTTCAAGAACGACGCCGAGCCGCGTGACATCGCTGCAATCATCATCGAGCCGGTTCAGGGCGAAGGTGGTTTCTACGTCGCGCCTAAAGAGTTCATGAAGCGTCTGCGCGCGCTGTGCGACCAGCACGGCATCCTGCTGATCGCTGACGAAGTACAAACCGGCGCTGGTCGTACCGGCACCTTCTTCGCCATGGAACAGATGGGCGTTGCTGCCGACCTGACCACCTTCGCCAAATCCATCGCTGGCGGCTTCCCGTTGGCCGGTGTTTGCGGCAAGGCCGAATACATGGACGCCATTGCTCCAGGCGGCTTGGGCGGCACTTACGCCGGTAGTCCGATCGCTTGCGCCGCGGCGCTGGCCGTGATGGAAGTGTTCGAAGAAGAGCACCTGTTGGACCGCTGCAAGGCTGTCGGCGAGCGTCTGGTCACTGGCCTGAAAGCTATTCAGGCCAAATATCCGGTGATCGGCGAAGTCCGTGCCCTGGGCGCGATGATCGCGGTCGAGCTGTTCGTTGATGGCGACAGCCACAAGCCGAACGCTCCAGCGGTAGCCGCCGTTGTGGCCAAGGCTCGCGACAAGGGTCTGATCCTGCTGTCCTGCGGCACTTACGGCAACGTTCTGCGCGTCCTGGTACCGCTGACTTCGCCGGACGAGCAGTTGGACAAAGGTCTGGCGATCATCGAAGAGTGCTTCTCCGAGCTGTGATCTCCAGGCTCTGATCGATTTGTGAACTGATCGACAAAAAAACCCGCTTCGGCGGGTTTTTTTGTGTCCCTGGAACCCATCGATGGCAAATGCGCTGTATCGAATGGCCAGCATTGACTAAGGTGCAAGCACTGCTTTGGAGTGTGTAAATGACTGCTGTGGTGTTACCCGCTGCGCCGCGTGTGCTGATTGCCGAGGCCGACCCCTGGTCCCGCGACCTGCTCAAGCAGGTTTTGTTGAATGTGCGCTGCGACGCGCGGCTGGATCTGTGTGCCGATGGTCAGGAAGCGCTGCAACTGTTGGCGGAAAATCCTTATGACCTGGTGATCGTCGACTGGGAGCTGCCCGGCGTCGATGGTTTGAATGTCTTGCGCAATGTCCGCCAGCGCAAGCGTAATCCACCGCTGCCGTTCATTCTGATGAGCAGCCGCAACGACAGCGCCAGTGTGCGCGAAGTCTTGCCCCTGGCGCCGGCGGCGTACCTGACCAAACCCCTGAACATGGGAAGCCTGACCCACCGCCTGCAGGACTTGCTGCTGAACGCCGGTGAAGAGCTGTCTTGCGAAACGCCTTCGCTGTCGCCAGGCATGACGTTGGCGGTTTACCTGGAGCGTCGACGTGAGCTGGCCGACGGTGCACCACTGATGACCGACGTACAGTTGGCGGTCAAACGCAGCCTCAATCCCAATGGCCTCGACCTGACACTGCTGCATGACGAGATCCGTACCGATCCGCAAGTCACCGCTGTGCTGATCGCCGCCGCCAACAGCGCGGCCCAGCACCATGGCGCCGCCGTACAAACCCTGTCCCAGGCGCTGCACCGCCTCGGCACCGGGCAAAGCATGAACCTGATTCTGGGGCTGGCCCTCAAGCGCAGTGCCCGACTCAGCGATCCGTTTCTGGCCGATTATGCCGAGCGCTATTGGGAGCTGTCGCTGCGCACCGCCGAGTATGGCCGGACCTTGGCACGCTTGCTGGATCTGGATCAGGAGCGCTGTTATTGCGCCGGCATGCTGCATCGCCTCGGCGACCTTGCGCTGTTGCGGTGTTTGCAGGAATGGAAGCAGGCCGGTGGTGAGCTGGATGAGTGGGAGGAGGTTGGCGAGGCGCTGGCTGAGTTCGGTGCGGCTTATGGGTCGGCGCTGCGTACCCGCTGGCGCCTGCCGCTGGAGCTGCGAGAGCTGATTGCGGCGGTCTACCAGCTCGGTGGCGGGGTTTACTCCCGCGAAGCGCTGGTGATGAACATGGCTGCGCAACTGGCGCGACTGACCGAGCATGAGGGCATTGAGGAGTTGGCGAAGAGCCGGACGGCGCGGTTGCTCAAGATCGGGTTGCCGGAATTGATGCGTTTGCGCAAAAAATAGGCATCACACAAAACCTGTGGGAGCGAGCTTGCTCGCGATAGCGGACTGTCAGCCAGCATCAATGTTGAATGTCAGTACGTCATCGCGAGCAAGCTCGCTCCCACATTGGTTTTGTGTCGAGCCCATTAGCTGGAAATGATGCGGTTCTTCCCCTGGCGTTTGGCTTCGTACATCGCCGCATCCGCGCGGGCAAACAGGCTGTCGACGCTTTCGTCCTCGGCGGTAAGGCTGGTCAGGCCCTGGCTGACGGTGATGCCGAACGTCTGGTCGCCATGGCTGAAACTCAATCGCTGAATCTCCCGTTGCAGGCGCTCGGCCACTTGCATGGCCATGTCTGGCGCACAGCCGGGAAACACTGCTGCGAATTCCTCACCGCCAACTCGCCCGAACACATCACCCCGACGCAAAGCCGCGCGACCGCTCTCGGCGATTCGTTGCAGCACGTTGTCGCCTTCCTGGTGGCCGTAGGTATCGTTGATTACTTTGAAGTCATCGATGTCCAGCAGCAGGAATGCCAGCGGCGTGCCTTGGTGCCGTGCCTGTTCGAATTCACGGTGGGCGCATTCGAAGAAGTGTCGGCGGTTGCTGCTCTGGGTCAGCACGTCGGTGGTGGCCAAGCGTTGCAGCTCGGTTTCCATCTGCTTCTTGTCAGTAATGTCTTCGGCAATGCCGACGATGATCAATGGTTGCCCCGGCTCGGCCTGACGGTTGATGAAGCACTTGTCACTGAGCCAGCGGACCTGGCCGTCGGCGGCAATGATTCGGTACTCACGGTCTTCAACGGCGCCTTTGACCAGTACTTCGCCCAGGCTGCGTTCGGCATAGTCCAGATCGTCGGGGTAAATGCTGTCGCGCCAATGGTTGTAGTCGGACAGCAACAAGCCTGCAGAGCGGCCGAAAATCCGTTCATACGCGGGGCTGACATAGAGCACCCGACGGGATTCCCAGTCGAAGGCCCAAAGCACCGCGTTGACGCTCACCAGCAGAGCGCTGAATAGCTGTTCGCGTTCGCTCAGGCGCGCCACTTCGCCTTGTGCATGCATTAGCGCCAGCAGGGTTTGCGCGGCCTCGGGCCACTGCGGGAGGGATGAGTCTTGTAGGCTTTTATTGACCATCGACACAAAATCTCAAAGGGCGTGTGCCGCTCGAGGTTCGAAAGCGGCCAATACCAGAGCCCGCCTGGATGGCGAAGTGTCTTTGAGATAGGGGATTTGGAGCTTAGTTCCGAAGGGTGCGCCCACGAACGGGGCGCACCGATCAACGGCGTCAGACGGCGGCGGGGCGCAGGGAGTAGGTTTTCAATTGATCGGCGAAGTCGCGCAAGGATTGAATCCCGCTGGCTTCGGCTTCGTGTACCCAATCCTTGATGGCGGCCAGCATGTCGTGACCATTTGAGCTGGTCTTGACCCAGATCTGCTGCAAGGCCAGGCGCTTCTCGTAAATTACCTTCAGCGCCTGACTGTGTTCGAGCATGGCCTGGATGCGTATGTGGTGTTTGTCATCCAGCAGGCTGGTTTCCCGCGAGAGCAGGCGCTTGGCGCGGTGGAACTGGTGACGGACCGAGTGATCGACCTTTTCCAGCTCTTGTTTGACCAGCGGTGCGATCACCAATTTGCGGTACTGGGCCATGATCTGGAAGCGGTTGTTGAGGATCGCCATGGCGGTGTCCATGTCCAGGTTGCCTTTGCCTTCGACCCGATGGGCGATTGGCGCGACCCGCTGAACCTTGGCCAGACGCAGGAAGCTGAAGACCTGGATCCAGGCCCAGCCGAGATCGAATTCCCACTTCTTCACCGACAGTTTTGCCGAATTAGGGTAGGTGTGATGGTTGTTATGCAGTTCTTCGCCGCCGATCAGGATGCCCCACGGCACCAGATTGGTCGCCGCATCGCGGCATTCGAAGTTGCGGTAGCCGATGGCATGGCCCAGGCCATTGACCACACCGGCGGCCCAGACCGGGATCCACATCATCTGGATGGCCCAGATGGTGATGCCGATGGTGCCGAACAGCAACAGGTCGATAACGCCCATGATCGCCACGCCCAGCAGCGGGAAACGGCTGTACAGGTTGCGTTCGATCCAGTCTTCGGGGCAGTTCTTGCCATAGATGCGCAGGGTTTCGGGGTTTTCCGCCTCGGCACGGTACAGCTCGGCGCCTTTGCGCAGAACGGTGGACAGGCCCTTGATGACCGGGCTGTGCGGGTCATCGACGGTTTCGCATTTGGCGTGGTGCTTGCGGTGGATAGCGGTCCACTCACGGGTGTTCTGTGCCGTGGTCAGCCACAGCCAGAAGCGGAAGAAATGTTTCAGGCCGGCATTCAGCTCAAGCGAGCGATGGGCTGAATAACGATGCAGATAGACCGTGACGCCGATGATCGTCACGTGGGTCATCAGCAGGGTGACTGCCACCAGTGACCAGGGCGACAAGCCGAGAAAACCTTCGTACCACATAGTCTATTGGGCCCTCGATAAAGAAAAAAACAGCCGTTGCATTATCACTTAGCCCACAGATAAAACCAGTCGCCCTTTCAGATAAGAGTGGCTGGATGTTTCTTTAAACTATAATTCCATCCTTTTTGAAGGGACATGGACAGCCGAATGTCTGCCACCTATCGCGATGCTTTGCGTGCAGCACTGCTTTACTTACTGGTTTCCGTCGGTTGGCTGCAGTTCAGTGGCCATTTATTGAACAGTTTCTTCGATAGCTCTGCAGAGCTAATGCGCTGGCAACTGATCAACGGTTACGCCTGGGTGGTGTTCAGCTCCGGGTTGATTTTCCTCGCTCGGGCGCGATTGTTTCGTTGCCTGGGGATCAGCGCCAAGTTGCGTGAACGCACCGAAGACCGCGAGCGTTTGCGTCAGGCTGCCGCGGTGTTCGATTGCACCCGTGAAGGGGTGCTGGTCACCGACAACAAAGGGTTGATCGTCCATGTAAACCGGGCCTTCATGGCCATCACCGGCTATCAGAGCGAGGAGGTGCTCGGCCAGCGCCCCAGTCTGTTCAAGTCCGGTCATCACCCGCCGGCTTTCTACCAGGCCATGTTCGCGACACTCACCAGCACCGGCGAGTGGAGCGGGGAAATCTGGAACCGCCGCAAAAGCGGCGAGATCTACCCGCAATGGCAGACCATCCGTGTCATTGACGACGAGAGGGGGCGGCGCAGCCATTACGTGGCAGTGTTTTCCGACATTAGCGCAATCAAGAACTCCGAACATGAGCTGACGTATCTGGCTCACTACGATCCGCTGACCGATCTGCCCAACCGCTTGCTGTTCACCGACCGCACCGAGCAGGCCCTCGCTTCGGCACAGATCCACAAGCGCGGCTGTGCGTTACTGATGATTGATCTTGATCACTTCAAGATGATCAACGACAGCCTCGGGCATAGCATTGGGGACCAACTGCTCAAGGGCGTGGCCGTGCGTTTGAAAGCGATGGTCGGACCGGGAATCACGCTGGCGCGCCTTGGCGGTGACGAGTTCGCCGTGCTGGCTGAAAGCTGTCCGCAAATGGTGCACGCGGCGGCGCTGGCTCAGCGGATCATCGATGGCCTAAAAGAGCCGTTCCAGATCGACGGGCATCAGTTGTTTGTCAATATCAGCGTCGGCATCAGCCTGTTCCCCGGCGACGCCTTGAGCGCCGAGCAGCTGTTGCGCAACTCCGACTCGGCGCTGTTCAAGGCCAAAAGTGCAGGCCGCAACGGCTACGCCCTCTATACCGAAGAATTGACCGCCCATGCCCAGCAACGGGTCGAGACTGCATTCGAATTGCGCCGTGCGCTGGAGCAGCAGGAGTTGCGGGTTTATTACCAGCCGGTTCACGACCTCAAGAGTAGCCGCCTGATCGGCGTCGAGGCATTGGTGCGCTGGGAGCATCCACAGCGGGGTTTGGTGTCGCCGGCAGAATTCATTCCCATTGCCGAGCGCACCGGTCTGATCGCCGAAATTGATGCCTGGGTTATGCGCCAGGCGTGTGAGCAGATGTGCCGGTGGCAGCAGGCCGGGGTGGTGTTGTCGTTTGTCGCGGTGAATGTTTCTTCTCGATTGTTCGCCCGCCGTGAGCTGTTTGGGAAGGTGGCGAAGGTGCTGCACGAAACCGGGCTGGATCCTGCCTGTCTGGAGCTGGAAGTCACCGAGAGCGCTGTGATGGATGACCCGGAAGTCGCGCTGGAGCAGATGCACAGGTTGCGTGAATTAGGCGTGCGGCTGGCCATCGATGACTTCGGTACAGGCTATTCGTCGTTGCTGCGCCTCAAGCGGATGCCGGTACAGAAACTCAAGATCGATCAGGGCTTCGTTGCGGGGTTGCCGTGGGATGAGGATGACGCGGCGATTGTGCGGGTGATCATTGCGCTGGCCCAGAGCATGGGGATGCAGGTTCATGCCGAGGGGATCGAGCAGGTCGAGCAGGCGGGTTTCCTGCTCGAACACGGCTGCGATCTGGGGCAGGGGTACTGGTTTGGACGGCCGGTGCTGGCAGGGCAGCTGGATTGGAAGCGTGCTCCATTGATTCTTCAACACTGATCGGTCTTTTGGTTATATTAAAATTCTTAAATAGTCTTTTTAAGAATATCCGCGCTTATCTACTATTGGTCTCACGCCGCAAGCAGTCTCGCCACTGCCAGGCAACCTCTAGTTGAAGGAGCAGCACCATGAGCGCATCCCTACGTAGCGTTGACGGGCAGGACGAGGCAACCATTTTGCGTGAGATCCAGAGCGCCTTGCGCGATCTGCGTTTTGGCGCAGTGGAAATCACCGTGCACAACGCCCAGGTGGTCCAGATCGAACGCAAAGAGAAATTCCGGTTGCAGAACCCAAGCAACAAACCGAGCTGAAACAAAGATCAAAAGATCGCAGCCTGCGGCAGCTCCTACGGGGGGCTTTGTGTAGGAGCTGCCGAAGGCTGCGATCTTTGACAGGCAACCCCGATTCCAGACCATAAAAAGCCATTACAATCAGAATTCCAGGAGCTTTCACCATGTCGTCGATTCGTCATTTCGCTTTGGCCGCCCTGGCCAGTGCCCTTTTTGCTGGTTCCGCGGTTGCCAAGGATTACGAACTGCTTAACGTGTCGTACGACCCGACTCGCGAGCTGTATCAGGACTACAACGCCGAATTCGTCAAGTTCTGGCAGAAAGACCACGCTGGCGACAGCGTGAAAATCCAGCAGTCCCACGGTGGTTCGGGCAAGCAGGGCCGGGCAGTGATCGACGGTCTGCGTGCCGACGTGGTGACCCTGGCCCTGGCTGGTGACATCGACGAAATCGCCAAACTCGGCAAGACCCTGCCAGCGGATTGGCAGAAGCGTCTGCCGGAAGCGAGCACGCCTTACACCTCGACCATCGTGTTCCTGGTGCGCAAGGGCAACCCTAAAGGCATCAAGGACTGGGGCGACCTGACCAAGAACGGCGTGGAAGTCATCACCCCGAACCCGAAAACCTCTGGCGGCGCACGCTGGAACTTCCTCGCGGCGTGGGCCTATGGCCTGAAAGCCAATGGCGGTAACGAAGCGAAAGCCAAGGAATACGTGCAAACCCTGTTCAAACACGTTCCTGTGCTGGACACCGGTGCTCGCGGTTCGACCATTACCTTCGTCAACAACGGTCAGGGTGACGTGTTGCTGGCCTGGGAAAACGAAGCCTTCCTGGCCCTGAAAGAAGACGGTGGCGCAGACAAGTTCGACATTGTCGTGCCTTCGCTGTCGATCCTCGCCGAACCTCCGGTAGCTATGGTCGACAAGAATGCCGAGAAAAAGGGCAACACCGAGATCGCCGAGGCGTACCTCAAGCACCTGTACAGCCCGGCCGGCCAGGAAATCGCGGCAAAAAACTTCTATCGTCCACGTGACAAGGATGTTGCCGCCAAGTACGCCAAACAGTTCCCGACACTGGACCTGGTGACCATCGACAAGGACTTCGGCGGCTGGAAAACCGCTCAACCGAAATTCTTCAACGACGGTGGTGTGTTCGACCAGATTTATCAGGCGCAATAACCTGAAATAAGCCATAAAACGAGCCTCGAATTGCAATTCGAGGCTTTGCGCGTTCTCAACCAAGGACTTTTATGTCGCGTCGCATCTCCCCCGTCATACCCGGCTTCGGGCTGACGCTGGGCTACACCTTGGTGTACCTCAGCCTGATTGTGCTCATTCCACTGGCGGCGATGTTTGTCCATGCCGCCCAACTCACCTGGGATCAGTTCTGGGCGATCATCTCGGCGCCTCGCGTGCTGGCGGCATTGAAGCTGAGCTTCGGCACCGCACTGTACGCCGCGATCATCAACGGCATCATCGGCACGCTGCTGGCCTGGGTGCTGGTGCGCTATACCTTCCCTGGACGCAAAGTCATCGATGCGATGATCGACTTACCCTTCGCATTGCCCACTGCCGTGGCCGGTATCGCGCTGACTGCGCTATACGCACCCAATGGTTGGGTGGGTCAGTTTGCAGCGGATCTGGGTTTCAAGATCGCGTATACCCCCCTCGGTATCACCCTTGCCCTCACTTTTGTGACACTTCCATTCGTAGTACGTACGGTACAGCCAGTATTGGCTGATATCCCGCGTGAAGTGGAAGAAGCGGCGGCGTGCCTGGGTGCAAAACCGTTGCAGGTTTTCCGCCATATTCTGGTGCCCGCGCTGCTGCCAGCCTGGCTGACCGGTTTCGCGCTGGCCTTTGCCCGCGGGGTCGGCGAGTACGGTTCGGTGATTTTCATTGCCGGCAACATGCCGATGAAAACCGAGATTCTGCCGCTGCTGATCATGGTCAAACTCGACCAGTACGATTACACCGGCGCCACGTCCATTGGTGTACTGATGCTGGTGGTTTCCTTCGTTCTGTTGCTGCTGATCAACTTGCTGCAACGACGCATCGAAACCCCATAAGGAGGCGCAGAAATGTCCCAATCGTCTATTGCTGCTGCTTCCTCGAACGCCGCCCGCCGTGGCAGCGCTTCATCGCGGCGAATCCTGATCGGCCTTGGCTGGCTGGTGTTCGCCCTGTTCCTGTTGCTGCCGCTGGTGATCGTGGTGTCTCAGGGCCTCAAGCTCGGAATCGGTGCGTTCTTCACCGCGATCTTCGAACCCGACGCTTTGTCGGCACTGAAACTCACGGTGATCGCCGTGCTGATCTCAGTGCCGCTGAACCTGGTGTTCGGTGTCAGCGCTGCATGGTGCGTGAGCAAGTACTCGTTCCGCGGCAAGAGCATGCTGGTAACGCTGATCGACTTGCCGTTTTCGGTGTCGCCGGTAATCGCCGGTCTGGTCTACGTGCTGATGTTCGGCGCCCAGGGCATTTTTGGCCCATGGCTGCAGGACCACGACATTCAGATCGTCTTCGCGTTGCCGGGCATCGTGCTGGCGACGATCTTCGTCACCGTGCCGTTCGTGGCGCGCGAGTTGATCCCGTTGATGCAGGAGCAAGGCACTCAGGAAGAAGAGGCCGCGCGCCTGCTCGGGGCCAATGGCTGGCAGATGTTCTGGCACGTCACCGTTCCCAACATCAAATGGGGCCTGATCTACGGCGTGGTGCTGTGTACGGCGCGGGCCATGGGTGAGTTCGGTGCGGTGTCGGTGGTTTCCGGGCACATTCGCGGGGTGACCAACACCCTGCCGATGAACGTCGAGATACTCTACAACGAATAAAACCACGTGGCCGCGTTCGCCGTGGCGAGCCTGTTGCTGATCCTGGCGCTCTTCATCCTGCTGCTCAAGCAGTGGAGCGAAAACCGTATTAACCGCCTGCGCGCCAGCGCCGCGGAGGAATAAGTCATGTCGATTGAAGTGCGTAACGTCAGCAAGAATTTTCACGCGTTCAAGGCGCTGGACAACATCAGCCTGGACATTCAAAGCGGCGAACTCGTGGCGCTGCTCGGCCCGTCCGGCTGCGGCAAGACCACCCTGCTGCGGATCATCGCCGGTCTGGAAACCCCGGATAAGGGCAACATCGTGTTCCACGGTGAAGACGTCTCCGGTCACGATGTGCGTGATCGCAACGTCGGTTTCGTGTTCCAGCACTACGCGCTGTTCCGCCACATGACCGTGTTCGACAACGTCGCGTTCGGTCTGCGCATGAAGCCGAAAAACCAGCGCCCGAGTGAAAGCCAGATCGCGGTGAAAGTCCACGAGCTGCTGAACATGGTGCAACTGGATTGGCTGTCGGATCGCTACCCGGAACAACTCTCCGGCGGTCAGCGTCAACGTATTGCCTTGGCTCGTGCCTTGGCGGTTGAACCGAAAGTCTTGCTGCTCGATGAACCCTTCGGCGCCCTCGACGCCAAGGTCCGTAAAGAACTGCGTCGCTGGCTCGCACGCCTGCACGAGGACATCAACCTGACCTCGGTGTTCGTGACTCACGACCAGGAAGAAGCGATGGAAGTCGCCGACCGCATCGTGGTGATGAACAAGGGGGTGATCGAGCAGATCGGCTCACCGGGCGACGTTTACGAAAACCCGGCCAGCGATTTCGTTTATCACTTCCTGGGTGACTCGAACCGGTTGCATCTGGGTGAAGACAACCATGTGCTGTTCCGTCCTCACGAAGTGTCGCTGTCGCGTCATGAGCTGGAGGATCACCACGCGGCCGAGGTGCGGGATATTCGTCCGCTGGGCGCGACGACACGGGTGACGCTGAAGGTCGAAGGCCAGAGCGAATTGATCGAAGCTGAAGTGGTGAAAGATCACGACAGCCTGATCGGGTTGGCGAAGGGCGAGACGCTGTTCTTCAAGCCGAAGGTCTGGCAGAAGCTCGCCAACATCTAAGATCAAAAGCTTCGCGAGCAGGCTCGCTCCCACAGTGATTTGTGTCGTTCACAATTCCCCTGTGGGAGCGAGCCTGCTCGCGAACGCGTCTTACGCCGCAGCGTTTTTCTGACGAAGACGCACCCCCCCCACCCGCGCCTCGATCTGCTCTTTGAGGTCATGCCGCAACCTCAGCAAAAACGCCAACTCAACCACCACAAACAACGGCCCGACAATCAACCCCGTCACATCATCGACAAACGCCGGTTTGCGTCCTTCGTAGTGATGACCGACAAATTGAATCGCCCAACCCACCACAAACATCCCGATGCCGCTCGCCAGCCAGACAAGCGTGCTTTGTTGCGCGAGCACATGACCCAGCCAAACACAAAGGCCCAGCAACACGGTCATCAGCACGCCCAGCCGTAACTCCAGTCGCAGATAAAACCATGCCGAAGCCAACGCCAAAAGCACTGCCGGTGACACCCAAACCCCGGCCAGCGGCCACTCGGGCCGTGACAGCAGCACGGCAACGGCGACAACGATCAGCGGAATACCGATAAAGTGGGTGGCAATATTGCGCGGGTCACGGTGGTAGGCGGCGTATTGACTGAGATGGTCGACGAGGCTTTTCATTGTTGTTCCTCCTGTTGGGTGATGGATCATGCCCCGGGTCCACATTTCGCTCTGTCAGGCAGGCGACAATCTCCAGGAGTTTTCATGGATATGCAGGTCTGGCGTCCACGCCTGATGAGCGGCCAGTGGTTCAGCCATTTACCTGTTTCCTTACAGGATAGTCTGCTGGCCGCCGCCAGGGTGCGGCGGTTGTCGCCAGGCCAGCGGCTGTTCAAGCGCGGCGATCCACCGTGCGGGCTGTACGCGGTGCTTGAAGGTTCGGTGCGGATCGGCGCAGTGAGCGAGCAGGGCAAGGAGGCGCTGTTGAGCCTGGTGGAGTCGCCCCACTGGTTCGGCGAAATCTGTCTGTTTGATGGCCAGCCGCGCACTCATGATGCGTTCGGTCTGGGTCATTGCGTCCTGTTGCACATCTCGCAAACCGCGCTGCTGACGTTGCTTGATGAACAACCGGCGTACTGGCGGCAACTGGCATTGCTGATGAGCCAGAAACTGCGCCTGACCTTCATCAATCTCGAACAACTGAGCCTCATGCCAACCGCAGCTCGACTGGCTCATCGCTTGCTGATGATCGCCGAGGGTTACGGCGAAATCGACCCGCCGCGACGGGTGTTGCAACTGCCCCAGGAACAATTGGCGTCGATGCTTTCGCTGTCGCGCCAGACCACCAACCAGATTCTCAAGGACTTGCAGGGGCAGGGGATTGTGAATCTCAAGTACGGCGAGATCGAGATTCTGGATGCGCAACGATTGCGGATGTTGGCGATTATCTAAAACCCGGCGTTAGTGGTGGGCTTTGGACGCGAAGGCGCCTAGCCTGTGATGACGACAATCGAGGTGTGCCATGCGTGTGCTGTTAGTGGAAGACGAACCTGAGACGGCCAAACTCCTGGCTAAAGGTCTGAACGAGGCAAGTTACTCAGTCGATGTGGCGGTCAACGGTATGGACGGCCGTCGTTTCATCGAGTCTGGCGAATACGAGCTGATCATCCTCGACGTGATGCTGCCCGGGCTCAATGGATGGCAGTTGCTGCAGCAGATCCGCAAGCTCGGTGATACGCCGGTGCTGTTCCTGACCACCAAGGACGGCATCGAGGATCGCCTGCGCGACCTGGAGTTGCATGAGGATGATTACCTGCTCAAGCCGTTTGCCGTGAGTGAGCTGGTGAAGCGGGTGCGTAAATTGTTGCGGCGGGATCGGGGGCGCTGAGGCGTTTCTGTAGTGTCTGGTCTGGCCTCATCGCGAGCAAGCTCGCTCCCACATTGGAATGCGGTCAACTGTGGGAGCGAGCCTGCTCGCGAAGAGGCCAGACCAGACAATCCAGCTCCCGGATCCTTTACCGCAACCCATCCCGAAACTGCCCCGGTGTCATCCCGGTCCAGCGCTTGAACGCGCGGCTGAAGCTGCTCGTGTCCGCAAATCCCAGCAGATAGCTGATCTCGCTCAATGAGCATTGCGGATCGCGTAAATGCAGCAGCGCCAGGTTCTCGCGACTCTCGTTGAGCAGCGTATCGAACCGGTAACCCTCGTCCGCCAGATGCCGTTGCAGGCTGCGCAAACTCAGGTGCAAGGCCTGGGCGATGTGTTCGGCGCTGGGCTCGCCTTCCGGCAATTGCTCCTCAATGGCGTCGCGGACCTTGCGTTCCCAGGTCAGGGGTTTGAGTTGGGCGAGGGTGCGTTTGAGCACGGCTTCGTTGTGCTCGGCCAGTTCCGGGTTGGCGTCGTCCAGGTGGCTGTCGAAGTCCACGACGGCGAATTCCAGTCGGTCTTCATCGGCGGCGAAGTACACCGGTGAGCGGAAGACTTTGTGCCATTGATGCGGGTCCGCCGGTTCCGGGCGACGCAAGTACACCGCCAGCGGGGCGTAATCGCGGCCCAGGCGATTGCGGCAGGTGCGTACGTAAATCGCCGTGAAGGCGTCGATGGCCTCGAAGGCCGGGGCCGGATTGCCTGGCGGGATCTTCAGGCGGAAGCGGTAGCGGTCCTCGGCGCGGGTCAGTTCCAGGTCCAGGGCATCACTGACCACCTGGTGATAACGAACGATGCGTTCGAACACTTCTCGCAGACTGCCGCTGGCCACCAGCGCATAACCGAGTGCGTGAAACGTGGTGGGGCTGACGAAGCGCGATACCCGCAAACCAATCGCCGGGTCGCCGCTGACTTGCACCGCGATTTCCCACAGGCGCGTGGTGCCGGACAACGGGTAACGGGCGTTCGGGTCGTCCATCAGTTGCGGGTCGAGCCCCGCCTGTTGGCACAGGGCGGTGCTGTCGAGGCCCAGGGCATCGAGTTGCTTGCGCAGGGCTCGGGTCCAGCTGGCGAGGGAGGTCGGTTCAGTCATGCTGATTGGCGCTTCCGGTCAACAGGTTGGCGTTCACGGCTACCGCTTTGCGAGGGTTCACAAGGCAGGATGCGAACATCAATAACCAGAGGATGGAAGCATGCACGGTACTTCTGCAAGTCCCCAGCGACTGAATGCAACTGAGCGATCAGCGCATATTCGCCAAGTGGTGCTGGCCAAGGGGGTCGAACTGCGTCAGCGCTACCCGATTCTCAACCATCAGGACGCCCTGGGCGCGGGCATTCTGGCCTTCGCGCTGGTCGGCATGATTGGCTCGGCGACGCTCTACATGACTGGGCACATGGCCTGGTGGGTGTGCCTGTTGCTCAATGCATTTTTCGCCTCGCTGACCCACGAGTTGGAACACGACCTGATTCATAGCATGTACTTCCGCAAACAACGCGTGCCGCACAACCTGATGATGGGACTGGTGTGGCTGGCGCGGCCGAGCACGATCAATCCGTGGATTCGCCGGCATCTGCACCTCAATCACCACAAAGTCTCCGGCACAGAATCCGACATGGAAGAGCGCGCCATCACCAACGGCGAACCCTGGGGTTTTGCGCGGCTATTGATGGTCGGCGACAACGTGATGTCGGCGTTCATCCGTATGCTGCGGGCCAAGACCTGGGCTCACAAGATCAGCATCATCAAGCGCGCGCTGAAGGTCTACGCGCCGCTGGCGCTGGTGCATTGGGGGGCTTGGTACATGTTTCTCGGCGTTCACGCGGCGAACGGCATCGCTCATCTGCTGGGTACGCCTATCGAATGGTCGGCGACTACTTTGTCGGTGATGCAGGTCATCGATATCGCTGCCGTGGTGATCATCGGGCCAAACGTGTTGCGTACCTTTTGCCTGCATTTCGTCAGCTCGAACATGCACTACTACGGTGACGTGGAGCCGGGCAACGTGATCCAGCAGACCCAGGTGCTGAACCCTTGGTGGATGTGGCCGTTGCAGGCGTTCTGCTTCAACTTCGGCAGCAGTCACGGCATCCATCACTTTGTGGTCAAGGAACCGTTTTACATCCGTCAGATGACCGTGCCGGTGGCGCATAAGGTGATGCGTGAGATGGGTGTGCGGTTCAATGATTTCGGGACGTTTGGGCGGGCGAACCGGTTTGTGCGCAAGGAAACGACAGCACCGCAGGAGGTGCATGCCGCTCAGGCATGATCGATGCACTCGAAAACTCAAAACGGCAAAGGCGCCCGTCATCAATCTGACCCAAAGGGGCGGTACGTTATGACCTAAGCAGGATGGTTAGATAGTTGCTGTATCGCTGATTGATATATGCGTTTTGGATCTAATAAAGTAATTAAATATTCCTTTATTGGATAACCGTTTCAGTCAATCATCGCCTCCAGTGATGTTGATTAGCGCTAGCAGATTTTGAGTTTCCGGGGCCGTCTCCTTGGCAGGGTGCGGTCCCTTTTTTTGTCTATTCAAAACTGCTGTATATACCTTATAGGTCTTAATAAATAGCTTCTTATTCCTTAACGAATATAACTCTCCTCCCTATACTTGCTCAGGAACAGACACGCAGCAGGAGAGCTCCCCCCATGCGCAACGAATCAATTCGCTACCTGATTGTGCCGGGCTGGCAAGGATCGCCAGAAGATCATTGGCAAAGCCATTGGCAGAACAGCCTGCCGAACAGCGCGCGGGTGGAGCAGGCCGACTGGCTGACGCCGCGTCGTGAAGACTGGGTCGCGGCACTGGCTGAGGCGATTGCCGCCGACAGCACGCCGGTGATCCTGATCGCCCATAGCCTGGGTTGCATCACTGTCGCGCATTGGGCGGCCACTGCGCCTGTGCAGTTTTTGCGTCAGGTTCGTGGCGCCTTGCTGGTCGCCCCGGCGGACGTCGAACGTCCGGCCTGCGCACCGGCCCTGCGCAACTTCGCGCCGATTCCGACCCACCTGCTGCCGTTCCCGAGTCAGGTTGTCAGCTCCGACAACGACAGCGCCGTGAGCGCACCGCGTGCATTGGAACTGGCACGTCACTGGGGCGCCGAGGCGGGGATTTTGTCGGGTGCCGGGCACATCAACGTGAAGTCCGGTCACCAACGCTGGGAGCAGGGTTTTGCTTATCTCTATCGCCTGCAAAACCGAATGGAACACCACGCCCTGCGCCGCGCTTGAACCTTTTCTTTTTTGCTTTTGTTTTTTAAAACAACGCCCCCCGTCTTCCGGCGGTTTAGGGCGGGAGTCTGCCATGAGTTTTGAAGCCTTCGGTCAGCCGCTGCTGACCTTCCCCGACGCAGAAAAAAGCCCCCTGAGCATTCGCGCCAAGGCGCTGGTGTTTGTCGATCCGCGTTCCCGTCAACTACGCCAGGAGCTGGAGCTACTGGCACCGCGCTCGATCTCGGTATTGATCCGTGGCGAAACCGGCAGCGGCAAGGAATTGCTTGCGCGGCACATCCATCGCGCGAGTGATCGTGGCGGGTTGTTCGTCTCGGTCAACTGTGGCGCGATCAGTCCGACTTACGCCGATGCGGAATTGTTCGGTTATGCCGCTGGCAGTTACAGCGGTTCGGCCAGCAGTCGTGCTGGCTGGTTCGGTTCTGCCAACGGCGGGACACTCTACCTGGATGAGATCGGCGACTTGCCGCTACCGATCCAGATCAAATTGCTCGCGGCGCTGGAAAACCACGAAGTCACGCGTGTCGGCGCTCACCAACCAAGCCCGGTGGACGTGCGCCTGGTAGCGGCTACCAGTATCGATCTGGCCCAGGCGGTGGCCGCTGGAAAATTCCATGAGCGGCTCTATCACTACCTCAGCGAAGGCCAGCTCGAACTGCCGGCCTTGCGTGAACGGGTGGGCGATATTCTGTCGCTGTCCGAATATTTCCTCGGCATCTATAGCCAGCGCCTTGACCTGCCGGTGCCGCTGATCAGCGAAGCCGCGCAGCATTTGTTAGAGCAACACAGTTGGCCGGGCAACACCCGGGAGCTGGAAAACGTCATCCACTTTGCGTTGCTGGTCAGCACCGGCGATGAGATTTTGCCGGAGCATTTGAATCTGCCCGAGGCGCCGCCGTCATGGGTGCAGATCGAGCAACAAGCTGCTCAGCTGATTAAAAACGGCACGGCTGCCGAGCGATCCGCACTCAAGCATTTGCTCGAAAGCCTGACGCAGACGCTGTAGCGATCTGTATGAACAAAATGGAATATGAAAGTGAATAAAAGATATTGTTCGGGAATAAAAAATCCCGGTATTGTCCGCGTCACGCCAGCGATAGCACTTCATTAGCACTTACAAAAACCACTCGTAATAAACAAGCCGTCGTCGATGACGACCGTGATTTTCGATAAGGACACTGCATGAAAAAGGTTCTGTTGTTCACCGCATTGGCGGCTGCCCTGACTGCGGGCCTGGCCCAGGCTGGCGAGAAACTGGTGGTTGCGGCGACCCCGGTTCCACACGCCGAAATTCTGGAACTGATCAAACCAACCCTCGCCAAAGAAGGCGTGGACCTGGAAATCAAAGTCTTCACCGACTACGTTCAGCCGAACGTGCAAGTTGACCAGAAGCGTCTGGACGCCAACTACTTCCAGACCCTGCCGTACCTGAAGAGCTTCAATGAAGGGAAAGGCACTAACCTGGTGACCGTGATCGGCGTGCACGTCGAACCCTTCGGCGGCTACTCGAAGAAAGTCAAAACCCTGGCTGAGCTGAAAGACGGCGCAACCATTGCCATCCCTAACGAAGGCAGCAACAGCGGCCGCGCCCTGATCCTGCTGCAGAAGGCCGGCCTGATCGAGTTGAAAGACCCGAAAAACGCTCTGGCCACCCCGAAAGACATTGCCAAGAACCCGCACAACTTCAAGTTCAAGGAACTGGAATCGGCCATGCTGCCGCGTGTTCTGGACCAGGTCGACCTGGACATGATCAACACCAACTACGCGCTGGAAGCCGGTCTGAACCCGGCTAAAGACGCGCTGGTGATCGAAGGTGCAGATTCGCCTTACGTGAACTTCCTGGTGGCTCGTCCGGACAACAAGGACAGCGTTGCCATCCAGAAGCTGGCCAAGGCGTTGACCAGTCCTGAAGTGAAAGCATTCATCGAGAAGAAGTACAGCGGCGCGGTATTGCCGGCGTTCTGATTCGCGAGGTAAACGCCTTCAAGGTTTCAAACGCCGACGGCTTGTAGAGCGTCGGCGTTTTTTATTGCGCCAGGATCAAAAGATCGCAGCCTCGTTTCACTCGACAGCTCCTACATTGAAAAGCGTATCCCCTGTAGGAGCTGTCGAGTGAAACGAGGCTGCGATCTTTTGCTTTAAGGTTTCAGGCCACCCGCGCTTTCAACGCCCTGCGCAACGCCATCAACAACTTCACGATGTCCTGCGGATCCAGCCGCTGTGGCACTTTTACGTCAGCCATTTTCTCTTCCTTGTGATGGTTCGGCCGGGGAGTCTGGCCAAAAGCTGTGCATCCTTGGAGGGGTATTCTGAAAAAAAGATCCTTCCTACAGCGCAAAGAAAAATAGTCGTCTTCCGCTGCCGCAGCAAATTCGGAGGATAGTTTTTTGCGTGATATCAATATGCTTTAACGGTATTTAAATTCTTCTTTTTATACCTTTAAAGTCGGTGCCTGCCGGGTGATTATCCATCGCCCATGGACTGCACCACCGTCGCTTACCCTGCGACGTCCAGGATGTTCAATGAACTTCGATTACGCATTTATCCTCAGCACCCTGCCGGCGTTTCTTAAAGCCGTGGGCGTGACGCTGCAGGTCGGCTTTATCGCCATTGGTACGTCGTTGCTGGTGGCGCTGATCAACGCGACGATTCTGGTGTTCCGCACGCCTTACTTGCAGCGCCTGGTCGGGCTGTATGTGGAACTGGCGCGCAACACCCCGCTGTTGATTCAACTGTTCTTCGTCTACTTCGCCTTGCCGGCGCTGGGCATCAAGGTCTCGGGCTTTGCGGCGGCGATCATCACCATGACCTTCCTCGGCGGCGCCTACCTCACCGAAGTGCTGCGTGCCGGCGTCGACGCGGTGCCTGCGGCGCAGCTTGAGTCCGGCCGCTCCATCGGCCTGTCCCACGGACAATTGCTGCGCTACGTGATCCTGCCGCAAGCCGGCATCCTCAGCCTGCCGTCGCTGTTCGCCAATTTCATTTTCCTGCTCAAGGAAACCACCGTGGTCTCGGCGGTGGCGGTGCCGGAGATTCTCTACACCACCAAAAGCTACATCGCGCTCTACTACAAAACCTACGAAATGCTCGCCGTGCTGACGTTGATCTGTGTGCTGCTGTTTTTGCCGCTGTCGCTGCTGCTCAGCCGTCTGGAAAGGAGGCTCCAGCATGGCCAGTTCGGGTCTTGAGTTGCTCTGGGTGTCATTGCCGCAATTGGGCAAGGGCGCTGCGCAAACCTTGTCGATCTCTTTCCTGAGCATCGTCATCAGCACCGTTGGCGGCGTGCTCTATGGCGTGCTGCGCACGCTGAACTCGAAATGGCTGAACGCAATCCTGCGCGTTTATCTGGAATTGTTCCGCGCAATTCCGGTGCTGGTCTGGCTGTATTTGCTGTTCTTTGGTCTGCCGATTTTCTTCGGTCTGAGCATTCCGAGTTTCTGGTGCGCAGTGCTGGTGTTGTCGTTGTGGGGCGCCAGCGAAGTCGGCGAAGTGGTGCGCGGTGCGTTGCATTCGTTGCCTCGCGGTCAGCGTGAAGCGGGGTTGTCGATCGGCTTGAACGGCCCGCAACTCTACGGCTACGTGCTGTTGCCCCAGGCGCTGAAACGCATGACGCCACCGACCATCAACGTCTACACGCGGATCATCAAGACCAGCTCCCTGGCGGTGCTGATCGGTGTGGTTGACGTGATCAAGGTCGGTCAGCAGATCATCGAACGCACCTACGAATCAGTGCTGATCTACGGCGCACTGTTCCTGTTTTTCTTTTTCATCTGCTACCCGCTCTCGGCCGCCTCGCGCGTGCTGGAGCGGCGCTGGACGCAAGCATGAGCGCATTGATCGAGTTCAAGGGTTTCAACAAGTTTTTCGGCGAACAACAGGTGCTCAGCGGCATCGACCTGCAAGTGAAATCAGGCGAAGTGATCGTCATCCTCGGCCCCAGCGGCTGCGGTAAAAGCACCTTGCTGCGTTGCCTCAACGGTCTTGAAGTCGCCCACAGCGGCAGCTTGAATTTTGCCGGGCGCGAGTTGCTGGACAAGGGCACCGACTGGCGCGAAGTACGGCAGAAGATCGGCATGGTGTTCCAGAGTTACCACCTGTTCCCGCACATGAGCGTGCTCGACAACCTGCTGCTCGGCCCGGTCAAAGTGCAGAAACGCGACCGTCGCGAAGCCCGTGCCCAGGCTGAAGCGTTACTTGAGCGAGTGGGCCTTTCGGACAAGCGCGACGCCTTCCCGCGTCAGCTCTCCGGCGGCCAGCAACAACGCATCGCCATCGTCCGTTCGCTGTGCATGAACCCGAACGTCATGCTCTTTGACGAGGTCACCGCCGCCCTCGACCCGGAAATGGTCAAGGAAGTACTGGAAGTCATCCAGGGCCTGGCCCGCGAAGGCATGACCCTGTTGATCGTCACCCACGAAATGGCGTTTGCCCGCGCCGTGGCTGACCGAATTGTGTTCATGGATGCCGGACGAATCCTTGAGCAAAACCCTCCCGAGATTTTCTTTACGAACCCGCAAACCGCACGAGCGCAGCAGTTCCTGGAGAAGTTCTCCTACGTCGCCGCACTACCCAAAACGACTCAAACAAAGGAACTGGAACTGCTATGAAAACTGCCAAGTCTTCTCTGCTGCTACTCCCGCTGCTCGGCCTCGCGTTGCTGGCCGGTTGCAACAAAACCGAAGAGCCCGCCAAACCGGCGGCCACCAGTGTCAGCTATCTGGAAAAAATCAAAGCACGGGACAAGCTGATCGTCGGTGTCTTCACCGATAAGCCGCCGTTTGGTTTCGTCGATGAAGCCGGGCGTTACGTGGGTTTCGATACCGACATCGGCCGCCAGTTTGCCAAGGATTTGCTGGGCGACGAGAACAAGGTCGAGTTCGTCGCGGTAGAACCGGCGAGCCGTATTCCGTTCCTGCAAAGCGACAAGGTTGATCTGATCCTGGCCAACATGACGGTGACGCCGGAGCGCAAGGAAGCGGTGGAATTCACCAACCCGAACCTCAAAGTTGCCGTGCAGGCGCTGGTGCCGCAGGCCAGTTCGGTGAAAAACCTTGATGACCTGGCGACCCGCACCACCATCGTCACCACCGGCACTACAGCCGATATCTGGCTGACCAAGAACCATCCGGACTGGAAACTGCTGAAGTTCGAGAAAAACTCCGAATCTCTGCAAGCGCTGGCCAATGGGCGCGGCGATGCGTATGCGCAGGACAATCTGGTGCTGTTCAGCTGGGCGAAACAGAACCCTGGCTACCGCGTGCTGACCCAGACGTTGGGCGCTGAAGCACCGATTGCGCCGGCGGTGAAGAAGGGCAATATCGAGCTGCGTGATTGGGTGAATGTCGAGTTGGCGAAGCTGGGTGAAGAGAAGTTTTTGCTCAAGCTGTATGACCAATATGTGCGTAAAGAGCTGAGCGATGACACCAAGCCTGAGAGCGTGATTGTCGAGGGTGGGAAGTGGCAGGGGTGATTCTCTAACCTTTGCAGCGATCTTCCGGTCCTCATCGCGAGCAAGCTCGCTCCCATAATTGACCGTATTTCCCTGAACGAACTCGGTTAAAGGTGGGAGCGAGCTTGCTCGCGATTGGTTCTGTCAGGCGCCGATCAATCCGGCCAATACCACGCCGGCTCATCCAGCATCCGCTGCCCGACAATCCCGGTCTGGCCCAGGTTCTTCTCCAGCACAATGCAATTGCACTCCGGATCCTCCTGCAACGCCGAAATCAACCGCCGTGCATGAGAAACCACCCACACCTGACACTGCTCCGACGCCTGGATAATCAACCGCGCCAACGCCGGCAACAGGTCCGGGTGCAGACTGGTTTCCGGCTCGTTCAACACCATCAGCGTCGGCGGCCGAGGCGTCAGCAGCGCTGCGACCAGCAGCAAATAGCGCAACGTCCCGTCCGACAGCTCGGCCGCCGACAAGGGCCGCAACAATCCTTCCTGGTAAAACTCGATCGCAAACCGACCACCCTGAAGTGGCGCGATATTCAATCGCGCGCCAGGGAAGGCGTCGCTGACGGCGGCCTGCAAGGCCTCGGGGTCGCCGATTTCGCGGATCGTCTGCAACGCGGCCGCCAGATCCCGACCGTCGTGATGCAGCACCGGCGTGCGGGTGCCCAATTGCGGTTGGCGCACCGGCGCGTCGGCGTCGCTGCGAAAGTGATCATAGAACCGCCAGCGGCGGATGAATTCACGCAGCTGCAGGACTTCCGGCGAGGTGCGAAAGCTGCCGACCTGATCGAACAGGCTGTCGAAATTCGGCGTGTGTTGGGCCAGCACCTCCCAGCCGCGATCGGCCCGGGCTCGGATCATCGGGCCGTTTCGATCCACCAGCAGACTGGCCGGGCGGTAGAACGGGCCGGACCAGATGCATTCCTTCTTGATTTCCGGGTCCAGAGAAAACTCGGAAAGGCTCGGCTCCGGCAGACCCAGCGCGATCGAGTAGCTGAAATCTTCCCCGGCAAACCCCAGGCGCAGGCGTTTGGCGCCGTGCCGTAAGCTCGCCTCGATCGGGACTTCGCCGTTACGCATCCGTCGGGTGATGTTTTCCGGCCCGGCCCAGAAGGTCGAATCCAGCCCACCCTCGCGGGCCAACGCATTGACCACGCCGCCCTGAGCGGTTTCCGCCAGCAGGCGCAACGCGCGGTAGAGGTTGGATTTACCACTGCCGTTGGGGCCGGTGATCAGGTTCAACCGGCCCAACGGAATCACCAATTTATTGATCGAGCGGTAATTGGCGACCGCGAGGGTTTTGAGCATGGGAAGCTTCCTGCTGCATGGCTCGCCAGTTTGCCTTATTGTCGGAAACACTGTGCCCCTGTAGCAGCTGGCGAAGCCTGCGTTCGGCTGCGCAGCAGTCGTAAAATCAGAACTAACGGTGCATCAGGCAGACCGTGCAAACCGGATTTACGACTGCTGCGCAGCCGAACGCAGGCTTCGCCAGCTGCTACAAGGGTCGCGGCGTGATCGCTTTATTTCAAACCGTGAGGCGCCCCCTTGGAACCCTGTTCTAAGCTCACAGTCGTATCGCCATTGGCACGTTCGTACAACGCAAAGGAGTCTGCATGGTGGGTCCCGGATTGAAAACAGTGGTTGGCCTGAGCCTCCTTGTCCTGCTGAGCGCCTGTGGCGATAAAAAACCGGTCGAAAAGGACCGTCCGCGGGTATTCGTGCAAGAGGTAAAACCTGCGGATTACGCGGCGACGGTGACCCTGACCGGTGATGTTCAGGCGCGGGTCCAGACCGACCTGTCATTCCGCGTTGCCGGTAAGATCATCCAGCGTACAGTCGATGTCGGTGACCGGGTATCGGCCAAACAAGTGCTGGCCAAGCTCGATCCCAAGGACCTGCAAACCAACGTCGACTCGGCTCAGGCGCAGGTTGTTGCCGAACAGGCCCGAGTCAAACAGACCGCCGCCGCATTCGTTCGCCAGCAAAAACTCCTGCCCAAGGGCTATACCAGCCAAAGCGAGTACGATTCCGCCCAAGCCGCCTTGCGCAGCAGCCAAAGCGCCCTGACGGCTGCTCAGGCGCAACTGGCCAACGCCCGTGAGCAACTGAGCTACACCGCGTTGGTCGCCGACGCGCCGGGGGTGATTACCGCGCGTCAGGCCGAGGTTGGCCAGGTAGTGCAGGCCACCGTGCCGATTTTCAGCCTGGCCCGGGACGGCGAGCGCGACGCAGTGTTCAACGTCTACGAATCGCTGCTGACAGAGCCACCAGAGGGTAAAACGGTGGTCGTCAACCTGCTCGACAACCCCGCGATCAAAACCACCGGCACCGTTCGGGAAATCACCCCGGCCGTCTCCGCGCAGACCGGCACGGTGCAGGTCAAAGTCACTCTCAACGGACTACCGGAAGGCATGCAGCTCGGTTCGGTGGTGAGTGCTACGGCCAAGACGCCAGGCAAGTCGGCGGTCGAACTGCCTTGGTCGGCACTGACGAAAAATCTCAGCGACCCGGCCGTGTGGCTGGTGGACGATGAGGGCAAGGCACAGCTGCACACCGTCACTGTCGGCCGCTACTTGACGGGCAAAGTGATCATCAGCGCCGGCCTGAAGGGTGGCGAAAAAGTCGTCATCGCCGGCGGCCAGTTGCTGCACCCCGGCGTGAAGGTGGAGATCGCCGAAAACACCTATAAGGATTTAGCCGCGGGAGTCCAGCCATGAAGCGTCTGTTGCTGGTTTTCGCCGGTGTGATCCTGGTGGCCTGCTCGAAAAAAGAACCGCCACCGGAACCGATACGCCCGGTGCTGTCCATCAAGGTCCAGTCCCTGGACGAAGAAAACCTGGGCCGTTTCGCCGGCAGCATCCAGGCCCGTTATGAAAGCAATGTCGGCTTTCGGGTACCGGGACGCATTGCCAGCCGTAACGTCGATGTCGGTGCCGAAGTTGATAAAGGTGCGTTGCTCGCCACGCTCGACCCCACCGATCAGCAGAACCAGTTGCGCTCCGCTCAGGGTGATCTGGCCAGCGTCCAGGCGCAACTCATCAACGCCCGAGCCAGCGCCCGGCGTCAGCAAGAGTTGTTCGATCGCGGTGTGGGCGCCCAGGCGCAACTCGACGTCGCACAGACCGACCTCAAAACCACCCAGGCCTCCCTCGATCAAGCGAAGGCTGCGGTCGATCAGGCCAAGGACCAGCTCAACTACGTCGAACTGCGCGCCGATCACAAGGCCATCGTTACCGCGTGGAACGCCGAAGCCGGGCAAGTCGTCAGCGCCGGCCAGCAAGTGGTGACCCTGGCGCAGCCGGACATCAAGGAAGCCGTAATCGATCTGCCGGATACTTTGGTCGACCAGTTGCCGGAAGACGTGGTGTTCCAGGTTGCTGTCCAACTCGACCCGAGCATCACCACCACAGCCATCGTTCGCGAAATCGAACCTCAGGCGCAAAGTGCGACCCGCACCCGTCGCGCCCGCCTGACACTGACCGACACGCCACCGGGGTTTCGCCTGGGCACGGCGATCAGCGTGACCCTCAGCTCCGCGATCAAACCGCGTATCGAACTGCCCCTGACCGCGCTCCAGGAGGTCGATGGCAAACCGCGGATCTGGGTCATCGACCCGCAGACCCAAACCGTTTCCCCGCGAGACGTCAGCCTGGTCAGCCGCACTGACTCAACGATGGTCCTGGCCAACGGCGTGAAGTCCGGCGAGCGAGTGGTCAGTGCTGGCGTGAATAGCCTGAAACCGGGGCAGAAAGTAAAAATCGATGAGGACAGCCCGCAATGAAAGGGAGTTTCAACTTATCCGAATGGGCCCTCAAGCATCAGTCGTTTGTCTGGTATTTGATGTTCGTCGGGCTGCTGATGGGCGTGTTCTCGTACCTGAACCTGGGCCGCGAGGAAGACCCGTCGTTCACCATCAAAACCATGGTGATCCAGACCCGTTGGCCGGGCGCGACCCAGGAAGAAACCCTCAAGCAGGTCACTGACCGGATCGAGAAAAAACTCGAAGAGCTCGACTCTCTCGACTATGTGAAAAGCTACACCCGCCCCGGCGAGTCGACGGTCTTCGTTAACTTGCGTGATACCACCAGCGCCAAGGACATTCCGGGAATCTGGTACCAGGTGCGCAAGAAGATCAACGACATTCGCGGCGACTTCCCCCAAGGCCTGCAAGGGCCGGGATTCAACGATGAGTTCGGTGATGTGTTTGGTTCGGTGTACGCCTTTACCGCCGACGGTTTGTCGATGCGCCAATTGCGCGATTACGTCGAGCAGGTCCGCGCCGAGATTCGCGAAGTGCCGGGGCTGGGCAAGGTCGAGATGGTCGGTGAGCAGGACGAAGTCCTCTACCTGAACTTCTCCACTCGCAAACTGGCGGCGCTGGGCATCGATCAGCGTCAGGTGGTGCAGAGCCTGCAATCGCAAAACGCGGTGACACCGGCCGGGGTGATCGAGGCCGGTCCCGAGCGGATTTCCGTGCGCACGACGGGGCAGTTTGCCTCGGAGAAAGACCTGGAAAACGTCAACCTGCGGCTCAACGATCGTTTCTACCGCTTGGCCGACGTCGCCGAAATCAGCCGTGGCTATGTCGACCCGTCGACACCGGAGTTCCGCTTTAACGGCCATCCTGCTATCGGTCTCGCCATTGCGATGAAGAAGGGCGGCAACATTCAGGAGTTCGGCAAGGCGCTGCACCAGCGCATGAATGACCTGACCGCCGACCTGCCGGTGGGCGTCGGCGTGCACAACGTTTCCGATCAGGCCGAAGTGGTGGAAAAAGCCGTCGGTGGCTTCACCAGCGCATTGTTCGAAGCGGTGGTGATCGTGCTGATCGTCAGCTTCATCAGCCTCGGCGTGCGCGCCGGGTTGGTGGTGGCCTGCTCGATTCCGCTGGTGCTGGCGATGGTCTTCGTCTTCATGGAATACAGCGGCATCACCATGCAGCGGATTTCCCTCGGCGCATTGATCATCGCCCTCGGCCTGCTGGTGGATGACGCGATGATCACCGTCGAGATGATGGTCACGCGCCTGGAAATGGGCGAGACCAAGGAGCAGGCCGCTACGTTCGCCTACACCTCGACGGCGTTCCCGATGTTGACCGGTACGTTGGTGACGGTGGCCGGTTTCGTGCCCATCGGCCTGAACGCCAGCTCGGCCGGCGAGTACACCTTCACGCTGTTCGCGGTGATCGCGGTGGCCATGATCGTGTCGTGGATTGTCGCGGTGCTGTTCGCCCCGGTGATCGGCGTGCACATCCTCAGCGCCAACGTGAAACCTCACGACGCAGAACCGGGACGCATCGGTCGGGCGTTCAATTACGGCTTGCTCTGGGCCATGCGTAATCGCTGGTGGGCGATCGGCATCACTGTTGCACTGTTTGTGGCATCGGTGTTTTCCATGCAGTTCGTGCAGAACCAGTTTTTCCCGTCCTCGGACCGCCCGGAAATTCTCGTCGACCTGAACCTGCCGCAAAATGCCTCGATCGCCGAAACCCGCAAGGCTGTGGACAAGCTCGAGGCGACGCTCAAGGGCGACCCGGACATCGTGCGCTGGAGCACTTACATCGGCGAAGGGGCGATCCGTTTCTACCTGCCCCTCGACCAGCAATTGCAGAACCCGTACTACGCGCAACTGGTGATCGTCAGCAAAGGGCTGGAATCGCGTAACGCGCTTAGCCAACGCTTGCGCGAGCGCCTGCGCAAGGATTTTGTCGGTATCGGCAGCTACGTCCAGGCGCTGGAAATGGGCCCGCCGGTAGGGCGGCCGATTCAGTACCGGGTCAGTGGCAAGGACATCGATCAGGTGCGCAAACACGCCATCGCCCTGGCCACCGAACTGGATAAAAACACCCACATTGGCGAAATCATTTACGACTGGAACGAACCGGGCAAAGTCCTGCGCATCGACATCGCTCAGGACAAGGCGCGGCAATTGGGACTTTCGTCGGAGGACGTGGCCAACCTGATGAACAGCATCGTGGTGGGTGCGCCGGTGACACAGGTCGATGACGATATCTACCTGATCAACGTGGTGGGGCGTGCCGAAGATGCCGAACGCGGCACCCCGGAAACCCTGCAGAATTTGCAGATCGTCACGCCGGGCGGCACGTCGATTCCGCTGCTGGCTTTCGCTTCCGTGCGTTATGAACTTGAGCAACCGCTGGTCTGGCGCCGCGACCGCAAACCGACCATCACCATCAAGGCGGCGGTGCGCGACGAAATTCAGCCGACCGACCTGGTGAAACAACTCCAACCCGACATCGATAAATTCGCCGCCAGTTTGCCGGTGGGCTACAAGGTCGCCACAGGCGGCACCGTCGAGGAAAGCGGCAAGGCCCAGGGGCCAATTGCCAAGGTTGTGCCGTTGATGCTGTTTTTGATGGCGACCTTCCTGATGATCCAATTGCACAGCGTGCAGAAGCTGTTCCTGGTGGCCAGCGTCGCGCCACTCGGGCTGATCGGCGTGGTGCTGGCGCTGATCCCGACGGGCACGCCGATGGGCTTTGTGGCGATTCTGGGGATTTTGGCGCTGATCGGCATCATCATCCGCAACTCGGTGATTCTGGTGACGCAGATCGACGCCTTGGAGAAGGACGGTCATGCACCGTGGGATGCCGTGGTGCAAGCCACGGAGCATCGTCGCCGGCCGATTCTGCTGACGGCAGCGGCGGCGAGCCTGGGGATGATTCCGATCGCCCGGGAAGTGTTCTGGGGGCCGATGGCTTACGCGATGATTGGCGGGATTATTATTGCGACGTTGCTGACGTTGCTGTTTTTGCCGGCGCTTTATGTGGCTTGGTACAAGATTCGCGAACCGAAAACAGAGGTGCAGTAATTGATGCGTTGATCGTTCCCGAGTGACGTTTGGGAACGGTCCTACTTACATGGCCGGTGCGTTGCTGTACGGTCCCTTTCCAAATGGAGGAGGGACTTCGATGTCACCGATGACCTATTGTCTGCGCTATGTGCTGTTGCTCGGCGCTCTGTTGTGTTCACCCCCGACGCTGGCCGACAGTGTGCTGGAAAATTCGCTGTGGCGCGTCGAACTCGATCCCGCCACGCTGGCGATCCGCGTCATCCCCGCACAAAATTCGCCAGTGCAAGCCTCGTCGGGCGTTACCGGGTATAAGGTCAGCAACCTCAAGCAAAGCGCCAATCGCATGGACTGGCAGTGGGATGACGGCGCCTGGACGCTGAGTGCCGCCCTCGATCAGCGTGACCTGTCCCTGTCCATCACGGCCCGTGATCCCGGTGAGCTGAGCTTTCTAAAACAGCCCGGCAGTTCTATGGGCAAAGGACTGATCTGGCCGCTGGCCGAGGGGCGTTACGTGCCTGCCGGTGATCCGCTGTGGCAAACCTTTCTGCTCGATCAGGGGGCGTTCAATACCACCCAAGACCTGAGTTTGCCGCTGTGGGGCGTTGATCACGGTGGCTTCACGCTGAACTGGCTGATGACCAACCCTTACAACAATCGCCTGATCTTCAGCGCCGAAAACAACAACACCCTTGCTCTGACTGTCCATCATCAGTTCACCTCCCTTGAGCCCAATGCACCGCTGACTTTCAAGCTGTCGTTGGGTGATGCCGATCTGTTGGCGGGTGCCAAGCGCTATCGGAAATGGTTGGTCGACAGCGGGCAATACGAAACCTTGAGCGACAAACTGCTGAAGACTCCCGAAGCCAAAAAGCTCCTGGGAGCCAGTCATGTTTATCTGTGGGGTAACGACCTGCTCGGACCGGACGATATTCGAAGCTGGCCAGCTTTGCTGAAAGGGTTGCGCGGTAACGGTGTACTGGCCAGCGAGTTACGGACCAGTTTTGACGCTGAAAGCTCGCAGTTACTGGCCCGGGCTGAGCCGCCGCTTGATCGTTACCAGCAAGTCACGTTGCTACGCAGCCTCAATGCTGCGCTCAACAAGAAGGCACGCAGCGGCTGGCAGTCAGTCGTCGAACCGGACATGCAAAAACTGGCTGACGGCTACGGCTTATTACGTGCAGAGCTGGCAGTGGCGTTCTCCGATGCTGTGACGGCAATACCGGAACACTGGGGCAATACCTTGTCACCAACGACTATCGAACAACTGAAAGCTGCGGGCTTGTCGCGATTATGGCTAGGCCTTGGCGAGGGTTGGGAAGGTGGTCTCTGGCACCCTGAAACGGTGCGTCAAGGCGTTGCCGCAGGCTACCTGGTGGCGCCTTATGATTCCTATGAAACGGCCCTGACCATCACTGAAAACCCGGACTGGACCACCGCGCATCTGGGCTCCAGAGCCAATCAGGGATGTGCGATCGTGTTGGAAACCGGGACGTTCAAAAGCGGGTTTCAGCAATCGGGGCATTACACCGATCCGCGTTGTGTTCGGCCATTGCTTGAGGCGCGCATCAGGGCTGTACAGAGCAAGGCCGGGTTCAATAGCTGGTTTCTGGACGCCTACGCCACCGGCATGCTGTTCGACAGCTACCGTGTGGGAGCGACCATGACTCAGGTGCAAAATGCCGAGGGCAACATCGACGCCTCGCGCTGGGTCAACGAGACGTTGAAGCTACCGACCGGCTCCGAGGATGGCAACGCCACCACGGCCCAAGGTGTACTGTTTGCCCATGGGATGCAGACACCGGTGATCGGCTGGGGGGATTCGGATATGAGCAAGAATCCGAAGTCGCCCTATTACCTGGGCCGCTGGTTTCCTGATGAACAGCCGCAGGTTTTCTTCAAAACCGTGCCACTCAAGGAACCCTACCGCACGGTTCACTTTGCTCCGCAAACGCGCTTGCCGCTTTATCAGGCGGTGTTCCATGGCTCGGTGATCACCACCCATCATTGGCTGTTCGACAGCCTTAAGTTGAGCAATGTGCGCGCCGAGAATGAGCTGACTCAATTGCTCTACAACGTGCCGCCGCTGTATCACCTGAGTGCGGCGACGCTGAAGCAGCGGTTACCGGTGATTGCTCGTCAGGATGTTTTCTTCCGCCCGCTGCATGAGCGTCTGGCGACTCAGGCGATGACAGATTTCCGTTGGCTGACTGAGGATCGTCAGGTACAGCAGACAACGTTCGCCGACGGCACCAGACTGGTGGCGAATTTTGATTTACGCGAACGTGAGGTTGATGGGCGACAGCTGGCCGATCGAAGCATCACCGCGTTTGACGCGAATGGGGGAGTGGCAACCTATCAAGTCGCTGTGCAACGTTAGAAAACCTTCGCGAGCTTGCTCGCGATTGCGTCCTGACAGGCTACGCCGGCTTACGCCAAACACTCGCCAACCAAGGCTGCTGCTCGCGCGGCAGTCCCGCCGGCCGGTAGTAATGCTCCAGCTCCACAAACCCTGCCGCCGTCAGCAATTGCTGCCACGTCTCAAGATCGTGGTACGCCCCATAACGCGGCCCATTCCACCCCTCCTGATTCTCGCCACGCGGATTGGAACTGAACAACACCCCGCCCGGCTTCAAAGCTCCGTGCAACTCCTTCAATACCCGAGGCAATTCCTGACGCGGAATATGAAACAACACCGCATTGGCGAAGATCCCGTCAAAGCGCTCAGCCGGCAAATCCAGCTTCAGAAAATCCTGCTGCCAGACCTCACAACCACTGTCTTCGCGCGCCATCTGCGCAAACTTCTCCGAGCCATCAAGCCCGACAGCGGAGTGGCCCATGCGTGTGAAAGCTTGCAAATCACGCCCCGGCCCACAGCCAAAGTCGAGAATGTCGAACGGCGACTCTCCCTGAATATGCCGCAGCAGCGCAGCAATGTTCTGGCTGACATCGTGATCGCGAGTCCCTTCGCGGAAACTTTCAGCCACCGAGTTGTAATGGCCCAGGGTGGTGGAGGTGATCTGCTCGAGGTCGGTGGGGGTCTGTTTCATGGTCGGCTGCGCAGGCAATGTGAGTTCGCCGAATATACGCCATGAGGCAGAAGGCTGCTGTGCAGCCATCGCGAGCAAGCTCGCTCCCACACTGGACCGCGCCGAACACCCATTTTGTGTTCACCGAAGATTAAATGTGGGAGCGAGCTTGCTCGCGATAGCGGTATCTCTGACGACCAGACTCAACGCTTGTTCAACCCCCGAGCCAAGCGATCTCCACCCAATTGGATAATCGCCACCAACACCACCAGCAACACAATCACCGTCAACATGATCTGGCTATCAAACCGCTGGTACCCATACCGATAAGCGATGTCGCCCAACCCGCCGGCACCAATCGCCCCGGCCATGGCCGACGAGTTGATCATCGTCACCAACGTAATGGTGAAACCGCCGACAATCCCCGGCAGCGACTCGGGCAACAACACATGCCAAACGATATGCCAGCGCCGGCAACCCATCGCCTGCGCCGCTTCGATCAACCCGTGATCAACCTCACGCAAACTGACTTCGGCAATGCGCGCAAAGAACGGTGTAGCGGCGATGGTCAGCGGCACCACTGCCGCCCAAACGCCGTACGTGGTGCCGACGATCAACCGCGTAAACGGAATCAGCGCCACCATCAAAATCAGAAACGGAATCGAGCGGAACAGGTTCACGAACGCGCCCAACGCACGGTTCAGCGCCGGAGCCTCGTAAATCCCGCCCTTGGAACTGGTGACCAGAATCACCGCCAGCGGAATGCCCGCCAGCAGTGCGATCAATGACGACACGCCGACCATCAGGAAGGTGTCGATGAAGCCTTGCAGCAAGCGATCAAACCACATAACCCAGCACCTCCACCTGTTGAGCCCAGTTGCCGGCGCGTTGACGCAATTCCTCTGCGCCAAGGGACGAGCCGGTCACTGCTAACAGCAATTGCCCGAGGGCATGGCCCTGAATCCGTTCCACGCCACCTTGCAGCAAACGCACGCGACCACCGAGGGCACTGAACAACGCCGCCAAGTCAGGCTCGTCGCTAGCGCTGCCAGTGAACTGCAAACGCAGCACAACAGCGGCGTCCGAGGACTGTGGATGTGCCTGCAAGCGGCTTTGCAGTTCTTCCGGCAAACCGTGTTGCAACGGCGCCAGCAAGGTTTTGCTGACCTCGTGCTGGGGGTTGCCGAAGACTTCCCAGACCGGCCCTTGTTCGACGATTCTCCCGTGTTCCAGCACGACGACCCGATCACAGATATCGCGAATCACCGCCATCTCGTGGGTGATCAGCACGATGGTCAGGCCCAGGCGCTGATTGATCTCGCGCAGCAGGCCGAGGATTGATTGCGTGGTTTCCGGGTCCAGCGCTGAAGTGGCTTCGTCGCACAGCAGAATCGCCGGGTCATGCACCAAGGCGCGGGCGATGCCGACGCGCTGTTTCTGCCCGCCGGAAAGCTGCGCCGGGTAGGCCTTGTGTTTCTCTTGCAGGCCTACCAGTTCCAGCAATTCGCGGACTTTCTGCTCGCGTTTTTCCTTCGGCACACCGGCGACTTTCAATGGCAATTCGACGTTCTGCCAAACCGTCTTGGCCGACATCAGGTTGAAGTGCTGGAAGATCATGCCGATGCGCCGGCGCAGCGCCACCAGGCGGTCTTCATCGAACTCGCCGATGTCGACCTGATCGATCAGTACGCGCCCCGTGCTCGGTTGTTCCAGACGGTTGATCGTGCGGATCAGCGACGACTTGCCGGCGCCGCTGCGACCGATGATGCCGAACACCTCACCGCGCTGGATCGCCAGGTCGATGCCGTGCAGTGCCGCCACTGGACCTTGCTGTCCGTTGTAGGTTTTGCCCAGGCCGATGAAGCGCACATGAGCGTGGTTCAGGTCTGGGTGCAGTTCGGTTTGTATAGCATGCTCTAGGGTATGGCGAGGCTCTGAAGTTTCCAGTCGCAGTTGGGTGGCTGCCGTCATCCTCAGCTTTCCCAGCCAGCTTGGTAGAGCTTGCCGTGGGCTTTATCCAGCGCTGCACGAACGGCCGGCGAATGCTGGTAGATGTCGACGAATTTGATCAGGCGCGGGTCGGTTTTGCTTTTCGGCTGGATCACGAACTGGATCACGTATTCCTTGTGATCGAGGCCGTCGAACAGCAGGGCGGAGCCGGCATCGAAGGTCTTCGACAGGCGGATGTAAGCCGGGTAACCCTGAACCAAATCGGCGTCGTCATAAGCGCGCACCAGTTGCACGGCTTCGACCTGAAGGATTTTGATCTTCTTCGGGTTGGCGATGATGTCTTCTTCGGTAGCCTTGTAACCGACACCCGGTTTGAGCGTGATCAGTCCGGCCTTGGCCAACAGCTGCAAGCCACGACCGCTGTTGATCGGGTCATTGGCGATCGCCACGCTGGCGCCTTCCGGTAGCTCGTCGAAGCTTTTGTATTTCTTCGAGTAGAGGCCGACGTTGTTGATGATCCCCGGTGCGAATGGCACGAGGTCAAAACCGGCGGCGGCCTTGGCGTTTTCCAGGAACGGGACGTGCTGGAAGTAGTTCACGTCGATGTCCCCGGCAGCGAGGCTGACGTTGGGCGCGATCCAGTCGCTGAACTCCACCAGGTCGACTTGCAGGCCTTGTTTCTTGGCTTCTTCGACGGCGGCTTCCAGGGGAATGGCGAAAGCGGCGGTGGTGCCGACTTTCAGCGGCGCGTCGGCGGCGAAGGTGATGGAGCTGAAAAGGCCGAGGGCCAGGGCCAGTGCTTTGACTGGGTGGTTGAATAGTTTTTTGGTCATGATGGTTATTCCAGTCAGTGCATAAATTTTGGGTGTTTGGGAGGGCCTCATCGCGGGCAAGCCCGCTCCCACAGTGGATTTTTGGTGTTCACACAATCCCTGTGGGAGCGGGCTTGCCCGCGATGCTTTTAGCGTCGGTAGGTCGAGCCGGTATGTTGCTCAGGCAAATGCGCCTCGCCGTGAAACAGTTTTTCCCGCAGGCTGCCAGGGTCGTAAGCGGTCTTGTACGACCCACGCCGTTGCAACTCCGGGATCACCAAATCGATGAAATCCACATAGCTTTCCGGCGTGACAATCCGAGTCAGGTTGAAGCCATCCAGCCCGGTCTCGGCGATCCACGATTCCAGCTCATCGGCCACTTGCTCAGGCGAGCCCACCACGGTGATGTAGCGACCACCAAGCGCGTGTTGCTCGAGTAATTTGCGGCGGGTCCAGTCGTTGTTTTGCAGGTTCTTGGTGGCGGACTGGATCGCGTTACTCTTCACGTACTGGATCGGTTCGTCGATGGCGTATTCGGAGAAATCGATCCCGGTGGAGGCCGAGAAATGCGCCACGCCGGCCTCGGCGCTGGCGTAGCTCAAGTACTCGGCGTGCTTGGCCCAGGCCAGCTCTTCGGTGGCGCCGACAATCACGTTCAGCCCCATGAACACCTTGATGTCCTCGGGGTTGCGCCCGGCCTCGACGGCACTGGCGCGCACCTTGTCCACTTGAATTTTGGTCGACGGTTTGTTCTGGCCACTGATGAACACGCACTCGGCATGTCGCCCGGCGAACAGCAAACCGCGATCCGAACTGCCGGCCTGGAACAGCACCGGCGTGCGCTGCGGCGAGGGTTCGCAGAGGTGATAACCCTCGACCTGATAGAACTCGCCCTTGTGCTCGACCTTGTGCACTTTCTCGGGCTGCGCGTAGATCCGCTGCTGCGGATCGTTAAGCACCGCGCCGTTTTCCCAGCTGCCTTCCCAGAGTTTGTAGAGCACTTGCAGGTATTCATCGGCCTGGTCGTAACGACGGTCGTGTTCGACCTGTTCGCTCAGCCCCATGGCCTTGGCGGCGCTGTCGAGGTAGCCGGTGACGATGTTCCAGCCGACCCGACCACGGCTCAGGTGATCGAGCGTGGACATGCGTCGGGCGAACAGATACGGCGGTTCGTAAGTCAGGTTGGCGGTGAGGCCGAAGCCAAGGTTTTTTGTCACTGCGGCCATGGCCGAAACCAGCAGCAGCGGGTCATTGACCGGCAGCTGGATCGACTCTTTGAGCGGTACGTCCACCGAGTTTTGGTAGACGTCGTAAACCCCGACGATGTCAGCGATGAACAGGCCATCGAACAGTCCACGCTCCAGTAATTGCGCCAGTTCGGTCCAGTATTCGATCGTTTTGTACTGAGTGGAGTTATCCCGTGGATGCGTCCACAGACCATGGTTGATGTGCCCGATGCAGTTCATGTTGAACGCGTTGAGCAAAATCTTTTTCTTGGCCATTTAGATGGTCCCCCGCAGTGGCGGGTTTTCATCGTTGAGGTAGTAGTTGCCGACGGCGTGATACTTCCAGCGCACCGGGTCGTGCAGCGTGTGCACCCGTGCGTTGCGCCAATGACGGTCCAGACCGTGTTCGCTCAGGGTTGCTTGACTGCCCGCCAGTTCGAACAATGTGCTGCCGGCGGCAAGTGAGATCTCGGTGCTGATGGCGCGGGCTTCGGCGACGGCAATCGACGCGGCGGCGACGGTCCCGGCGTTGGTGTCGGCCTGAGCCTTGTCGAGGAATTCGCCGGAGCGTTCCAGCAAGGCTTCGGCGGCGTGCAGACGAATGCTCAAGTGGCCGAAACTCTTGATGGTCAGCGGGTCTTCAGTGGCTTTGTCGTTGCCGGAATCGATCCACGGCCGGGTCTTGGTGCGCACGAAATGCAGGGCATCTTCATAGGCGGCGCGGGCGATACCGGTGTCGATGGCGGCGTGAAGAATCTGCGCCAGCGGGCCGACGGTGGTCGGGCGCTCGAACGCGCTCTGAAACGGGATCACGTCTTCGGCGGCGACGTAGACATCTTCAAACACCACCGAACCGCTGCCGGTGGTGCGCTGGCCGAAGCCGCTCCAGTCGTCGATTACCGTCAGACCCTTGGCATTACGAGGGACGAAAGCGAGTTGCTGAACGCCGTTTTCATCCACGACCGACGTCGGAATGCGCTGGGCATAAATAGCGCCCGTGGCGTAAAACTTGCGGCCGTTGATGCGACAGCCGTCACGTTCTCCATGCAGATCAGGGGTCAGGCTGGTGACGCGGTCATGGGCGGTTTTGGTGCCCAGTTCCGCGAGGGCATTGCCGAAGCGCTGGCCGGCCAGCACATCTGCGTACAGGCGTTTTTTCTGCTCTTCGCTGCCATTCACCCGCAACACTTCGAGCGCGTAGAAATGGTTCTGCGGGATCTGACCGAGGGAACCGTCAGCCTGGGCGATCAGCGCGATCACCTTGGCCAGGGTGACGTTGGAAACGCCAGCGCCGCCGTATTCTTTTGGCACGCTGATGCCCCACAGCCCCGAGCGGGAAAACACTTCCAGTTCCGGGTGTGGCAAACGGCGTTCGCGGTCGCGCAGGGCGCTGTCGCGTTTGAAATCTTCGGCCAAGTCACTGGCGACGATCAGGGCTTGCTCATCGCTGGTTATGACCGCGACGTGGTGAGAAAGAGTCATGTGTTTCTCCAGAGATCTGGTCGTTAAATCCAGGAGTGGCGAGCCGGCAGAGTGCCGTTCAAGTGGTAAGTGCCCACTGCGTGATATTTCCAGCGCACCGGGTCGTGCAGCGTGTGCACGCGGGCGTTGCGCCAATGGCGATCAAGGTTGAATTCGGCGAGGGTGGCGCGGCTGCCGGCCAGTTCAAAAAGCTTTTCGCTGGCCAGCAGCGAGATCTCGGTGGTCAGCACTTTGGCTTCGGCCACGGCAATCGAGGCGCGGGCGGCGGACTCGGCGGTGAGCGGCGCGGCGTTGACCTGATCGAGCACTTGCCCGGCCTTGCGCAGCAGCGCTTCGGCGGCGTGCAGTTCGATTTTCAGTTTGCCGATGTCGGCGATCACATAAAGGTCGTCGCTGGCCCGTTCGACCTTGGCGTCGATCCACGGCCGTGCACGGGTTTTCACGAACGCGATGGCGTCGTCGATGGCGCCCCGGGCGATGCCGGCGTCAATGGCCGCTTGAATCAGCTGCGACACGGCACCCTGAATGTTCGGGTTGTCATTGATCTTCCAGTTATCCACCACCAGCTCGGCGTCGACTTGCACGTTGTTGAGCAAAATGGTGCCGCTGGCGGTGGTGCGTTGGCCGAACCCCGACCAGTCATCAACGATGCGCAGGCCAGGAGTGCCGCGGCGGACGAAGGCCAGAACCTGCTTGCCATCGTCGTTCAGCGCCTTGACGGCGACCCAGTGGGCGAACAGGGCGCCGGTGGAATAGAACTTCTGCCCGTTAAGGACGAAGCCGTCGCCGCTGGCGGTGATTCGCGCCTTGAGTTCGAGGGTGTTTTTGGTGCCGCGCTCAGGTCCCGCGTTACCGATTCGCCAGCCGTCGAGCACGCTTTTGAACAGCTGTTTTTTCTGCGATTCAGTGGCGCTGCCGAGCACCAGGTTGAGAATGCCGAACTGGTTCTGCGGGATCTGTCCCAGTGCCGGGTCGGCCGCGGAAATGATCGCGAAGACTTCGGCCAAAGTGACGAACGAAACCTGCGGGCCACCGTATTCACGCGGAATGGAAATGCTGCCCAGGCCGCTGCGGGTGAACTGTTCGATTTCCGACCACGGCAGCTTGCGCTGCTGGTCGCGTTTGGCTGCTTGCAGACGGGCGACTTGCGCCAGCTCATGGGCGGCCTTGATGGCTTGTGCGTCGTTACGCAAGACCTGCGCGGGCAACAACAACGGGGCGATGTCCAGATCACTCTGGACGATTGCATCTGCCAGACTGGACATCAGTGCCGCTCCTTGGCTGCACGCAATGCCCTGGCGATCTGCACTGGGGTGATTGTGTTCCGGACCATACCTACCTCACATCTCATGGAAACGTCGCGATGGTTGCGACGAACGAAAACAAGAATGTCCGGTGGTCCGGTGCATATACCCTAAGCGTGTATAAAAAATTAATAAACTAACTTTTAGGAATATGCATAGAAGGGGCTTCAATAGGCTGAGCGCGGACCCTGTGGGAGCGAGCTTGCTCGCGAAAGCGGTGTGTCAGGCAACATTGATGTTGACTGACACGGCCTCATCGCGAGCAAGCTCGCTCCCACAGGGTGGGCGGTGTTTTCACTTCTTGCGAGGTTCGGCGGCCATGAGCATTTCCTTCGGCCGGGCCTTCAAATAGGGATTGGCGCAACCGATCTTCAGCCGGCGCGGTGGTGCCCAGCGGGAGTTGTTACCCACCCGGTCGAGGATGCAGTAAGTCACTTCCAGCCGCAGGTCTTCGCCGGCTTCGAGAATGATCGCCGGCGGCACCCAGACCTGGATCGGCTGGCCGACATCGCCGGCCTTGAGTCGTGGCAGATCCATGCGCACATCGCCCCAGCGCAGAGTGATTTCGTCGTCGGCAGCCATGTTCAGGTAAGGCTCGATGGTCAACGGAACGCCGCGCTTGATCTGGTTCGGATTGACTCCCTGACGGCGAATGGTCTCGGGGATATTCACGGGCTCCAGACTCTGGTTTTCGTCGCCGCACAGTGCAGACGGTTGGCCGCCGGGGCAGTCGAGTTTGATCTGCACCCGTCTGGCGGCTGAAAGGGTTGGCCCTTGCCCGATCTGCATGATCCGGTAGTGAACGCGCGAGGTGCCATTGGCGATGAAGCTCTCGGGCACACGCAGTTGGACCGGTTGGCCGACATCATCGGCCGTCAGCACTCTGGAGGCCACGTAGCAGTTATCCCAGAACAGTTCGATCAGGTCGCCTTCGTCCATGCCGGAGTAGGGCGCCACATCGATCAGCAGGTGCGCCGCCGAGGTGATGTTGATGCAGGTCTTGTGAGATTGCGCCAGGGTCGGGGCGGCAAGTTCGGGTTTGTTCGAAGTGCTTGTCATGGGGTTTCTCCTTGAAGCCTTGCAGCGAAAGTCCGTTTCTGAAAGTTCGAAAGGCGTGAATTACCGAGCAACAAAACTGTTCACTGTGTGTGAAATTAAACAGTGAATGAGTGCGAGGTTAAACGCCTGTTGGAGACTAGATAAGAGTGCGCTTGAATAGGTGTCAATAGAGCTGGCTAGTTAAGTATTGGATCTAGTGTTATTCAGAAAAATCCTACGCATTGGAGTTAATAAGCTGCACCGTTCTGTCGAACTTGGCCTTGATTTATGGGTGTTTGGCGCGTGGTTAGCGGTGAGTGTTGGTTCAGTGAGGGCGCTGGGTTTGGCGAATATTAGGCGAGGTTATTCTGTTGCAGGACATATATATGTACCGCACGCAGCTGTAAAAAACTATCTATTGTTCGGGTGGGTGAATAAACGCAGAGAACGTATCGAGAGATTCTATTAGTAGGGGTAGTTGTCACTTCCATCCGTGGAAGTTAACAAGTAGTGAGGCGATATTTCAGTGGTGAGCGTTATTCAGGAACTTGCTGAGAAATTGCTTCGTGCGCTCTTCTTTCGGATTGGCAAACAGGGCCTTGGCTTCGCCTTGTTCGACGATCACACCCTTGTCGAAAAACACCACGCGGTTCGCCACGTCCCGGGCAAAGCCCATTTCGTGGGTGACGATGACCATGGTGCGTCGCTCTTCGGCGAGGCTGCGAATGGTCGCCAGCACTTCACCCACCAGCTCCGGGTCGAGGGCTGAGGTGGGTTCGTCGAACAGAATCACTTCCGGCTCCATCGCCAGCGCGCGGGCAATCGCCACACGCTGTTGCTGACCACCGGACAGGCGTCGCGGGTAAGCGTCTTCCTTGCCCGCCAGGCCGACCCTGGCCATCAGCTTTTTACCCAGGGCAACGGCTTCGGCGTGCGGGATCTTCTTTACGATGATCGGGCCTTCGATAACGTTTTCCAGGGCGGTGCGATGAGGGAACAGGTTGAAGTTCTGGAACACGAAACCCACGTGCTGGCGCAAACGTCGCACCAGGCCTTGCTGCTGGTTCAGCGGACGGCTGCCATCGATCTCGATGTCACCGACCTTGATCCGGCCGCTGGTGGGTTCTTCCAGGAAATTCAGGCAACGCAGGAACGTGGTTTTACCCGAGCCGCTAGGCCCGATGATCGCCACCACCTCGCCTTCCTTCACTTGCAGATCGATGCCGTTGAGCACCACTTGACCCTTGAACTGCTTTGTCAGTTTTTCCACGACAATCATTGGGTCAGGACTCCAGGTCGTGCCGATTGACCCGTGCTTCCAACTGGTTCTGCAGGTGCGAAAGCACCGTGGCCAGAACCCAGTAGATCAGCGCGGCGGCAAGGTACATGGTGAAAATTTCAAAGGTTCGGGCGGTAATCAGCTGCGCCTGACGGAACAGTTCCGGCACCTGAATAGTGGCTGCCAGCGCGGTGTCCTTCACAAGCGAAATGAAGCTGTTGCCCAGCGGTGGCAGAGCCGTGCGCATCGCTTGCGGCAGGATGGCCCGGCGCAGCGTCTGCGCGCGGGTCATGCCGATACTCGCGGCGGCTTCCCACTGACCGCGCTCGATGGAGCTGATCGCGGCGCGGAGGATTTCGCAGGCATAGGCCGCCATGTTCAGCGAGAAGCCGATCAGGGCCGCCGGCAGCGGATCAAGTTCGATGCCCAATTGCGGCAAGCCGTAATAGATCACGAACAGTTGCACCAACAACGGCGTGCCGCGAAAGAACGACACGTAGATGCGGGCGATCCAGCTCACCAGTTTGAAGCGCGACAGGCGCATCAACGCCAGACCAAACCCCATCACCAGGCCGAAGAACATCCCGCCCAGGCTCAGGATAACCGTGTAGTACGCGCCCTTCAGCAGGAAGGGTGCGGAGTCCAGCGCGAGTTGGAAAGCTTCTTCCATTATTTAGTGACGTCAGCGCTGAAGTATTTTTCCGAAAGCTTTTTCAGCGTACCGTCGGCGCGCAGCTTGTCGATGGCCTTGTTCACGGCTGCCAGCAACTCAGGCTCGCCTTTGCGCAGGGCAATACCGGCTTCCTGGCGGGAGAACGCTTCGCCGGCGGCGGTGGTGTCCTTGGCTTTCTTGGCGTATTCCAGCGCGGCGAGACGGTCGATCAGAATGGCGTCGATGCGGCCGACACGCAGATCCTGGAACTTGGTCGGATCATCGTCGTAGGTCTTGATGATGGCTTTTGGCTGATTGTCCTTGAGCCATTGCTCGTAGTTGGTGCCCAGGCCTACACCGACTTTTTTGCCGGCCAGATCGGCGGCAGACTTGATGTTCAGCTCCGCAGCCTTCTTGGTCAGCACCAGCGCCTGAATCCCGGAAACGGTGTAAGGCTCGGAGAAGTCATACTTCTTCTTACGCTCTTCGGAGATGGTCACCTGGTTGATCACCGCGTCCAGACGTTTGGATTCCAGCGCCGCGAGGATGCCGTCCCATTTGGTCGGTTGCAGTTTGACCTTCACGCCCAGCTCTTTGGCCAGGGCTTCGGAAAACTCGACTTCGAAGCCGGCCAGCTTGCCGTCGGCGTCGACGAAACTGAACGGTGGGTAAGTGCCTTCCAGGCCAACGTTGATCACGCCAGCGTCTTTGATTTTTTGCAGTTGCTCACCGGCAACCGCTTGCCCCAACAGGCCGGCGCTCAGCGCCAGGCCCAGCGAACCTACCAGCAGATTTCGTCGTAGTGCGGAAAAATTCATGACAAGCCCCTGTGTTTTCTTATGAAGACGCTTTTAGGAATGTTGGCAAATTCGGGATTTGAACGACTGCAATATCCTGCCCTAAAGCATCGTATGCGTCTCGCTGCAAATTCGCCTGCGGCGTGACTATATGATGGCGCTTTTAGATAGGAAAATAATAAATATAAACTTTGTTATTCTTTTTTGAGCTAATGGATCATTCCCACGCAGAGCGTGGGAATGATCGGCTACAAAAAGTCTTTGTAGGCAAACAGTGCCGGCGCCCCACCGGTATGCAGGAAGATGATCGGGCCATCATTGAAACGCTGACGACCGATACCATCGAGCAAACCCGCCATGGCCTTGCCGGTATAAACCGGGTCCAGCAGCAAACCTTCCTGACTCGCCACCAGCTTCACGGCGGCCAACGTCCCGGCATTCGGTTCGCCGTAGCGCGGGCCGAAATATTCGTCCCACAACTCGACCTTGAAACTCGCTGGCAGGCGCACGCCCAGCAGCTCTGCACTGCGTTCTGCGAGGCCTTGGACTTTCGGGCGCTGGTCTTCGTCGCTGCGAGAAACCGTGACACCAATCACTGGCAAATCCGGCAGTACTTCACTCAACGCCAACGCCAGACCGCTGTGGGTCCCGGCGCTGCCCGAAGCCAGAACCACGGCCGCGAATGTCAGCCCGGTGTCCTTGATCTGCTCGGCCAATTCCAGCCCGGCGCGCACATAACCCAAAGCGCCCAATGCGTTGGAGCCACCAATCGGCACCAGATACGGCTTCTTGCCGTTGTTGCGTAGACGATCGGACAAGGCTTGCAGTTGTTCGTCGGCGTTGTCGAGGTTTTCCACCAACTCGACCTTGGCGTCGAACAGGTCCAGCAACAGTCGATTGCCGTTACCGACATAGTTAGCGTCGTCGGTACCCAGGGGATTTTCCAGCAGGGCTACGCAGCCCAGGCCAAGCTTGGCCGCAATGGCGGCAGTCTGGCGCACGTGGTTGGACTGAAGCGCGCCAGCGGTGATCAAGGTGTCGGCGCCTTGTGCCAGTGCATCGGCCGCCAGGTATTCGAGCTTGCGCAGCTTGTTGCCGCCCATCGCCAGCGGCGTCAGGTCATCACGCTTGACGTACACATCGCGGCCCAACCAGGCCGACAGGCGTTCGAGTTTTTCCAGGGCGGTAGGATGACCGAGCAGGTCGAGGCGGTTAAAGCGGGCAAGCTGTTGTTTGATCATGGGGTCCGTACTGGCGGAGGGAGATGACAGGACTATAGGCACGCCTATTTAGCGGGGCAACTGCCAATCGCCTTATGCCCAAAAGTGCTGAGCACAGCACAATCGGTTCTTAATTCGGCTTCCAGACCATGCCGTAAAGTAATCGCCGTTGACGCGGCCAGACAGTCCGGCCGCCCGTGAGGAGTTTTTACCGTGAGCGAGCGTTCCAGTCATTGGCAACTGCAGACCATCGTCAGCCAACTGCGCACGGCGCGTGACCAGTGGCGCGTACAAAATGGCCGCGCCAGCACCGAACAGGGCGGTCGCGAGTTGCCTTCCCGAGCGGCCATGGCAGAGATTCTCGAAGCCCTCTGTGGCGCGTTGTTCCCGATGCGCCTCGGCCCGGTGGATCTGCGCGAGGAGAGTGAAGACTTCTACGTCGGCCACACGCTGGACGTTGCGTTGAATGCATTGCTGGCTCAGGCGCGGCTCGAATTGCGCTACGCCGCTCGCCACAGTGCCCAGGCCGACACTGAAGTCGAGGCCAAGACCATTCAGATCATTCAGGACTTCGCCCTCGCATTGCCGGGGCTTCGCAGTCTGCTCGACACCGACGTGCTGGCGGCCTATCACGGCGATCCGGCGGCTCGCAGCGTCGATGAAGTGTTGTTGTGCTATCCGGGGATTCTGGCGGTGATTCACCATCGTCTGGCCCATCATTTGTACCGCGCCGGATTGCCGCTGCTGGCACGGATCAGCGCGGAAATCGCCCACTCGGCCACTGGCATCGACATTCACCCTGGCGCGCAGATTGGTCGCAGCTTCTTCATCGATCACGGGACGGGTGTGGTGATCGGCGAGACCGCCATCATCGGCGAGCGTGTGCGGATTTATCAGGCCGTGACGTTGGGCGCCAAGCGCTTCCCGGCGGATGAAGACGGTCAGTTGCAGAAGGGGCAACCGCGACATCCGATTGTCGAGGATGACGTGGTGATCTATGCCGGTGCGACGATTCTGGGGCGGATCACCATCGGCAAGGGCTCGACCATTGGCGGCAATGTCTGGCTGACCCGCAGCGTGCCGGCGGGGAGCAACCTGACTCAGGCGAATCTGCAGCATGATGACGGGACGCAGAAGTAAGCCCCCGGCTTTTTGGTGACTGATAAACAGTCTTCGTTGGCTGTAGGAGCTGTGTAGGAGCTGTCGAGTGAAACGAGGCTGCGATCTTTTGACTTTGCTTTTTTAAGATCAAGATCAAAAGATCGCAGCCTCGTTCACTCGACAGCTCCTACAAAATCCACCAAACCCCACGTCATACCCTTCCTTGAGCTAGCGTAAGAAAGCTACCGCCGAGCCTTGCGATTAGTCCTTAGCACCCTATTCATGTTTAACTTGAACGCTCATTCAAGTTAAACCGCCGGTTTGCTGCCCGCTCACAACAGGAGGCTTGCCTTTGCCGAGTCCGTTATTGATTGCCCTTCACCCCCTCGAGGTGCACCTTTCATGAGTGCATCGCCCACCCCCGCCAGCGGTCAGGTCCGCATGAATCCGCCGGTGTTTTACTTTTCGGCGACGTTCATTTTGCTGTTCGGCATCATCGTCATCGCCATGCCTGAACAAGCCGGCGCCTGGCTTCTGGAAGCGCAAAACTGGGCGGCCAACACGGTCGGCTGGTACTACATGCTCGCGATGACGCTGTATCTGGTCTTCGTGGTGGTCACCGCCTTGTCCGGCTACGGCAAGATCAAGCTCGGTGCCGACCACGACGAACCCGAATTCAGTTACCTGTCCTGGGCCGGCATGCTGTTCGCCGCCGGGATCAGCATCACGCTGTTTTTCTTTTGCGTGTCCGAACCGCTGACCCATTTGGCGCAACCCCCGCAAGGCGAGGCCGGCACGGCGGATGCGGCGCGGCAGGCGATGCAGATTCTGTTTCTGCACTGGGGCCTGCACGGCTGGGGTGTGTTCGCTTTCGTCGGCATGGCGCTGGCTTATTTTGCCTACCGTCACAACCTGCCGCTGGCCTTGCGTTCGGCGCTCTATCCGCTGATCGGCAAGCGCATCAACGGCCCCATCGGTTACGCGGTGGACGGCTTCGGCATCATCGCCACAGTGTTCGGCCTCGGTGCTGACATGGGCTTTGGTGTGTTGCACCTCAACTCGGGTCTGGACTACCTGTTCGGCATCGCTCACACCCAGTGGATTCAGGTCGGCCTGATCACGCTGATGATGGGCGCGGCGATCATCGTTGCGGTGTCCGGTGTCGATAAAGGCGTGCGGGTGATGTCCGACATCAACATGCTGCTGGCCTGCGCGCTGCTGCTGTTCGTGTTATTCGCCGGCCCGACTCAGCATTTGCTCAACACCTTGATCCAGAACATCGGCGACTACCTCGGTGCGTTGCCGATGAAGAGTTTCGACCTGTATGCCTACGACAAACCCAGTGACTGGCTGGGCGGTTGGACGGTGTTCTACTGGGCCTGGTGGATCGCATGGTCGCCGTTCGTGGGCCTGTTCATCGCACGGATTTCCCGTGGCCGGACCATCCGCGAATTCGTCTTCGGCGTGCTGCTGATCCCGCTCGGCTTCACCCTCGCGTGGATGTCGATCTTCGGCAACAGCGCCATCGATCAAGTCCTCAATCACGGTATGAGCGCGCTCGGCATGTCGGCCATTGATAACCCATCGATGACCCTCTACTTGCTGCTGGAAACCTACCCGTGGAGCAAAACCGTCATCGCGGTCACGGTGTTCATCAGCTTCGTGTTCTTCGTCACCTCGGCCGACTCCGGCACGGTGGTGTTGTCGACGCTGTCCGCCAAGGGCGGCAACCCGGATGAAGACGGGCCAAAATGGCTGCGAGTGTTCTGGGGCGCAATGACCGCGCTGGTGACCAGTGCGCTGCTGTTCTCCGGCAGTATCGATGCGCTGAAGTCCGCGGTGGTGCTGACCTCGCTGCCGTTCTCGATGATCTTGCTGCTGATGATGTGGGGGCTGCACAAGGCGTTCTACCTGGAGTCGCAGAAGCAGATCGCGCAACTGCATTCGCTGGCACCGGTATCCGGGTCGCGGCGTGGCGGCTGGCGTCAACGCCTGAGTCAGGCCGTGCATTTCCCGTCACGGGATGAGGTCTATCGCTTCCTCGATACGACGGTGCGTCCGGCGATTGAAGAAGTCTCGGCGGTGTTCGTCGAGAAGGGCTTGAACGTGGTCACCCAGCCGGACCCGGCCAACGACAACGTCAGCCTGGAAATCGGTCATGGCGAGGAGCATCCGTTTATCTATCAAGTGCAGATGCGTGGCTATTTCACGCCGTCGTTTGCCCGTGGCGGCATGGGTTCCAAGGAACTCAACAACCGTCGTTATTACCGGGCTGAAGTGCATCTTGCAGAGGGCAGTCAGGACTACGATCTGGTGGGTTACACCAAGGAGCAGATCATCAACGACATCCTCGATCAGTACGAACGGCACATGCAGTTTTTGCATTTGGTGCGTTGATCGAGAGTCGGTGGCGCCGGGCCCTTTTCAGGTATCGGCGCTCAACACCATGAACAACACCATCGCCGCCACCGGCACGCCGAACACGGCGCTGCCGACCACCAGTTCCGTGCTGAACGGCTGGCCGGCATTGACCATGCCGACCGCGCCGTTGATCAACGTCAGTGCCAGCCACAGCACGACAAAGCTGAAGGCCAGGGTCTGGCGACTGAAGCCGATTTTCTCGCCGATGAACAGCATCAGCGCCAGGAGGATCAGGCCGAAGGTGATGATGATCGTGGTGTGCATGGTGTGTTCCGCCCTTCAAATGTGTGTTGCTTTTGGGGCCGCCTTCGCGAGCAGGCTCGCTCCCACAAGGTCGTCGCAATCCTGTGGGAGCGAGCCTGCTCGCGAAAGGGGCACTGCGGTGTCAAGTGAGCATAGTTAAACCAGCCCGCCGTTGACGCGCATGATTTGCCCGTTGACCCACGCCGAATCCGGGCCGACCAGGAAAGACACAACGCGGGAAATGTCTTCTGGCTGAGCCAGACGTTCCAGCGGGGCCATCTTGGCGAAGTTCTGGATCTGCTCTTCGCTCTTGCCGTGCAGGAACAGATCGGTGGCGACCGGGCCAGGCGCGACGGCATTGACGGTGATGTTGCGACCGCGCATTTCCTTGGCGAACACCTGGGTCAGGGATTCCACCGCCGCTTTGCTGGCGATGTACACCGCATAGCCCGGCAGGTTCATGCCGACGGTGCTGCTGGAGAAGTTGATGATCCGTCCGCCAGCGTTCAGGCGAGTGGCGGCTTCACGCAGGGTGTTAAACGTGCCGCGAGCGTGAATGTTGAAGTTCTGGTCGAACAGCTCATCCGTGTGTTGCGCCAGCGGCAGGACTTTGAGGATACCGGCGTTGTTGACCAGCACATCGACCTTACCCAGTTGTGTTTCGGTCTCGTCGAACATCCGGCGTACGTCGTCGGCGTTCGCTACATCAGCCTTGATCGCTATGGCCTGGTGGCCGGCCTGACGCAATTCGACCACCAGTTTTGAAGCTTCGGTGGCACTGCTGGCGTAGTTGATGGCGACGGCGAAACCTTGTTTGGCCAGTTGTTTGGCGATCACCGCGCCGATGCCGCGGGAGGCGCCGGTCACGATGGCAACTTTCGTAGTTTGAGTAGTCATGGCGGTGAATCCTTTTGAGTCGGGAGTTGTTTGCTCGGTGTGAAGCCAGATTCACATGTTTACTCAGGCTGATAAATGCACGAGAGTTGCCTTGACTGTTCAATAATCGCCAACAATCGACCGCCAGGAGACCCGCGTGGATCAAGTCAAAGCGATGAAGGTTTTCGTGCGCATCTACGAGCGCAGCAGCTTCACGCTGGCTGCCGACGACCTGAAGCTGCCGCGGGCGACGCTGACCCACACGCTGAATCAATTCGAAGCCTGGCTCGGTACGCGTTTACTGGAGCGAAGCACTCGCAAGGTGCGCCCTACGCTGGACGGCGAGGCGTACTACCTGCGTTGTGTGCAGCTGCTGGCGGAACTGGAAGAAGCCGAGCTGGCATTTCGTAGCGTTGCGCCAAAGGGCCGGTTGCGCGTGGATTTGCATGGCACGCTGGCCAAACACTTTGTGATCCCGGCGTTGCCGCAGTTCATGGCGCGCTACCCGGACATCGAACTGTCCATCAGCGAGGCCGACCGCTTTGTCGACCTGATCGCCGAAGGCGTCGACTGCGTGCTGCGCGCCGGCACCTTGGGCGACTCCGCGCTGATCGGCCGCCGCGTCGCCAATCTGCGCCAAATCACCTGCGCCAGTCCCGCGTATCTGCGCAAATACGGCGAACCGAAAAGCCTCGACGACCTCAAACATCATCGTGCTGTGAACTACGTCTCGCGCACGACCGCCAAGTTATTTCCTTTCGAATTCATGGTTCATGGCGAGCTGAAGGAAGTGGCAATCGATGGTGCACTTTCAGTATTCGGCGCGGAAATTTATGCGGCGTCGGCGATTGCCGGGTTGGGCCTGATCCAGTGCCCGCATTACCGAATGGAAACGCAGATTTCCCAGGGTTTGGTGCAGGAAGTCCTGATCGATACGCCACCACCACCGATGCCGGTTTCGGTGTTGTATCCGCACAACCGACACATGTCGCCACGGGTACGGGTGTTTGTGGATTGGCTGGGGGAAGTGTTTGCGGGGGCACAGTAGCCGCTGGTCTATAGGGAAATCGGGCCTCTGCACGATAGGCCAATATTTATCAGAGTGTGTATGGTGTGTATTGGTATGAAGCTTCGTCGCGTAGTGTGCGCAGCAGATGCTGCCCACAAGGACGAAGGTGATGCGAAGTCGGGAAATGATCAGGATGATCGAGGAGGATGGTTGGTATCTGGTGGCATCCATGCAAGCCAGGGAGGGTGACAATAAAGCCCCCGGACTCGGATCTTCCGAAAGGAACGATCAACAGCATATTGAAACAGGCGGGTCTGAAATGAGACCCGACACCGGATACGAAAGCCCCGAGCGGGCCACATCACAGGAAGGACTTACCGAAATGAAATTCCCGGTCGTTCTGCACAAGGATGCCGACTCAGGATACGGAGTAATTATCCCGGACGTGCCGGGTTGCTTCTCCGCAGGCGGTACTGTGGCGCAGGCATTTGAAAACGTGAAAGAAGCGCTGTCGTTGCACTACGAAGGCTTGGTGGCCGATGGCGATCCACTGCCGCAGGTGCATGAGATCGACGCTCATCTTGATAACCCTGATTACGCGGGCGGCGTGTGGGGGGTGGTCGAATTTGATATCACGCCTTACTTCGGAAAGTCGGTGCGCTTCAATGCCACACTGCCTGAGCAGTTGCTTGAGCGTATCGATCAAACAGTCAGGCGGGATCAGCGGTACAGCTCAAGGTCTGGCTTTTTGGCTGCCGCCGCCTTGCGTGAGTTGTCGGCGTAAATGTTGATCGTTCCCACGTAGAGCGTGAGAACGATCAACTGACGGCAAAGATGAAATATGTGAAACGTTTCAGCATTTTCTCGAGTCCGAGGTTCATCGGCGTTTGTCTGGGCGTATGCTGGGCAACTTGCGAAGCAGTCGATACCAACTTCAAGACAGACAAGAGAGGATTCGATGACCTACACCGCTGCCGAAAACCGCTATGACTCCATCCCTTACCGCCGCGTGGGGCGCAGCGGGCTGGTGCTGCCGGCACTGTCTCTGGGCCTGTGGCACAACTTCGGCGACAGCACGCCGATCGACACTCAGCGTTCGTTGCTGCGTACCGCGTTTGATCTTGGCATCAACCATTTCGACCTGGCCAACAACTACGGCCCCCCTTATGGCAGCGCCGAGATTAATTTCGGTCGTTTGCTGCGTGAAGACTTCAAGCAGTATCGCGACGAGCTGATTATCTCCAGCAAGGCCGGTTGGGACATGTGGGCCGGCCCTTATGGTCAGGGCGGCGGTTCGCGCAAATACGTGCTGGCCAGCCTTGACCAGAGCCTGCAGCGCCTGGGCCTGGACTACGTGGACATCTTCTATTCCCACCGCTTCGACCCGGACACGCCGCTGGAAGAAACCGCCAGCGCACTGGCCACCGCGGTACAACAGGGCAAGGCGTTGTACATCGGTATCTCCTCGTACTCGGGCGTTAAAACCCGTGAAATGGCCGCGCTGCTGAAAGAGTGGAAAGTCCCGTTGCTGATTCATCAGCCGGCTTACAACCTGCTCAATCGTTGGGTGGAAAAAGACCTGCTGGATACGACGGACGAACTTGGTACGGGCGTGATTGCGTTTACGCCGTTGGCTCAGGGGTTGTTGACCGACAAGTACCTCAACGGTGTGCCAGCGGACGCGCGGGTCAATCGTCCGGGTGGTGGTTCGTTGCAGACGGCGCACCTGTCCGAAGCCAACATCGCTCATGTGCGTGCGCTGAATGAGATCGCCAAGCGTCGCGGTCAGAGTCTGGCGCAGCTGGCATTGGCGTGGACGCTACGCGATCCGCGCGTGACGTCGGCGCTGATCGGTGCGAGCCGTCCGGAGCAGATTATCGAGAACGTCGGGGCGTTGAAAAATTTGAGCTTTAGCTCGGAGGAATTGGCGGAGATTGACCGGTTTGCCCAGGAGGGCGGGGTCAATCTTTGGGAGAAGCCTTCCACCGCTGAGTAAGCTTTTCGGCGCCGGATGACCTAGCGTCTGTTCCGGCCCCTTCGCGAGCAGGCTCGCTCCCACATTAGACTTCGGTCACCTGTGGGAGCGAGCCTGCTCGCGAAGGGGCCATCAATGTCAGCAGACATTCCCAGGGCTCACCGAAAAAACGGCACATCCCCCAACACCGTCGCCCGCTGCATCACCCGCCGAGCCGGCCGGTAATCATCCACGGCGTAATGCTGTGTCACGCGGTTATCCCAAAACGCCACGTCGTCCTTCTGCCAACGCCAGCGAATCGTAAATTCCGGCCGTGTCGCGTGGGCAAACAGAAACTTCAGGATCACCTCGCTTTCGGTTTCCGACAGCTCATTGATCTTCGACGTGAAGCCTTCATTGACGAACAACGACCGACGTCCGCTCACCGGATGAGTGCGGATCACCGGGTGGGACAGCGGCGGGTTTTTCCTGCGCGCTTCTTCCCACTGGGCCAAGGCGTCCGGCGTGTTGCCATAGCGCTCCAGCGGGAACGAACGAGTGAAATCGTGGGTCGCGGTCAGCCCTTCGAGCAAGGTTTTCATCGGCGCGGACAACGCTTCATACGCTGCAATACCGCTGGCCCACAACGTGTCGCCACCAAACTCCGGCAGCAACTTGGCACTGAGCACCGCGCCCAGGGCCGGGGTCGGCAGGAAGGTCACATCGGTGTGCCAAATCGCGTTGTCGCGCACGTCGGTGACGGCGGTGTCGAGGATCAGCACTTCCGGCTGTTCTGGCACATTCGGGTAGATCGGGTGAATGTGCAGGTCGCCGAAATTGGCGGCGAAACGCGCCTGTTGCTGCGGTGTGATCGGCTGATCGCGAAAGAACAACACTTGATGTTTGAGCAGCGCCTGCTCGATGGCGTCGCGCTGTTCCAGATTCAGCGGTTGGCTGATGTCGACGCCGCTGATGTGTGCGCCGAGGGCGTAGCTTAAGGGGACGATGGTCAGGTTGCTCATGGTGTTCTCTTCAATTCTGGGGGGACACCGCACCTGTAGGAGCTGCCGAAGGCTGTGATCTTTTGATGTTGTTTTTAGAGAGCAAGATCAAAAGATCGCAGCCTCGTTTCACTCGACAGCTCCTACAGGGTTGATCCAAAAAAAGGGGGGTATTAAGGCAGTTGCTCCCACATTCAAATGCTTCAGTGAGCCTGGCCATGCCACGGCACCAGTTTGCGTTGCAGGGCACGCAAGCCCATCTCCATGGCGAAGGCGATCAGCGCGATCACCAGAATCCCCAGTACCACCACATCGGTGACCAGGAACTGCGCGGCCGACTGCACCATGAAGCCCAAACCGCTAGTGGCGGCGATCAATTCGGCGGCGACCAGTGTCGACCAACCCACACCCAGGCCAATCCGCACACCGGTCAAAATGTCCGGCAACGCGCTCGGCAGAATCACATGGCGAATCAATTGTGCCCGAGTCGCGCCCAACGATTGCGCGGCGCGCACTTTGGCCGGGTCGACGTTACGCACGCCGGTCGCAGTAGCGATGGCGATCGGGGCGAAGATCGCGAGGTAGATCAGCAAGACTTTCGACAGTTCACCGATGCCGCACCAGATCACGATCAGCGGCAGATAAGCCAGCGGTGGAATAGGGCGGTAGAACTCGATCAGCGGATCGAGAATGCCGCGGGCAATGCGGTTGTGGCCGATGGCGATTCCAACGGGCACGGCGGTCAGCACCGCGAAGCCCAGGCCCAGACCGATTCGGCTGAGGCTCGCGCCAAGGTGCTGCCACAACGTTGAATCCATGTAGCCGGTGGTCACCAGCAGCCAGCCTTTTTGCAGCACCGCGGACGGTGGCGGCAGGAACAGCGGTTCGATCATTCCAGTGGCGGTGACCGCCCACCAGATAACCACGAGCGCGATGAGCGTCAGCAGACTGATCCAGCGAGTACTGAGACTGCGACGAACAGGAATCACCGTCGAGTGCGGTTTGACCGTGACGGCCGGAATCTCATAGCTGCTCATGCGCGCTCCTGCCGCTGGGCGGCGCTGCGTTGGGAGAACACTTTGGCGAGCACGTGTTCGCGGGTTTCGATAAAGCGCGGGTCAGATTTGATTGATCGAGCGGACTCACCGGCGGCGTAACGCTGACCGAAATCCAGGCTCAGGCGTTCGACGATTTGCCCAGGGTTCGGCGCCAGCAGAATCAGGTCCGTGGCGAGAAACACCGCTTCTTCGATGTCGTGAGTAATCAGAAAGACCGGTTTTGCGGTGCGCTGCCAGACTTGCAGCAGCAGCTCCTGCATCTGTTCGCGGGTGAAGGCATCGAGGGCGCCGAAGGGTTCGTCCATCAGCAAAACGCGTGGATCAGCAGCGAGGGCGCGGGCCAGGCCGACACGTTGCTTCTGGCCGCCCGAAAGCTGCCAGATCCGGCGGTTTTCGAAACCGGAAAGGTCCACCAAAGCGAGCATTTCCCGGGCGCGCAGTTCACGTTTTTCCCGCGCAATGCCGGCCAGTTCCAGACCGAAACCGACGTTGGCCAGCACGTCCTGCCAGGGCAGCAGGGCATCGTCCTGGAACACCACGCCGCGTTCGGCGCTCGGGCCTTTGACCGGCACGTCGTCAAGGGTGATGCGCCCGGCGCTGGGCTCGACGAAACCGGCAATCAGGTTCAACAGCGAGGTCTTGCCACTGCCGGACGGGCCGAGGGCGACCAGCAACTGCTGGGGCCCAAGACTCAGGGAAATATCCGCCAGTACCAGTTCGGCGGCGCCGGGGTACTGTGCGCTGATGCGCTCCAGCTGAAGCAAAGCCATCGCGGTTAACTCCGATCAGTTGGTGATGTATTTGGCGCTGACGTAGGGGGCGTAGTCCGGTAGCACGGCTTCAACCTTGCCTTGTTCTTTCAGGAACGCGGCGGTGTCGGTGATGGCCTTGGTGGTCGGTGCACCGAGGGTGATCACTTGATCAGCCGCCAGCGGGAAGACGTTGCCTTGCAGCAGCAATGGAATGTCGCTGGCCTTGGCGCCGGAGAGTTTCACCAGCTTGTCGACATTGGATTGGTTGGCGAGCCAGGCTTTGGGGTCTTTGCGGTAGTCGGCGTAGGCATCGAGGGTCACTTTGGCGAACGCGGTGACGATTTCCGGATGCTTCTCGGCGAAGTCTTTACGCACGATCCAGGCATCGAAGGTCGGTGCGCCGAACTTGGCCAGTTCACCGGAGGTGATCAGCACTTTGCCGTTTTCCTTGGCCACACCGAGGGCTGGGTCCCACACGTAGGTGGCGTCGATGTCACCGCGTTTCCACGCAGCAATGATGGCTGGCGGGGCAAGGTTGAGGACGGTGACTTTTGATGGGTCGATGTTCCAGTGCTTCAGCGCGGCCAGCAGGCTGTAGTGGCCGGTGGAAACGAACGGCACGGCGATTTTCTTGCCGATCAGGTCCTGCGGGGTTTTGATCCCGGAACCGTCGCGGGCAACCAGGGCTTCAGCGGCGCCGATCTGCGTGGCGATGAGGAACGTTTCTACGGGGACTTTGCGAGTGATTGCCGCCGTCAGGGGGCTGGAACCGAGGTAACCGATCTGCACGTCGCCGGAAGCGATGGCGGCAATGATATCGGCGCCGTTGTCGAATTTTCGCCAGTCGATCTTGAAGTGGGTGGCTTTTTCGTACGCGCCGTCGGCCTGGGCGACTTTCGCCGGGTCTACGGTGGTCTGGTAGGCGACGGTGACGTCAGCCGCCTGGGCAAAGAAACTCACCGCAGCCAGAGACGCGGCCGCCAGCAGGCGAAGGGGGAAAGTCAGTTTCATTGAGAAGCTCCTTGTCAGGCGACCGAGAGTCGGCGTGAAAGGAGACTAAATGATCTAAGAATCCGGAAATAAATAACTTTTTAGAATGAGCTTATGAACGGAAAATTCTAAGCAGGTAACCTGATCGCTCCCACGCTCCGGTGTGGGAATGATCAGTGCCAAGGAGGTTAGTTGCTAATCGCCAGAATGCTCGCCTGATACGACCCGACAAACACATCGAAATCGCCCACCTCGTTCTGCTCCAGCTCAATCTGCTCGGCCAGCGACGAACGCGCCCGGTCTTCAAACTTGGCTTGATCATCGCCATTCAACGGCTCGCTGCGGAAAAACTCCGCATGTGCGCGGCTCTGACGCAGGGAGAACTGGCTGAAGCTCTCTTTGTGCTCAGCCATCGCCGCCAGCACCTGGGCCGAGGGTGTCAGCGACGGGTCCTTGACCTTGGCCAGCTGCGCATCCAGGGCCTTGCTATGTGCATCGCCGCCATGGCTCTGGTCCAGCATCGCCGCCAGTGGTGCAATCTTCTCCAGCAACTCGCTGGCCCACTCTTTCAGGTCCACCGGATGACCGTCGCGTTGCAGTTGCAGGCCCGGGCGACGACCTTCCTTGACCACACTGAGGAAGTTCGAGGTCGCATTGCTGCAAGAAGTGTTGGTCAGCAACGGGCTCTCGTTCAGCGCGCAATACAGCAGGAACGCGTCGAGGAACCGCGACTCTGGCAGGTCGATGCCCATCGGCAGGAACGGGTTGATGTCCAGGCAACGCACTTCGACGTACTGAATGCCGCGGGCCACCAGCGCCTGGATCGGCCGTTCACCGGTGTAGGTCACGCGTTTCGGGCGGATGTTGGAGTAGTACTCGTTTTCGATTTGCAGGATGTTGGTGTTGAGCTGAACCCACTCACCGTCCTGATGCGTGCCGATTTCGACGTACGGCGCGTAAGGCGTTGCGACCGCTTTGCGCAGGCTGTCGGTGTAACTGGCCAGATCGTTGTAGCACGGGGTCAACCCGGCCTGGGCGTTGCTCTGGTAACCCAAGTCACTCATGCGCAGGCTGGTGGCGTACGGCAAGTACAAGGTGTCCGGGTCCAGTTGTTCCAACTGGTGCGAACGACCGCGCAGGAAACCGGCGTCCAGCGCAGGGGAGGCGCCGAACAGGTACATCAGCAGCCAACTGTAGCGACGGAAGTTGCGGATCAGGGCGATGTAGGCTGACGACTGATAGTCACGGTCGGTGCCGACAAAGTCTTCAGCGGCTTTGAGCAGCGGCCAGAGCTTTTCCGGCAGGGAAAAGTTGTAGTGAATCCCGGCGATGCACTGCATGGTCTTGCCGTACCGCAGGGCCAGGCCCTTGCGGTAGACGTACTTGAGCTGACCAATGTTGGACGTGCCGTAATAGGCAATCGGGATGTCTTCCTCGGCCGGCAACGGGCACGGCATCGATGGACTCCACAGGTACTCGTTGCCGAGCTTGCTGTAGGCAAAACGGTGGATCTTGTCCAGGCTCGCCAGCGTATCCGCCGGGTCGGGCAGGGCGGGCGTGATGAACTCCAACAGCGACTCGGAATAGTCGGTGGTGATTTGTTCGTTGGTCAGCGCGGAACCCAATTCTTCCGGGTGCGGCGTTTGCGCCAGGCGACCTTCGCCGGTCACGCGCAGGCATTCACGTTCGATGCCGTGAAGGCACTGTTCGAGCAGAGAGAGGTTAGCGCGCTCGCCGAGCAGAGCCAGGCGGCGGTTGAGAAGTTCGCTCAAGTTGGATTCCTTCACGCGTCAGTCGCCCCAATATGGGGGTGGGCAAGACGGTCTACAAGGGTGAAGTTGAAACTGGCGTTTTCGCCTGGTTTTTGAGCAACACAGACTGATGTCGGTCAGCCAAGTCGCCACAATCCCTGTGGGAGCGAGCTTGCTCGCGATGGCGGTGTGTCAGACGACATAGATGTTGACTGACACGCCCTCATCGCGAGCAAGCTCGCTCCCACAGGTTTTCATAGCGCCGAAATTAACTCAAATGGGTGACATCTAGCTACAGGACAGCGAACGTGCCTTGTGCTTTTGCGACCAGTTTATCGCCCTGCATCACGTCAGCCTCGACCACCAACGTGCGGCGGCCCGGGTGAATGACCCGCGCCGTACACATCACTTCACCGTCAGAAACAGCGCGAATGTAGTTGATCTTGCATTCAATGGTCGCGCTCTGCTGGTCAAAACCATGGGTGCTGGAGCAGGCCAGCCCCATGGCAATGTCCACCAGACTGAACAAGGCCCCGCCGTGCAGCTTGCCACCGCGATTGCGCAGCTCTGGCGCAAGCCCGAGGGCGACTTGCGCCACCCCGGTCTCCAGACTGTGCATGCGACACCCCAGCAACTTGAAAAAAGCGCTTTCGGTCAGCCCGGCAGGGATGTCCATCAGCGTTTCTTCAACTGCTTGGCGTTGGCGAACAGCGAAGCCATGGCGTTGTTGGCCGGGGCCGCCGCCGTGGTTTCTTTACGCGGTGCGTTGTTCTGGGATTGGCGTGGCGCCGAACCCGGACGTGCACCACGGGCACCATCGATTTTCTCGCCCGGCGTGTCGCTCATGCGCATCGACAGGCCTACGCGTTTACGCGGGATGTCGACTTCCATGACCTTCACTTTCACCACGTCGCCGGCCTTCACCGCTTCGCGCGGATCCTTGATGAACTTCTCCGAAAGCGCGGAGATGTGCACCAAACCGTCCTGATGCACGCCGATGTCGACGAAAGCACCGAAGTTGGTCACATTGGTCACCACGCCTTCGAGGATCATGCCCAGTTGCAGGTCCTTGAGGTCTTCGACGCCTTCCTGGAACTCGGCGGTCTTGAACTCGGGACGCGGGTCGCGACCGGGTTTTTCCAGCTCTTGCAGGATGTCGGTGACCGTTGGCAGACCGAAGGTTTCGTCGGTGTACTTTTTCGGATCAAGACGCTTGAGGAAGCTGGCGTCACCGATCAGCGAGCGAATGTCGCGGTCGGTCTCAGCGGCGATGCGCTGAACCAGCGGATAGGCTTCCGGGTGAACCGCGGACGAATCCAGCGGGTTGTCACCGTTCATGACGCGCAGGAAGCCAGCGGCTTGTTCGAAGGTTTTCTCGCCCAGACGAGCGACTTTCTTCAACGCTGCACGGGTTTTGAACGCGCCGTGCTCGTCGCGATGGCTGACGATGTTTTGCGCCAGGGTCGCGTTGAGGCCGGAGATGCGGGCCAGCAACGCCACGGAGGCGGTGTTCACGTCCACGCCCACGGCGTTCACACAGTCTTCGACGACAGCGTCCAGGCCGCGTGCCAGTTTCAGCTGCGACACGTCGTGCTGGTACTGGCCGACGCCGATGGATTTCGGGTCGATCTTCACCAGCTCGGCCAGTGGATCCTGCAGACGACGGGCAATCGACACCGCGCCACGGATCGACACGTCGAGGTCCGGAAATTCCTTGGAAGCCAGTTCCGACGCCGAGTAAACCGATGCTCCGGCTTCGGAGACCATGACTTTGGTCATCTTCATGGCTGGGTATTTTTTGATCAGTTCAGCGGCCAGCTTGTCGGTTTCGCGGCTGGCGGTGCCGTTGCCGATGGCGATCAGGTCCACTGAATGCTTGGCGCACAGGGCAGCCAGAATCGCGATGGTCTGGTCCCATTTGTTGTGCGGCACGTGCGGGTAAACCGTGGCGTGATCCAGCAGCTTGCCGGTGGAATCGACCACGGCGACCTTGCAACCGGTGCGCAGGCCCGGGTCGAGACCCAATGTGGCACGCGGGCCAGCCGGTGCCGACAGCAGCAAATCGTGCAGGTTGTGCGCAAACACGTTGATTGCTTCGGTTTCCGCGCCATCGCGCAGTTCGCCCAGCAAGTCGGTTTCCAGGTGGGTGTAGAGCTTGACCTTCCAGGTCCAGCGCACCACTTCGCCCAGCCATTTGTCGGCGGCGCGGTTTTGGTTCTGGATGCCGAATTGCTGACCGATCATGCCTTCGCACGGGTGCATGGCGCCCGGCAGTTCGTCGCCGACTTTCAGCGCAGAACTCAGAATGCCTTCGTTGCGGCCACGGAAAATCGCCAGCGCGCGGTGCGACGGCATGCTTTTCAGCGGTTCGTCGTGTTCAAAGTAGTCGCGGAACTTGGCGCCTTCCTCTTCCTTGCCGGCGATCACGCGGGCACTCAGAGTCGCTTCCTGCTTGAGGTAGCTGCGCAGCTTGTCCAGCAGGCCGGCGTCTTCGGCGAAGCGTTCCATCAGGATGTACTTGGCGCCTTCAAGGGCAGCCTTCACATCGGCGACGCCTTTTTCGGCATCGACGAAGCGCGCGGCTTCAGCGTCTGGCGTCAGGGTCGGGTCGTTAAACAGGCCGTCGGCCAGCTCGCCGAGGCCGGCTTCCAGGGCGATCTGGCCCTTGGTGCGGCGCTTCTGCTTGTACGGCAGGTACAAGTCTTCGAGGCGGGTTTTGGTGTCGGCGAGTTTAATGTCGCGTTCAAGTTGCGGGGTCAGCTTGCCTTGTTCCTGGATGCTGGCAAGGATGCTGATACGCCGTTCGTCGAGTTCTCGCAGGTAGCGCAGACGCTCTTCCAGATGACGCAGCTGGATGTCATCGAGGCTGCCGGTCACTTCTTTCCGGTAGCGGGCGATGAAGGGCACCGTGGAGCCTTCATCGAGTAGCGCGACGGCCGCTTCGACCTGTTGTGGGCGTACGCCGAGTTCCTCGGCGATGCGGCTGTTGATGCTGTCCATAAAACCACCTGACAAATTGTGAAAGCAGGCTCGCAGGCGCAGAGATAAGGGCTCGGCGAGTCTGGTTGAGCGGCCTGGCCTGCGCCGCTACCTGGATCAACAGGTATCCCGTTGACCCGTGAAATCGAACAATTACTGCCTGCGCCATGAAAATAAAAAACGGCCACCTACAGTAATGATCAGACGTTGCCTGACACAAAAGGCCGCGCATTATAACCAGCGTTCTGTCATTCGGGGGCATCGCAGGCTGTAGGCATAAAGACCGGATTTCTGGCGGTGAAGGAAAAATCTGCTAACAATGCACACGGTGCGTATAACGACAGCTACGCCATAATGCGCGCCGAGATCAAAGGAGCATCTAATGAGCAGCACTGCAAACATTGCTGAAGGCGAAAAAATTCTTATTGTTGACGACGATCCAGGGCTGAGCAGCCTGCTGGAACGTTTTTTCGTCAGCAAGGGCTATCGCGCCCGCGCCGTCCCGAACACTGAACAAATGGATCGCCTGCTGGCGCGTGAAGTGTTCAACCTGGTGGTCCTCGACCTGATGCTGCCCGGCGAAGACGGCTTGACCGCTTGCCGCCGCCTGCGCACCGCGAACAACCAGATCCCCATCATCATGCTGACCGCCAAGGGCGATGAGCTGAGCCGCATCAAGGGCCTGGAGCTGGGTGCCGACGATTACCTGGCCAAGCCATTCAACCCGGACGAGCTGATGGCTCGTGTCAAAGCGGTCCTGCGTCGTCAATCGACTCCTGTGCCGGGCGCACCGGGCAGCGAAGACGAAAGCGTGACCTTCGGTGACTACGAGCTGTCCCTGGCCACCCGCGAGCTGAAGCGTGGTGACGAAGTGCACATGCTCACCACCGGTGAGTTTGCGGTGCTCAAGGCGTTGGTCATGAACGCCCGTCAGCCACTGACCCGCGACAAGCTGATGAATCTGGCCCGTGGCCGCGAGTGGGACGCCCTGGAGCGCTCCATCGACGTACAGATTTCCCGTCTGCGCCGGATGATCGAGCCCGATCCATCCAAGCCGCGTTACATCCAGACGGTCTGGGGCGTGGGTTACGTGTTCGTTCCGGATGGCGCCGCCACCAAGTGATCGGCGATTTGTAGGAGCGGGTCTTGCGGACGATTGTCCGCAGACTCGCGATCCGCAATATGCGAGCATCGCTCGCTCCTGCAAGTGTGTAGCGGTTATCCATGAAAACCCCCGTTTGGTTCCCCCAGAGTTTTTTCTCCCGCACCCTGTGGCTGGTGCTGATCGTCGTCCTGTTCTCCAAGGCGCTGACCCTGGTTTATCTGTTAATGAACGAAGACGTGCTTGTGGACCGCCAATACAGCCACGGCGTCGCCCTGACGCTGCGCGCCTATTGGGCTGCCGATGAAGAAAATCGTGAGAAAATCGCCGATGCCGCGACCCTGATCCGGGTGGTGGGCGCGGGTGTGCCGGAAGGCGAGCAACACTGGCCTTACAGCGCGATTTATCAGCGGCAGATGCGGGACGAATTGGGTGACGACACTGAAGTGCGATTACGCATGCACTCGCCGCCGGCCCTGTGGGTCCGGGCGCCAAGCCTGGGCGATGGCTGGCTGAAAGTGCCGCTCTATCCGCATCCGTTGCGCGGCCAGAAAATCTGGAATGTGCTCGGCTGGTTCCTCGCGATCGGTCTGCTGTCCACCGCCTCGGCATGGATCTTCGTCAGCCAGCTCAATCAACCTTTGAAGCGACTGGTCTATGCCGCACGGCAACTCGGCCAGGGTCGCAGTGTGCGCCTGCCGATCAGTGACACGCCGAGCGAGATGACCGAGGTGTACCGCGCCTTCAACCAGATGGCTGAAGACGTTGAGCAGGCCGGTCGGGAGCGCGAGCTGATGTTGGCCGGGGTATCACACGACCTGCGTACCCCGCTGACCCGTTTGCGCTTGTCCCTGGAGCTGATGGGCGACCACAGCGACCTGACGGACGACATGGTTCGCGACATCGAGGACATGGACGCGATTCTCGATCAATTTCTGGCGTTCATCCGCGATGGACGCGACGAGTCCGTGGAAGAGGTGGACCTGAGCGATCTGGTGCGCGAAGTCGCAGCGCCCTACAACCAGAATGAAGAGAAAGTGTGCCTGCGCCTGGAGCCGATTCAGCCGTTTCCGTTGCGTCGGGTGTCGATGAAGCGGCTGTTGAACAACCTGATTGGCAACGCCTTGCATCATGCCGGCAGCGGTGTCGAAGTGGCTGCTTATGTGTCCGGCGATACCAGCGCGCCGTATGTGGTGCTGAGTGTCATGGACCGTGGGGCGGGGATTGATCCGTCCGAGCTGGAGGCGATTTTCAACCCGTTCACTCGGGGTGATCGTGCACGCGGCGGGAAGGGGACCGGGTTGGGCTTGGCGATCGTGAAGCGGATTGCTTCGATGCATGGCGGGAATGTTGAACTGCGTAACCGTTCTGGCGGCGGGCTGGAAGCGCGGGTGCGGTTGCCGCTTGGGTTGATGTTGCCTAGAGACGCTGTGTAACGGCCGAAAAAAAGATCGCAGCCTTCGGCAGCTCCTACAGGGTACGCATTCCCATGTAGGAGCTGCCGAAGGCTGCGATCTTTTCGCTTTCAGCCTTTACCTTTGGTGCGCGTCATATTCGGCCCACCATTCTTCTCCAGATGCTCAATGATGATCCCCGCCACGTTCTTGCTGGTGGTGGTTTCAATCCCTTCCAACCCCGGCGACGAATTCACTTCCATCACCAGCGGCCCGTGATTGGAACGCAGGATGTCCACGCCCGCCACTGCCAAACCCATCACCTTCGCCGCACGCAATGCCGTCATGCGTTCTTCCGGTGTGATCTTGATCAGACTGGCGGTGCCACCACGATGCAGGTTGGAGCGAAACTCCCCAGGCTTGGCCTGGCGCTTCATCGCCGCGATCACCTTGTCGCCGACCACGAAGCAGCGAATGTCCGCCCCGCCGGCTTCCTTGATGTATTCCTGAACCATGATGTTCTGCTTCAGGCCCATGAACGCCTCGATCACCGACTCCGCCGCCGTCGCCGTTTCACACATCACCACGCCGATGCCTTGAGTGCCTTCCAGCACCTTGATCACCAGCGGCGCGCCGTTGACCATCTCGATCAAGTCGGGAATGTCATCCGGGGAGTGCGCAAAACCGGTGACTGGCAAACCGATTCCCCGGCGCGACAGCAATTGCAGCGAGCGTAGTTTGTCCCGCGAGCGTGCGATGGCCACCGATTCATTGAGTGGAAAAACGCCCATCATTTCGAACTGACGCAACACCGCGCAGCCATAAAACGTCACAGACGCGCCAATCCGCGGGATCACCGCATCGAAACCTTCCAGCGGCTTGCCGCGGTAGTGGATCTGCGGCTTGTGGCTGGCGATGTTCATGTAGGCGCGGAGGGTGTCGATCACCACCATTTCATGGCCACGCTCGGTACCGGCTTCGACCAGACGACGAGTGGAATACAGACGCGGGTTCCGCGACAGCACAGCGATCTTCATGCAACACCTGTGGAGGAGGTAGATACCGGGAACACCGGCTTGTCTTGTACGTATTTAATGCCCGGATTGACCACCAACTGGCCGTCGATCAAGGCTTTGGAACCGAGTAACAGGCGATAACGCATGGACTTGCGGCAGGCGAGCGTGAATTCGACCCGCCAGACCCGATCACCGAGGGCCAGGGTGGTGCTGACCACGTAACGCATCTGCGCGTGGCCGTTGGAGCTTTTGATGGTTTTCATCGTCACCAGGGGTGCTTCGCAGCGCCGGTGACGCAGTTGCACCACCGTGCCCAAGTGAGCAGTAAAGCGCACCCACTGTTCCCCGTCGCGCTCGAACGGTTCGATATCGGTGGCATGCAGGCTGGAGGTGCTGGCGCCGGTGTCGATTTTTGCGCGCAGGCCCGCGACTCCCAAATCCGGGAGCGCCACCCACTCGCGCAGACCGACAACGGTCAAATGGTCAAATGTCTTCAATAGGAATAAACCAGCGATTAATGCGTCCAGGCCTCAGGCGTTACCTGAGCCAACGCTTTGAATGCAGGTTTGGCGAACCAGTAACCTTGCATCAGAAAAATTCCACAGTCCGCCAGGAAGTCCCGTTCTCCGGCGCTTTCGATCCCTTCGGCAATGACTGTAACGTTCAGCTCCGCACAGATTGTGACAATCCCTCGAACGATAGCCTGACGAACACGATCACGGTCGACATCGCGGATCAGTGCCATGTCGAGTTTGATCAGGTCCGGTTGGAAATCAGCCAGCAGATTGAGCCCCGAGTAGCCCGCGCCGAAATCGTCGATGGCGGTCTTGAAGCCGAATTCGCGGTATTCACGCAGAATATTGGTCAAATGGCGATAGTTATCTACGTGCTGGCTTTCCAGGGTTTCGAAAATCAACCGGTCGATGGGGAAGTTGTGTTTTTTCGCTGCTTCCAGCGTGCTGCGAATACACAGTTCCGGGCGGTACACGGCGTTGGGCATGAAGTTGATCGACAGATGCGTCTGCATCCCTAGATTCGCCGCGCCTTCAATGGCTCGGGTCCGACAGAGCTGGTCGAAGCGGTAGCGGTTGTCCTCGGTGATCTGATCGAGAACCGACAGTGCAGCCTCACCCTTTACACCGCGCACGAGTGCCTCATGGGCGAAAATCGACTGATCTCGCAAATCGACGATCGGTTGGTAGGCAAAGGTAAAATCGAAGCCCAGGGGCTCACTTTGCTGGCAACCCTGGCAACCGCCCTTTGGCGAGGTCAATGAAGACGGAAATATAGTCACTCGATTACTCCATGCCGGTGAGCCGGCCAAGAACACAGTCTATCTGGAGGGCCGAGTTCTTGCGCCCGACAGAAACGGTAGTACAGTTCCGACTATTCACCGAGAGAGGAATTCCAGTGGCACAAAAACAGGAAGAGGACGACAAGGTCCGTCTCGATAAATGGTTGTGGGCCGCGCGTTTTTATAAAACACGCGCCTTGGCCAAAGCGGCGATAGAAAGCGGCAAGGTGCATTGCCGGGGCGAGCGCTGCAAACCGGGCAAGGAGCCGAGGGTCGGCGACGAGTTTCAGATTCGCGCAGGGTTCGAGGAGCGCACGGTGGTGGTTCAGGCGCTGTCGATCGTACGCCGTGGCGCGCCAGAGGCTCAGGCGCTCTACGCTGAAACTGAAGCCAGCATCGCCAAGCGCGAGGCGGCTGCGGCCATGCGTAAGGCCGGTTCGTTGGGCGTGAGCACCGATGGCAAACCGAGCAAGAAGCAGCGACGGGATTTGTTCAAGCTTCGTGGAAGCAGCAACGACGAGTAGTCAGTTGCTTCTGTGTTGCCTGTGAAGCAGCCTTCGTCGGATCGCCGCCCGGGGCAAGCTCGCTCCCACAGGTATTGCGCAGTCCTTGTGGGAGCGAGCTTGCAGCCATAACCAGAAGGCCAGCAGCGCAAGAGGTAAGAAATTGCATAAAGCCAACCGGCGGCGGTTCCACCTTGCTTGGAACAAACCCGGATTGTTCATAAAATGCCTCTCATGGCTGAACGTCGCGCACCAAAATGGTGCCGCAGAGGCGCAATTTCTCGCTGTTTGAAATCATTTTGTCATTACTTCAGATACCCAGACCTATGACCGATTTACCGGATACCGACTACACCCAACGCTTCATCTTCGATGACAGCGACACCCGCGGCGAGCTGGTTGCGTTGGAGCGTAGCTACGCCGAAGTCCTCGCTAAACACCCGTACCCGGAGCCGGTTGCACAACTGCTTGGCGAGCTGATGGCGGCGGCGTCGTTGTTGGTCGGCACCTTGAAGTTCGATGGCTTGCTGATTCTCCAGGCCCGTTCCGAAGGCCCGATCCCGCTGCTGATGATCGAGTGCTCCAGCGAGCGCGAAATCCGTGGCCTGGCCCGATACGAAGCCGACCAGATCGCCCCCGACGCGACCCTCGCCGACCTGATGCCCAACGGCGTATTGGCGTTGACCGTCGACCCGACCCAGGGCCAGCGTTACCAAGGCATCGTCGACCTCGATGGCGAAACCCTGTCGGAGTGCTTCACTAACTACTTCGTGATGTCCCAACAAGTCGGTACGCGTTTCTGGTTGTACGCCGATGGTCGTCGCGCCCGTGGCCTGTTGCTGCAGCAACTGCCTGCTGATCGATTGAAAGACGAAGAAGAGCGCGCCGCGAGCTGGCAGCACATCACCGCGCTGGGCAGCACCCTGACCGCCGATGAATTGCTGAGCCTGGACAACGAAACCATCCTCCATCGTCTCTACCACGAAGAGCAGGTTCGTCTTTTCGATGTGCAGAAACTACGCTTCCGTTGCAGCTGCTCCCGCGAACGTTCTGCCAATGCGCTGGTCAGTTTGGGTCTGGAAGATGCCCAGTCGCTCGTGATCGAACATGGCGGCAACATTGAGATTGATTGCCAGTTTTGCAACGAGCGCTACCTGTTCGACGCCGCCGATATCGCTCAATTATTCGCCGGTGCGGGTGTTGATACGCCGTCAGATACCCGTCACTAAAACGGTTCAGCGCAGGTAAATTCACTGGTTTGTGCCGGAATAACGCCGTTACGACGGGAGGGCCCTACTATTTTTGGGCTTTTCTGGCATAATCCGGCCCACTTTTTTCGCGGTAGTAGTGCACGACTTTCTACTACAAAACGTTTGGAGCACACTCGGCCAATGGCCGACGGGGAACCTCATGACGCAAGCCAATAACGCCGTGTACACCGATCTGAGTGTTGATGATCTGGTTAAAGAAGCCCTGAGTCGCGGTGAAGGCGAGCTTGCCGATACCGGCGCGCTGGTTGTTCGCACCGGTCACCGCACCGGCCGCTCGCCAGTCGATCGTTTCATCGTTGAAGAGCCGACCACCCAAGCAGCCATTGCCTGGGGCCCGATCAACCGCAAATTCCCGGCCGACAAGTTCGATGCCTTGTGGGCTCGCGTCGAGGCGTTCAACAACGCGCAAGAGCATTTCGTTTCCCACGTGCATGTAGGTGCGTCAGAAGACCACTACCTGGCCGTGAAGATGACCACTCAGACTGCCTGGCAGAACCTGTTCGGCCGTTGCCTGTTCATCAACCCGCAAAAGTACAACCCGGCTGGCCGTGATGAGTGGCAAGTGCTCAACGTTGCCAACTTCGAGTGCGTGCCAGAGCGTGACGGCACCAACTCCGACGGTTGCGTGATCCTCAACTTCGCTCAGAAGAAAGTGCTGATCGCCGGCATGCGTTACGCCGGTGAAATGAAGAAAGCCATGTTCTCGGTGCAGAACTTCCTGCTGCCGGCTGCCGACGTCCTGCCAATGCACTGCGCCGCCAACATCGGCGAAGAGGGCGATGTGACCCTGTTCTTCGGTCTGTCCGGCACCGGCAAAACCACCCTGTCCGCCGATGAAAGCCGTTACCTGATCGGTGACGACGAGCACGGCTGGGGCGAAGGCGTTGTCTTCAACATCGAAGGCGGCTGCTACGCCAAGTGCATCGACCTGTCCGAGAAGAACGAGCCGGTCATCTGGAAAGCCATCAAGCACGGCGCAGTCCTGGAAAACGTCGTTATCGATGACGCCAAGCACGCCGATTACGACGATGTCAGCCTGACCCAGAACAGCCGCGCCGCCTACCCGCTGGAGCATGTTGCCAAGCGTTCCGAGAAAAACCTCGGTGGCGAGCCAAACGCTGTGATCTTCCTGACCTGCGACCTGACCGGCGTACTGCCGCCAGTGTCGATCCTCAGGGATTAACATGGGCCCAACCACTGCGGGGCCGGCTAACCCGCAGGGGTGGGCTGGACCTAAATGGGTTCCGGCAGCGGCATCAAGTCGACCTTCTCCACCTGCTTCGGCGCACCGTTCTTCCCGCGTCCGGCTGGCGAATACGCAGAACTGCTGATCAAGCGCATCCGCGGCTTCGGCTCCAAGGTCTACCTGGTCAACACCGGCTGGACCGGCGGTGGCTACGGCGTCGGCAAACGCTTCAACATCCCGACCACTCGCGGCGTGATCGCAGCGATCCAGAGCGGCGCGTTGATCGGTGCTGAAACCGAACACCTCGACACCATCAACCTGGACGTGCCGTTGGCGGTGCCGGGCGTTGAGACTGGCCTGTTGAACCCACGTAACACCTGGGCTGACAAGGCTGCTTACGATGAAGCGGCTAAAGCACTGGCTGGGTTGTTTGTTGAGAACTTCAAGAAGTTTGAAGTGAGCGACGCGATCAAGGCTGCTGGGCCGAATTTGTAAGATTTGGTTTGATGTGATGAAAAAGCCGCCTCTAGGGGCGGCTTTTTTATGGTCGAGAGAAGAGCAGTACGGAGGTCAATTGCCAGAGAGGCGAAACGCCGGAGCCATATTGTCTTGCTCACGCTTTGATAGCCCGATTGCGCCCGCTAGCGTTGGCCATTGGCTGACGACTCCTTGGAAGCTCTCAATAATTTCTTCCGCATCTGCACGACTGACCCGAAAGTATTCGGCCACTTCGCGAGCGAGTTCAAGATCCAGCGCGTTGTCGGCGTCTGTGATGTTGAGCTTCAATCCATCGGCGTGTGCTACCGGGTTCATGTCGTAGGCATCAGACAGACGCCATCCCCGGCCGGGGTCGAGGATAAAACCATGGTTGCGCAGGTGGTCATCGGTATTGGAGACCAAGATATTGAACACGATACGAGACCATAACTCGCGAAGATCTGCGTTGGTTTCTGAGCCGTGTTCCATGAGCACTTCTGCTAACTCAAGGTAGCTGGCACCTACCGATGCGTCGTCACCGTCAACACGGTCGGTCATGGTCATTGCTGAAGCAAAATGCAGTCGACCACCCTGTTCGGTGCGATCGAAGCGCTTGACCATGAAGCAGTGATGATCACTCGCGAAGCGGCGTGCGGTGCCGATCGCGACCCGTAAACCACAATGACTCGCCAAGGCATTCACCACCATTTCCCAACCGCCGACGTCATAGTCATCGCGGGTACTCGGGAACTTGGCTATCCATAAATGACCGCGCTCGTCAGCAACGCTGGCCTTGGGTCTGGCGCCACCTAATGAACCGCCAGGCGCTATCAGCATCCTCAGCCACTCGCGCCCATCGGGAGAGGTGTTGTCCGGATCGTTCTCCAAGGCACGACTTGCTTCTTCCAAGGCACGCAACTCGACGAAGGGTGGGGCTGCCAACCCGTTGCGATCATCCAGAAAATTTCCTTCGTCATTGAGCTTGTAGCGGATCGCTCCAACCCGATAGAGGTCATGAACGCCTAGAAGGAAATCTGACTCGTACAGCTTGGTGCCTTTAGGGGCCAACCCGTCACGGATGTCTCGTTCCAGCCGTCGCTTCATCAGCAATTGGCCCCATCGATCCGGGCTTGAATCGGCAAAAACGCCGAACCGGGTCTGATGTTGGCCAGGGAACTGCCGGCCCTCAAAGAGGCCGATTCGGGGATCCAGCGATGTGAAGTTCAACTCGGGATCGGCCAGAGCAGCAGTGTCGTACTCAAACTCAAATACGTTGGTGGAGCGAGCCTTTCTGGCATGGAGGAACCCAAGACGCCTTGGTCCGTTCAAGGATTCCCAATCGGCATACACCGCGATCCGTGTCATTTTTTACCCGTCGTAGGTTTGGGGTTTTTCTTGGTTAACAAATTGGATAAAGAGTGAGTGTTCAAAGGGAAATCAGCAGCAAGGTCCGATTTAGAGGTGGGACTTTCAAATGCCCCCGTCTCCCTGTCGCGAATAGGTGGCGATACCTTCGCTGGGGTTACGCTGCGTACTCGTTGGCGTTTACTGGCTGCGAGGTTTGCTCTTGGGGTTAATTGAGCGTCTTGCAGTTGGCGCCCCAGCTCATCCACTGCGGCGAGTTTGCTCAAGTCTTTCTCCAGGCCCAGCACCTGCATCACTGACAAATAAGCCCCGATTGTCACGCCAGATCCACCTGACTCTAGAGAGCGCAGTGTTGTCAGTGACATGCCAGCCCTCTCGGCAACCTGCTTGGCTGTCAGCTTGCGGCGTAACCGAGCGAGTTTGAGCCGCTCGCCAAACTCGGAGAGCAGCTTGGCTGCTGCTGGCAGGAGCGGCGCTGTTTTCTTAGCCATGTGCCATTATTCCTTCATTTTTAAGCCTAAACTGCCAGAATAATAGCACTTATGTATTGAGATGCTGGGCTAGCTCGACCAGTTGCGAAAAGCAGCCTGCCCTGTCCAGCCACTCCAGGTTTATGCGGTATGAGTAGGATTTGATCGATTGCGAAAACTGCCATTATTCCAACTGAAATATGGGTAAACAGCCAGAATAATGCCACTTAAGTGCTCGGTCAGATCTCTTCCAGAGCTTTGGTATCCCACCGTTGCACCTTGACCGCTTGGTAAAGCATGCCGATGGTCAGCGGGACTTTGTCGCCGCGACCCTTTGCCCGTCGCTTGAGATGCACATCAAACCCTTCGGGCTGAAAGTAGCGATAGGTGTCGTAGTCCACGAAGTCGATCCCAAACTGTTCTTCCAGTGCTTCCATCAAATGCTGCGCATCTGCGCCGTCACAGCCCAGGTCGAAGTTGATCGAGGCGGTGAGGCTGATGGTTTTGCGTTCGGGGAGACCGAGTTCTTCGTGCAGCAGCTGCATGAGCAGGTGCATGGCGTGGTCGTCGGGGAAGTTGGGGGCGAGGTTCATGGGGCGTCTTCTGTTCAGGGCCATTTCGTGAGGCGGATTAAGCCTGATCTTGCGATGTGTTGGATGTCGATCAGAGCAGCGAACATGGAATTCGCGGGAAGGCTGGCGCTCACCCCGTACGATCTCGTTCATTTGTTGCACGATTTCCATCAGCTCATCAAAAAATTTGCTCAAGGTTATCCCGTGGTTTTGATCGTTCCCACAGCGTGGGAACGATCTTCGCTCAACGTCAGGTTGGTGCTTTCCAGCCCATCATGCGTTGTTGCGCGACTTTCAGCAGGTCGCAGCCGTCCTGAGTCAACAGGTAGAGGGCGTGGGTGATATGCGGGATGTCTTCCACGTCACCGTTTTTGAAGCATTGGCAATGTAGGGTTTTGAGTAGGTCGCCGGAGGCTCGGATTCGCTGGAGGGCGGCTTCGAGAATGTCCTGGGGGTTGGCCTCTGTGTCGATGATCAGGGGTGGGGAATCGGTGAGGTTTGTTTGGAGGGGGCGGTAGCGATCGGGGAACGGGTTCAATTTATTCATAGTGAGAATTCTCAAGTGCATCAGGAGAAACCACCACCATCGTGACCAAGCGATGGGAGGCGGACTGTGTTCGGGTTGGTCAAACCGGTGAGAACTCACTTTGCCGGTACGCCCGAAGGCGTCCCGAACACAGCCACCATATAGCGTGCAGGCACTTGAAGTGCCGCAGCATACAACGGAAGCGGAATGAGTTCTCTATTCAGGTGACCAAGCCCGAGTCGCTGAATTAGCAGCGACAGCCCGACTATAGGTGTGAGCAGCCGGGCAGCGATAGACGACAAAGAGTCCCCGCTTGTAGGATCGGGCCGAACCTCGGCTAGGCCCTTTCTATAGGAATTTTCGCGACGAAATTTCTCGTGCTTTTCCGCCATCCCGCGCCCTACCACCTCAACGAATATGCTGATACGAAGCAACATCCAGCGGGCTAGTGGTCAGCCCGGTTGCCGGCGCGTAGATCGTGCCTTTCACTGCTGAGAACTTGACCCCATTACTACCCAGCGAAACGTATCGCTCGCCCTGGTCCAGCTCGGTGAAGTAGGTGTACGAGCACTTTTCCATCGCTTTGTATTTTTCGGTGGCGCTGGCCATGGTGTTGTGGTGGTTCTGCAAGTCGGCCGGAGTCAGGTTGAGGGTTTTGTTCAGCGGCACTCCCCAGCGCTTCAGGCACACTTCGGCAAAGTGGCGGACGACCAGGCCGGGTTCGGCCAGCGCTTTAGGGCCGCTGACACCATCTGCGGCGGCGTTGCCAACCAGCGTGCCATGGCGGCCAGGCATGGGATAAATGTGGGTTCGGGTGCCGGTGGCCGTTTGCGGGATGACACAGCTGAAGCCTTTGGAACGCTCGTCTCGGGCGTAGAAGCCGACGTATTCTTTTACATTGGCATTCAGTTTTACTTTGTCTTCCTGAAAGTTGCCGATGCCCGGTACCGGATCAATCGCAAAGATATTTACCGGGATGTTCTTCAGTGCGCTGTCCTTGAACATGGCATTGGCCAGCATATGGCAACTAATGCCGCCGCGGCTCCAGCCTACCAAGTTGACCTTGGTTGGAATAACGCCGTCCTTGCGAAACGTTTTAATGATTTGTTCTTGTAACTTCTGCTGGGTCACACTGCGGTCGCCGTAGTTATATTTACGCCACAGCCAGGAGCCTTCGACGATCACGTCTTCGATTGGAATGCCTGCAGCCTTCAGGCGGTTGTATTCGGTCTCGGTCAGTTTTTCACGTTGCCAGTCACATTGGCCTTTGATGATGTTGATGGCGTGCTTTACGTTCTCCTCCCAGCCCTTGCCGAACAGCGTGCCGCTCAGGCCGTAGTCCTTGGATTTGGTGAACAGCTCATCAGCTTGCAGGTTGCTGGTGCCTGGGCCGTCAATGACGATCCATTCGGCAAACTCTCGGCCAGCATGATGGGAGGCCAGTGCCGAAACCAGTTCGCCATTCCAGTAAGTTGGGTTTTGGTTGTCGAATTTAGTCGAGCCGGTACCGCAAAAGAAAATAGTTAATGTAGTCATTGTTGTGCTCTTGTTTGGTTTAAGAGCGTGCAGACTAGTTTGATTTATTTAGATAATGAAGTGGTTAGTTGTTGCTGGAATTGTGGCGAAGTTCTAATGTCCTATTCTTTGTTTGGCAACTTCTAGAAGCTCGCAACCATCCTGCGTTAGTAAATAAAGTGCATTCACTATATGAGGGATGTCTTTAACATCGGCCTGTTTGAAGCACAGACAATAAAGCGTTTCGAGCAAATCGCTGGCTGCGCGCAGGCGTTGGTGCGCTGCGTCGAGGACGGCACCCGTGCTGGCCGCGGTGTCGATGACGAGGACGGGCGTTTCGCTGTAGCTGGTTTTGAGTGGGCGATAGCGGTCTTGCATTTAGGTCAGTCCTGTAAGAAGTCGGGCAGTCTCGCCGGCAGGTCGACACCCTGTTTTCAGCCGCGCCGCAGACTATAGAAGGGCACGGCGCCGCGCGGCAATACGGCTGCGATGGACAGGTTTTGTAGGGGTTTTACCTGCCTTTTCGGATCGAGCCTACGCGTTTCCCGAGGTTTTTTACGCCTAAACCCTTAGACGGCAAATTTCCTACGGGTTTGTCAGGCGCAACGCATCAAACCTCTGTATGGTGCGCGCCAGAATCAGTAGGACGTTTCGAAACGTCCGTCCAACGCTTAAAGGGAATTAAGTATGCAATGGCTACGTATGGCCGCGATTTTGTTGCTGTGGGCCGGGATTTGTCGCGCAGCAGATGCTGCTGACGCCGGTAACTCGATGGTCCTGGCCAATATGGATCGCACCGGTTGGCCGGATTCGCTGACCAGTCAGGCGAGCATGGACACCGCTTTCCGTGCTGAAGTGCTGATGTTCGGCAAGGCATTGCTGGCCAGTGAAGCGCTGGACGAACAGAGCCTGAAACAACGACTGGGCGTGCAGGATGTGAAGCTCAAGTCGGTCAGGCAGGTGCGTGATGACTTATGGGACCGCTTGCTGATCACCTATCGCAGCGCCAGTCAGAACTGCGACAGCGAACCCTTCTGCCCCCGCGTGCGAAGCGTCGCTGATTTGCGTCAGTTGGCGGCAGCGTTCACCGGCGAAATCAGCCCCGCCCATGCCATTTGGGCAAGCAAGAGCCAAGTGTTTCACGAGCAGGCGCTTAATGAGCAGCTGCGAGTGGCGGTGTTGGTGCCGTAGCCTCATCGTCTGCTGACGATCGTTCGAAGCTGTATCATCCCGTATCGTTTTGGTCCCCGACCTTTTCTCGACTCGCTGCGTTTGCCGGCTAGGCTTTGGGCTTCGCAGCGGTCAACGGAGTGACAGCTTATGCACAACACCCTGGAACAGGTTTTCGGTTATCCACAGTTTCGACCCGGCCAGGAAGCGGCGGTCAGTGCGGTGTTGGCCGGGCGTTCGGCGGCGGCGATTTTCCCCACCGGCTCGGGCAAGTCCCTTTGTTATCAATTGCCAGCCTTGCTGCTGCCGCACCTGACATTGGTGGTCTCGCCGCTGCTGGCGTTGATGCAGGATCAACTGGCGTTCCTGAAGCGCCATGGCATTGCGGCGGGCAGTATCGATTCGGCCCAGAGCCGCGATGACGCTAGCGACGTGATGGCCCGGGCCAAGTCTGGCGAACTGAAGATTTTGATGATCTCCGTGGAACGCTTGAAGAACGAGCGTTTCCGCAATTTCTTGCAGCAGGTGCCAATCTCGTTGCTGGTGGTGGACGAGGCGCACTGCATTTCGGAATGGGGCCACAATTTTCGCCCTGACTACCTCAAGCTCCCCGACTATCAGCGCCAGTTCAACATCCCTCAGGCGCTGCTGCTGACCGCCACCGCGACACCCAAGGTGATCGCTGACATGGAGGCCAAGTTCGCCATTGCCCCCGAAGACGTAGTAACCACCGGTTTCTATCGGCCGAACCTCAATCTGCTAGTGGAACCGGTGCGCGGTCAGGACAAACGCCGACGCCTTGTCGAATGGATGAGCCAGCGTCCCGACCAGCCGAGCATTGTCTACGTCACCCTGCAGAAAACCGCCGAGCACATTGCCGAACATCTGTCCCGCAACGGCATTCAGGCGGAGGCCTATCACGCCGGTCTGCCCCACGAACAACGCGAAGCAATTCAGCGCCGGTTCATGGGTGGGCAGTCCAATTGCATCGTTGCCACCATCGCGTTCGGCATGGGCATCGACAAGAGCGACATCCGCAACGTGGTGCATTTCGACCTGCCCAAATCCATCGAAAACTACAGCCAGGAAATCGGCCGCGCCGGGCGTGACGGGCAGCCGTCCGACTGCCTGGTATTGGCCAACCGCGACAGCCTCAACGTGCTGGAAAACTTCGTCTACGGCGATACGCCTGAGCTGGATGGCATCCGCTATGTGCTCGACGAGTTGCAAGCCGCCGCACCCGAGGGGCAGTGGGAGTTTCTGTTGGGGCCGCTAGCGGACCAAAGCAACATCCGCCAATTGCCCCTCAAGACCTTGCTGGTGCAGTTGGAACTGCGCGGGATCATCGCCCCGCGTTACGCCTATTACGCCGAATACCGCTTCAAATACTTGCAGGAACCCGAGGCCTTGCTGGCCCGCTTCGAGGGTGAGCGCAAAGACTTCGTCGCAGCGATCATCCAGACCTCGAGCCGCGCACGGACCTGGGCCACAGTGAATTTCGATGCGCTGTATGAACAGCATCAGGCCGAGCGTAATCGGGTGGTGAAGGCACTGGATTATTTCCAGGAAAAGGGCTGGGTCGAGCTCGAAAGCAAGCAGATGACCGAGGTCTACAGCCTGCTGCAAACGGACTTCAACAGCCAGGCCCTGAGCACCGAGTTACACGCTTACTTCACTCGGCATGAGCGTACCGAGATCGCGCGGATTCACGCCATGCTGGATCTGTTCGCCACGGACCATTGCCTGGGTTATCGCCTGGCCGAGTACTTCGGCGATGAAAATGCGCCGCAGCAGTGCGGGCATTGTTCGGTGTGTCACGGGGACGTGGCGCGGTTGCCGACGCCACCGGAATTACCGGCAATTGTGGATAAACACTTCGAGGCGTTGTGCGGTGATTTTATCCACAGGCATGAGCAGCACACCGGCAACGTTCCGTCGGCGGAACGTGTGACGCGGTTTTTATGCGGCATCGGCGTGCCGCTGTTCACCAAGCTCAAGGCACGGTCGATTCCCGGGTTTGCGGCGCTGGAGGATTATCCGTATGCCGAAGTCCGGACGTGGGCCGAGGCGCATTTGCCGGCGTAGATCCATCCGCTGAATGTTGCTCATCACAGGAATAAATTTCAAAAATGCGCGGTGGCTGACTATGGTGAAGGCTGTCTTTGGATCGCCAACAAGAGAACAACTATGAGCCAGACACCGTTCACTATTCAGCGCGCCGCCGTCATTGGCGCAGGCACCATGGGCCGTGGCATTGTCATGTGTCTGGCCAACGCCGGCGTCCCGGTGCAGTGGGTCGATAACAACCCACAAATGCTTGAACAGGCGCTGGCCACCGTGGCGGACACCTACGCCCACAACGTGCGTCAGGGACGGATCGATCAGGCCGAAGCGGACGCTCGCATAGCACGGGTCACGGCGGCTGCTGATTATGCGGCGATCCGTGATGTCGATCTGGTGATCGAGGCGGTTTACGAAAACCTGGAGCTCAAGCAAAAGATCTTCCGCGAACTGGATGGCCTGCTCAAACCCGAAGCCATTCTGGCCAGCAACACGTCGGCGTTGGACATTGACGCCATTGCCGCGGCGACTCGCCGTCCGACACAAGTCCTGGGCCTGCATTTCTTCAGCCCGGCGCACATCATGAAGTTGCTGGAAATCGTCCGCGGTGCACAGACTTCGCCGGCGGTGCTCGAAGCGGCGCTGGAGCTTGGCAAGCGCATGGGCAAGGTCAGCGTGGTGGCGGGCAACTGCGAAGGTTTCATCGGTAATCGCATGCTCAATACCTACGTGCTTGAAGCGCGCAAGATGCTGCTGGAGGGCGCCTATCCCTATCAGGTGGATGCGGCGCTGCAAGGTTTCGGTTTTGCCATGGGGCCATTCCGCATGTACGACGTGGTCGGTGTCGACTTGGGATGGCGTGCTCGGGAGCTGGCGGGCAAAGGCCAGGACGCACCAGAGGTTCAGGTGGATAACCGTCTGTGCGAACTGGGGCGTTTTGGCCAGAAGAGTGGCAACGGCTATTACCACTACGAACCGGGCAGTCGACAGGCTGAGCACGATCCGGAAGTCGATGCGCTGGTGTTGCAGGTCAGCGAAGGGTTGGGCTTCCAGCGTCGCGAGATCAGCGCCGAGGAGATTCTGGAGCGCTGCCTGCTGGCGCTGGTCAACGAAGGGGCGAAGATCCTTCAGGAAGGCATTGCCGGGTCGGCGCACGACATCGATCTGGTCTACCTCAATGGTTATGGTTTCCCGGCGGACAAGGAGGGGCCGATGGCATGGGCGGATCAGCAAGGGTTGGCGGATATTCACCAGCGGTTGATGGCGCTTGAGACACGCCAAGGTGATCACTGGAAGCCGGCGCGCTTGATTGGCGAGTTGGAGGCGATGGGTAAAGGGTTTGCGGATCGGTAAACTTCATCCACTTCAATACGAGAACTGCGCATGAATCAACGCACCGACTACCCGCACTTCCAACCCATCACCACCCGCTGGCACGACAACGACGCCTATGGTCACGTCAACAACGTCACCTACTACAGCTTCTTCGACACGGCAGTGAACACCTACCTGATCGAAGTCGGCGATCTGGATATCCATGATGGCGAAGTGGTGGGCTTTGTGGTGAGTTCGGCCTGCGATTACTTCGCTTCCATTGCCTTCCCTGACCGGATCGAAATCGGTTTGCGGGTGGGCAAGCTGGGCAACAGTTCGGTGCAATACGAGCTGGCGGTGTTCAAGGCCGGGGAAGACGAAGCCTGCGCAGCAGGGCGCTTTGTGCATGTGTTTGTGGATCGGGCCTCTAATCAGCCGGTGGCGATTCCTGCCGGGTTGCGCGGGGCGCTGGAGCGGTTGGTGGTTTGACGGGCAAAAAAAATCGCAGCCCTTGGGCTGCGATTTTTTTGATCTACCGGTAAACGAGGTGATTCAACCTCAGTCGCGATAGCGATGTTTGTGCTTGCGATGCCCATAGGCATGGCCCCGACCCGGATGGCCGTCACGGTAGTAGCGACGATCATCATCATAACCACGACGATAGGAGCGACGATCATCGTCGTCATCGCTCTTGTTGCCCATGTAGTTACCCAGCGCGCCACCGGCGCCGCCGCCTGCTGCGGAGCCGATCAGGCTGCCGGTGGTGCCGCCCATGCTGCGACCGACCACGTTACCGCCTGCTGCGCCCAACGCACCGCCAATGGCTGCTTCGCCACGGCTGCGTTTGTCTGCGCCAACAGCACTACCACCCGCGCCGCCCAGGGCCGCGCCAATGGTGGAACCTGTACTGCCGCCTAGTGACTGACCGACGACCGAGCCCAGAACCCCGCCCAATGCGCCGCCCACACCTGCTTCGGTGGTGCCGCCGGCAGAAGCGAAGCCACTGACCAGGCCAAGGGACAACAAGAGAATCGAGGAGAACTTCATTAGAGGAACCTCAAGGGGATGACGGCGCGATCCTGAGGCTGTGTCATGGTCGTGACAATCGAAATCCGACGAGTAACACGACTTGAGCACATTTCTATAAGTTACTGTTTTTTAGCCGGAACTTAAGTGTTTTTCGCCGGTCTTTAGCTACTTCGGATAGGCCGTTTTCATGCAAAACGGCCTTTTTTGTGGGCGAAAGGAAAAGCAGTCAATTCGGAAATTCGTTGAATGCTCCACCGCTATCGCGAGCAAGCTCGCTCCCACATTAGATCTTCAGTGGGCATAGTATTTGTGTTCAATCAGGATCCACTGTGGGAGCGAGCTTGCTCGCGACGGGGCCAGTCTTGTCACTACGTTAAGCCGACTTGGCCATAATCAACCCAGTCGCACTCGCCGCTTCCAACCGGATCGCCACAAACTTCGATGTCGGCGTATGGCTGCCATCCCCGATGCTTTCCAGCGGCACCAGCGGATTCACTTCCGGATAGTAAGCCGCCGCTTGTCCGGCAGGGATATCAAACGCCAGCAGCGTAAAGCCCTTCACCCGACGCTCACGGCCATCATCCCAGATCGAAACGATGTCAGCCTTCTGCCCTGGTTTGAACCCCAGGCGAATGATGTCGGCTTCGTTGACGAACAACACATCACGCTGACCTTTCACGCCGCGATAGCGGTCATCAAGCCCATAAATCGTGGTGTTGTACTGATCGTGAGAGCGCATCGACTGCATGATCAGGTCCGGCAATACGCCGGTGGCGCGAGTGCGTTCGTGCACCAGATCTTTAGGCAGGGCATTCGGACGGAAATTGGCGCGCCCCGACGCGGTATTCCAGCGGCGAGCACCGGCGCTGTTGCCGAGGTAGAACCCGCCCGGGTTCTGGATCTTCTCGTTGAAGTCCTTGAAACCCGCAATGGTGTCGGCGATCAGGTCGCGGATGCGCCGGTAATCGGCCACCAGCCAGTTCCAGTCCACCGGTTTGCTGCCCAGGGTCGCGGCGGCGATGCCGGCGATGATCGACGGCTCAGAGCGCATCTGGTTCGACAGCGGCTGCAACTGGCCGTTGGAGGCGTGAACCATGCTGAACGAGTCTTCGACGGTCACCGCTTGCGGGCCTTCGGTCTGGATGTCGATGTCGGTGCGACCCAGGCACGGCAGGATCAACGCGTCTTTACCGTGCGCCAAATGGCTGCGGTTGAGCTTGGTGCTGATTTGCACGGTCAGGTCGCAGTTGCTCAGGGCCTGGAAGGTCCGTGAGCTGTCCGGGGTGGCTTGGGCGAAGTTACCGCCCAGCCCGATAAAGACTTTCGCGCGGCCGTCAGCCATGGCATGGATCGCCTCGACCACGTTGTGACCGTTTTCACGCGGCACCTTGAACTTGAAGCGACGCTCCAGGGAATCGAGGAACGCCACCGGCGGACGCTCGTTGATGCCCATGGTCCGGTCGCCCTGCACGTTACTGTGGCCGCGCACCGGGCACAGACCGGCGCCGGGGCGGCCGATGTTGCCGCGCAGCAACATCAGGTTGGCGATTTCCTGGATGGTCGCCACCGAATGGCGATGCTGTGTGATGCCCATCGCCCAGCACATGATCACGTTCTTGCCTTTGGCGTACATCCGCGCCGCTTGCTCGATTTCAACCAGCGTCAGTCCGGATTGTTCGACGATCTGCTCCCACGAGGTGTCGTCGACGATGCCCAGGTATTCCAGCACGTTGACACTGTGTTCATTGAGGAAGTCGTGGTCGAATACGGCCGGCTCACCCGCCTTCTGTGCGTCACGCTCCCACTGCAGCAGGAACTTGGCCATGCCGCGCATGATCGCCATGTCGCCGCCCAATGCCGGACGGAAGTACGCGGTGTTGGTCGGCTTGTCGCCGTTGGTGAGCATTTCGATCGGGTGTTGCGGGTGCTGGAAGCGTTCCAGGCCGCGCTCCTTCAAAGGGTTGATGCATACCACCTGAGCGCCGCGTTTCACCGCTTCGCGCAACGGTTCGAGCATCCGTGGGTGGTTGGTGCCAGGGTTCTGACCCCAGACAAAAATCGCGTCGGCGTGTTCGAAGTCGTCGAAGGTGACGGTGCCTTTGCCGACGCCGACACTTTGCGACATGGCCACACCGCTGGCCTCGTGGCACATGTTCGAGCAATCGGGGAAGTTATTGGTGCCGTAGGCACGCACGAACAATTGATACAGGTACGCCGCTTCGTTGCTGGCGCGGCCCGAGGTGTAGAACTCGGCCTGATCCGGGCTCGACAGCCCTTGCAGGTGTTTGCCGATCAGCGCGAAGGCCGCTTCCCAGCTTATGGGTTTGTAGCGATCGGTCTCGGCGTCGTAGCGCAGTGGCTCGGTCAGACGCCCCTGATATTCCAGCCAATAGTCACTTTGTTCCAGCAACGAGCTGACGCTGTGTTTGGCAAAGAACGCACCGTCGACACGGCGTTTGGTCGCTTCCCAGTTCACCGCTTTGGCGCCGTTCTCGCAGAACGCCACCATGCCGGCTTCGTTGGAGTCGCCCCAGGCGCAACCGGGGCAGTCGAACCCGCCGTTCTTGTTGGTCTTGAGCATCATGCGCAGGTTTTTCAGCGCGTTGTCGCTGGTCAACCAGGCCCGGGCAACGCTGGCCAGCGCGCCCCAGCCACCGGCTGGGCCTTTGTAGGGCTTGTAGCGAGGGACGGGTTTCTGGTCGGCTTGACGATGTTGACTCACGCTTGGTTCTCCGTCGCAGGGCTGTAGACCCGCGGCGCACTTTTCTGCGGCAGGTGGATGAGATTGAGGTTGTGGCGACGGGCCCATTGCACGGCTAGGCCCGTGGGCGACGACAGGCTGACCAGGGTCTGGATGCCTGCGCGCAACACTTTCTGGATCAATTCGAGACTGCAACGGCTGGTGACAATCGCCAGCCCGCCGGTGGTCGGGATCTTCTGACGGATCAGTCCGCCAATCAGTTTGTCCAGGGCGTTGTGTCGGCCGATGTCTTCGCGGCCAAGCAGCAATTGGCCCTGACTGTTCATAAACACGGCGGCGTGCACTGCGCCGGAGTACTGGCCAAGAGGCTGGAACGCACCGATGCGCTGACGCAAACCATCGAGCCATTCGGCGGGCGGCAAGGGGGCGCCGGGCAGTATCTTGAGGTCTGGCAAGGCCTGCTCCACCGCTTCCACACCGCAGAGTCCGCAACCGCTGGTGCCAGCCATTTGCCGACGCTGTTGCTTGAGGTTCCAGAAGGCGCGGTTGGCGATGGTCACTTGCGCGTATTGCGCTGAACCCGAGCCGCTGAGTTGCAGGTCATAAATGTCGGAAGCGTCTTCGATGATGCCGCTGCCGAGGCTGAAGCCGACGATGAAGTCTTCAAGATCGGTCGGCGTCACCAACATGACCGCCTGACTGATGCCGTTATAAGCGATCGCCAACGCGACTTCTTCGGCCAGCGCGGTGCTGGCTGATTCGGTGTCTTGAAGGTCGCAGTAACTGTACGTCTGGCTTGCGGCGGGCGCTGGCGTTTCGAGGGCTGGCGCCGCGCAGACAGGGTGCTTGGCGTTCATGAGGCATCACCGACGGTTTAGGCTGCTTTAAGCCTAGGCGCGTCAACTTGTCGCGTCTAATCGCTAATACTGATCTACCGATAGATAGCGTCGATCAAGAGCTTGGCAGCGATTGCTGAAGAATCGCGAAACAGGCTTCCGCGAGTGCCGAGCGCGGAGCGCTGCGACGCATGATCAGCCCCAGCCGGGCGAGGGTTTGAGCATTTTCGATGGGTTGCAGGCGTAAATGATCGGTGAGTTTTTCCAGGCCTCCGTCCAGAGGCATCACGGCGCAGCAGAATCCACCGTGCACCGCTTGTAACAATTGGTGGACGGCATCGGTTTGCAGCAACGGCTGCGGGGTGAGGCCGCGACTGTGGAAGTTGTGGTCGATGGACTGCCGAAAATGCATGCCGCTGGTGAGCATGCCCAGCGGCAGTTCGATCAGGGACTCCCAACTCAGCGGCGCCTCACCGAAACTGAAGAAGCGCTGATCGTAGAGCAGGCCCATGCGGGTTTCGCTGAACGCCAGGGAATCGAAGCGTTCGCCGTCCAGTCGCTCCAGGTACGACACGCCAAGATCCAGGCGATTGTTCGCCAGTTGTTCGAGGATCTGTTCAGAACTCAGGGCCGAGAGTTCGAAGCGCAGGTTCGGGTGTTCGGCGTGCAGGCGTTGCATCAGCGGCAGCGGATCGAAGCTCGACAGCGGCACCACACCCAGACGCAACGTACCGACCAGATTGCCGCGACAGGCAGCCGCCTCGGCCTGCAAGCCGTCGTAGGCCGCCAGCACGGTGCGCGCCCAGGCCAGCACCCGTTCACCCGGTGCGGTGAAACCTTCGAAGCGCTGACCTCGATTGACCAGCGGCAACTCAAGTTCTTCTTCGAGGCTGCGCAGGCGCATGGACAGGGTCGGCTGGGTGATGTGACAACGCGCAGCGGCCTGGCCGAAATGCCGGGTTTCGTCGAGGGCGATGAGGAATTTAAGTTGCTTGATGTCCATCTTCGCTCCAGGGCGCGGTCAGGCTCGAGATTCTAACGCGCTTGCAGAGCACTTGAGTCATTGGTCGGATCGCAACCTCGTTCTTTGCCGTTGGTCTAGTCTTTCGCGTCTGGACCTCATAAACCCAAGGAGAGTGCATCATGAGTATTTTTAGCTTTGTGAAAGAAGCGGGCGAAAAGCTTATTGACCTGTTAACGCCGGGTAATGCCAATGCGAGCGAGCAGTTGAAGGAGCACATCGCCAAGGTCGGCCTGGGCAACCCGAATGTTCAGGCAACAGTGAATGGCGATACGGTCACGGTGACCGGTGAAGTCGCCAGCCAGGAAGAAAAAGAGAAAATTCTGCTGGCCTTGGGCAACATTGCCGGTATCGGCAGCGTTGACGACCAGATCACCGTGACCGGCCCGGTCGCTCAGGCGGCGCGTTTCGTCACCGTGAAAAAAGGCGACACCCTCAGCGCGATTGCCAAGGCTGAGTACAAAGACGCCAACAAGTATCAGAAAATCTTCGAAGCCAACAAACCGCTGCTGTCGCACCCGGACAAGATCTATCCCGGCCAGGTATTGCGCATTCCTGAGTGATGCTTTTCAGCCAGGCTTTCGAGCCTGGCTGAATCCCGATTCCTGCTTGCCTGCTTAGCGATGTTTGAACTGCGGTGGGCGTTTTTCACTGAACGCGTTCATGCCTTCTTTCTGATCTTCGATAGCAAAGGTCGAATGGAACAGCCGGCGTTCAAAGCGTACGCCCTCTGCCAGGCTGGTTTCGAAGGCGCGGTTTACCGCTTCCTTGGCCAGTAGTGTTACCGGGGATGAGAAGCCAGCGATGCGTGAGGCTATCTTCAGTGCCTCGTCGAGCAGCGAGGCAGTCGGCACTAAACGGCTAACCAGACCGCAGCGTTCGGCTTCGACGGCATCCATGGTGCGCCCGGTCAGAACCATGTCCATGGCCTTGGATTTGCCGACAAACCTTGCCAGTCGTTGGCTGCCACCGGCGCCGGGGATGGTACCGAGGGTGATCTCTGGCTGGCCGAAGCGGGCATTTTCCGCTGCGATAATGAAATCGCACATCATCGCCAGCTCGCAGCCTCCGCCCAGCGCATAGCCAGCAACCGCAGCGATGCTCGGCTTGCGAAAGGTGCTCAGGCGTTCCCAGTCAAGGCTGACGAAGTCAGCCTTGTACACATCCATGTAGCTCCAATCCTTCATTAGCTTGATATCGGCACCGGCGGCGAAGGCCTTTTCATTGCCGGTAATCACCACTACGTGAGTTTCGTCATCTGTTTCCAGATGATCGAGCAGACGCGCCAATTCGGCATTCAGTCCGGCTGAAAGCGCATTCAGCACCTCGGGGCGGTTAAGGGTGATCATCGCCACATGGCCATGCTTTTCCAATAAAAGGTATTCCAGTTTCATATATCACCTGCGAAATTCAGGACATCGACCAGCACCGGGCAGCGGGCGACTTCGATGACTCGGGCGCTGACTGAAGGGTCGAAGATACGGTTGATCCGCGAAAGATGGCGGTGGCCGACGATGATCAAGTCGACCTTCAGCCGGTCGGCTTGCGAAACGATCGAAGAGGCCGGCTCTCCGTCAATGACCACGCCTTCTGCTTCAAGCCCGAGTGACCGTAAATAGTCCAGGGCCTCTTGCATGGCGTTATTGGCTATATGTTGCTCACTGCTGGCCGCGGGATATTCCTGCTCATCTGCAGGCTTGATGTGCCCATTTTCCGAAGGCAGGGTGTACGCACTGTCGACGGAAAGCAGGACATAGAGTCGAGAGGCATCCAGCTTGGAATACTGTGCGGCCAGGTCCAGGACCGATCGGCTCTGGGGCGAACCATCAATAGCAACGAGTAAGGAGCGAAGCATGGCTGTTCCAACCGGGAGTTAACGGAAAGCAGGTATTCTTGGAAAATCGTACGTTTAGGTAAATGGTTCGTCGTGCATTTTGTAGTTGCATACGGCGCAGGCTTCGCGCGCATTGGTGTTTGGTCAGAAACTGCTAGGATTGCGCCAGGATTAATTGATTTTCACAAGGAGTGTTTGTTGTGCATCTTCCAGATATGAATCTGCTGGTGGCCCTGGATGCGCTGCTGGACGAGGGCAGTGTGGTCGGTGCCGCCCGGCGCATGAGCTTGAGCCCCGCGGCGATGAGCCGGACCTTGACCCGGATACGTAGCGCAGTGGGTGACCCGATTCTGGTGCGCGCCGGGCGTGGTCTGGTGCCGACACCCAAGGCGCTGGCATTACGGGCTCAGGTGCGCAGCCTGGTCGAACAAGCGGCGCAGGTGTTCCTTTCGGGTGACGAGGTCGATCTGACGACGCTGGAACGCTGCTACAACTTGCGGGCGAATGACGTATTTGTCGCGGCCTTTGGTGCGCAGCTGCTGGAAATCATGCGCAAAAAGGCCCCACGTACCGTGCTGCGCTTCGTGCCGGAAGGCGAGGGCGAGGATGACGCGTTGCGCGAAGGGCGGATCGATCTTTATATCAGTGCGACGCGAAATCTTGGGCCGGAAATCAAAGTTCAGAGCCTGTTCACCACGACCTTTGTCGGCCTGGCCCGGGTGGATCACCCAATCTTTCAGGAAGAAATCACGCCAAAACGTTTCGCCTCCTATGCGCAGGTCAGCGTGTCGCGACGCGGTCGTGCAACCGGGCCGATCGATACCGCTTTGGCCGGGATGGGCTTGCAGCGGCGTGTCGCGTTGATCACTCCTAGCTTTCACTCGGCGATGTTCGCCTTGCCCGATTCCGACCTGTTGCTGCCGCTGCCGGAGCATGTGTTGTGGAGCGTCTCGCGGCTGGGCTTGCCGTTGCGTTCGTTCCGTATCCCTATGGCGCTGGAGACGGTGGTGGTCATGCAGGCCTGGCATCCACGCTTTGATAACGACTCGGCCCATCGCTGGCTGCGTCAGACGTTGAAAGAGAGCTGTGCCAAGTACTCCTCGCCACGGGTTTGAAGCAGCTTGCGCTTCCAGGATCGCCGCAAGCCCCTTCGGGCCGAGCACGACCCCGGCTTATCGCGGCCTGTGGATTGATACGTGCGTTGGGTGCAGCTTAAAGCTTCCCATATGTCAGTTTTCGGAACTATTGCGTCTTCATAAACTATCCAGGTAACCCTTTACCTGGAGTCATGACGCAATGTGCCTTGTGTTGTTTTCTATCTTTCGGGGCGCTGGCCGACGGGTGAACCCGTGAGTTCGCTCGCAGCCCCTGCTGTTATGGCCCCGACGCTGGAGGTGACGAAACCCGCACCGGCCGCTGCACCAGTGTTTGGCCTGCGTATTGTGATCGGGCTGATCGGGGTGCTGATTGCCGTATTAGTGGCCGGTCTCAACGAGATGGTCACTAAAGTGGCCATGCCTGACATTCGTGGCGCGCTGTATATCGGTGCGGATGAAGGTACCTGGTTGATCGCCACTTACGCTGCCACCTCAGTATCGGCCATGGCGTTTGCGCCCTGGTGTTCGGTCACCTTCTCCCTGCGTCGCTTCACTCTCAGCGCCATCGGTGCGTTTACCGTGCTTGGGATTCTCTGCCCGTTCGCTCCGAACCTCGAAAGCCTGATGGTGTTACGAACTTTGCAGGGGCTGGCCGGGGGCAGTCTGCCGCCGATGCTGATGACCGTCGCGCTGCGTTTCCTCCCGCCCGGCGTCAAGCTTTACGGGCTGGCAAGTTATGCGTTGACTGCCACCTTCGGCCCGAGCCTGGGGACTCCGCTGGCCGCGTTGTGGACCGAATACGTCGGTTGGCAATGGGCGTTCTGGCAGATCGTCCCGCCCTGCTTGTTGGCGATGGTCGCGGTTGCATATGGCTTGCCGCAGGACCCGATGCGCTTTGAGCGTTTCAAACAGTTTGACTGGCGTGGCCTGTTGCTCGGTTTGCCGGCGATTTGTGCGCTGGTGATCGGTCTGTCCCAGGGCAATCGTCTGGACTGGTTCGAGTCCACGCTGATCTGCTGGCTGCTTGGCGGCGGTCTGGTGCTGTTGGTGTTGTTCTTTATTAATGAATGGTCGCACCCGCTGCCGTTCTTCAAATTGCAGATGCTGACCAACCTGAACCTGTCCCACTCGTTGCTAACCCTCGGCGGGGTGCTGATCGTATTGCTGGGGGTGATCATCATCCCTTCCAGCTACCTGGCTCAGGTGCAGGGTTATCGCCCGGTACAAACTGCGCCGGTATTGCTGATGGTGGCCTTGCCGCAGTTGCTGGCGTTACCGCTGGTGGCGGCCTTGTGCAACATCCGTCGGGTCGACTGCCGATGGGTTCTGGCAATCGGTCTTGGATTGCTGGCGCTGGCCTGTGCTGGCGGCACGCAAATCACTTCCGAGTGGATTCGTGACAACTTCTACATCTTGCAGCTGTTCCAGGTGTTTGGTCAGCCGATGGCGGTGATCCCGTTGCTGATGCTCGCTACCGGCGGCCTGGCGCCGCAAGACGGCCCGTTCGCTTCCGCCTGGTTCAACACCGTCAAAGGTTTTTCGGCGGTCCTTGCTACCGGCGTGCTGGAGGCGTTGACCACGGCGCGGCTGCATTTCCACTCAACCATGCTGGTCGATCGCCTGGGCAACTCGCCTTTGGCAGACAGCGACGCTGCAGGGCTTGCCCATCGCATCCACGAACAGGCGGTCGTACTGACGTCTTCGGACTTGTACTACTGCATGGCGTTGCTGGCACTGGCCTTGATTCTGTTGATCCCGTTGATGCCTTCCCGGATCTATCCACCTCGTGCGGTGGCATAGCGTTCCATTCAGAGAGAAAGTCGTTATGACTACGAGTAAAAATCAGAAAATTGCCTTGTACACAGTTGCCTTGGTTGCTCTTGGCGGGGTCATCTACCTGGCAGCGCCGCGCCTGTTTGGTTCCGGCTCGCTGCAAACCACTAACGATGCGTTTATCACGGCGGATTACACGTTGGTGGCGCCGAAGGTTTCGGGTTTTATCAGTCAGGTGCTGGTCGAGGACAACCAGCCGGTGAAGGCCGGTCAATTGCTGGTGGTCATCGATGATCGTGACTACCAGGCTGCGCTCCAGGCGGCCGAGGCACAGTCACTGGTGTCGCAGGCGCAGTTTCAAAACGCGAAAGCTACGCTGGAACGCCAGTCGTCATTGATCGCTCAGGCGCAGGCCATGATGGCTGCCGACAAGGCTGAGCAAGCTTTCGCGGAGCACGAACTGACGCGCTACAACCATCTCGCAGGCCAGGGCGCCGGCACCGTGCAAAATGCTCAGCAGGCCCGCAGCCGGGTGGATCAAGCCAGCGCCCGCTTGGCCAATTCGACCGCTGCCTTGGCCGCTTCGCGCAAACAGGTGGATATCCTCAAGGCCCAGCTCGACAGTGCCGACGGAGGCCACAAACATGCGTTGGCATCCTTGGAGCGGGCCCGTTTTGATCTGTCCTACACCCGTCTTGTGGCACCGCTGGATGGTGTAGTCGGTGAACGTGCTGCGCGTGTCGGGGCCTATGTCAATCCAGGCGCGAAGATCATGGCGATTGTTCCTCTGGAGCGGGCCTATGTGGTTGGCAACTTCCAGGAAACCCAGTTGACACATGTGCAGCCAGGGCAGCCAGTGAAGATCCGCGTCGACACCTTTAGTGGCGAGAGCCTCACCGGTCGGGTCGAAAGTATTGCGCCGGCGACCGGGGTGACCTTTGCTTCGGTCAAACCGGACAATGCGACGGGCAACTTCACCAAAGTCGTGCAGCGGATACCGGTGAAGATTGCGCTGGATGCCGATCAACCGTTGGCGAACCGCCTGCGTGTGGGCATGTCGGTGGAAGCCAGTATCGAGACGCAGGACCCGCAGGGCAACGACGCACGTAAAGAGGTCACCCTTCGATGAGTCGGACTTTCCCTGTTCAACCATTATTGTTGTCGAGCGTGTTGATGCTCTCGGCTTGCAGCGTCGGTCCGGACTTTCAGAAGCCTCAGGGGCCAGATAACGCAAAGTGGCCCTTGCTGCAAGGCCAGGCTGCCGTCAGTCGCCCAGAGGCTTCGCCGGTTGAAGAACGCTGGTGGGACATCTTTCACGATACGCAGTTGTCTGCCCTGGCTCGCCGTGCTGTCACCAGCAGCCTCGATGTAAAAATCGCCAGTGCTCGTCTGCAGCAGAGTCGAGCGGCGCGCCAGACCATCGCCGCCGATCAATATCCGAGCCTTGATGCCGGTGTCGGCTATGAGCGGGCACGCAACAGCAGCAAGGGCCTGAGTGACCCTTCGGGCAAGGGCGGCAAGTCTGCCTTCAATCTCTGGGAGGGCGATTTCACCGCTGCCTGGGAGCTAGACTTGTGGGGCCGGGTCAAACGCGAAGTGGAAGTGGCCGATGCATCGGTCGAGGTGGCTGAGAACGACCGGCGCATGGTCCTGCTGTCGATTCTGGCCGAGACCGCTCGCGATTACATTCAGCTGCGCGGCGTGCAGAGCACCCTCGCGGTCACTCGCGAGAACCTGGATGTTTCCCGGCACAGCCTGAAGCTGTCGCAGATGCGTTTGGCTGATGGCATCGCGACCAATCTGGATGTGGCTGAAGCCGCTGCGCAGGTCGCCGCAGTCGAAGCTCGCTTACCGTCGCTCGAACAGCGTCAGGCACAGTTGATCAATGCGTTGAGCCTGCTGTTGGCCGAGCCACCAAGAGCCTTGCAGGCCGAATTGGAACGACCGGCGCCAGTACCGCAAACCCCACAAAACTTCGCAATTGGCTTGCCGTCGGAGCTGGCCGAGCGTCGTCCGGATATTCGTCAAGCCGAAGCCCGTCTGCATGCCGCGACGGCTGGGATCGGAGTGGCCAAAGGTGATTTCTATCCGCGCATTCGTCTGTCCGGCAACGTTGGTTTCCAGTCGATGCAGCTATCGGATTTCGGGTCCTGGGGCTCGCGCCAATTTGCTATCGGCCCACAGTTGAGCCTGCCGATTTTCGAGGGTGGACGTTTGCGTGGGATGGTCAAGTTGCGCGAGGCGCAACAACAGGAAGCGGCGCTCGATTACCAACAGGTGGTGCTTCGGGCCTGGCATGAAATTGATGATGTGCTGACCTTGTACAACGCCAGCCAACTGCGACGTGACCGACTGGCCGAAGCGGTGCGGCAGAATCGGATTGCGCTGGAAACTGCGCAAAGCCAGTACGTCGAAGGGGTGGTGGATTTCCTCAACGTGCTGACGGTTCAGAGCGCCTTGTTGGCGAATCAGGAACAACTGGTGGAAAGCTCGACCACGGTCTCGTTGGCCATGGTTGGGCTCTATAAATCACTAGGTGGCGGCTGGCAGTCGATTTATCCGCTGGCAACGGCTGATGCCGGTACCACTCATTGAGGCGCCAGGCTTTTCGAATCAATTACGGCGGACCTTGAGTCCGCCTTTTGTGTCGTTACATCATCTATCGGAGGAAGTAAGCATGAACATATCGTTGCACGGAAAGCGCGCGATCGTCAGTGGTTCCACGGCCGGTATTGGTCTGGCTATTGCTTTCGGTCTGGCCGAGGCGGGTGCTGAAGTGGTCATCAACGGGCGCAGCGAGGAGAGGGTGCGCAAGGCTATCGAGCACATTCTGAGCCGACTGCCGGGTGCTCGGCTGATCGGTCTTGCAGCCGATCTGGGAACCGTGGAAGGCGCGCAGGAACTGTTCTCCAAAATCTCGAATGTCGACATCCTGGTGAACAACCTGGGGATCTTCGAGCCCAAGGGTTTCTTTGATATTACCGATGCCGACTGGCAGCGTTTTTTCGACGTCAACGTGATGAGCGCAGTGCGTCTGTCACGTCACTATGCGCCGGCCATGGCTGAACGTGGCTGGGGTCGGGTGTTGTTCCTGTCCAGTGAATCGGCGTTGCAGATTCCGGCTGAAATGGTCCATTACGGCACCACCAAAACCGCGCTGCTGGCAATCTCTCGTGGACTGGCGGAAACGCTGGCCGGCACCGGTGTGACGGTCAACGCGGTACTGCCGGGGCCAACGCGCTCTGAAGGTGTCGGCGGTTTCTTCGCGCAGATGGCCGAAGAACAAGGCGTGCCGTCTGAGCAGTTGGAGAAGAGTTTCATCGCGCAACATCGCGCAAGCTCGCTGATCAAGCGTTTGGCGACGACTGAAGAAGTGGCGAATCTGGTGGTCTATCTGGCGTCGCTTCAAGCCAGTGCAACCAACGGTGCGGCGATGCGTGTCGATGGTGGCGTGGTTCGTTCCATCGCCTGATGCAGAGGGTGACCGTTGAAGGTCACTGGAGGCAAGAAGGCATGGGCGGTGACCACCGCCGATGCCTTTGGCTCAGACTGCCATCGACAACGTTTCGGTCGCTTTGGGAATGGGACCGAAATCGAAGTCGGCAAACATCTTCGCGAAACGCTTGAGCGACTCAGGGGCATCCATCCGCTCCATCATCACTTCGATAAACACCAGCTCGTTGGCTGTCGCTGCCTGTTCGACAGCGGCCTCCAATTGATCTTCGGTGTGAACGATCAGCCGTCGAGAGCGATTGCGCGTGTCCAGTACATACGGCAGCTCGGCGTAACGCCAGCGGTTGACGTCGTTGTAGCTGGAGTTCTCGCCGAGTATCAGGCGCTCGATGGTATAGCCGTCGTTGTTGATCAGGAAAATAATCGGCTTGAGGTCGCGACGCAGAATCGATGACAGCTCCTGCACGGTCATCTGGATCGAACCGTCGCCGATGAACAGCATCTGCCGGCGTTGCGGTTGGGCCACTAGCGAGCCGAGCAGGGCCGGCAGAGTGAAACCGATAGCGCCCCAGATCGGCTGGGAAATGAAGGTGACATCTTCCGGCAGGCTCAAACCGTTGAGGCCAGCTGAAGAAGTGCCACTTTCAGCGATGATCAGATCGCCCGGTTTTATGAAGTGACTGATGCGTTGCCAGAAGCGCAGTTGGCTCAGCTTGGCATCCGGTTGTGGCTCGAACGGCGTGACTGAACGTTGCTCGCGCAACTCGCGCATCGGCCAGGCCTGGAGGCGCTTCGTGGCCAGCTGAAGGACGCCCGCCAGCACTTGGCGCACCGATACGGCGGTGTAGTGGACACGGTTGAGGGATACGGCATAGGGGTGCAGCTGAATCAACGAGCCGGCTCTGAATTTTTGCGAAAACAGACCCGTGCTCGTGTCGGTAAATCGAGCGCCGATGCTGATCACGCAGTCTGAGTTTTCAATCGCTTCACGTACGCTCGGAGCCGAACCAGCGCCGACGTAGGTCCCGAGAAACAGACGATGCGATTCTGGCAGCATGGCCTTGGCTGGTGCCATGGTTGCAAATGGCACATTCAGCGTTTCAGCCAGGCTCTGCACCAAGCCGGTCAGACCAAAACGCGAGACATCTGCATCCACCAATAGCGTCGGCGTGCTGGCGTGTGAAAGGCGCTGGACGATCTGCTCAACCACTTCCTTTAGTTGGTTCGGATCACTGCGGGTTTCGGTCAACTGCAATGGATGCTCAGGCACTTCGATTTGCAGCGTGGCGAGGTCCGACGGTAGCTGTAGATAAACCGGTCGTCGCTCTCGATAACAGGTCAGCAACACCCGGTCGATTTCCGCTGCAGCGTTTTCCACCGTGATGCGGGCTTGCGCCACTGTGAACTCGCGCAGGGTGATCATCACGTTGTCGTAGTTGCCGTCGACCAGCGTGTGGTGCAACAACGCGCGGTCGAGAATCGCATGCAGGGGCGGCATGCCGGAGATCAGAATCACCGGTACGCGTTCGGCGTAGGCGCCGGCGATGCCATTTAGCGCACTCAGATCGCCGACGCCATAGGTGGTCAATACGCTGCCAAAGCCCTGGGTCCGGGCATAGCCGTCCGCGGCATAGGCAGCGTTGAGTTCATTGCAATTGCCGATGAACTCTATTTCGTTCGAGTACTCGACCTGTTCGAGGAATGCCAGGTTGTAATCCCCGGGTACGCCGAACAGATGACGAATGCCGAATTCGCGCAAGCGTCGCAATAAAAAATCACCAATAGTCATGTCCATGATTCGTTTTTCCTCAGAGTTCCTTGATGAGTCGAGTCTTCTCTGCGCTAAAGGCAGTTCAAAGGCGGCTTAGTCACGCAGGTACCAGAAAAGGGCGGTGCTAAAAGTGCTGCAGCAGCGGAACAGTTTTCTTGTTGTAGGGTTTCAAAGTTGATCGAAGTCCAGCACTACTCGATCAGAAAGGGGAAAGCATTGGCATGAGAGAACGAAGCCTGCTTCGATCTCGTAATCTTCAAGGGCGAAGTTGCTGTCCATCTCCACTTCACCTTCGACCAACCTGGCCTTGCAGGTCGAACAGACCCCGGCCTTACAGGCGTAGGGTAGTTCTGCGCCGTTCTGGTTGCCGGCGTCGAGAATGCTCAGGGTGTTGCGCGGGAGCTCGAAGGCCAGGCTGTTGCCATCGCTGATCACGGTGATCAGGCTGGTTCTGACGGTGTCTGTCGGGGCGGCCTCGCGAACGGCCTGTTTGCGGCCGGCTGATGGGCTGGCGAACAGTTCGCAGTGCACTCGTGCGGGGTCAAGCTGGTGCTCGATCAACGCTTGTTGAACCTCAATGGTCATCGCATGCGGGCCGCAGATAAACGCATGATCCAACGCTGCGACATCGATCCAGCGAGTGAAGAATTGCCGGCATTTTTGCCCATCCAGGCGACCGTTATAGAGGTCGACATCCTGGCGCTCGCGGCTCATCACGAAGATCAGCTTCAGGCGTTCCAGATAGCGGTCTTTCAGGTCTCCCAGTTGTTCGCGAAACAGCGTCCCGGAACTGGAGCGATTGCCATAGAGCAAGGTGAACTGACTATGCGGTTCCTGCTCGAGCGTGGTCTTGATGATCGACAGCAAAGGCGTGATGCCACTGCCGGCGGCGATGCCCAGATAGCGGCCGTGACGTTGCGCGTCCAGCTCGACAAAAAAATTGCCGCTTGGCGCCATGACGTCCAGATAATCGCCGACGACCAGCGTTTGATTGGCGAACTCGGAGAAGCGCCCGCCGCTGACTTGCTTGACCGCCACCCGCAGCTCGTTTTCATGTGGAGCGCTGCAAATCGAGTAGGAGCGGCGGATTTCTTCGCCATCCAGTTGCGTGCGCAGTACGAGGTACTGGCCCTGCTGAAACTGGAAGGTGTCGCGCAATGCCCCGGGCACATTGAAGAGAATCGAAACCGCATCGCGGGTTTCGCGCCGAATGTCCCGGACCTCCAGTGGGTGAAAGGTGTTCATGGATTTCTCCTGAGTCAGCTACAGACTCAAATGCACTTGAAGTAGTCGAAGGGCTCTTTGCAACGGCGGCACCGGTACAACGCCTTGCAGGCGGTCGAGCCAAACTCGCTGACGGTTTCGGTATCGAGACTCGCACATTGCGGGCAGGGCACCGGGCCGGATTTCTCCTGTGGCGGGGCGATGCCGTAGTCCAGCAGGCGTTGCCGGCCCTGGTTGGTGATCCATTGCGAGCTCCAGGCTGGCGCCAGTCGCTGTTCCAGATAGGGCGTGGCATAGCCTGCGCATTCCAGCGCCTGGCGCACACGTTGCTCGATCATTTCGGTCGCTGGACAGCCGGAATAGGTGGGTGTCAGCACCACCTTCAGCCGGCCGTCCTGGAACAGAATGTCGCGCACGATGCCCAGGTCGACCAGGCTGACCACCGGCACTTCCGGGTCCATCACCTGTGCCATGAGCGACCAGGCGTTTGGCAGGTCCTCGGCCTTCGCCCGACGACCACACCAGTCGGACGCGATCAGCTCACCAGCGTGCATCTGGGTAAGCTCGTGGTAGAGACTGCATGGTCGCCAAAAGCGGGCCGAGGTTTTCCGTGTGCCGTCCCTCGATGCCACTCAAGTAGAAGTAGCGCGCAGGCGGCGGCAGCTTCAGGGTTGCGCGGGCGAGGATGCCCTCTACGGTCTCGCGCCAGGCGTTCACCTGCAGTTGGGGATCGCTGCTCAAACCGACTTGATACTGACGCTGCTCGCGGTCGCTGACCGTGCACAGTTCATGAGTGAAGCGCCACAGCTGATCCAGCGCGCTCTGCATCCGTTGATGGCTGTAGTCGGTGCCGTCGCCCAAGCGCAGCATCCACTCGCTGGAGCGGCGCAGGTGGTAGGTAACTTCTTTCAGGGCTTTGTTGGCGATAGCGGCGACCATCTTGTCGCTGGAGTTCTGCAAACCCTGCAGCCGATGAAAGTGCCAGGCGTCATACAGAAATTGGCGCACGCAGGTTTGCGCATAGTCTCCGTTGGGCTGTTCGACCAACAGCAGATTGCGATACAGATGTTCACCGCGCAGGAACGCCAAGCGGTCGGCATTGCGCCCGTCATTGAGCAGCTCGGCAGCGTACTCCAGCCAGTTGCGAGCCTGGCCGACCAGGTCGAGGCCGACATTCATCAGCGCCAGTTCTTCCTCAATGGCCGGGGCATGCCCGCACAGCTCGCACAGGCGCTGGCCGGTGATCAATGCGCTGTCACCCATTTGCAGCAGATAGTCGATTAGCTCGTCGGTTTGATTCATGATCTGGCTCACATATGCCCCACTTCGTCGGGCAGCTCATAAAAACTGGCGTGCCGATAAACCTTGTCCTGAGACGGTTCGAACAGCATCTCCTTGTCTTGCGGGTTGGAAGCGGTGATCTGTTCCGCCGCGACCACCCACAGGCTGATGCCCTCATTGCGCCGGGTGTAGAGCTCGCGAGCGTTTTCGATGGCCATGCACGCATCGGTGGCGTGCACGCTGCCAACATGTTTGTGGTTGAGGCCGTGCTTGCTGCGCACGAAGACCTCATACAGGGACCATTCAGACATGCGCGGCCTCTCGGTTTTTTTCTTGTTGTTTGCGAGCGTGGGCGGCTGCCGCCTGGCGTACCCAGCTACCTTCTTCGAAGGCTTGGCGGCGGGTATCAAGGCGCTCTTGATTGCAGGGACCATTACCTTCGAGTACGTGGTAGAACTCATCCCACTGGATCTCACCGAAGTCGTAGTGACCGCGTCCGGCGTTCCACTTAAGGTCCGGGTCCGGGACTGTGCAACCGAGGAATTCCAGTTGCGCGATGGTCTGGTCAATGAATCGCTGACGCAGCTCGTCGTTACTGTTGCGTTTGATCTTCCAGGCCATCGATTGCGCGCTGTTGGGCGAGTGCGCGTCACTTGGCCCGAACATCATCAGCACCGGCCACCAGAAGCGATTGATTGAATCCTGAACCATTGCCTTCTGTGCCTCTGTGCCTTGTTTCATCATCACCAACAGCAGCTCGTAGCCTTGGCGCTGATGGAAACTTTCTTCTTTGCAGATCCGCACCATGGCCCGTGCATAGGGGCCGTAGGAGGTCCGTTGCAGGACTACCTGATTGACGATCGCGGCGCCGTCGACCAGCCAGCCGATGGTGCCGACATCGGCCCAGCTCGGCGTTGGGTAGTTGAAAATGCTCGAGTACTTGGCTTGCCCGGCATGCAAGCGGGCGATCTCCTGGTCGCGGTCGGCGCCGAGTGTTTCTGCGGCGCAATACAGGTACAGGCCATGACCGGCTTCATCCTGGATTTTCGCCATGAGTTGCAGCTTGCGTTTGAACGTTGGCGCGCGGGTGACCCAATTGCCTTCCGGGAGCATGCCGACGATTTCCGAGTGGGCATGTTGGGATATCTGACGGATCAGTGATTTTCGGTAGCCGGCGGGCATCCAGTTGTCGGGCTCTATTTTCACTTCAGCCTGGATTTTTTCCATAAAGGCGGCTTCTTCGTCAGACTCGTGGGTCGAGCCGAAATCCTTTTGCGATGAAGATTGCATGAGCGGTTCCTCGTGTGAGTCGAAGACGTGTGAGGTGCGCAATCAGTACTCGCCGCGTCGATCGAAGACGTGGCAAGCCTTTCCTTCCGAGCGCTTGAGCGTGTGGTGGGGCTGTAACTTGATCTGCGTGCTGATGCCGACATGGACCTTGATCTGATGGCCGAATTCGCGACACAGCGCATCCCGCTCAGGCTCGCTCAGCGCGGCGTGCTCCGGGCGCAGTTCGACATGCACTTCAAGGCTGTCGAGGTTGCCGCTGCGATAGATGTGCAGCTCATAGATCGGGCTCAGCGGCGCCTGCTTGAGCAGTTGTTCCTCGATCTGCGTCGGGAACACGTTGACCCCGCGGATGATCAGCATGTCGTCGCTACGACCGGTGATTTTGTCCAGGCGACGCATGGCTCGACCGGTGCCTGGCAACAGTCGGGTCAGGTCACGGGTGCGATAACGAATCATCGGCAGTGCCTCGCGGCTGAGCGAGGTCAGCACCAGCTCACCGAACTGCCCGTCGGGCAATACCGCGCCGGTGTCGGGGTCGATGATTTCAGGGTAGAAATGGTCTTCCCAAAGTGTCGGGCCGTCTTTGGTGTCCAGGCATTCCATGGCAACGCCCGGTCCCATCAGCTCGGACAATCCATAGATATCCAGTGCCTGAATGCCGAGCCGTTGTTCCAGCTCGCTACGCATCTGCGCGCTCCACGGCTCTGCACCAAAGATGCCGACCCGCAGTGACAGATCTTCGGTGGCGATACCCTGACGCTCGATTTCTTCGGCGATGTTGAGCATGTAAGACGGCGTGACCATGATGATGTCGGGACGGAAATCCTGGATCAGTTGGACTTGTCGAGCGGTCTGCCCGCCAGACATCGGGATAACCGTGCAGCCGAGTTTCTCCGCACCGTAATGTGCGCCCAGGCCACCGGTGAACAGGCCGTAACCGTAGGCAATGTGAATACGGTCGCCGCTGTGCCCGCCCGCCACGCGAATCGAGCGGGCCACCAGTGAGGCCCAGACATCGATGTCGTTGCGGGTGTAACCGACCACTGTCGGTTTGCCGGTGGTGCCACTGGAGGCGTGCAGACGAACCACTTGCTCCATGGGCACGGCGAACAGCCCGAAAGGGTAGTGCTCGCGCAGCTCGGCTTTGCTGGTCAACGGGAAGCGTGCCAGATCTTCCAGGTTGTTCAGGTCGTAAGGGTGAACCCCCAAATCATGGAACTGCTGGCGATGCCACGGGACGTTGGTGTAGGCGTGTGACAGGCTCCATCGCAAACGTTGCAACTGGTGGTGCCGCAGTTGGTCGATCGACGCGTGTTCAAGTGCGTCATCGTGAGTATTGAGCAGCGGTCTGACCGCAGTGTCCAAACGTGCGATTGCGTCCATTTTCAACGACCCTTGAAGTGAGTGCTGCGCTTCTCGATAAAAGCGTTGAGGCCTTCACTGAAGTCCTCGCTTTGCCCTGCCAGCGTCTGCAACTCGCGTTCCGTTTCAAGCTGCTGATCCAGGCTGTGTTGCTGGCTTAAATCCATGCAGCGCTTGAGCAGACCGAGAGCGTAGGTCGGTTGCGTGGCAAGGTGCCTAGCCAGCAGCAGCGCTTCGTCTGCAAGCTCACTGTCATCTACGCAACGCCAGATCATTCCCCACTGTTGTGCTTGCTCGGCGCTGATGCGCTCGCCCAACATAAACAGCGCTTTGGCTCGAGCGCTGCCGATCAGGCGTGGAAGTACCCAGCTGACGCCTGAATCGGGTATCAGGCCAACCTTGCCGAAGGCCTGAATAAAACTGGCGCTGCGGGCCGCGATGACCAGGTCGGCGGTAAGAGCGATACTGGCTCCAGCTCCGGCGGCTACGCCGTTGACGGCGCAGATCACCGGAATTGGCAGGTCACGCAAGGCTCTGATCAGCGGGTTGTAGTCATGCTCGAGCAGGTCGCCCAGGTTTGCTGGTGTTCCGTCAGGATTTATCTGCAACGACGCCAGATCCTGCCCGGCGCAAAACGCCCGGCCTTTGCCGGTCAGCAACAGGGCGCGAATACCTGGATCTTGCCGAACCAGAGCCAACGCTTGGCGCAGTTGCTCGTGCATGTCTGCGGTAAAGCTGTTGAATTGGTCCGGACGATTCAGAACCACGACAGCGACACCTTGATCCACAGAGAAAAGAATGTTCTCGCTATTCATCTCAAGCCACTCATCATTGATGCAATTGGTTGTACCGGCACGCGGCCGTTAACCACGCAGTGAGGCTGATACAACGTCGCACGCAGTGTTATGCATTCGATAAGACGTCACAGCTCAACCTAAAGCCGACAGCACACTGTTTAGAGTGCGCAGGATCAACCGGCTATTAAGTTGGCTGCATTGCTGTTTTGTTATTCTGTATGGGATGCCAGTCGAAGCATTTGATTGAATATATTTTTTTGATGCATTTCTTCTGTGCCGCCGACACTGGCAAAGCCCAGAGCATCTTTAACAAAGGTGGCGATGCCACCTTCGTGATAGCCGATACTGCCATACAGTTTTACCAGACTTAGTGCAGTTTCTATCAAGTCTTGGGCACTGGTAAGTTTAGCGATGGAACAACTCATCAACGCCTGCGGATGACCATTAAGAAGTTGGTACAGCGCGGCATAGACCATCCAGCGATTGCGCTCCATGCCAATGGTCATATTGATCAGGCGCTTTTGTACATATTGGTGGCTGTCGATTGAACTATTGAAGCTTTGTCGCTCGGCGGCGTAGCGCACGGCCTCGGCAACATAAGGCGTTGGCAGGTTGACTGCCACCAGACCGTAATAAAGTCGGCCCAAAGAAATAATGTCGATCAGTTGTTGCAGGCCGCGACCGGCTTTGCCCAGTACTTGGCAAGCCTGTACCTGAACGTTGTCGAAGTACAGCGGGCCGGTAGGTAGATTCTTGTTGCCGAGCTTGTCATCCGGCTCGCCTCTGCTCAGGCCTTGCATGTCGCCGTCGAGCAGGACCAGCGCGATATTGTGCTTTGGCATATCGGCCAGTTTGGTCACGATCAGCATGAAGTCGGCGATCGGTGCGTGAGCGATATTGTATTTGCTGCCGGTCAGGCTGTAGCCGTCGGCGGTAGGGCTGAGCGTGCTGTCGATGCTTCTGACGTCGGTACCGGTGCCAGGTTCGGCGATCCCGGTGGCGCTGATTGCGCCGTTGAGAATCGCCTGAAGGTATCGGTCCTTCTGGCTTTCGCTGCCATACAGCATCAACGCCCGAACCATACCGGCCTGAGCGATGACCGAGAGCAGCAGCTCTGGTGTGCGGATCGAAGAGGCCAGCCCTTCAAGCGCTGCAGTGAAGCCCCACCAGTCTTCTCCCGTGCCGCCGTGACTGGATGGAATTACCAGTTTCCATAGTCCCTCCTCGCAGAGGCGGCTCCAACCGGCATGGTCAAACCCAACCGGTGTGCCTTTGTTTGCACTTGCCAGTTGCCCGCCGATTTCACGGTATTTCTCGAGCAGGCTTCGTTGTTCGGTAGTCCAGGACAGCAGCATATTTGCGTTACCTATCAATACACCCTAGACGCCGGCCTGGTGGCATCGGCCAGCGATCAATGTTCGAGTCGTGGTCGGGTTTCGATCACTACTCCTGGAAGGCCAGAACCTGGTTTTTGAATTCGTCGGGGACGGTGATGGTGCGATTGCCCGCGTAGTCGAACATCACATGTTTGGACAGGCCTTTAGCGACAGTGGTTTTCCCTGCATCGCTAAGGTGCATGATGTGCTCCATCTCGAAGCTCTTGTTGCCGAACTCGATAACACGGCTGGTGACAGTCACGATGTTGCCATAGACCGCTGGCTTAACATATTCGCAGGAGGTCTTGACCATGATGTGCGGAAGCTTTTGATCCTTCGGCAGGTTCAGCAGGTTGTGCATGTAGCTCAGGTAAGCGTGCTGCAAGTAGTCGTAGTAAACAGGGCTGCTTACATGACCCATCGAGTCGGTGTCGCGATATTTAACTTCGATGACGGTATCAAATCCATTGTTGCCCATTGCAGTACCCTCTTGGCTTAGTGAGACATCTGAGTTGTGCTGGTGAGAAGCGTTGGTGTGTTCATCAAAGCATTGAACTTTATGACGCTTTGATGACTAATAGTTCTAGGCTCTCTCAGCGCTTGTCACAACTTGTTACTCATGCTACGGCACAGGTATTAGTGTGGCTACTCGCATTCCGTTGCGCTCGAAAAGACTGACGAAACTTCCAACTTGGCGAGCGCGGACCTATCGATAGGTAGCGCAGAGTCGCTGTTCTCGGTCTTGTTTCATCTGAGGGGCGCGTAAACAGAAGAGCAACTTCAGTCCGTATAAGACTGGCGTACTCGCATTTTCAGGAACGGTGTTGTATTCCTATTGTCGGACAATACACATTAACGACCGAGTAGAAAATAAATGCGAGTAATAAGTCGCTTTAGACTGCTGTATTAACCAAGGGCTGTCTGTTTGGCATGCGAGTAGTGAGGCTGTCCGGGTTCTTTTAGCATAAGCGCTCGTTCTGGCTCGTCCAGTCGAGTGGGTGGGTACCTGATCAAGGCTCACGCCGACCCGCAACGGAATGCTCAAGGAGTCCCGCTCAGATGTCTTCATCACAACCCGTGGCCGTAGTGACTGGCGCCGCCAGCGGCATTGGCGCAGCCACTGCACGACACTTGCACCAGTTGGGATTTTTGGTCGCAGGCCTGGACATGAATGCGCAGGGGCTGGAGGAAGCGATCGGTGGGCTGGGTAGCCAGCACCGCGGGTTTGTTGCCGATGTCTGTAACGAGCAGGCGCTGGCTCGGGTGTTCCAGCAGATCGATGATTGGCAGGGTCGGATAGACGCCCTGGCAACCTGTGCCGGGGTAGTCGATACCTCACCTTTTGATTCGCTCACGGCTGCGCGTTTCCGAACACTGATGGATATCAACCTGATCGGCACCTTCAGTGTCGTGCAATTGGCTGTGCCGCGAATGAGCCCGGGTGCTCGCATCTGCACTGTGGCCAGTGTCGCCGGGCTGCGCGGTGGTGGCTTGGCCGGGACTCTGGCCTATGCCGCCAGCAAGGGCGCGGTGGTGACCATGACCAAGGGCCTTGCCCGCGAATTGGGCCCTCGAGGTATTAACGTCAATTGTGTCGCCCCCGCCGTGATTCGTACCCCGATGCTCGATGACACCACTCGTCAGGATGGCCAGTTGCAGCGTTTGCATGAGATGACCGCATTGCGTCGTGAAGGCTCGGCGAACGAAGCCGCCGAGGTTATCGCGTGGTTGTTGTCCGGCAAAGCCTCATTTGTCAGTGGTGTGACTATTCCGGTGGATGGCGGCCTGACCATGCTCTAGAAGTACCTCGTATTTTTTCCTCTCTCAACCCAACAGATCATCAGGAAGATGCTATGGCTATGTCCCCCGAAAACCCGTTGGCGCTATGCCGTACGTTCTTGTTTGTACCAGGCGCAGAAGAGGTCGCGCTGCATGCGGCACTGCAAACGGGTGCCGATGTCCTGGTACAGGAGCTGGAAGATTTCACGCCGCCGGCCAGGCGCGCAGAGGCCCGCGCATTATCGGCGAGAGTCATGGACCATTGGCGCGAGTGCGGGCGTATCACTTCGGTGCGCATCAATCCCTTCGAAACGTGCGGCCATGATGATCTAAGTGCGGTTATGGTCGGCCGGCCGGCAATCATCATGATGTCGAAAGTCGAATCCACTGAACAGATGATCGAGTTGGACCAGCAAATTACCCGGCTGGAGTCGATGCTTTCGATCAAGCAGGGCTCAACGCTGATTGTCCCGAACATCGAAACCGCCCTGGGTGTGGTGCGAGCGATCGATATCGCGCATTCGAGCCCGCGAATCAAGGGAATGCTGGTAGCGACTGAAGATATGGTCGCTGACCTCGGTGCCGGGCGCAGTAGAGAAGGGACCGAGCTGTTCTATCCCCGATCCCGTTTTCTCCTTGAATGCGCTGCTGCCGGAGTCCTGGCGATTGATTCGCCCTATACCTTTGCTGATGACGAGGGCGCCGAAGCGGACATGCGCGTTGCGCGCTCTATCGGTTATCAGGCAAAAGGTGTGGTCAATCCGGATCACGTGGCCGTTGCCAATCGCTATCTGACACCGACAAGTGCCGATGCCGAGTTGTCAGTTCGCCAGATCGAGGCCTTCGAACAGGCTGCCAGTGGCGGTAAGGTGCGGGCAGAAGTGGATGGGCTAATTGTTGAGGTGCCAAGCTATCTACAATCCAGGCGACTGCTCAATCGTTATGAGCAATTGTGCGCGGTGCAGGCGTCACGCCGCGGGGGCGCATGAGTGCGCCATGCGGGCGTTGGTGCGGTTTTTTGCAATCCGTCGCGCGCGGGAAACCAGTAGCGAAGTGTTGTTGGCTGTCCCGCACAGATAGCCCATGACTGAGTCGCAGATGGCTTTTTCGATAGCCTTGGGGCAAAAATCGGGGCATTCGATCACATAGGCATGTATCAGTGACCTGATCATCCGGGTCACTAGCCAGGCGGCCAGCTGGATATCGTTTTGCACCAGTTGGTCGGCCCAGCGCCCCAGCAGGTCCTGCACCATTAGCGGGATTTCCGCTTTATACGCATCCTCGGTCGTCTGATCATTCAAGAACGAGAACTCTTGCTCCAGCAGTCGATGCAGCTCCGGCTCCTTCGTATGTGGGGTCAGGAAGGCTCGTACCAAGTGCTCGATATGCCCTTGCAGGCTGGAGATGTCTGAGCGGGTCAGAAGGCCTTGGATGGCTTCGTGAGTGGCCTTGACCTTGCGATAGTGCAGGGCGGCTATCAGTGAGTCTTTGTTGGGGAAATACTGATAGACCGATCCGACGCTGACGCCGGCCAGCTGCGCGACCAGGTTGGTATTGGTCCCAGCATAGCCATGTTTGACCACCACGTTGGCAGTGGTTTCGAGGATGGCCTCGACCATCATTTTCGAACGAGTCTGGGTGGGGGCCTTACGAGGATGTTGGATGTGCTTCACGGATAACTCCAGAGTCTGTCTATTTTCCCTGTATCTGAGTTACTGCCATTGGGACCGCTGGAACTGACGCCGAGCGCTGCCTCTGGAGGATTTGCTCCTTTTGGGTGCGCGCGACTCCCCTGCGTGGAAGCGACCAAGCTACGGCAGCGCATACGTGCCCCTGACGCAGTAACTTATTTACCGTGACGATTCTTGATCCTTAATAGGCGTTCGAAAATGCTTTTCTGTGCAGTTTATAGTTAGCGTTCAGGACATGTATCGAGCGGGGGAGTAGGGTTAAGCTAGTGAGCTTTTTGCATAGGCGGGAGCCGGCGAGCTGGCCTTTGGCGGTCAGCGCGGCGGCTTTTTTCGTTTACAGACAGTTCTAAAGGCCTTCGATCAATTCTCGATAATCCCCCACCGCCGCAAACTCTGCGGTGTCTTTGGGCCCTTTGCGGCTGTCCGGTTCGCTCACGGCCAATAGATGCGCAACCCCAAAGTCGCGGGCGCTACGCAGAATCGGCAAGGTGTCGTCGATAAACAGACTGCGCGCCGGGTCGAAGCCGATGTCCGCCTGCAAGGCATCCCAGAACTGCGGGTTTTCCTTGGCGAAACCGTAATCATGTGAGCTGATCAACCGCTCGAAGTACGGCGCCAGTTCGACTCTTTCCAGTTTCAATGACAGCGAATCGCGGTGTGCATTGGTGATCAGCACCACGCGCTTGCCGGCCTGTTTGATGGCGGCCAGAAAGGTGTCCGCATCCGGTCGCAAGGCGATCAGGTGCGCGGTTTCCAGTTTCAGTTCGCGCACCGGCAGTTTGAGCTCGGCGCTCCAGAAATCCAGGCAATACCACTGCAACTGGCCGGCGTTGCGTTCGAACAACGGCTGCAATTCCATCTCGGCCATGGCCCGACTCACCCCGTGCAATTCGGCGTAACGCTGGGGCAGGTGTTCCATCCAGAAATGGTTGTCGTAATGCAGGTCCAGCAGCGTGCCGTCCATATCCAACAGAACGGTGTCGATGTCGCGCCAGGGCAGCAGGGACATAAAAAACTTCTCCAGCGGTAAAAAAGATATCCGACGTAAACAATCAGGATAGGCCGGGTATAGTAACGCGCTATCGCCAAGGAGCCGCTCATGCGCCAGAAACCCACCATCCTCGCCCGCGAGATCGTCGCCACCAGCCGTTTGTTCTGCGTCGAAGAGCTGAAGTTGCGCTTTTCCAATGGCGTGGAGCGCACGTATGAGCGACTGGTCGGCAAGGGCGCCGGTTATGGCGCGGTGATGATCGTGGCGATGCTGGATGCGGACCACGCGGTGCTGGTCGAAGAGTATTGCGGCGGCACGGATGAATACGAGCTGTCCTTGCCCAAAGGCTTGATCGAGCCGGGCGAGGACGTGCTGGCGGCGGCCGAACGGGAGCTCAAGGAAGAGGCCGGGTATGGCGCGCGGCAACTGGAGCATTTGACTGAGTTGTCGTTGTCGCCCGGTTACATGAGCCAGAAGATCCAGGTGGTGCTGGCCACTGATCTGTACGAAGAAAGCCTTGAAGGCGATGAGCCCGAGCCGATGGGCGTGGACAAAATCAACCTGCGTGAGTTGTCGGCCCTGGCCCAGAACCCACGATTCACTGAGGGCCGTGCGTTGGCAGCACTTTATCTGGCCCGTGATCTGCTGACTCAGCGTGGAGTGTTCCAGCCATGATTTTCCCCCATCCGTTGATGGCGCCTGTTGTTGAACTGGCGCTGAATGCCGGTGAAGCGATTCTGCCGTTTTGGCGTGCCAACGTCGCCGTGACTGCAAAATCCGATGATTCCCCGGTGACGGCCGCCGACATGGCCGCTCACCATGTGATCCTGGCCGGGTTGACGGCGCTGGACCCAAGCATCCCGGTACTGTCCGAAGAAGACGCCAACATTCCCCAGAGCGTGCGCGCCGGGTGGCAGCGTTGGTGGCTGGTGGACCCACTGGATGGAACCAAGGAGTTCATCTCCGGTAGCGAAGAATTTACTGTCAATATCGCGCTGATCGAACAAGGCCGAGTGGTGTTTGGCGTGGTGTCGATGCCGACCAACGGGCGCTTCTACGTCGGTGGTGCGGGTCTGGGCGCGTGGCGTGGCGATAAAGGCGCAACGCCGCTGCCGATTCAGGTGCGCGACGTGCCCGCGGCGGGTGAAGCGTTTACCGTGGTTGCCAGTCGTCGGCATTCAAGTCCTGAGCAGGAGCGCCTGCTGGCCGGGTTGAGTGACAGTCTGGGTGAACTGCAATTGGCTAACATCGGCAGTTCGTTGAAGTTCTGTTTGTTGGCTGAGGGGGCGGCGGATTGTTATCCGCGGTTGGCGCCGACTTCGCAGTGGGACACGGCGGCGGCACAAGGCGTGCTGGAAGGGGCGGGCGGTGAGGTGCTGGATTTGAGCGGTGCGCCGTTTTGTTATCCGGCGCGGGAATCGTTGTTGAATGAGTTTTTCCTGGCGCTGCCGGCGAAGGCTGCGTGGCGCGAAAAACTGCTGGCGTTGGCGCGGGCGTAAAGATCAAAAGATCGCAGCCTCGTTTCACTCGACAGCTGCTACAGAGAAACGCGCCCCCTGTAGCAGCTGTCGAGTGAAACGAGGCTGCGATCTTTTGCTTTAGCGGTGGAGGACGTACTGCCCGGTAAACGTCACCGCATCTTCCTCACTCCCCACATTCACAATCCGAGAATGCAACGTCAACCGCGCCCGTCCATACCGCACATACATCGCCAAAAACTTCTTCCACACCGCTGCACTCGGCGCGTGGCAAATAGCTGTCGCGTCCATGGTCACCGGCAGCGGATAGCTGATCTGTCCTTCCTGAATCACGATGTGTCCGCCTTCAACCCCTTCTTCCCGCAAACGCAAATGCAGCCAGCCCCAACCGGCCAGCACGGCGCCGCAATACAGGCTGCCGCCGAACATGGTGCTTTTATGATTGACGTTGGCCTCCAGCGGCAAGTGCAGGCGCAGTTGCTGGTCGTGCCAATCGAGCACTTTGAGGCCCATATCCCGCGTCAGGGGAATGTCGCGATGGAGGACTGATTCCAGATGACGGCTGTCGCGGCTCATGCACGGATCTCTTGTTTGAAGATGATGAATTGACGGTAGCTCAATCGAGTTCGTCGGTGTGGCTGCTGCCACCGTCGGCGAAGTTCAGCCCGTGCTTGCGCAGTTTGTCGTGCAAGGTCTTGCGTGGGATGCCAAGGGCTTCGGCGAGGCTGCGCACCGAGCTGTGAGAACGCGCCAGTTCGGCGGCGATCAAGCTCTTCTCGAAGTTTTCCACTTGTTCGCTGAGACCGCCGCTGACCACTTCGACCGTCATGCCGACAGCGCCATCCGCTGCGTTATTGTCCAGGGCCAGTTCCAGGCCCAGGGCAAAGCGTTCGGCCGCGTTCTGCAATTCCCGCACGTTGCCCGGCCAGGTGTGGCGCAGCAGCAGGGCGCGTTGTCCCGGTTGCAACTCGTGGGGTGGCAGACCGTGACGAGCGCTGGCTTCGTCGGCGAAATACTGGAACAGCATCAGTGCATCTTCGCCGCGCTCGCGCAGCGGCGGAATACGCAGCGGTGCGACGTTCAGGCGGTAATACAAGTCGGCACGGAAGCGGCCCTGATCGGCGGATTGACGCAGGTCTTCCTTGGTCGCAGCGATGATGCGGATGTCCAACGGGATCAGCTGATTACCGCCCAAGCGCTCGACGACCCGCTCTTGCAGCAAACGCAGCAATTTCACCTGTACATCCAGGCTCATGCTTTCGATTTCATCGAGGAACAACGTGCCGCCATTGGCGAATTCGAACTTGCCGATGCGACGTTTTTGCGCGCCGGTAAAGGCGCCGGGCTCGTGACCGAACAGCTCGCTTTCGACTACCGACTCGGCCAGGGCGCCGGCATTGATCGCCACGAACGGACCGTTACGACGGCTCGACAGATCGTGCAATGCGCGTGCGACAACTTCTTTACCGGCACCGGTTTCGCCAAGGATCAGCACATCGGCCTTGGTCGCTGCCAATGCACCGATCTGCGCGCGCAGGCGCAGCATCGGCGCCGATTGCCCGACCAGTCGGGTGCTCAACTCATTGCGATCACTCAGGGCCAGACGCAGGCTGCGGTTGTCCAGCACCAGCCGGCGCAGGGCCAGGGCGCGGCGGACGCTGTCGAGCAGGGCGTCGCTGGCGAAGGGTTTTTCCAGAAAGTCATAAGCCCCGGCGCGCATGGCTTGCACGGCCAGTGGTACATCGCCGTGACCGGTAATCAACAGCACTGGCAGCTCCGGGTCCTGGGCATGCAGTTCGGTCAGCAGTTCGAGGCCGTCCATGCCCGGCATGCGGATGTCGCTGACCACCACGCCCGGCCAGTCACGCTCCAGTTGCCCCGCCAGGCCTTTGGCTTCGGCCAGAGGCAGGATTTTCAGGCCGGCGAGGTCCAGGGTCTGGCTCAGGGCTTGACGCAGGTGGGGATCGTCGTCGATCAACACGACCTGGATGCGGTTGTCGATGGTCATGCACTTCGGTCCTCGGACGGTTGCAGGCTCACACCCGGTGCGCCTGCACGCAACTTCAGGGTAATCAGGGCGCCACCTTCCTTGTGGTTGGCGAACGACAGTTCACCACCGAAGGCGCGCATCAGGGTTTCGCAAATCGCCAGCCCTAACCCAAGCCCCTGAGTGCGGGTCTTGGTGGTGTAGAAGGGCTCGCTGGCGCGGCCAAGTGCCTCCAGGCAGAACCCGGGGCCATTGTCGCGAATGTACAAATTGACGCCGTCGGCAGTGGATTGGGCACTCAACCAGAGCTTACGTGGCGGGCCTTTTTCCGTCAGGGCGTCCAAGGCGTTGGCCAGCAGATTGCCGAGCACCTGACGCAGACGGGTTTCCCCGGCCTCGACCCACAGGGTGGCGGCCGGCAAGTCGCGGATCAGCTCGACTTCCATGCTGCGTCGACGCTTGGCCAGCAGCGCCAGCGCATCGTCCAGCGCCGGTTGGAGGGCGACGCTTTCCGGGGCGTGGCGATCGCGCCGGGCGAAGGCGCGCAGGTGGGCGATGATCGACGCCATGCGCCCGGTCAGTTCGCTGATCAACTTGAGGTTGCCGCGCGCATCATCGGTGCGCTGATGATCGAGCAGCACCTCGGCGTTTTCTGCGTAGCTGCGGATCGCCGCCAGCGGTTGATTCAATTCGTGGCTGATGCTCGCCGACATGGTGCCAAGGGCCGACAGTTTGCCGGCCTGCACCAGATCATCCTGAGCGCGAACAAGCTCTTGCTGGGCCTGTTCGCGTTCCAGCACTTCCTGTTTCAGTCGACGGTTGAGGCCTTCGAGGTCGCTGGTCCGCTCGGCTACCCGGCCTTCCAACTCACGACGGGCCTTGGCTTCGAAGGCGATTCGTTCGAGGTAATGACGGCGTCGCTGCATCATCAGACCCAGCAGCAACATCAAGACCAACAATGTCGCGCCGCCGATGGCGACGACCGTGCGTACCGGGCGATCAATCAAAGTGCGTGGGGCGAGGATGCTGACGTTCCAACCGGTTTCTGCGATGGGCTGGGTTTGTGTCAGCCAGGCGTTGGGGTTGAGCCGCAATGGTTTGGGATCACGGGTCGGATAGGGTTGAATCGCAGCAATAGCCTTGCGTTCTTCTTCGCCCAACGGGCGGGTCGAGCGGAATCGCCACTCGGGCCGCGACGTGAGAATGACCACGCCGTTATGGTCGGTCAGCAGCAGTTGTTCCGGGGTTTTGCCCCAGAGGCTTTCGGTGTGGTCCAGGTCGACCTTGACCACCAGCACGCCGATGATCTTTTCGCCGTTACGCACGGCGGCGGCGAAGAAATAGCCACGCTTGGCCGAGGTCGTGCCCAAACCGAAAAAACGCCCCAGTCGCCCGGCCATGGCTTCGCTGAAATACGGCCGGAAGGAAAAATTACGCCCGACGAAACTGTCGTGCTTGTCCCAGTTGGACGCGGCCAGGGTCTTGCCCGTGGTGTCCATCAGGTACATGACTTCGGCGCCGGTCTGGGCGCTGATATTTTTCAACAAGCGATTGGCGTTGCCCTGGGTGACGCCATCGTCGGGCGCGCCGAGGACTGCTCGCAGGGCCGGCAGATCGCCGAGGATTTGCGGCAACACTTCATAACGGTGCAGGGTACCCAGCAGGTTGGCGACGTAAAGGTCGAGCGTCTGGCGGTTCTGCCCGGCCAGTTCGCTGCGGTAGTAACGCTCGGCCAGATGCTCCAGCGGCCACAGCAATGGCGCCAGGCACAGCGCGAGCAGGGCCAGGCTGCGCCAGCGGGGCCTGCGGGGGAGGGTTGGAGTCATGAGCATCGAGCGCCTGTGGGTACAGGCGCATTATGCCTAGGCTTGCGGGCGCAGTCTGCGCGCCGTGGGTCAGGCACGACTGTGCGGCGAAGATTCAGACGGTGTTTCAGGAAAAGACGTCAGCGTCCTTGAAGAACGCGGCGGCCTGATCTTTATGGGACAGTTGCGGTGCTTCATCCAGTTGCCAATCGATGGCCAGGTCCGGGTCGTCCCAGCGAATGCAGCGCTCGGCGGACGGAGTGTAGTAGTCGGTGGTTTTGTAGAGGAATTCGGCGAACTCGCTCAACACCACGAAACCGTGGGCGAAACCCTCCGGGACCCAGAGTTGGCGATGGTTCTCGGCGGACAGACGCACGGCCACCCATTTGCCGAAATGTGGCGAGCTGCGGCGAATGTCCACAGCCACGTCGAGTACTTCGCCGACTGTGACGCGAACCAGTTTGCCTTGAGTGTTTTCCAGTTGGTAGTGCAGGCCGCGCAATACGCCTTTTTGCGAACGGGAATGGTTGTCTTGAACGAAATTTGTCTCCAGGCCAGTCGCTTCATTGAAAGCCTTGGCATTAAAGCTTTCATAGAAGAAACCGCGCTCGTCACCAAATACCCTGGGTTCGATGATCAGAACACCGGGCAGGTCGGTGGTGACTACTTTCATGGTCTTTCTCCAGCAATAGGCGTTGATGGGCGACATTCTTGCGCAAAGTGGCGTCCGGTGCGAGTGGAGTGATTTTTTTTCCTGATCCGTTAACTGATTTGTCGAACCTCAGGAGGATTTCAGGCAGGCGAAGGGGTTGCGTATCGCTCAAAGCAGTGGCGATATAAGCGCCTAATAAAATTTCAGGGGTCGTTGTATGCCACTCGCCACGTTGATTCATCGCGCCAGTTTGCCCAGCCCGCAAGTGTCTGCGGAGCAAGCGCTTGAGCTGTTGAAGGGACATTACGGGCTGAGTGGAAGGTTGCAGGCCCTCGGCAGCCAGCAGGATCTTAACTATCGGGTCGACAGCGACCAGGGGCGTTTTGTCCTGAAAATCTGCCGTGGCGACTACTCGGCGCTGGAGCTGCACGCTCAGCACGCCGGGCTTAGGCATTTGGGTGAACACCCCGATGTGCATGTGCCACGAGTGATTCCCGCCAAAAACGGTGCAGACCTTCTCTCCCTGGAAGTCGGCGGCCAACCGGTGCATGTGCGCCTGCTCGATTACATCGAAGGCCAGTCGCTCACACACCTGGATCATCTGCCCGGTTCAGTGGTGGCCGGTTTTGGTCGACTCTGCGGTGAAATGGACCTGGCGCTGGCCGGTTTCGACCATCCGGGCCTTGAGCGCACCCTTCAATGGGACGCCCGTCACGCCAACGCGCTGATCACGCACTTGCTGCCGGTCATCAGCGACGACCAGCAACGCCGGCTGATTGCCGATGCGGCTGAACAGGCCGAGCGTCATTTGCAACCGCTTGTGGATAAGCTGCCAGTGCAGGCGATTCACATGGACATCACCGACGACAACGTGGTGTGGCAGCGAGATTCGCAACGCCAGTGGCAATTGCAGGGCGTGATCGATTTCGGCGACCTGATCCGTACCTGGCGCATTACTGATCTGTCGGTGACCTGCGCAGCGCTGCTGCACCACGCTGATGGCGATCCGTTCTACATTTTTCCGGCGGTTCAGGCCTATCACGCTGTCAATCCGCTCACGCATGAAGAGCTACTGGCGCTCTGGCCACTGATCGTCGCCCGTGCGGCGGTGTTGGTGCTCAGCGGCGAGCAGCAGGTCAATATTGATCCGGGCAACGAATACAGCCGCGACAACCTCACCCACGAGTGGGAGATTTTCCGCGTCGCCACATCGGTGCCGTTGGCGTTGATGGAAGCGGCGATCCTGACCGCCGTCGGCCAGAGCCTGCCGAGCATCGGCAGCGAAGGCTTTGCGCCGCTACTGCCGAGCCTGGTGGGTCGTGAGTTTGCGTTGATCGATTTGGGCGTGCTCAGTCCGCATTTCGAGGCCGGCAACTGGGAGCAGGAGGGGATCGATCAGCGGCTGCTGACCGAAGCTGCCGCGGCTCACGGTCTGGCGGCCAGTCGTTATGGGCAATATCGCTTGTCCCGCACCCGGCCGGACAGCGCCACTGAGCCGGACACGTGCCCATTGCACGTCGAATTGCGAGTGCTCTACGGCACGGCGGTCGAATCACCGTTTGCCGGGGTGGTGCATCAGCCAGCGGCGGGTGTGCTGCAACTGGACGGTCCGCAACTGAGCGTGCGGTTGTGGGGAGTGACCCCGTCGCTGTACACGGGCGCAGCGCTGGTCAAAGGCCAGGTGCTGGGTTCGGTCTGCGGGCCACTGATCGTGCAGTTGTGCCGAGGCGCTTCGTTCAATGCGCCCTTGTTTTGTACGCCGTCTCGTGCCGCGGCCTGGCAAGCGTTGTGCCCGTCGCCGGCGGTGCTGCTGGGTCTGGCCTGTGACGCCGAAGAGGAACTCGATTCGCAGACGTTGCTGGCGCGCCGCGACGCCAGTTTCGCCCGTACCCAGAAACACTATTACGTCGACCCGCCACGTATCGAACGCGGCTGGCGTAATCACCTGATCGACATGCAAGGCCGTTCCTACCTCGACATGCTCAACAACGTCGCGGTACTTGGCCACGGTCATCCGCGCATGGCCGCTGTCGCCAGTCGTCAGTGGTCGCTGCTCAACACCAACTCGCGTTTTAACTACGCGGCGATTGCCGAGTTCTCCGAACGTTTGCTGAAACTGTCGCCGGACTCCATGGATCGAGTGTTCCTGGTCAACAGCGGCACCGAGGCCAACGACCTTGCGATCCGTTTGGCGTGGGCCTACAGCGGCGGTCGCGACATGCTCAGTGTGCTTGAGGCGTATCACGGCTGGTCGGTGGCAGCCGATGCGGTCTCGACCTCGATTGCCGACAACCCGAAGGCCTTGAGCAGCCGTCCGGACTGGGTGCATCCGGTCACCGCGCCGAACACCTATCGCGGCGAATTCCGTGGACCGGGCAGCGCGCCGGACTACGTGCGCAGCGTCGAACACAACCTGGCGAAAATTGCCGAGCAGAAACGTCAGCTGGCCGGTTTCATCTGTGAACCGGTGTACGGCAATGCCGGCGGTATCTCGCTGCCGGCGGGTTATTTGAAGCAGGTTTATGCGCTGGTTCGTGCTCAGGGCGGTGTCTGCATCGCCGACGAAGTGCAGGTCGGTTACGGCCGCATGGGCAACTTTTTCTGGGGTTTCGAAGAACAAGGCGTGGTGCCGGACATCATCACCATGGCCAAAGGCATGGGCAACGGCCAGCCGTTGGGCGCGGTGATCACCCGTCGGGAAATTGCCGAAGCGCTGGAGGCCGAGGGTTACTTCTTCTCGTCGGCCGGCGGCAGCCCGGTCAGTTGCCAGATCGGCATGGCAGTGCTGGATGTGATGGAGGAAGAAAAGCTCTGGGAAAACGCTCAGGTCGTGGGCGGGTATTTCAAGGAACGGCTTGAAGCGCTGATCGATATTCATCCGCTGATGGGCGCGGTGCATGGTTCCGGCTTCTATCTAGGCGTCGAGTTGATCCGCAATCGCGAAACCCTGGAACCGGCAACCGAAGAAACAACGGCGCTGTGTGATCGATTGCGCGAGCTGGGGATCTTCATGCAGCCGACTGGCGATTACCTGAACATCCTCAAGATCAAACCGCCGATGGTGACCTCGCGTCAGAGCGTGGATTTCTTCGTGGACATGCTGTCGAAGGTGCTCGCCGAGGGTCTGTAAACACCCATCCCCTGTGGGAGCGAGCTTGCTCGCGATAACGGTCCAGCATTCAACATCAATGTTGGCTGGTCTGGCCTCATCGCGAGCAAGCTCGCTCCCACAGGGATAGCGTAAAGTTCGATTATTATCTGGTTTTCTTGAATTAATTTCGACAGGCGGATGGTTTTAAGCTTTAAAAGCCGATTTTTATCGGCTATAAAGTCACCGCTGCCCCGGTGTGGACTCACCACGCCCGGTGCTTCCCATTTCTGTCATTGGTCGATGCCACACTCGACCCTCAAGCAATTGCCCCGGAGATGATTCATGAGCCGTATCGTTACCGTCGCCGCTACCCAGATGGCCTGTTCCTGGGACCTTGAAGCCAACATCGAGACCGCTGAGCGGCTGGTCCGTGAGGCCGCGGCGCAAGGCGCGCAGATCATCCTGATCCAGGAACTGTTCGAGGCTCCGTACTTTTGCCAGAAGCCGAACCCGGATTACCTGCAGCTGGCCACGACGGTTGAAGACAACGTCGCCATCAAGCACTTCCAGAAAGTCGCCAAAGAACTGCAAGTGGTTTTGCCGATCAGCTTCTACGAACTGGCGGGCCGCGCGCGTTTCAACAGCATCGCGATCATCGATGCCGACGGCAGCAACCTCGGGATTTATCGTAAAAGCCATATCCCGGACGGCCCTGGCTACCACGAAAAGTATTACTTCAATCCGGGCGATACCGGCTTCAAAGTCTGGAACACCCGTTACGCGAAAATCGGCGTGGGTATCTGCTGGGACCAGTGGTTCCCGGAATGCGCCCGCAGCATGGCGTTGCTGGGCGCGGAAATCCTGTTCTACCCGACCGCGATCGGCAGCGAGCCACACGACAAGACCATTTCGTCCCGTGATCACTGGCAGCGCGTGCAACAAGGCCATGCCGGCGCCAACCTGATGCCGCTGATCGCCAGCAACCGCATCGGCAACGAAGAGCAGGACGGCTACGACATTACGTTCTACGGCTCGTCGTTCATCGCCAACCAGTTCGGCGAGAAGGTTCAAGAACTCAACGAAACCGAAGAAGGTGTGCTGGTTCAGAGCTTCGACCTGGACGAACTGGAACACATCCGCAGCGCCTGGGGCTCGTTCCGTGATCGTCGTCCGAACCTGTATGGCACACTAAAGACCCTCGACGGTTCCTTGGAGTCCTGATCGCTATGACCACTTTGCACAGCACGCCGCGCGCCGACGGCTTTTACATGCCGGCCGAATGGGCGCCGCAAACCCAGACCTGGATGATCTGGCCCGAGCGCCCGGATAACTGGCGCCTGGGTGGCAAACCGGCGCAGGCCGCGCACGTCGCGGTAGCCAAAGCCATTGCCCGCTTCGAACCGGTGACCGTGGCGGTTTCCGCCGGCCAATACGAAAACGCCCGTGCCCGTCTGGACGTGCCGAATATTCGTGTGGTGGAAATGTCCAGCGACGACGCCTGGGTTCGCGACACTGGTCCGACGTTTGTTATCAATAACGGTGGCGAAGTCCGTGGTGTGAATTGGGACTTCAACTCGTGGGGCGGTTTCGACGGTGGTCTGTATTCGCCGTGGAATCGCGACTCACAGGTCGGCGGCAAGATCCTCGAGATCGAGCGCAGCCAGCGCTACCGCACCGACGGCTTTGTACTTGAAGGCGGTTCGATCCACGTCGATGGCGAAGGCACGCTGATCACCACCGAAGAATGCCTGCTGAACCGCAATCGCAATCCGCACATCAACCGTGCAGAAATCGAAGCGGTGCTCAGCGCCAATCTGGCTGTGGATAAAATCATCTGGCTACCGGACGGTTTGTTCAACGACGAAACCGACGGCCATGTGGATAACTTCTGCTGCTACGTGCGTCCGGGCGAAGTGTTGCTGGCCTGGACCGATGACCCGCAGGATCCGAACTACCCGCGCTGCCAAGCGGCAATGAAAGTGCTGGAAATCAGCACCGACGCCAAGGGTCGCCCATTCACGGTGCACAAGATGCCGATTCCGGGGCCGCTGTTTGCGACCGAAGAAGAGTGCGCTGGTGTTGATCCGGTGGACGGGACTCAGGAACGTAATCCGACCGTGCGTCTGGCCGGTTCCTACGTGAACTTTCTGATCGTTAACGGCGGCATCATCGCGCCGAGCTTTGACGATCCGTTGGATGGCCCGGCAAAAGAGATTTTGCAGGCACTGTTCCCGCAGCACGAAGTGGTGATGGTGCCCGGCCGCGAACTGTTACTGGGAGGCGGTAACATCCACTGCCTTACCCAACAACAGCCAGCACCGCACAAAGAGTGAGTGCAGTTGTAACAGCTTGAGTTGATTGCGAAATCATTCCGGCAAACGTTTTCACTCCCGGTCCAGCAGAAAGCCCGCAGCCCTTCAGGACCGCGGGCTTTTTTGTATCCGCTTGTCGACAGTTTCTAAACCTTGGCACAGCTCTTGTATCTCTCCTGGTGTAAAACAGGGAGGGAGAGAACTGCGATGTTCTGTCATAAACCTTGGATAAGTTAGCCGCTCACACACCAGGAGAGAGCGCGGAAATGAACGCCGAAATGAATGTAGTGAGCGAACGGGCGTTGCATCCCCTGGCAGTAAACAGCGATTCACTCCAGATCCTGGCGCACTGGTTGAAGTCCAATGGAACGCGTCAGATCAGAGAACCTGATCCGCGCCGGATGATGATCGAGCGCTACCCCGCTGGTTTATTCAGCGAAGCGGAGCTGGAAGCGTTGTGGGATGTGATGGAAGGATAAGAAGAAAAACAACGGATTGGTAAAAGCGCTGCCGGGATGGCGGCGCTTTTTTTTTGCCAGTTGGAAAGGGTGGCGCCTGTCAGCACGCCAAGATCGCAGCCTGCGGCAGCTCCTACACCGATCTATGTAGGAGCTGCCGCAGGCTGCGATCTTTTGATCTTGCCCTTAAAAGCTGTAGGTCCCGGTCACGACCAGGCTGCGCGGTTCACCCGGCTGAATCTGCGCCGCGCTGGTGGCCGACGAGTAATAGGTCTTGTCGCTGATGTTGTTCAGCGCCGCGCGCAAATCCCAATCCTTCTGCCGGAACCCGGCCAATGCATCCCAACGGCCATAACCCGGCAGGACGGTGGTGTTGAGGTTGTCGGCATAACGCTGGCCTACCAGGGTCAGACCGGTTTCAGCGTACCAGCCCATTTCCGGCTTCCAGGTCAGGAACAGGCTGCCGTTATGCTTGGCCACGTTGCTGATGCGTTTGCCTTCAAAGCCGTTGTTGTCCTTTTCGACCGTCGCGTCCTGCACACCCACGCCACCGCGCACGTACCAGTTGCCGGCGATTTTGCCGGTGCCAGTCAGCTCTATCCCGCGGGAACGTTGCACGCCGGTCATCAAGGTGACGGTCGGATCGTTGGGATCGCTGGTACGGCGGTTGTAGAGTTCCAGTTCGTAGATCGCCAACGTGGTGCTCAGGCGATCATCGAGCCAGTCGCTCTTCACGCCGATTTCTTTTTGCTTGGTCAGCTCGGGACTCAGGTCGTTGCTGTTGCCGGCGGCGCCTGGGGTGATGCCGATCAAACCACCGCCGACCGGGGAAAAAGTCTTGGTCCAGGAGGCGTAGAAGGAATGATTCTGCAGCGGCGTCCACACCAGTCCTACACGCGGGCTGGTGCTATGGCTGTCGCGATCTTCGGAAATGTCCCGCAGCTTGTTGGTCGACTCGATGTCGAAGGTGTCGTAACGCAAACCCGCCAGCAGTTGCCATTGATCGTTCAGACGCAGTTGATCCTGCACGTACACCGCACGGCTTTCGACTTCGGTGTGAGTGCTGCTGGAAACCTGCATCCGTCCGGTATGGCGCAAATTGCGGTCGGGGTTGTACAGGTCCAGTGCCGGCACCGGCTGAGTCCCGCGTCCGGTGGCCGCGTTGTACAACGTAGGGTCGCGCCGCTGGCTGCCGATTTCGATGCCGGTCAGCAAACGATGTTCAAGGCCGAACGTGTCGAAACCGCCTTCCAGTTCGACGTTGTTGTAGACGTTGCGGGTGGTCAGGTCCTGTTGCCAGTGCTGGCGCGTGACCTTGTTGGTCGCCGGGGTGTAACCGGTCAGGTAGGTGTTGTCGAAATCGCTGTTGAGCTTGAACACGCCCAGGGTGTGGCGCAGCTGCCAGTTGTCGTTGAGCTCATAACTGAGCTTCGAGCGCAGGGATTGCGACTTGTCGTCGATGAAATCGTGCTCGCTGCCGTAGGTCGTATCCCGTCCTACGTCCGCCGGGCGCCCGTTTACACCGGGGATACCGCGATCCGGCGTACGGTTGTAGCGGCTGTATTCGTACTGCACCAGCCAGTTCAGGTCCGGCGTCAGTTGCCAGCTCATCGACGGAGCGAACAGTTGGCGATTGCCGCTCACGCCATCGCGGAAGCTGTTTTGATCCATGTTGCCCATGTTCAGGCGCAGGCTGATGTTCTCGCTCGGGTCGGTGCTGAGGTCGGCGTAGAGGCTGCGCAAATCATCGCTGCCGCCCTGGGCCTCGAGGGTCGAGCGGCGACCGAATTCGGGCAGTTTGCTGACCCGATTGACGATCCCACCCTGACTGCCACGGCCATACAAAACAGCGGCCGGGCCTTTGAGGACTTCGATGCGTTCGATGTTGTGCAAATCGCGCACGTATTGGCTGTCGTCGCGGATGCCGTCGAGGTAGAAGTCGTTGCTGGCGTCGAAACCGCGGATGCGCAGGCTGTCGAAGCGAGTGTCGGCGCCGCTGCTGACGTTGGGGATGCCGCTCAGCGCGGTGCCCAGATCGTTGGTGCCGTAATCCACGACGTTCGCGGTTTTAATCGAGTCGATGGCTTGTGGAACGTAGCGCACCGGCGTGGCGGTGCGGGTCGCGGTGCTGGTTTCCTTCACGCGCGGGTCATCGGCTTCAACTTCGGCGCTGATCGACGTCTCGGGTAAAACGGTGGTGGCGGCGCAGGCAAAACCGGCAGAGAGAAATGCAGAAAGCCCGAGGGTGACGGGCGTGAGGCGAAAGGGGGCAGGCATCTGAAGCGCATCCGAAAGGGTGGAGAAATTCGAGGGTGCGAATGGTAATGCTTGTTATTTACTTCCGTTAATTATTCTTGAAAGGTTTCGCTGTTTGATTATTTCGAATTGTGTCGAGATGGCTACAGTGGGCGGTGAGGTCATTTGACCGATTCATGAAACAGACTGAAAGCCATTGCAGCGTTTTTCAGAAACGGGCGGAGGACTAATCTGCCGGCATCTCGTTTTCCTACGCTTTTGCCGGAGTCTTCCCATGATCCTTCACTACATTTACGACCCGTTATGCGGCTGGTGCTATGGCGCAAAACCGCTGGTGCAAGCCGCTCAGGCTGTGTTGCCAGTGATCGCCCACGGCGGCGGCATGATGACCGGCGCTAACCGCCAGACCGTCTCGCCACAACTGCGCAACTACGTGATACCCCACGACCGGCGCATCGCCGAGTACACCGGCCAGCCGTTCGGCGAGGCGTATTTCGAAGGATTGCTGCGCGATGAGACAGCGGTGTTCGATTCCGCACCGCCGATTGCCGCGGTGCTGGCAGCCGAGCAGATCGCCGGCCGAGGACTGGAGTTGCTGGGGCGTTTGCAAAGTGCTCACTACGAGGAAGGTCGACGTATTGCCGATGAAGCTGTGTTGTTAGAACTCGCGAAAGACATCGGTCTGGAACCTCAAGCGTTCCAGGCTGCTTTCAAAGAAGCTGAAACCGATCGCCACATCAAGGACAGTCGAGCACGCTTGGCCGAAGTCGGCGGCCAGGGTTTCCCGACCTTCGCCCTGGAACACAACGGCCAACTCACCCTGATCGATATCGGCCCGTGGCTCGGCAAGCCGCAAGCCTTCGCGGCATGGCTGAGTCAATCGCTTCGCGCACAAGCGTCGTCATCGGAGCTTCAAGCCTGTGGCCTCGACGGCTGCGCCCATTGACGTCGACAAGTGATTTCTTAGACGTTTTCACCTATTTACAGACGATTCATGAAATTGACACATGGTTAAGGACGCGGCTAGGATTCGCCCCACGCCTGTGGCTAACCGCCATGACTCATAAAATAACAAAAAGGCCCGCCACGATTTCTTCGTGTGCGGGCCTTTTTGTTTGGGGTGAAAAAAGAGTGCGATAGCGCCGTTTCAGCCGTTCGACACAGCGCGTATCAACCGGTCATAAGGAAAAGAACAACATGTTGAACAAGCGAATCAGCCTGATCGCTCTGGGGATGTTGAGTGCTACACAGGTCATGGCTAACGACCAGGCCGAATCCAAGGGTTTTGTTGAAGACAGCAGCCTCAAAGTGCTGCTGCGCAATGCCTACATCAATCGCGACAAAAAAAACGGTAACGATGACCAGCGTGAATGGGGTCAGGCTGCCATCGGCACCTACACCTCGGGCTTCACCCAAGGTACCGTCGGCGTGGGCGTTGATGCCTTCGGTCTGTACGGTTTGCGTCTGGACCGTGGTAGCCACAGCGGCGGTCAAGGCATCGACTTCTTCAAGGAAGGCGACAGCGGTAACCCGGCCGGCGATCTGGCCAAAGCCGGTGGCGCGGTAAAATTCCGCGTATCCAGCACCGTCCTGACTTACGGCGACCAGATGCCGACCTTGCCGGTATTGAATTACGACAACTCTCGCCTGCTGCCAGAAAGCTACACCGGCACCCTGATCACCTCCAAGGAGATCAAAGGCCTGGAGCTGAACGCCGGTCGCTTCACCGCCGAATCGCGCAAAAGCGCTGAAGGCCATGACAGCGGCGGTTTGAAGTCGATCAACGTGTTAGGCGGTAGTTACCAGTTCACCGAACAGTTCAAGGCTGCGCTGTACGCCTCCGACGTCGAAGACGTGTTGAAGAAGCAATACGTGAACGCCAACTACGTGTTCCCGATCGACAAGGATCAGTCCCTGACGCTGGACTTCAACGGCTACCGCACCAAGCTGGAAGATTCCTACGTCCGCGACAGCGATGCCACCGGCGACGACAACAAAATCTGGAGCCTGGCCGCCACATTCGCCACCGGCGCGCACTCGTTCACGCTCGCCCACCAGCGCAGCACCGGCGACAGCAACCTCGGCTACGCCTACGGCGGCTACCAGAAAGATCAAGGTCGCGTCGGCGACGGCGGCAACACCATCTACCTGGCGAACTCCTACTGGTCCGACTTCAACGCCGAAGACGAACGCAGCTGGCAGCTCGGCTACGGCCTCGACTTCAGCACCTTCGGTGTTCCAGGCCTGAGCTACAACTTCGCCTACGTGCGCGGCGATAACATCACCACCTCCACCAGCGAAGGCGGTACCGAGCGCGAAATCTTCAACCAGTTCAAGTACGTCGTGCAAAGCGGCCCGGCCAAAGACTTGAGCGTGAAACTGCGCAGCTCGATCCTGCGTGTTTCGCAGAAATCGAGTGAGTACAACTCCAGCGGTAACGAAGTGCGTGTGTTCGTGGATTACCCGATCAACATTTTCTGATGATCGGTTGCACCATCGAGGCCTGATGCAAGGCTGAGAAAGGAAGCCCCGACTGGTTCGGGGTTTTTTTGTGGGCGCGATTTAGCTCAAGGGAAACCGTGATCGTCGAAAAGCCTTAGAAAATCCGTAAGCGAACAAAAATTTAGAACATATTCGGATCTGTACTACTCTGAAGGCACAACCCTTTGCCCGAAGGAGTCCTTCCAATGGCCACTTCATCTCCCGTGCGCACCGCTCCCCAAGAGCTCGACACCCCGGAAGCCGGCCGTGTGGCGCTCAAGTTCTTCTTCAACCTGATGGAGCGTTGGGGCTGCACCGCCGAAGAACAGCGCACGCTGCTGGGCAAAGTCGGCAACACCACCTTCTATAAATACAAACACCTGCCGCCCAATGTGCGTCTCCCGCACGACACCCTGGAGCGCATCTCCTACCTGATGGGCATCCACAAAGCCCTGAGCATCATCTTCAGCAACAACCGCGACCGCGCCTACAAATGGGTCAGCAGTCCGAACACCGCCGCGCCGTTCAATGGTCAATCCGCCTTGAGCTACATGCTGGCCGGCCGGGTGGTGGACATCGCTGACGTGCGTCGCTACCTCGATGGCGTCCGCGGCTGATGGCCCCGGAAGTCGTGCTCCCCGAGTGGAACCGTGCTTATCGGATGATCAACAGTGCGTTCCCCCCGATCACCCTGTTTGAAGACGTGCTCGACCCTGAAGACCTGCAAACCGCCTACGCCCTGGAAGCCCTGACCAACGACCGGTTGGTGCAAGAAGCCGGCGTGCTCTCCCGTGTGCTGCCCGAAGACCGAATCTCCGGCCCCGGCTCATCACCGGTCATGGCCGCGTTCACTCACATCGGCAAAACCAGCCGCTTCACCGACGGCACCTACGGCGTCTACTACGCCGCCAGCAGTCAGGCCGCCGCCATCGCCGAGACGAGCTATCACCAGGAACGCTTCCTCGCCGCGACCAACGAGCCCGACATCGAGTTGACCCTGCGCACCTACGTCAACAAAGTCGTCAAACCGATGCATGACGTTCGCCAACACTACCCCGAGCTGCACAACCCGGATCCTGACGCATATGGGCCGTCACAAGCGTTTGCCCGTCAACTGCGTGAAACCTTGTCGTGGGGGCTGCTTTACAACAGCGTCCGGCTGCCCGGCCATGAATGTGTCGCTGCGTTTCGTCCGCCGGCCGTTTCGATTCCGAAGCAAGGCAAGCACATTCGATATGTGTGGAGTGCGAGCAGTCGGAAGATTTCGTTTGTGTTTGAGGTCAGCGAGGTGTGAGTCGGAAACTGGAAAGCCCCGATTGATCGGGGCTTTTTTACGCGTGCGGCTTGGGTCTACATAACGACGTCACTGGTTACGATTGTTACCCGGTGCATCGAGTACCTTCGCTACGTCATCGATGATCGCCTTACTCATATCCTGCAAAAAATGCGACGCCCAGGCATGCCGGTCGGTGTCGCGGACCATGGCGGCGTCTGATGCGAGAAGTTTGGCGATGTGGAGCAGGTCGGAGGCGTGGGAGAGGGCCTGGATGACCGGGACGCCGGCGTTGATGCGGAATAGCGGTTGGTTGGCGTGGTAGGAGAAAGGGGTGAGGCCGATGGTTTTCAGGTCTTGGGGGTTGGTCATTGGGCACCTCCGGTTTTTGGGCGGTGGTGGGTAATCAGTGAAGCAGAATTGAAAATTATGGACGGATCGATAGCGGGCATTAGCAAAAACTCCTGAATCAAAGTTAGAGCTACCACGTTCGTTATCAGGCGAATGGGTGGCAGCTATGCGCGGGCTGATAAACCGGAGATACAGGAACCCGGCAGACCCGAAGGTCTCCCACGCACAGCCGCCATTACACGGAAATGCAGGCACAAAAAAACGCCAACAATCGTGATTATGGGCGCTTGTGCGCCTGTATCTTACTCGGGTTATCAGGCCCGGTCGCTGAATTGGCAGCGACGGGTTGAAGGTAGCTTGAGAGGGACAGATGCGCAATCGTGGCTAGGTGGTGGCGTGGGGGAACGTTTTAGTGATTTTTATGGCTGGGCAATAATTATTGGCCAGCCATAATTTTCTTAATTTGAAGAAGGCGTGCTGATGTCCTTGCGGACTTGCTGAAGGAGATATCAGGAATGGACATTGAATTGGATAAGTTTCAAAAGGATTTGCTGGAATCTGTACGCGAAATGAATGAGAGCCAAACGCTTCCAATCGCTGAGGGGAGGCCGTTAACGAAGGAACGCATCGACTCGCATATGTCGTCTCCAGCGACACGTTCTAATAACGTGTCGCTGAAAGTGAAAAAAAGCGACACGTAACAAGACGGACTACATCAGAAGGGGCTGAGTCCTACTGCAAAATCGCACAACGTCTAGCAGGCGTTAGCTTGTGAAATTACGATCTGAGGCAAAGCCCCGGCATCATTGGATGGCAAAGTAAAAGTCGTTCGAAAGCCGAGTTTATCCAACATGTCCATCATTGCATCGATCGTAAATTTCTCGATCTTGCCAGTGGTGAGTTCTGAGGCGCGTGATTGGGTCACGTTCAACCTGGCTGCAGCCTCACTTTGTTTGAGGCCCAGGGTTTTGATGTAGTCGGTGATGAATATCGATAGCTCCATCTTCAACGCTTTTTTGCTAGCGACTTCGCTGTCATGCGTGACATGGAATGGGCTGTCGAAAAATTGAACTGCCATGAACGCCTCCCTCCTTTGAGTTATCTAAAATTTGCGATAAGCGCAGGCTAGTCGATTGATCGTTTTTGATGCAAACGTATTGGGTCTGCGAGACAAAACTCATTACACCAAGTAACTAATGATGTTCCCGCCCCCACCTTTATCCCCTCCAGCTAACTCCCTACATTGAACTCCAACGCCTACCCATTCATTCCGAAGGGAAGGTCACTTGGAGATTCCTCATGCCTTTCGTAAGCGTACGCATCACCCGCGATGGCGTTACCTCAGAGCAGAAAGCTCAGGTGATCGCCGAAATCACTGAAACCCTGGAACGCGTTCTCAACAAGGACCCGCACCTGACCCACATCGTGATCGAAGAAGTCGACACCGATAACTGGGGCTACGCCGGCATCACCACCACCCAGTACCGCAAGCAACTGGCTGAGGCGGAGGGGCAGTCATGACCGCGACCGTCTCCATCGATTTCATCTCCGACGTGGTGTGCCCGTGGTGCGCCTTGGGCGCGACGGCGCTGGAGCAGGCGATCGAGAACGTGGCGGGTGAAGTCTCGGTGGAGCTGACCTACAAGCCCTTCGAGTTGAACCCGGACATGCCGGCAGTCGGCGAAAAAGCGGTTGAGCACTTGATGCGCAAATATGGACGAACCGCCAAAGACGTCGCCGCCGGCAAAGCGATGCAGATCGCTCGCGGTGAGGCCATTGGCTTCAAGTTCGATCTGGAGAAGCGCAGCCACTTCTACAACACGTTTGATACTCACCGGTTGTTGATGTGGGCGTTGCAGGAAGGGCGGCAGGTCGCACTGAAGAAAATCCTGCTGCGCGCTTACTTCACCGACGGCCAGAACCCGAGCGATCGCGAGACGCTGGTTCGTCTGGCTGTTGAAGCAGGACTGGATGCGGCAGGTGCTCAAGAGGTGTTGGCGTCCGGAGCGTTTGCCAAGGAAGTGCGTGAGCTTGAAGCGTTTTACCGCCAGCGCGGCATCAATTCGGTTCCGGCCATGGTGCTTAACGGTCGTCACCTGGTGTCCGGTTCGCAGTCGGTCGAGTACTACGAACAGATGTTGAGACAAATGGCGAAGGCCCCCGCCGAAGCCTGATTACTTACTTTTTCAAACCATCATTTATTAGTTGAGGTTCATCATGAGCAATTCGAAAAAAGTCATCGTTATCACTGGCGCCTCCCAAGGTCTCGGCGCAGGCATGGTCAAGGCGTTCCGTGATCTGGATTACAAGGTTGTCGCCACTTCGCGTTCGATCAAACCGTCCACCGACCCGGACATCCTCACCGTGGCGGGCGACATCGGCAACCCGGAAGTCGCCCAGCAAGTCATCCGTGAAGCCATCGCACGTTTTGGTCGCATCGACACCCTGGTCAACAACGCCGGGATCTTCGTTGCCAAACCGTTCACCGCTTACACCCCGGAAGACTACGCCGCAGTGCTGTCGGTGAACCTGAACGGTTTCTTCTACATCACCCAACTCGCGATCACCGAGATGGAAAAACAAGGAAGCGGCCACGTCGTCAACATCACCACCAGCCTGGTGGACCACGCCATCGACGGTGTGCCGTCGGTACTGGCTTCGCTGACCAAAGGTGGTTTGAACGCGGCAACCAAGTCCCTGGCCATCGAGTACGCCAAGCGTGGGATTCGGGTGAATGCGGTTTCCCCGGGCATCATCAAGACGCCGATGCATGGCGAGGAAACTCATGAAGCGCTGGGGAATTTGCACCCGGTCGGGCATATGGGTGAGATCAGTGATATTGCGCAGGCGGTTGTTTATCTGGATAGCGCCAACTTTGTTACTGGCGAGATTCTGCACGTTGATGGTGGGCAAAGCGCGGGTCACTAAGGCCTGGTTTTCCAAACCCCGAAAACAACAAAGCCCTCGTATTTCTACGAGGGCTTTGTTTTGTATGGTGCTGCGGCACCAGGAGTCGAATAATTTCATAAGCTATTGAATTAGCTGATTAATACTTAAAGGTTTGTGCGACTCTACCTCTAAAGCTACCTCAAGGTCCTCGTACGCCTGAGGATCTTGCTTGACGTGACTAACGGCGAAGGGCCGGAGTTGCCCCCACAGCGGCCGGTCATTCGTCTATGAGATTTGGGCCGTTGATGTGTCAACTGTCAACCACGTTAGAGTTAGAGTAGGTCCATGGTGGCCATGGAATCAGCCATGCGGTAGCCCATCGCTTTGTAACCCGCCTGGCGCTTATCCCACATCCTCATCAGCGCGACATTACCCTCGTCAACGAAGTCGATCACTCGCACGTCGGCCTTATCGGCATGTGATCGATGCAACCGCCCCGCATATTGCTGAAGGATTCCCTTCCATGAGATGGGCATTGCCAGCACCAGCGTGTCCAACGGCGGATGATCGAAGCCTTCACCTACTAGTTTTCCTGTTGCCAACAGCACTCGTGGAGCATCAGGGGGAAGGGACTCAAGCTCATGCATACGGGAAATTCGCTGTTTCTTAGGCACTCGCCCATGAAGCGTGAAAAGGTTATGCACGCGCTGCTTCAATTCTAATTCAAGGGCATCCACATGTTCCGTCCGCTCCGTTAACACTAGAATTTTTCTACCCTCGTTGTACGCCAGCTCAATCTCCGAGACGATTCTGGCTGTCCGCTCAGAGTCGTCGGCTAGACGCCGAAAAACGTCCTGAATCCCAAAGCCGTCGGGGACCACTATTGGTTTGGGCAGCAATCGAGGCACGACAGAGAGGTCATGGGGCGCACTCGCTGGTCGAGCAGCAGTATGTCGGATCGGTCCGCACTGCATGAAAATAATGGGCTGCTGCCCGTCTCGGCGCACTGGGGTTGCTGTGAGCCCCAGTACGTACCGCGCGGTAGCGCTCCTCAGTAGTGCCTCGAATGACACTGCTGATAGGTGATGACATTCATCAACGATGATCTGGCCGTAATTTTTTACCTGATCGCTGATCTCGCCTTTTCGCGATAACGACTGCATTACGGCAATGTCGATGATGCCGGTAAGCTTCGCTTTTCCGCCTCCAAGAGTACCAACGACACCATTCCCGACTCCCAAGAACGCCTGCAAGCGCTCTTGCCACTGCCTTAACAGTTCCGTCCGATGCACAAGCACCAACGTGTTAATGCCACGTGCGGCAATCAACGCAGCAGCACTCACCGTTTTACCGAAAGCTGTCGGTGCGCAGAGGATACCGGTGTCATGACTTAGCATTGCGCTGACAGCAGCCTCTTGGTCAGAACGCAGGGTCCCGAGAAAGCTCACGTCGATGGGGTCGCCCGCGAAGCGTTCGTCTTTAAGAATAGGGGCAACCCCGTTTTCCTCTAAAAGCTCCAGCACAGCATCCAAACAGCCACGTGGTAACGCAATATGTTTGGGGAAGTTCTGAGCACAGCCGATAATCCTTGGCTTGTTCCACACTGACATGCGCATGGCCTGAGCTTTGTAGAACTCAGGATTTTGAAAGGCAGCGAGCCGGACAAGCTGGTTTGCCAATGGCTGTGGCAATTCCGACTTTTCAAAGTAAATTAAGTTAGCCAGCGTGATGTTGACAGCAGCAGGCAACGGGCATGTCAATTTACGTGATCTCGATTCACGATTTTTCCAAGGTACTGCATCACCTTCGTCATCGACATAGGCGACCCCTAGAGGGTCCCGATTACCCATCGCCTGGATAATAACGGGCTGGATATCTTCTGGACTCAAGCGCTGAATCGATGCCAGGAAGGCCCATTGATCAGGATGAGGCTCAAGCGAGTCGTCTACAAAAACGCTATTGTTTTGGGCCCTGGCCCGCTTTTGTAAAGGGAGCGCGATGAGATTTCCAAAGCCGCCTTTGGGCATATAGTCCTGGTTTGGAAACAGTCGATCATAGGAGCTGAGCGCCAACTGGCGGGTGCGCTCACAGGCATGACTGATGATTGCGGCACCGAGGCGGCGCGCATCGCAGGCAGGGACATTACGCTCAAAGAAAATCCAGCCATGAGCCCCTTGGCCTGAGCGCGATATTTCCAGCGCCACCGGGACGTTCAGCTCATGGCATGACTGCACAAAAGCTTTGGAATCATCACGCCATTCGGCCTCATCGAAGTCGACCGCCAAAAAATAACAAGTGTCATCAGAGAGTAGGGGGTAGATACCAACGACCACTTCGCCCGCCAGATGGCGATAGACCACCTCATCGGTCAGCGGAAGCAGCTGGCGGTTACCGCAGTCGCCACATTTAATTCGGGGCTTCTCACAAACGCCAGGCCTCCATTCGTTTGCGCAAGCGGGTGCGTATCCTGATTTGCCTGCCTTGCTTTCCCAGCGGATGGGATAAACGTCCGTCCTACCACGAAACAAGCTTCGGAATAGGGCAAGCTTCCCTTCAGTATCGAGTTGCTGTGATTGTTCTGCTTGGACAATCGCTATCTTGACTGGCTCAGCAGGCGGGCGCCAATCGATGCCATGAGCATCCAGCAAGGCAACCAATCTTGCATTCTCAGCCCTTAGCTTCGCCACCAGACTACTGTCTATCACCGCCTTCAGCCTCTACGTCTCAGTTGAAGCCTGTAGCCTCGAGCTACAACCCTCAGTCCATCAGTAAAACATAGAGGTTATCAAACAACAGAGGTTTGGTTCAGGAGCTCAAGAGGTCCGCCCTAATCCCAATCAAATCGTTGGCTGGCTCAATCTGCCGGTGAGGGATACAGAGCGCGCAGTTGCTGGCATTCGGCTAGCGTGGAAAATTCCAGGATCTTCCTAGGCGCAGAGTGATCAGGTTTGTGGTCAGCAGGTAGTAGTAGCGCGTCGATTTCGAGTTTGAGTTCATGTGGTGGTTCAAAAACCAAACGAGATGTTTTCTTTGCCATGTCCATGGATTATCTCGGTTCCAGCGTTCAGAAATGGCTGCTTGAATAGTCTTGGCCTGGCGGATGTGACGTTCGCGTGTGGCATGTGCTCCCGTCAGCACCCCAGCCAAGAAGATCTCCATATCGAATGGTTTATTCATACCCGACCACCGATGTACGCCGATACCACGTCGATTCGACCGTGTCCCAGCTCATAGCTGATTTGTAAGCGTGCCTCTCGATCAAGGCGTGGATCGAGGCGCCTGCACCTGCCACCGTTGATGGGCGCTAGGTGATGAGTGATCTGGTCATAGCGTTCGCATGCATAAGCCGCGCGCAATTCGTGGAAGCCTTTGAGGTTGTGCTGATGGAGGATGCTCCGTGCGGGGCGGACGATTCCCCGTTGGAAATCGAGGTAGGTTTCGTTCGGTGCAAGTAGGTTGCGGCTACCGTCGGGCGAGACCTTTTCGGCAAACCTCAGTGCATCACGAATATGATCATCTACCGTAATCCAACGAGGTGCTGACGCGCCAGAACGGCCACCTTTGGTGCCATCCTGGATGTTGATCTTCCCGTATTGTTCGGACTCACGTTTCAGGCGCGGAAGGTCGACCAAAATCGCCTCGCGTAACCGCATACCGGTGGCTCGCGCTAACTGAGCGATGGCCGCGGCGCGCGGCTGCTGGTGTGCGCAAAGCACCTCTACGATCTTCTTAACGTGTTCGCGGTCTTGGCCTTGCGGCACAGAACGACGAACACTGGTGCGCCGCATTCCCAGCGCCTTACTTGGGCTCGGCACTTTTACATACTGATCACCGCGAAGCGCGCCCATGGTCCGATTCACACTGGACAACCGGTTCTGCGCAGTTGCGATGGCCAGCTCACCTTGTTCAACTTGGTGGCGCAGATGTCCGGCGTAGTCCAGCAAGGTCTGCCAATTAATCTGCCGCGCATCGTTAAACCCCGGCCCTTCCTCCGACCGACACCAGCGTACGAACGCCTGCCAGCGATCGCTGTGCGCTTTGACCGTGCCGTAATGGCCGCCGCCAAACAGATCACGTAGCGCCTGTGGTCCGGCATAACTCAGTTGCCGTCCATAGCCAAAGTTCCGCCCGTCCCGTCTACCTACCAATGCCATGATCAAACTCCTCTCGAAGCCAAACCTTTAAAACCTTCCCCACGTCATCCCGCCAAGAATGTTGAGTGTTATCAGGGATCAAGGCCCCTGCGACCTTGTGAGGATTGTCCACTACGCGGGACTGGCGGCTCTTTACGACCAGGAGCTTGGGCATCTCATGATCTGACCTCCTGAACACTTCCGCAGAAGTGGGCGGGTAGAGGCTGCACTGGCTGACGAGACCAGCGCCGCGAGATCCTGAGTCGGGTGAGGGCAGTGAGGCGATGTCCGGGGCGTGCCTGGCTGTCAGTCAGGTGCAGTCCATTCCGTGGGCTGCGGCACCATCATCTGCGTCGCTGTTGCTGATGACTTCGGTGTTTGTCACGCCGATTGTCACAGAGGGAATTGCCGCAAAGCCTTATACGAGGTGGGCTGCAGCAGCGGTAGGAGCGCCCGTCTCTTTCCAGAGAAAGAGACGGGCGCAGGTTGGCGCAGTGAAATGGCCAAGCGGATAGGTTGCTGCAGGGCAGCTGGGTAGGGGGATTTATTTGCCGCAATGGCAATGATCTGAAGTAGGCATCCATCACATCGCTGTGACCATGCGAGCCGCCGGACGCTAATCGCACTTTGGGAGAACCACCACGGTGTGGCGTAGCCTTAAAGATTCTGGCTACCTGGGTTGCTGTCAACGACAGCGCTTTGCTCGATCTTTTCTACTCCTGTGGATAATTTGGGTCAAGGCTCGAATTTTCGAGAGTTCTGCGGCTGTGGATAAAATTATCCACCGGTGGAAATCAGTGGTTTTCCACAGACAGTTGTGGGGGCTTTAGATTTTTTAAGTGAGGTCCATCCAAACAGGGCGGCTTTGCAGCCCTGTTTGGATGGACCCGCGTGGACAAACGGATCATCGAGATTTCGAGAACGTACGCTTACTTTGCTGCGCCGCGATTGGCTTTTGGCCGTGTGACATTCGTGCAGAGTCGTGAGGAGTGACATCCTCCTGCTGATTGGTGACTGGGAATCGGCTCCACCAGTTCATGATCAGTCTCCGCTCGTCGAGTTGCGTGCGACTATGGAAGACTGAGTACAATCCCCGCACGTATGTCTTTTCTTCGACCTTTTGCAGCTACGTGAAGCAGGCTGATCATTTAGGAAGTCTTTGATGTCACTCAATCCCCATACCCTTGAAGATCTGCCCTCGCTGGTTGAATCTGTCGAGCTCGAATGCAAGCTCGCTCAGGGGCAGGATGGGAAGGGAGAGTTGCCTAAGGATTTCTGGTTAACCTACTCCGCTTTTGCTAACACTCAGGGTGGGGTAGTACTGCTTGGCGTGCGCGAAAAGGATGGGCAGTTCAGCGTTGCAGGCCTATCAAATATCGAGAAAGTACGTACTGACCTGTTCAATACCCTCAACAATCCGGCCAAGGTCAGTGTCAATCTGCTGACTGACCGGGAGGTGGTCGTCAGAGAGCTGGAGGGCAAGCAGGTACTTGAAGTGAAAATCCCGGCGGCTTCGCGTAAGCAGAAGCCGGTATTTCTCAATGGTCAGCCGCTAGGTAACACTTATCGTCGATTACATGAGGGTGATCGGCGTTGCTCTGAGGAAGATGTTCGCCGCATGTTCGCAGAGCAAGTGGAGGACTGTCGGGACGAGCGGATTTTGCCAAATTACGACTTCGCAGACATCGATCCGGACAGTCTGCGTATCTACCGCCAGATGCTTAGCGACATAAAGCCAGGCCATCCAGCGCTGGAGCACCAAGGGATTGAGTTTCTCCGACAGATAGGCGGCTGGCGAAAAGACCGCGCGAACGGAGTCGAAGGGCTGACTCTGGCAGGTTTACTAATGTTCGGACGCTGGCTTTCGATCCAAGAGAGTGTGCCGCATTACTTTGTGGACTATCAGGAGCGGCCGCACGCCAAAACAGAACTACGTTGGGTGGATAGACTCGTCCCTGATGGAACCTGGTCAGGAAATCTGTTTGATTTCTACCGGCGGGTTTATCGCAAGTTGGTTGAGGACCTAAAGGTACCGTTCGCTCTCAAAGGTGATCAGCGCCAGGATGACACACCGGTACATGAAGCTCTGCGCGAGGCTTTGGTTAATACCTTGGTCCATGCCGACTATACCGGGCGGGTTTCTGTGTTAGTCGTGAAGCGTCCTGACTTGTTTGGCTTTCGCAATCCTGGCGGCTTACGTTTACCCCTTGAGCAGGTGTTGCAAGGTGGTACCAGCGATTGCCGGAACAGGCTAATGCACCAAATGTTTCTTCTTATCGGTCTTGGCGAGCGTGGTGGTTCTGGGGTTCCAAAAATCTACAGCGGGTGGCGCAGCCAGCATTGGCGACCGCCAGCCCTTTATGAAAAGCCCGAGCCCGAGCAAACCCTTCTTGAGCTTCGCATGTTGGACTTGCTGCCTGAAGGGGTGGTGGAGCAGTTACGAGAGCGATTTGGGGTTCGTTTCGAGAGCTTGGAACATACTGCTAGGTTGATTTTGGCCACGGCCGCGATTGAGCGGGTGGTCAGCCATAATCGTCTCCTTGAGATTTGTGATACTCATGCTCATGACTTGAGCCAACTGCTTGCGCGGTTGGTACGCGAGGGATTCCTTGTGCCCGACGGGCGCTCACGGGGCATGATTTATCACCTGCCGGGTGAGCAACTGCCTACGCCGGAGCAAGTGTTCGCAGGTCCGCTGCAGAGCTCCGAACATTACGCCGGCAGCTCCGAACATAACGGGGCTAGCTCCGAACATAACGCAGGTAGCTCCGAACATAAGGTCGAGCTGGATATGCAGCGAAACGATGATGGCTGCTTGTTGAGCGATCATATTGACGCGCCGCTGATCGATGCTTTGGACAGGCTTGATGCAGGGTTTCGAGAAAAGCTCGAAATACTGGCTGAGGAGCCGCGCAATCGAGAGCGCATGCAAAAGGATCGTATGCAACAGGTGATTATCACCCTATGCAAGGAGCACTATCTGACGCTCAACGTTTTGGCTAATTTGGTAAAGCGCAGTCCAGATGCCCTCCGTCAGCAGTACCTGAATGGAATGGTGAAAAGTAGGCAGATTCAGTTGGCATTTCCGTCCAAGCCGACTCATGAAAGGCAGGCGTATAAAGCGTACGTTGGTGGGCAGGACGAGGAGTAGGCTAACGGCCTACTCCCTCAAGCGGCTTTTCGCCTTGAGCCGCGTGACGTTCGTCCCGGTCTGGTTTGCAAACTCGTGTGGAGTGACATGCTCCTGCTGATTGGCCTCCAGATACCGGCTCCACCAGTTCATGATCAGCCTGCGCTCCTCGATGAACTCTGCCTTGTGGATGTAAGCGGCGCGGACGTTGTTCCGCTCCTTGTGGCTCATCTGTCTTTCAATGGCGGTCTCGGACCACAATCCTGACTCGATCAGTGCGCTGCAGGCCATCGAACGAAACCCATGCCCGCAGATATCGGTTTTGGTGTCGTATCCCATCGTCCGTAGCGCGTTGTTCACGGTATTTTCGGACATGGGCTTCCAAGGTTTGGCATCCCCTGCGAAGACCAATGCGAATTTGCCTGTGAGTGCATGGATTTTTTCGAGTAGCGACACTGCTTGCGGCGATAAGGGTACTAAATGGATATCCCCTGCCATCTTCGTACCCCTTGTGGAAAAGGGTACTCCCTCCAACACGGGTCGAGTGTCCGGTATCTCCCAGGTGCCGCGCTTGAGGTCGAACTCGCTCCAGCGTGCGAAACGCAGCTCGCTGGATCGTACAAACACATGCAGCGACAGCATCACCGTCAGACGGGTAAGTGCCCGGCCTTTATAGGTGTCGATCCGCTCCTGCAGTTCCGGCAGTCGCGATAAGGGTAGAGCGGGGCGATGTACCACCCGCGGGGCTTTGATCGAGCCCTCGAGATCGTAAGCAGGGTTTATGGTGATAAGCCGGAGGCGCTTTGCCTCGCGCATAATGCTCTGCAGGTAGTTTTGTACCCTTAAAGCAACGTCGATCGTTCCGCGCTTCTTGATCGCTTCCAAGGGCTGCATAAGGTCATGGGTGTCGAGGTCGACAATGGCGCGGGCGCCGATCAGCGGGAATACGTGGGTTTTGAGGCGGCTCATCACTGTCTTGGAATGGCCTGGTGCCCACTTGGTCGACATTTCCGTATGCCAGTCGAGCGCAACGCTTTCAAAGGTCCTGCCTTTGATTACGGCTTCCGCCTTGGCTTGGTGCTTGGTCTCTATGGGATCAATGCCATCCGCCAGCATTCGCTTGACCTCCAAGCGCTTGCGGCGCGCGTCGGCGAGGCCAATGACGGGGTAGTTGCCGAACGAGGTCAGTCCTTCGCGTCCGTCAGGTTTGACATAACGGAGCCGCCAGCCTTTGCGGCCATTGGGTTGGACTAGGAGGTAGAGGCCATCGCCGTCGAAAAGCTTGTAGGCGCGGTCTGTAGGTTTTGCCAAGCGGCAAGCTGCGTCGGAGAGCGGAGCTGTGGTGCGCGACATAAGGGTACTCCCTTTTATCGAAGTGACCTGTATCCCAAACTCTACCCTTAAAACGGTTGGAATCCACCAGTTTCTGACGGAAACCGATGGAGCGCCAAAACGAAAAAACCCGCCAGAAGGCGGGTTTTTCGGGGGTTCCAGAGATTTTGAAAGCCTTCTCTGGAACCTTGTATGGTGCCGGCACCAGGAGTCGAACCCGGGACCTACTGATTACAAGTCAGTTGCTCTACCAACTGAGCTATACCGGCGTGTTAGGGCGACGATTATAGCGATTGGGTTGGTTCTGTAAACCCCTGAATTCAGACTATTTTTGCGGAGGCGTCAGGCCGGCCCCGCGGACGCTTCTGCGGGGCCGGTCAATGCGATTGCTTTAAAGCGTTACACGCCGTTTTTAACCGCGTTGATCAGGTCCTGACTCAGCACCTGCGCGGGCGCCACTTGCACGCTTTGCGTGTAGAACGGCGGCAGGTTTTGGGCCAGTGTCGACAGCGCTTGTGCGGTGGTGTTGCCCGGCAGCAGCACGTATTGGAGGTTGGACGGATAGCTCTGCGGCACGGGGCCTTCCATGGTCGAACCGTACGCGCCGAAGGTCATCACGGCCTGCGGGGTGGTGGGGTCGGGGGCGTAGAGGAAGACGAAGGTGCCGTACTTTGGATGCGTCAGGTATTGCTCGGCCTGGGCGCGAACCGTCGGGTCGGGGTCGTTCATCAGGGTCCAGCGCATGACCGCGTAGTTGCGGGTGGTTTCCATGAACGCTGTACGAATTGGCGACTGGTTCTCGACGCCTCCCAGACACACCAGCAGGTTGCCGAACGGATCGATGAGGGCTACCGAGTTGAACACCGTGCTTTGTTGCGCGGTTTTCAGTAGCGGCGGGGCGAGTTCTGCGCCAGGGTCGCGTGGGTTCGCCGATTGCACGGTCAGCGCAAACGGGCTGAGCGCAGTCAGTGCTTGGCGCACTTTGCTGTTGGCCGGAAGGTTTGCCGGGTTTTGCAGTTGATCCGGTGGCAGACCGCTGTTGTTGCTGGCCTCGCGTACGGTGTTGACGCTGGCGGAGAAGATCGAACTGGTGAGGAAGTAAGCCGCCGAGTCGATGGTCTGACCGCCGAATACCGGGCTGGTCGAACCTTGATAAGCCCGGCTGACAGGCGCCGCAATCGCGTAATAACCCCAGGTGTCCTGCGCCTGTTGGCGGATCTGCGGCGGCAGCGACGGAAAGGTGAACTGGCTGTTGTAGTTGATGCCTGCGTAGTCATCGATCGCACTGACGGCGACGTTAAATCCTGCAGTCAGCAGTGAACCAGCGCACATGGCGCACGGGTCCAGCGTGGTGACGACAGTCAACTGATTGGGCGGTGGCAGGTTCAATGGCGCGACGTTTTCGTAGTACCAGTCCACCAATTGCCGCTCGCCGTGTGCGGTCGGGTCATGAGGTAGAAAGTAAGTGGTGCCGCTGCCGGGGTAAGGCATCAGCACATTGTTGTGCAGCGCGGCGATGACTTCGCCCGTTGCGTTGTTGATGATGGCGCCACCCACCGCGAAGGTTTGCTGCAGCGCAGCATCAATGGCTTGGTTGGCGACGGTATCGACGGCTTCCTGTGCACTGTTCAATGTGCTCATGTTTTTCCCAGCTCCTTGCTGTTTGAGCGCCAGGCAATTCTGGCGTTTGGAAAAGATAGTTGAGGTTTCGCAGGTCGTTTATCTTGTTTTGGCTGAACGCTTATGCACAACTGGATCTGTACCGCACCTGCTTAGAGGCAAATTTGTGGAGCCGTTCTCATTTGATCGCAAATGCCTGTTTTTCCGATTTTTTTACAGGTGTACGAAAATTGAACAGTTGTGTTTCAGCTCCGAAACAGCCGTATATATTGGATCCATGATAATTTCATCCCCAGAGTTATCCACAGGCTGAGGCGCTTTATGGGCGCTCAGCCAGGATCAGGAAATTACGCGGTGTAAGCGGGGTTTCGCAGAAGGTTCCGAGGCGAACCGCATACCCTTGCTCGGCGAGGAAAAGGGCTCGATCGAGTACCAGCCACAGCTCCAATGGGCGTCGGAAAAGTCCGCGCAGTAGCTCCAGATTGCGCACTTCGGCCAATCGCTGCCAACCAGTGGCTTCAAGTGCTGACCAATTCTGCGGTCCGATTGTGGATAACTCTTTAAGCGCGGCCAAATGATGGCAGTAATCAGCGAAGGATTTATCCAGCCAGGCACTGGGGAGGGAAGGGGTGGGCAGGTATTCGTCTATGCCGCGCAGCTGCCGTTGCAGCAGGTCGAAGGCCAGGCGTCGGGCCATGGAGGTGTCACGCTGACGTCGGACGCGAGCGCCAGCGGTGACGGTTTCGCTCATCGGTAGCGAAAGATCATCGAGGGACAGCTGTAGGTTGGAGCGCTTGGCCGACGAGGAAAGCGGCTGATACTCGCTCAGACTGATCCGGTTGTAGCAGCAAGGCGCGATGGCTAGTTGTTTGCAGCCAGCGGCACTGGCGAGTTGGATCAGCCGCACATGCAGATCACCGCAGGCGTGCAGCGCTACCGGCGTGTGGGCAGTATTTAACAAAGAGGCGGCATCCGCAGCGAGTACATCTTGCTCGACATGCAGTGCGTGCAATTGATGACGCTGGCTGAGTGCCTGACCGCTGGCGACCAGCGCCGGGTCGTATTCCAGGCAAGTGAGCTGCTGACCGGTTTGCAACAATCGCCGCCCCAAATGGCCCTTGCCCGAACACCAATCAAGCCAATGCTTCGGTGCAGAGACAAACGCCAACCGGCTGGCAAACGCCTCAATCTGCTGCCACTTGCGCCCCGGCACATCGACATTCAACCGATGCCCAGCCGCTTCAAGCGCATGCCTGGGCAGTTCACCCACTGCGCTCAGCTCAAGCGACAGCGCCGCCAGCGAAGCAAAAGGCTCCGGCGCATCCAACAGAGCAGGTTGGTTATGAGCATTTTCCGCATCCTCCAACGACCTGCCGCGTAGCCATACAGACAACTCGGGGTAGGACGCTTCCCAAGGAAGCTGCAGATGAGTAAACGGCCGAGGTTTCCACTGCGCCTGATGCTCGATCAGAAAAGCATCCAGCGCCGCGAAACGGGCGAGTAACTCCTCGCCCGTCAGCACGCAGGCATCAACGCCCTTGGCAGGCATCGACGCGCAGCCAGCGCTCCAGCAGCTTGAAGCCGCGAACCAGCACATAAGCCATCAGCAGATAGAACATCCCCGCCGCGAAGAATATCTCCACCGGCAGGTAGGTCCGGGCAATGATGGTGCGGGCCATGCCGGTCAGTTCCAGCAGGGTCACGGTGCTGGCCAGGGCGCTGGCCTTGAGCATCAGGATCACTTCGTTGCTGTAGGCCGGCAGACCGATGCGGGCGGCACGGGGGAGGATGATGTAGACCAGCGCTTTGGTCCGGGACATGCCCAGGGCGCGCGCCGCTTCGATCTCGCCCGGTGGAATCGCCTGGATCGCGCCGCGCAGGATCTCGGCGATGTAGGCCGCGGTGTGCAACGTCATGGTCGCCGTGGCGCACCAGAACGGATCGCGCAGGTACGGCCACATCGAGCTGTTACGGATCGCGTCGAACTGCGCCAGGCCGTAGTAGACCAGGAACAGTTGAACCAGCAACGGCGTACCACGGAAAAAGAAGATGTAGCCGTAGGGGAATGCCCGCACGTACCAGAGTCGTGACGAGCGCGCGATGCCCAGCGGAATTGCCAGCAGCAAACCGGCGATCACGGCGATGGCCACCAGTTCCAGGGTCAGCGTCGCGCCCTGAGCCAGTTTCGGCAGCCACTTGATGATGACTTCCCAGTTCATTGGGTGCTCCTCGCGAAGCCGCGAGCGGCGCGTTTTTCCATGAAGTACATGCCGGTCATAGCGAGAACCGTCAGGCCCAGGTACATGAACGCGGCCACCATATAAAAGGTGAACGGCTGCTTGGACACGGTCACGCCGATTTGCGCGTGACGCATGATTTCTTCCAGGCCGATGACCGACACCAGCGCGGTGTCTTTCATCAGGATCATGAACAGGTTGCCCAGGCCGGGCAGGGCGATGCGCCACATCTGCGGCATGATCAGTTTGGTGAAGATACGGAATTTCGACAGACCCAACGCCACACCCGCTTCGCGGTGACCTTTGGGGATAGCCAAAATTGCGCCACGGAACACTTCCGTGGCGTAGGCGCCGAAGCACAGCCCCAGCGCAATCACGCCAGCGGCGAAGGCATTGAGTTCGAGGTCGGGGTTGCCGAAGAACTCGCCCAGGGCACGCATCAAGTTGACCGTGCCGAAGTAGATCAACAGCACCCAGAGCAATTCAGGGATGCCGCGAACCAGTGTCGAATAAGTACCGCCAAGCCATTGCAGCGGCTTGTACGGGGAAGTCTTGGCCAAGGCGCCGAGCAGACCGAGCACCAGCCCCAGGCACAAGGCCGAGAGTGCCAGTTTCACAGTCATCAGCGCGCCAGCGGCGAGCGCCGGGCCGAATCCGTAGAGATCGATAGTCATGGATTTCTTTTCAAATCGCGGCAGGCAATGCCAGGGACTGGCGCCGTCAAATAACGGCGCCGGCCCGGCAGGTCAGAATCAATAGATGCTGAACGGGAAGTACTTGTCGTTGATCTTTTTGTAGGTGCCATCAGCGACGATTTCTTTCAGCGCGACGTTCAGCTTCTCGCGGATCGCGTCGCCTTTACGCACGGCGATACCGATCTTGTCGCTTTCTTCCACCGGATCGCCCTTGAACTCGTAGGACCGGCCGGCGTCGCTTTTCAGCCACTCGTAGTTGACGTACTTGTCGGCCAGGATGCCGTCCAGACGACCGGAAGTCAGGTCGAGGTAGGCGTTTTCCTGGGTGTCGTAGAGTTTGACTTCAACGCCTTCCATGTTGTCTTCCAGCCAGGTGCCGGCGAGGGTCGCACGTTGTGCACCGATCACTTTGCCTTGCAGAGAGTCCTTGTCGGTTTTGAAATCGACGTTTTTCGGTGCGATGAATTGCAGCTTGTTGGAGTAGTACGGGTCGGTGAAGTCCACCGCTTGCTTGCGCTCGTCGGTGATCGACATCGAGGAGATCAGGAAGTCGAATTTCTTGGCGTTCAGGGCCGGGATGATGCCGTCCCAGTCGGACGTAACCACGGTGCATTCGACTTTCATCTTGGCGCACAGGGCGTCGCCGATTTCTTTGTCGAAGCCGACGACATTGCCACTGGCATCTTTGTTGTTGAACGGCGGGTAGGCCGCTTCGATGCCCATCTTCAAGGTCTCGGCGGCGGCACCGGCGCTGAAGGCCAGGGTGACGGCAGCAGCCAGGAAGATTTTTTTGTAGTTCTGCATGCGGGTAGCTCCGTTAGCGGTTGCTGGACATGAATTGTTTGCAGCGCGCCGAAAGCGGGTTTTCGAACACCTGCTGTGGCGATCCTTGCTCTTCTACCAG